>CAZDKL010000001.1:0-8398 GCA_964506185.1 uncultured Candidatus Peribacteria bacterium
AACTCTTCCTCCGCCAGCTTACGCAGGCGGATTCTCGAAGGAATGTTGAAATTATTTCTCTCGGCAAAAACCTATTATTATTATTTGTTTCGATTACTATTTTTCTATTAATTTCAGAATGCGCTTTGCGCATATACATAAATCTTAATGATATTGCACCATTGGTTAAAAACGACAAGAGAATCGGATATGTAACGCCAGCTAATAAAACATGGAAGCATGAATCCGATGAGTTTTCTGTAATAGTACAAACAAATAGTGAAGGATTTCGTGGTCCAGAATTCCCAGATCGATCAAAAGCAACTGGATTGAAACGAATAGTATTCCATGGCGATTCTTTCTTAGACGCCAGAGAAGTGGACGAAGATATGCGTTTTGCACGCATTATTGACAAACAATTTGGTGAAGAAGTTGATGTTGCTATCATCGGACTATCAGGTATAAATGCAGTTCATGAATTGAATCACTACAGAACAATTGGGAAATTTTTTGTTCCAGATGTTGTAGTACTTAGCTTTTATTCTCTGAATGACTTAATTTTTACCGACAACAACACATTTGATCTGAGTGGTTCAGGATTTCATGCCAGAGTCTCATCGATTGATACTCGCGCAGACGAATCATGGGGCGCAGAAATCGGAAGAAAGATAATTATTGTTCAATACCTGTACGATGCATTACGATTGACACTGTCAAAATTCCCAAAATTGCACAACAATCAAAAAGATGTGCAGATGGTTGGGGCTGAAGCAGGAGAAAGCAAGAAATCGCAGGATTATGATATGGTATCAAAAGTTTTTTCTCCAAATATTAAAGCAAAATTCAATGAACTAGAAACTGAAGGAGTATTTGATATTACAATGACAGTATTAAGATCATTTCGAGATGAAGTTGAAGCAAACGGATCTCAGTTTTTCGTATTGTTAATACCACCACCAATGGCAATACATTATGATCAATTCAATAAAATACAACAAAACTACATACAATATGTAGAACATGAAGAATGGGACTTTGCCGCTGTCACTAACAAAATGCATTCCATGCTAACAGCAGAGAAATTTAACGTAATTAATGCACTTCCCAATCTTGTTAATGAAGCACAAAACGGAAAACGCTTGTATTATAGAAATAATCAACATTTGACGAGCGAGGGGCACAAAGTGATAGCAGGAACCCTTTATGAAAACTTGCGTTTTCTAACAGAATAGTGTATCTATTCAATGTTATTGTAGATGATTACTCACTCTAAAAATCAATGACAAAATTATCAATCTTCACCGAACTCTGGCATTTCATGAGAATCCGCAAGAAATGGTGGCTTCTGCCCATAGTACTTATGATTGCACTATTAGGCCTAATCTTGGTATTTGCTCAGGGATCACCATTAGCACCATTCATATACACTGTTTTCTAGGATGAAATGCCCCAAACCATTAAAGCCTTTCTGGAAAGCCTGGTGCTCGTTTAGTCACGTGCTTGGCCGCGTTATGAGTTTTATTATTCTGAGTCTTTTTTGGCTGATATGTTTCAGCGTGTACGGACTTGCAATTAAGATTCTGAGTTTGGGGAAAGTTTTCAAGAAGCCTCCACAAACTTACTGGATAGATCCTCCAAAAGATGCCGGAATGAAGTATCAGTTTTAATATGGATAAGCCTATCTACATTCTCGGCATCAGTTGTTACTACCATGATTCAGCCGCAGTACTGATCAAAGATGGTGAAATAGTTTTTGCAGCTCAAGAAGAGCGCTATACAAGAAAAAAACACGATGACTCCTTACCAATTAATGCAATTAATGAGGCATTTACCTTTGCTGGTATCAGTTCTGACGATTTAAGTGCGGTTGGTTTTTACGAAAAACCGTTTACAAAGTTTTTTGACAGGATTTTAAAGACACTTTTCAAAGTTTGGCCTCTGGGTTTCATGCAATACCAGTATGCAATGCAGGACTGGCTGACTAAAAAGCTCTGGATTCCGCATAACATCAAAAAAGAACTTAATTACAAAGGCGATGTCTTCTTTGTCCCCCATCACGAGTCTCATGCATACTCAAGTTTCGGTGTTTCCGGATTTGATGACGCAACTATTGTTACAGTTGACGGCGTCGGCGAGTGGGCAACGGCAACTATCGGAAAGGGGCAAGGCAACAAAGCGCAGATTCTGAAGGAAATCCATTATCCTCATTCACTCGGGCTTCTCTATTCCGCAATAACTTACTACCTCGGTTTCAAAGTTAACTCAGCCGAGTATAAGGTGATGGGCCTGGCGCCATATGGCGAGCCTAAGTATCTGAACAAGATGCGTGAGCTTATTGATGTTAAGGAAGACGGAAGCTTTGCGCTTAATATGAAGTACTTCACGTTCGAAAAGGGGCTGAGGATGACAGGCAAGAATATCGAGAAGCTACTTGGTCAGCCTCGCAGAAAGCCCGAATCTGATCTTGAGCAATTTCATAAGGATATTGCCCGTTCTCTGCAGGATTTGACCGAGGAGGTTATGATGAAGATTGTTAAGCATGCTAGAAATCTTGCTAAGTCATCCAATCTCTGTCTAGCCGGAGGAGTGTCCTTAAACTGTGTAGCTAATGGAAAGATCTTAAGAAGCGGACTTTTCGAAAATGTCTTCATTCAACCTGCGTCAGGAGACGCTGGTGGAGCCTTGGGGGTTGCACTTTCAATTTGGCATAAGAAATTCAACGGATCTAAGTTGCCGCAAATGGATCATGCTTATTACGGTGATGAGTTTTCTGACGAAGAAATTGAAAAAACTCTGAAAAAAGAAAACTTACCGTTCGTTAAACTGTCTGACGACGGACTTTTGGACCGCGTTTCCACTTTGATGCAGGGCGATAATGTAGTTGGATGGTTCCAAGGGCGCATGGAGTACGGCCCGCGCGCGCTTGGCAACAGATCTATCATTGCTGACGCGAGAAATATGGATAACTGGCAGAAAGTTAACTTAAAAATTAAATTCCGAGAGTCTTTCAGACCATTTGCACCGACAGTTTTGGAAGAAAGAGTGTCTGACTACTTCGATTTGGATTGTCCAACCCCCTATATGCTTTTGGTGGCTGACGTTCAACCGGAAAAACGGGCAGAAATTCCTGCTGTCACTCATGTGGACGGCTCAGCACGTATTCAAAGTATCAACCGAGATCAAAATGAGAAGTACTATGATCTGATAAAAGCCTTTGAAAAGAAAACAGGGTGCGGAGTAATCATAAACACATCATTTAACGTTCGCGGTGAACCGATAGTCAGATCGCCTGAAGATGCAATCAACTGCTTCTTGAACACTCACATGGATTATCTTGTGCTTGGCAATTTTCTGCTGACGAAGTTAGAGATGCCGGAAGATAGAATCCTGAATAAGAAAGATTATTTGGAGAAATTTGAGTTGGATTAAAAGGTGCCCGCACTATCAAGGGCATTAACGAGAAAAATCTGTGTGGAACCCACCTTGTATCGCAATGGCGATACACGAAGGTGCATTACGTTGTACTGACTCGCCGTGGCCCTTATGTGTGATAGTGCGGACATCGATTCTATTCTGAAGCCTTTATAGCGTTGTGCAAGTAAACAATTAAATATTTGTATTATCGATTTTTCCGCTTAAAATACACAAGATGAGGAAATCTTGTCTCATAAACGGCACCCTTGTAATAGGCTCTATCCTTGCGTTTTTTCTGATAGCTGAGCTGGGCTTAAGAATCACAGGACTCCAAAGGACTTCCCCCAACCCGCCGAAGATCTTCCAGTCCAGCGAACATGAAGATATCAGTTATGAACTTAAAGCGAATCTGAAAAAAGAGAAGGCATACAAAGCAAAAGTTTCCACGAACAGTTTAGGATTCAGAAGCACAGAGTTACTTGAAAACACTCCGACAATTGCAGTCTTCGGAGATTCAATAACATTCGGTTACGGAGTAAATAATGATCAGACGCTAACTTCGTTTATAAGTGAACTGATTCCCGGTTACAATGTAATCAACACCGCAGTCCCCGGTTACAATCTGGTACAGGAGACTGACGTTCTTAGAAAGAAGATAGTACCGATTGATCCGGAGATCGTTGTTCTTGTTTTTTACTTTAATGACCTTGGTGGAACAACAGGCTTCTTGGATGACCAAGGAATATTGCGACCAAAGGGGTGGGATCCGTCACAGGAGACTTGCAGACCTATTGCAACCGGAATTATGAATTACTTACCGGGTAAATGCTGGCTTGCTGACCATAGTGCATTTTATAAAGCATTCAAAAAAGCTTATGACCTGCGCGCTGGTAAAAAACGAAAGAAAGAAGAACAGAAAAACTCAATTGAAAACCCAGAAGAAGATACTGTTGAACAGAATGAACTGACTCAATATTCAATTCAATTAGAAAGATTCAGCAAACTTATTCCGCTTGACCGAAAGTACTTCGTTATCTGGCCGGATCAGGAGTTGCATGAGGCTTCGAGACCTAAACTTAAGAAGATTGCAGAAGCCTACGAGTTCCAGGTGATTGATTTGTACGACATCTTCGGTAATAAGGTCCCGACTCTACCGTGGGATACGGTTCACCCGAGTCCGAAGGCATTGGAGAAGGCTGCTGGGGTTATTGCGGAGTATATTAACTAACACCTCTCTCCTTTCTTTTGTATTGATACAAAAGAAAGGAGACAAAGAAAAAATCAAAGGCAAACACAAACTCGCTCGTCGCGTTTATTTCGTAATCATAGATCTAGCTCGCAGAGATGAGTCGTCCGCCTCGGGCGGACGCTCAACATCTGCTCGCGCTTACGAGCTAGTTGGCACTGGCTCCTCGCTCAGACAAGTGTGTTTGCCTTTTTCAGTAATAGGCAATACAGACGGACAAACGCATGTTTGAACTCGAAAGCACTATTTAACCAGTTCTACTTCGCAAGAACGAATTGGATGAGGCTCTCCAATTCAAGGCCTCTAACTCTGAGTGCATCCAATTCGTTCTGCACACCATTGAATCTCTAATTGCGCTTTCGAGTGAGTTTGCGTTTGTCCTGATCTTTTTTCTTTGCCTCTTTCTTTTTTGTATCCAAGACAAAAAAGAAAGAGGAGGCCTTTTGGTTACGAAAGAAAGAACATTAAACTATTCTCTGCATTCTTTCCTTCCAATCAAGCTTTTTGGCTTTTTCTTGGGCTAACTGAGGTTTGGAGCTGTCCTCAAGCGCTCTCCCAATCGCATCAGCCATAGATTTCGAATCACCCGGTACACAGAATTCAACGACTGACTCGCCCACCAAGTCTCTGGCAGGAGGAATATTCGCACATACGATCGGTTTTCCTGCCGCCATGTATTCAACCAACTTCAATGGAGACGTATCGCGCATGATGAACGGATGATCCGTTGCAGGCGCGGGATAAACGCACACATCACACTTGGCAATAGCTGACGGCACTTCGGACCTCTCTATTCTTCCCTCAAAACTGACGTTGTCCGAAAGACCAAGCGACTCTGCAAGCTTAAAGTAAGCCTTCTTCCAATCATCAGGTCCGCCGACTATCCATCCTCTAACATTTTTACCACGATCTTTTAATTCTTTAAGTCCTCTGAGTAGCTCAGGCACTCCTTTTTCTATCTTGTCTTGAGTTGCAAGCGAACCAACGTAACCAATTACGGGAACTTCGTTTGAAACTTCTGGCAGATTTTGAAATTCATCAAAATCAACACCATCCCCTTCCACTGTGAGCTTAGATTCATTAACTCCAAGACTTCTGACCTCATCGCACATCGGTGAAGTTAAGCAAACTACTTTCTTGCATTTGTTACACAGATTGACGAACTTAGTTTTAAGTTTGTTGGGAATTGTATGGAGTTCCAGAATGACAGGAATGCCACTTGCGATCGCAGACTGAAGAACGAGTGGAGACCTGACATACAAAACTTCAGCCTGATTATTTTTAAGAAACTTTCTAAGTTTTCTCTTATAAAAGAACATCGTAATAATCATCCAAAGAGGACCCGGAATCCACCACTTGCCCAAAGCATCGAAATTATTTAGTCTGACGAATTTGACTGAGCCAGGAAGGCCGTAGTACTCGTGAACAGGTTCCAGAATATGATTCTTTGTATGTGGAGCCACAATAGTCACATCATGGCCTATTTCCGACATTGCCTTGCACACAGCTGCAATTTGCAGGCCATAAGCCTTTTCTACAGGGAAACGTGCATGGACGATGTAAGTGATTCGCATCAGCGGACAGATTACTTCTTTAATCTCGTCTTGTAACTAATAATCTTATAAATTTAGATTATTAATTCTGATTTTTTCTCTAACATATCTCTAAATGAGCTCGATTCTCTTCTTCGGCTTCTATGACCCTGCGTCTCCACGCACGTGGACCCTTAGGCGAGCATACGAAAAAGAAGGATTCAAAATACTTGAATGCCATACAACCAAGAAAGGATTCTTTAGAAAATGTTCTGATCTGATCAGGCAGTATAAAAAACTAAAGAAAGAAGTTAATGAAGTTCTGGTTCTTTTCCCCGGTCATCACCTAATGCCTCTTGCGTGGTTGCTGACTCGCTTTCCCCACAAGAAACTTTCATTCGACGCATTCATTTCTGTATACGACACACTGGTTGCTGACCGGAAGTTGGTTGCAAAGTGGAGCCCCAAGGCTTGGTTTTATTGGTTTGTAGATTTTGTATCCTGTCATCTTGCTTCTGAAGTACTGATTGATACAAAAACTCATCGTGAATACTTCATTAAAAAATTCAAACTTCATCCAAAGCGCGTCAAAGTCGTTTACCTCGAAGCTATTAGTGATATTTTCTATCCAAAAACCTTACGTCCTACGTCTTACTCCTTACGTCCTGAAAAATACGAAGTATTTTTCTATGGATCCTTCATCCCGTTGCAAGGAATCGACGTAATTTTAAGAGCAGCTAAAATTCTGGAATCTGATCCTAATCTCCGCTTCACAATCCTCGGAGGAGGACAAACAGAGCCGGAAATGAAAAAGTTAGCTGAAGAATTGAATTTGAAGAATGTAACATTCAAGCCCTTCGCTCCAATGGAAGAACTTCCTGACCATATTAATAATGCTGACCTTTGCCTTGGTATTTTCGGCATCTCTGAAAAGACCCAGCGCGTTATTCCGCATAAAGTATTGGATTATTTGGCCTGTGGGAAGAAGGTTTTAACAGCCAAAACACCCGGAATACTCGAAAAATATGAGAATGATGAAAGGGTAATCTTATGCGAGGCTGGCAATGCAGAGGATCTGGCCGAAAAGATTAAACAAGCTCATTCACAGCAGTCCTGAGGAAGCTTTCCACACTTAAGTACTTCTCAAATGCTTCTCTTGCCTTCTTTTGCATACCTACAAAAGTATCTTCATCCAGTTTTTCATAGAATGAACCTACTATTTGATCAATTTTGGAAACATCTTTGTAGCTGACTCTGATTATGAACTCATCGTAATTGATTTTATTCTCAAGAGGCAAAATGCAATCAGTATCAATAAAAACCGGTGGGCGTCCCAGGCTTAGTGCCTCATAAAATCTGTATGAATAATTCCCATCACCCTTAACAGCCAAGGGAAAATCAGAATCAATCATATTTTGTATGTACTCTTCTCTTCCCTCTTTGGGGTCAATCTTGATTGTATGCGGAGAGCCGGAGTAACTCTTGCGCAAAATGAAGTTCGCTTCGATAAGATGAGAATCTTTGAGTGTTCTGCATGCCTTTCTCCTGAATGTCAGACCCTTCTTGTGAACCGCAAGGTTAGATTTGATCAAAGCCAAACGTTTGAAGTCTATAAGTATATTTTTTGCAATAGTGCCAAACCTATTTTTGTGATTCTTGTACTTGGCCCATCCACAAAAACCAACAACCGGAGTTTTTGCCTTATGTCTGATTGTATGCTCACGTCCTTTCATCAAATCAGGTGTATAAGGTGGCATGATAATTTCGTTATCAGCTTTTAGATGTTTGTATTGTGAAGTCCTGAATACAACTGAGTTTGGAATATCAACCTCATCCGTATTATCGCCATGCCAGAATACGATCACTTTCTTGGCCTGATTCTGTGATAGATCCGTGAGCTTTTGTAAATATGTCCCCCGCATCTTTACCAGAGGAAAATTATGCGGACACAATATGAAATCTGCCTGGCTTGGATCCTCAACAATCTCCACAAATGGCTCTTTAAGGCCCTCAAATGCCTCATTCAGGAACTCTATTCGCCCCTCTTTTTCCGGCCTTCCAAGATTGGGATACAGAAGAGGAATATGAGGAATGCCATCAATGAGATCGGCGTGGACTTTTAACATGTCCGCCAGAATATACACTTAAATCTCCTTTTTCTCACGTCCATTCCTGTTAGAATGACCCCCAATGCCCGCCATCCAAAAAACCGCCAAAAAGCTCAAGC
>CAZDKL010000001.1:8498-105306 GCA_964506185.1 uncultured Candidatus Peribacteria bacterium
TATCTAAATGAATTTAAAAGACTTCTTAAGCCAACCGGGAAAGTATTCCTGACGGCCTTCGTTGAGGATAAAGTTCCGGAGATGGAAGAAAATCCTCCGAATTACAAACAAGATTGGAAAGGAGCACTGCATTGCGTTCGATACGAGAAGAACTTCTTTAAGAAAATGATTAAAGGACACGGTTTTAATGTTGATAAACTGGTCTATGGAACAGAAACTGATGGACAGAGCGGATTCTATATTTCGAGTGTGTAGTGTGTAGTGAGTAGTATCTAAAAAAATCAACTACTCACTACCAACTACTCACTACACACTCTATTATTTCCTTATGGCTCACCGATACGTCACCCTCCTCCCCCGCACCTTCAAACGCTTCTGTATCCTGAAGGGCTTTAGAACCGGTCTGCCGACTGCTTTTTATTATATGAGGAGAAAACCGCTTCCTGAGTCGGACAAACCCGCATTATTTACAATGAACATACTTCCGCCGATGATGACCGTTTGGCATCATTTGGCTACCAAGTATTTAGGTGATCGGGTCGATATAACTATTTTTGATTCTTCCGGAAAATTAAATCCGAAAGAGTTTCCTAATGCGCGAGTTCATAAGTTTTTGAACCTTTATGCTGCAACCAAGTCAGAAGAATTTCTAAGGCGCATTGCAAGACAAAGAAAAGTCGGATGGATATGTGATGATGATATGTTTTTAATGAGTGGTGATGCAGTTGATGTAATCAATCGTGAGTTTGCGGATCCCAATACTGCAACCGTAAGCTTCCGCCATCGCAAATGGTGGGAATTTGATATAGATGGGAAGCGTATTCCTCCAAGTTCAAGTTACTGCATTGCATTCAACCGCGAACTTGTATTCGAAAAAGAGAATCTTCACTTAGGTCCTTGCGACGGCAACACTCATCCGGGCATTACCAAGAAGCCGTCAAGATACGACACGTTTGATAAAGCTAATGAAGAACTGCTCAGAAAAGATTATCGATGTTACATAGTTCCGGAATCTGAACAGAAGAAATATTGGGCTGGATTCTCCGGCTTAAGCGGACCCGTGATGTTACTCAATTACTTTTCTAAACCTGAGCAGACACTTGAGTACTTTTCCGAGCCTCCAAACGAGAAGTGGAGCAGTAACATGTTATTTGGAGTACTTTCGGGAATGATATCGATATGCACTATTCAGGATCTGTACACTGAACTTAAAGGAAAGCCATATCCTCTCAGATCCCTTCCAGGCAGGGATGATCTGATGAAGCTTTATGAGGAAAAGAAGCCATTTATGCGGGAAGATCAGAATCTTGAGGAGGTTGAGGAGACGAGCAGGAGGCTTAGAGAAGCTCTGTAAAATCATTGACCATACAGCCATTTTGGCGGACAATTCCGCTCCTCTGGACGTGTCTTTTTTATGCCCGGGGGAAAGCTCTTTGACATGATGGGTAATGCTTCGACGATAGCACGTTGAGGGTCATCGGCCTTTAGTGCGCTGTCGTCGAATGCAGATTTAACAGGAAGCCTTTGTGACGGCAACCGATCTGCATGCATAGAACACCTTAACAGGAAGGAGTACGAACGATGACCGCACAACTCGAACACTCTGTCCCCGCCTGGATCGTGAATCCCAGGCCAACGAACTGCAAGTTCGGCGGAGGAGACCCCAATGCCGGAATTGTGCGAGTGATTGACCGCCTGATTGCGGTCAAGAAGCTCAGCGACGGTCTGGTGGAAGGAAGCGTGATCACACATCCGCTAAGATCGTCCTTTCACGTCCTGCACGAGATGCAAACGGAAATCGATGCCTACAAGAAGTACAACGGCAAGGGCGCCATTCCGTTTTCGACATTGAAGGCAGGCATCAAGGCCAAGCGGTACCCGCCGGCTCTCGCGATCACCGCGCCCGCTTTCGGTTTCGAAGGCGCGGAAAACCGTTGCATCCTCGGTGACGAAGCGGCGCAGACAATGGCCGCGGCGGTTCACGAGGAAGGTATCACCCGATCGCTGGAACTGAAGAGGGAAGGCCTGGGTACCGGACGCGCCATTTGGTGGCCGGCCTACGATTCCTTCTTGGCGCACAAAATCCCGGTGGACATGGTGATCAGCAACGACATCATTCCGGGAATGGCCGAGTGGGAGCAGTTGGTCAACTTCTGGGTGGCGCGCCTCGAAAAGACCGGCGGTACGGTCCACCTCGAGTGCAAACACGGGGATCCCGGCGTGGATCTGGTGTGCACGCTCGAGTTGGCCATCAAGTTCTGCCAAGAGGTCAACCGCAGGCTTGGCCGGATCGCCATGTTCTTGAACCATGAGATGGCGCATCTGCTCGGCATGGGTGAACTGACCGAGCCGGCCATGAAGCGGACCATCGAAGCGGGACTGTTCGACGGATTCGTGCACTTCAACCTCGGGCAGCTCTTGCCCGTGAAGTTCCACGACATCCTGAAGAATGAAGTCCATCCGCTGGACCTGCCGATCCTGCTCGATTGGGACTTCGCCTGCGGCTATGGTTCGCCGAGGGTTGTCGCAGACCAAGAGGCCACCGTGAAACTGTTGAAGGACTGGTCCGCCAGTACCGGCAACCCGATCTACGCAGAACACGATCTGCATCACTTCGGCTCGAACGCAGTCAAGTTCGCCGAGGGATCGATCCGCAGTCTGCAAGACATGTGGAACGCGGCCTAGCGTCGCCAACCACATCCCATCACTATTCGAAGAGTAAAAGACCCCGCGTAGGCACGCACGTGCGCTTACCTGGGGTCTTTGCTTATGCCTTTAAATATGTAGGTATGTGCGCACATACCTTCTTAATAGTCTACCATTCGCGCGAAAGGTTCCTCCACATTATTAATACATTTGCGCAAAAGTATTCTTAATAACCAATAGCCAACAACTAGTAACTTTTACTTCATTTCCTCCACTAGCCTACCAATGAGCTTATTTAAACCATGGCTGTCGATCACTTTCTGTCGTAATTCCTGACTTAATTTGGCTTTTTCGTCATCTGAGAGTTTAAGTAACTCATTCGCCCTCTCTCCCATCTCATCATCCATGCTTAAACACTCTGTAGGAAGCACATGTCCTGCTGCTTTTGAGGACGAAACTGTCAAGCAACCAACTGACATTGCTTCCAATACAATTTTGTCTAATCCTCCTCTGCACGCATGCAACATCAGTTCTGATTTCTGAAGTAAATCTCTGACTTCTTCGTGAGTCATCTGCTTAATAGCCACGCGATCTGTGATGCCAAGCTCACTCATTAGTTTTTTTAAGTTTCTAAGCTCCACTTCATCATCTTTTCTTATAGTAACTCCCGCAATTTCCAATTTGTAATCCGAAGGAAGTTCAGAAAATGCTTTTAATACAACCTCGAAGTGTTTTCTCTTTGTAATTCGACCGACTGACGAGACTAATCCTTTTTCTATCTGACCTGTGGGCTTAAAAAACTCCGTATCAATTCCATGTCCTGTGATAACTCTTTTTTTAGAAGGACGCGGAAGACCGTACTCGGTAGCCGAAAATACTTTTTTAACGAGTCTTAGCGAAATAGGCAGCGCCCATCCTCCCCCGCGAGCTTCGTACCACAGATATACTTTCTTTCTGAGAATGAACCAATTAAAAAATCCAAGAACAACCCAAATGGGAGTCATATGCACCAAAACACAGTCATAATCCCGCCTGAGTGACCATTGTAACTTCCAGAACCTCAGAATCTGACTTAGTTTTCCTGCCCCTGACTCTTTCCCCATTGAATGGATTCTGACGTTGTCAGGCAAATCGTAATCTCCTTTCATCTGACCGATTACATTTGTCTGTTCACAATGCAGAGCAAACTCCAGAAGCCATCGATGAAAGAATCCGAGTATCGGATCGGTTCTGTCCACCTTTTGTGTAATTATCATCAATCGCATAATGATTTCAGAAAGTCA
Organism: uncultured Candidatus Peribacteria bacterium; assembly: GCA_964506185.1. Taxonomy (GTDB): domain Bacteria; phylum Patescibacteriota; class Gracilibacteria; order Peribacterales; family Peribacteraceae; genus UBA2144. The sequence goes on from CAZDKL010000001.1 coordinate 12,428, forward strand.
GCATACGCCTTAACAAGAGTTTTTCTCTCATAAGTATCCATTATTTTTCCGGCTTCTTTGCCAATCTTTTTTCTAAGCTTTTCGTCACCCAAGAGCAATCTGATCTTTTCTGCCAGATCATCCGGATCTCCGGTTGTAATAATACCGTTCACTCCATCTTCTATTACTTCAGGAACAACGCCGACTTTGGTTGTTATGACCGGCATCTCCACTGCCATTGCCTCAAGCAAACTTCGCGGTCCGCCCTCGCTTTGCGAAGGCATTACAAAAATTCTGGAACTTAATACCGCTCCAATAACACCCTCCAAAGTCGGAAGCCATCCAAGGAAGGTAACCATGTTGTTTAATCCGAGCTTATCAACCTTCTTTTCATGTTTCATGAGTTCAGGACCGCTACCTATAACCGCAAGCCTAACGTTGTTTAATTTGCTGACTGCTTCAATTAAATTGCCAAGTCCTTTATTTGGAACTAATCGACCGCAAAATACAACGTCGTAGATAACTGGAGGCGCATGGTCTTTCGTAAGCACATCACCATCCAAATAAAAAGAAGGAACCAAGTGTATCTTCTTGTTTGGCACTCCCCATGAAACAAGCTTGCCCCCAACTTCCTTGTTCACAACTCTAATCGCAGTCGCGCTTTTTGCAGCTCTCGGAAAATACGACTTCGAAGTCATCTTCCCAATACGCTCTGAAAGCGTGGCAGCCTTTGGATAGCCAACAATATGATGAACTTCGAGTGCATAAGGAATATTCATTTTCTTTGCCAACTTCTTGGCTCCGATTCCATTATAAAAAGGAGGATATTCATGAACTGTCATTACATTGTGTTTAAATTCTTCAATAAGCTCTTTGCCCTTCTTCACAATCCATCTGGGTTGTTTGATCAAACGATACGGACATGGATGAAAGAATACCTTGCCTCCCACAAGCCCAGATTCTCCGGCTTTTGATTTTGAACCCCCTTTTAGTACTGGAACAACAATTTGAGGCGTAATTACATCAATCTGATCGAAGTGATTTCTAAGTTCCTGAAGCGTGTACCAAAACGCCCCTTGTTTTCTTTGGAGAATGGATCGATCGCCGGAAATCATCAGTAATTTCATCTTCAAGACTCATTAAAAAGCTTCAAATGCTCCTCCGCAACCTCTTTCCATCCTCTTTTTGCAATTGAACTGCCGGCAGTATCCGCAATATCAGCGTAGTTCTCCTGAACTTCTTTGATAGCAGTGATGATATCGGATGGAGTTGAAAGTTTTCTGAGCACCATCGCTTCACTTAAACTCGAACTGAATCCTGTTTCTTCGGTCAGCAGAACCGGAAGCCCGTTTGCCCTTGCCTCAAGCGCAACATTGGGACTGATTTCTGTTATTGATGAAATAACCATCAGATCATGTCCTGCAAAAACCTTTAATTTCTCCTCTCCATGAACAGGAGATGCAAACATGATCCTAGTTCCTGCCGGAGATGCAACTTTCATAAGCTCTTTCTTCTTCGGGCCATCTCCAACAAGAGTTAATCTGATGCCCGACATTTGCTTAACGGCTTCAATCAGATTTTTTAAGTTTTTAAATCCAACAAAGCGTCCCATAAACAAAAGGCTGAGCGGTTCGCGCTTAATATGAACCTCAGAATTCCCTTCAGGTACTGCGTTTTCTATGACTGAGTGTGATGGAAGCTTCTTAAAATGTTCCTGATATAACTTCTGCTGAAACTCTGTTGAGAAAACAATATGGTCGAAGCTTTTCAGAACCCAACTGTTAATGGACTTTGATTTGGCGCCTTTTTCGTAATACTCCCTCAGGCTCCGTTTGCCACCAACAGCTGTATATCTTTCCCAAAAGAAATCACCGCCTAACCTTAGAATCTTTTTTGGTTTTTTAAGCCGTGCAAGCTTAACCGGAATCCCGCAACTGATTGATGAGAACGCATAAACAATATCTGCATCTTTTGCGATTTTCTTCAAAGTCTTTGCATATTGAAACCATCTAATTATAGGAAAGCCTTTTTTGATGCCCATAACAGAGCACTTTTCACTATTCACTATTAACTTTTCACTATATGTCACAACTCCAACTTCATGACCAATCTTAACTAGTTCATCAGCCAAGTTCTTCACATACGTCGCCGGCCCTCCGATATCAGGAGGATATATGCCTGTGGCTAAAACGATCTTCATCAGGCACAGGATACACGAATTATTGGCTTTTTGAGCCTCTTTTTGACATATTTAGAGAGAGTACATTATATTTGACATCTCTCATTTTCCTGTAATAATACTCATCGTTACATTCCCCTATTAACTATGAGTCAACTAGGTAAGCAACCGGATGAGCGACGCGGGTTATCTGCTGAAGATGCACTATTAACTTTATTGCAAACTTCAGACCAAGCTATACAACGTCAAAGCCCAGAACATGTAGAAGAGACTGTTCAGCTTACAGAAGGCTTACTTCGACATGCAGGAGGTATCTCAACCGAAGCTAACGAGCCTTCTCCTGATACCACTGAATAGTATTCTTTAACCCTTCCTCGAAACTAACCTTAGGACTCCACCCGAGTCCTTTTATAGTGCTTGAATCAAGTGCGTATCTGAAGTCATGGCCGGGTCTGTCGGTTACAAACTCAATCAGATCGTGAGACTTTCCAAGCTCATCCAAAACTTTCTTCGCAGTTTCTATATTCTCGCGCTCAGAGTCAGCACTGATTAAGTAAATCTGACCGTCTTGTCCTTTATCCAAAACCAACTCAACAGCATCCGTGTGATCAGTTACATATAACCAATCACGCTTCTGCTTCCCCTCCCCGTAAACAGGAATCTTCTGATCATTCAGAGCACTATTGATTACAACCGGAAGGAATTTTTCGCTTGCTTGATGCGGGCCGTAGTTATTTGTACATCGTGTGATTCGCGCCTTGATTCCATATGTATGAACCGCGGCAAGAACAAGATAATCTCCTGCAGCTTTGGAAGCTGAATATGGATTGCATGGATTAAGAGCAGTCTCGACTGTGCAATCGGGTTGGCCGTCTGCAAGTCCCCCGTAAACTTCATCAGTTGAAATGTGAAGGAGGAGAATTTCGGGATAATCTTTAACCACTTCAATGAGCGACTGAGTGCCGATTACATTTGTGTGCAAGAAAGGCGAAGCTTCTTTTATTGAATTATCTACATGAGTCTCTGCTGCAAAGTTTACAATCGTTTCTATCTGATATTTCTCGACTAACTGATTAACCAATCTCTGATCTGCAATGTCGCCGTGTACAAATTCGATCTTATCTGCGATTGAGTCTAAGTAACTTCTGTCTCCCGCGTATGTAAGTTTATCTAAAATGACTAACTTATCTTCAGGCTTCTGCTCTGCATGCCTTAGTGCGAAGTGCGAACCTATGAATCCGGCCGCTCCTGTAACTAGTAAGTTCATAGAAGTATGCTATCAAATAATTGGAATAATGAACTAGAAATTAAGCACTAAATACGAAATATGAAACAAGCACGAAATCCGAAAATGAAAAAATTTGGGATTTAGTGCTTCGAATTTGTTTCGTATTTCTGGTTTCGGATTTGAGTCAATCCATATATATACTCAATCCGCATTCTCAATAACTGACGATTTTGGTTGATAATCCGCCAACAAGCCAATAATCTTCCTCCTAATGAAAGGAGTTCTTATTTGCGGCGGCACAGGATCCAGGCTTCGTCCACTGACGAATGTCTTTAATAAAAGTTTGCTTCCTGTATACCACAAGCCTTTGATTCTTTATCCACTGGAAATCATGCAGAAAGCGGGTATTGAGCAGGTTATCGTCATTACAGGCACTGAGCATATTGATCAGATTACGCGGTTTCTAGGTTCCGGATCCAGATACGGATGCAGGTGCACATATAGGGCTCAGGAGGAGCCAAGAGGAATAGCCCAAGCTCTGGGAATGGCAGAGGAATTCGCAGCAGGAGATAGTGTTTGTGCCATTCTTGGTGACAACGTGTTCTTTGACGATCTATCCCCCTCCATCAAATCCTTTCAGAAAGGAGGGCATGTATTCCTTAAAGAAGTTTCTGATCCGGAAAGATTTGGAGTGGTCGAAGTTGATGGAACGCAAGTTAAGTCTGTTGAGGAAAAGCCTCTTAAGCCAAAGAGTAATTTGGCACAAACGGGATGTTATCTGTATGACAACAGATGTTTTGATGTAATTAAAAACTTAAAGCCCTCACCAAGAGGAGAACTTGAGATTACTGATGTAACGAGGTGGTACTTGGAACAAGGCGAACTTGGTTACACAGTTCTGAATGATGAGTGGGTTGATGCGGGAACTTTCGAAAGTTTGTACAAGGCTTCGTCCTTGGTTAGAAATAAAGAAAGACTGATCGTTGATGAGGTTAAAGACGAAGCCTTGAAACAATCAACAGTCAACACGTCTCGCTAAAGCGAGACTGTCAACAATCAACTTATTGTTGATAGTTGAGTGTGGAAAGCGCCGCAGGCGTGTGTTGATTGTTAATCGCTGACTTAATTATTGATTGTTTCCCCATATACCTTTGCATATTCCCGAGAAATCCTATCCCAGTCATACTTTTGAGCATTCTGTTTACCGGCTGAAGACAGTTTAGATCGTAGTGACGGATCTTTTAGGAGTCTTCCAATTGCCTCAACAGCCATATCGATATTATTGGGTTTTATTAGGATTCCATTCGTTCCATTCTGAACTATGTCAACGATGCCTCCTGTTTTTGTTCCAACAACTGCGCATCCCGCTGCTTGTGCTTCCAAAAAGACGTTACCTAAAGCTTCTGATCTGCTCAGTCCGCAGAAAATTTCAGCTTGAGCATATTCTTTGTAAACATCAGGCGGGGCAACATAACCCTTGAATTGAACGCGCTGAGCAATTCCTAGATCCTGGCTGAGTTTCATAAGAATTTCTTTCTGCGATCCATCACCAACAATATTCAAATCCCAATCTTCTTGTTTTAACTTAGCGAGTGCCTGCAACAAAACATCAATCCCCTTCATCGGCTCCAAACGACCCACGAACAATATTCTTCCTTTAATCTTTTCATACCACCCAAGTGCACTTTCAATTTCTGATGAGTTAATTCCGTTTGGAATAAGTACCACATCGTTCACTCCCCATTTTTTTGCGCGCTCAACCAAAGTTTTGCTGATTACGGTTATCTTGTGTGCGGCAACATGCAGTTGTTTTAAATTGAATGCCGTATTTGTACTTTGGCACGTAAGTATTCTATGTGCTTTCCATACAAGTGCTTTGGAATGTACCAATGCCTGACCGGCATATGATTCTAAGATGGCATGAATGATGTCAGGCTTTAATTTACGAGCAGCCAATGGTGCCAAGAACGGAAACAACCACTTATCGAACATAGAACCGAATCCTACCCTGATGATAGGAATATGCCCTTTGAGCATATCCTTCTTTGGAAGCTTCCGACTAAGCCGTGATGTAATGATTGTGAAATCAAAATCATGCTTGAGCCTAAGTGGAACTTCCTCTGCACATGCTTCCGCCCCGCTTCTGTAGGGTGATAGGAATGCCGAGTAGATGACGATGTGGGGTTTCATATGGTCTTTGATTTAGTGAGTAGTGTGTAGTGAGTAGAATTCTACACACTACTCACTCGATTGTAATCAATAGCATCAAACAGTTCCAAGTACTGCTGTCCAACAACCTTCCAATCAAACACTTCTTCGATTCTATTGCGTGCGTTCTCCCCTAACGACTTACGTTTTGCTGAGTCTTCTATGAGTTTACGCAAATGTGACTTAAGAATCTCTCGATCTCCCGGAGGATAAAGCATTCCACTTACTCCATTCTGAATCAAGTAACGATTCCCTCCGACTTCCGTTGCAATGCATGCGCACTTGGCTGACATTGCTTCCATAAGAGCATTACTAAGTCCCTCACTGTAACTTGGAAGTACAAATATTTCTGAATTACTCAAAATTTCGGACACATCATCCCGCAATCCCGTGAAAATAACTTCATTGCGATATTTTCTGACCAACGGATGTCCATCTTTATACCAACCAACAACTTGAATCTTAATATCCGGATATTCTTTTTTGATTGCAACTGACGAAGCCAAGAAATCATCAACACCTTTAACAGATTCAAGACGTCCAACATACGTAATGGTCATCTGACCTTCTGATTTTACGGTCTTGCGGCCTTCTGACTCTATTCCCGTAGGAATCACAACTGTCTTCTTTTTAATTCTGAGTATTTTTAAAATCTTTTCCGATTGAGGATGATAAGTAACAACTTTAGACGCAAACAAAAGTATCAACCACCCCGCAGTCCACGCATAAATCGCAGAACACACTTTAGGAATAAAACTCCTTGGCCACCATGTAATTCCCACTAACGCGTCCGTGAGCAAAATAACTTTCTTTCCGGTCAGTCTGAGTAGGATCAAAGAAAATGATGACCAAAACAAAATCTTATTTACTGTTATTACGTCCGGCTTTTCTTTCTTAATGATTCTCCTGACGAATCCCGTGAATCCAAAAGCAATCCCATAGTTCCACGGATCCGGAAGGAAGAAATCTTTTTTGCTGTATATCTTCAAAGTGTCAGACATCTCCTCTTCGCCTGACTTTGAGCCCATACAAGCCACTACCACTTTATATCCAAGCTTTTGCCAAAGCTCGGCAAGTTTGACCCCGCTTACCATCCAGCGGTGCTCTTCTTTCCAATACGGTGATATAAGCAAAATCGTCTTCATCTGCGGTATTCTAGTGTAAAGAACTCTGATTTGCCCTTTTTTTACTCTTTTTCTTCCTCATCCAATCCTGCATCTCTCAGGGCAATTTTCCTGACGATTCTTGTCTGTCTCTGCTCCATCTCTTCGAGGCGCATAACCAGATAGAACACGATGAAAAACAGGACTCCAAAGAATGTAATGAAGACAGCATTTTCCCTGTCTTTGATTCCGGTAACCGCCGAAACCCAGTTCATCATGTCCGGGAATATGGCAAGTGAAGCCACAAGTCCCCAAAACAGCGTCCACAAAATTCCCTCCCACATAGTTTTCTTCTTTCTGCCTACCAAACTCCATGCATAAACGATTGCAATTAGTGCAATGACCGGGGCGATGATTTGGTAGAAAGTCAGGTCCATTATCTAAGGAAAGAACGAAGTAAAATCTTAAGAGCCGTTTTGATTCCATTCGCAAACGACTGTCCTTTTGCGAGCGTGTACTCGGAATATAGTACCTTAGTTGGAATTTGTTGCATCCTCCATCTGTGTTGCGCGGTTTCACGGACAATTTCCGAACAAAATTCAAACCCGCTCATTTTTAAATCAATTTCTTTTATCGCCTTGGGGCCGAATGCTTTAAACCCGCACTGGCTGTCGGACACCCATTTCCCCGTTGTAAACAAAGTGAGAAAATTGCCGCACCAATTTGCGAACCTTCTTACTAATGGAATGCGGTTTTTTTGTCCGAACCTGTTTGCAAAGACAACATCTGCTCTTCCTGCTTCAAGTGGAGCAATTAGATTTGGAATATCGGTTGGATTGTGCTGTTCATCGGCATCAATGGTAACAATGATCTCCGCCCCCATTGCACGCGCAGCATCAATTCCTGTCATTGTTGCAGCTCCCGCTCCGCAATTCTCCACATGCTGGACTAGTTTGGCTCCGGCCTTTTCTGCATTTGATGCAGTGGCATCGGAAGACCCGTCATCAACCACAATAATCTCGGGCACATATTGGATCACGTCGTTGATGACCCCTTCGACGCGGGACTCTTCATTATACGCTGGTATTACTGCTATAGCCTTCATTGGACATAGAATATTGGAATAATCAAATAATGGAACATTAATTCCTGAGTTTTAGCAGATTGCGGCACTCCTGTGCCGCACGCGGGACGGCGCCGTCCCGCGGTGCAGAAAGCTGTGCTTTCTGCACTTGCTAATTAAGGTATCAGAATAAATGCAATCCCTCCTCCCTGATCACTAAGTACTACCTGCAATCCATTTGCAGGATCATTTACCCACTCAAGGAAAGTATTAACCTTCTTATGAAGCGTGCCATTCGGATCACGTTCGATTGTTGCTGTATTCGTATCAAACACAATGCTATTAAACCCAAGTCCCTTTAATCGTTTAAGCAGAAGTTGACCGTCGCGTTCTTGATACATGCAATTAAAGAGATCTAATTGATGATCTTGTATTCCAATGATCTCTAAGTTTTTAGGAATGAAGTAAGGAATAAATGTTCCCATTCTGTACATGTATGGCCTGTCTGGGAAAACTTTTGCGCGTTCAATAACAACATTCGCAACATCGTTATAGTGCGGAACCGTCCTCTCGGTAAGAACTTCCGCAGACGCTTTACCCATGGGATATTCAAGAAGATTTTTCTGAGTTTCGTATTGCCAGGTTCTAAACGCAAACATCATTAGCAAGGCTATACCTATAAACACTCCAAGTATCGACCTGCTTATTTTGTCCGGAGCTTTAACCAGCATCACTTCAACCAATACAATTAGTCCCAGGAAAGTACCAAGTCCATACCACGGAACTCCGTTTGCCAAGAACATCCATTCAACAAGCATAAACGCCGTGCCGAATGCAAACCATCTAAGCCATTTACCCTTTTTCATCCAAAAGTAAGGAATCAAAAGAAGCAATGGAAGAAGTAATAGAATAAATGATGTTGTTACGTAATAACCCGTGCTGTTTAAGTTCATTGCAGTTCTCCATGGCAAAGTTAAGTAATGTCCAAACCCTTTCTCGAATCCCCAATATCTATCCAACTCTTCTACTCCGCCTGTTGGCTTACATAGTGGATGTGTTATGTCTACAGCCAGCTCAGGCGAAAGTTTTCTAACTATGTATGGCTCCTTTAAGTCGCTCGTTCCGTACGGATCCAGATATGGAGAAATATAGTTGGGTGCTTTTATTTCGAAGCTTGGAATAATGTTCCCCTGCAGAATATTGTTGTGCATGATCCAAGGGGCAACCGAAAGCATAATCGCAGCGCCGAATACAAAGGAGGCAATGAAAGCTTTTTTAAATCTCTTCCTATACTTCCATGCTGGTATCGCAAATATGATCAATGCAATTGCAATGCTGATGTTTTTTACAGCATCTTGCGACAAAGGAAATCCTTCTCCGAAAATACGCTCCAACGTTCTCTTAATATTGAGAAGGAACGCGATTGACATGAATGCAACTCCAATAAGCGATGACCAATGAAGCATGACTCCAAGTATCACAGCTCCAAGAGCTACAAAAACCATAACAGCTGTGAACTTAACTGCGAATGCAAATCCAGAGAATACTCCAGCAGCGATTAGCCACGAAAGTGATCTTGATTTTTCCTCTTCTTCATCATTAGAACCAAACAGGTATATAAATACACAAAGTACGCTCAGGGTTCCTAAAAAGAAGACTGCATTATCAATCTTCATATCTGCAAATGAGAAATGCCCAACCATAGGCAATGCGTAGTACATCAATGCAGAAAGGACTCCTTTGCCCTCTCCCAGATAAGTTCGAGCGAATGCATATACCGTGAAAACTGCCAATAGACCCGCACTCCAGTTGATCATCATAGAAACCGATGCGCCCAAAGACGTGCTATATCCAAAGAGAAGATATCCCAAAGAAGTAACATACTCCCAGAAGAATGGAGCCATCGAGAAAATAAAGTGGCCGTAGCTGACCATAAGGCGCGGACGATTCAGATAACTTCCCAAATCATCCCAACCAATCGGGAACGGCCTGACAACGGAAAGGAAGTTGAATACAAGATATGTAAGCAAGAGCCATGAAAGAAGAATTACCGGATCTTTCCACGATCTATCGAATTGCCATGAAGTAAATAGGAATTTATTTAACCAATACCTAGCATGTTTAAATCCAACAAGAGGAATAATAATGAGCAAAATCCAACCCGCGGGAGCTGTATAAAGAGGTAGCTTTGCGTGAAGGCTGATTACAGCCATAAACCAAAGTAATGCAATTAGGAAACATGCTCCCAAGCCAACGCTAAGTACAGATTCCATATAAAGCTTCTTTGTTTTTAATCTCATCCATCCCAAAGCTGCTCTTCCTAAAATAAGCATCTCGAACAATAACAAGAGAATAAATCCTGCGAGAGGCATCGCTCTGGATAGAAAAGCTGTGTGCACACACCTGTGCTTGAGTGTGTAAGAGCGCGCTCCATTATCGTACTGACCTTCAAGATTTAAACACCCCCTTTCATTTAGTTTTTCAAAATTCGTTTTAAGTACAGCAAGACTTTCCTCCCCTGCATTCTTATATACCTGCGGAAGAGGTTCGACCATTCTTCTTGGAGGCGTGTCTCCATGTTGATAATTAACAACCACAGTAAAGATCAACCAGAGCGACGCCAAGAACGCCAGAACAAAATACCAAGGCCTCATTTTAAACTGGAAGTTCATTTTCCCCGTTGTGAAAGCAATCCACCCAAGCCACAAGGCATATATTCCAATACATATAATTGCATACCACTTAAACGGTGCCATTCTTACGAAGGTACGTTCAATCACAGGCCAGAAACTATGGAATCCTCTGCAAAGCGTATCGTTTCCATTGCAAAGACTCTGAAGAGAATCGAACACAGGTCGTTCCATTAGGACGATCCCGTGATACGGGACGCCAAGATAATAGAAAAGCGTGTACAAGCCCCAGATAATTAAAGTAGCCAAAAAGGCAATAGATAGGATTTGGATGGTTTTGCGTTGCATGTCATGTAGAGTAACACTATGGCACTTGATATTTCCACCATTCGCAGTCAATTCCCGATTCTCTCGGAAATTATCTACTTAGATAACGCCGCAACAGCTCAGACTCCGCAAATTGCGATCGATGCCGTCTCTGAATTTTATAAGGATTCAAATGCCAACGTCCACCGCGGCCTTCATCCCCTTGCCGAGAAAGCAACGGAGTCATATGAAGATGCAAGGAGAACTGTTAGTAAGTTTATTAACTCTGAGTTCGTCGAAGAAATTATTTTCACAAGCGGAACAACCGAAAGCATTAATTTAATTGCAAGAAGTTTGGGTGAATCTGAGATTAATGAGGGAGATAAAATTGTTCTGACTACACTGGAACACCACAGCAACATAACTCCGTGGATACAAGTAAAAAACAAAACCGGAGCCGAGATTGGCTGGATTGATATTGATGATGAAGGGAATCTGAAGATGGATAACCTTGATGCACTTCTTGATGATGGGAACGTTAAACTTATTTCTGTAACGGGCCTGAGCAATGTAGTCGGTACTCGCCCGCCAATCGAAGAAATTATCAAAAAAGCACATGCTGAAGGCGCAAAAGTTTTGATTGATGCTGCACAACTTGCCGCACATCACCAAATTGATATTCAGAAATTGGATTGTGACTTCCTGGCATTCTCTGGACATAAAGTTTACGGCCCAATGGGCATTGGAGTTTTGTACGGAAAGAAAGAACTACTGGAATCCATGCCTCCATTTCAAACAGGAGGAGGAATGATAAGAGATGTTTCAGCTGAGAGTTTTACTTGCGCAGATCTTCCCGAGAAATTCGAAGCCGGCACTCCGCCTGTAGCCGAAGCTGTTGGACTTAAAAGCGCCATTGATTGGCTAAGCCAATTTGATTGGAAAGATATCGAGGAGCAAGAGAGTAATCTGATCAGCCAAGCAAAAGCAGAGCTTAGCAAAATAAAGAATCTTACCATTCTTGGAAACGGAGAGGGTTCCGGATCATTAAGCTTCGTTGTCGAAGGTGTCCACGCACATGATCTTACTGATATTCTGGGCGAAAAAAGAATCTGCCTTCGCGCCGGACATCATTGCGCTATCCCCCTTCACGAAAGACTTAAAGCTGAAGCTTCTACAAGACTCAGTATTGGAATTTATAATACTGAGGAAGAAATCATGAGAGTGAGACCGGAGATTGAGGAAGTTATTGAATTCTTTGAAAAGGGCAATTAGCTTGTTAGCAGATTAGCAGATTAGCTAATCTGCTAATTGCCAATCTGCTAATTGCCCGATGGATAATCGACTAACCTAAAACCACCATGGACCTATATGCAGAGAACATCCTCGACCACTTCAAAAACCCTCGCGGGAAACGTGAAATTTCTGACCCCACCGTTTCGCACGAAGAAGTGAACCTTGCATGCGGGGACAAGCTGACGATTCATTTGAAAATTGAAGACTCCATCATCAAAGAAGCGGCATGGGAAGGCTCCGGTTGCGCAATAAACCTCGGGGCAATGTCCATTTTGTGGGAAAAGCTGGAAGGAATGCCTGTTAAAGATGCGACTGAAATGTCCGAAGATGACATAAGAGAAATGCTTGGTGTACCGATAAGTAAGAGGAGATCTAAGTGTGCTTTTTTGTGTTTGGAGGGATTGAAGAATGTGTTGAAATGATTGACTGATGTAAATAATAGTTTACGATTAATTTGACCACCAACTTAAACGTATTTCGGTCACAATGTCCTTTCTTACACACGGGAGAACGTCATGCATCTTGACAGAGTTTCCAGCCAGTATCGTTGCATCAGCCTCAAGCCAAACCAGGATTACCATTGGCTTTCGAGCGCTCAGCGCCATGGGGGCGACCCCCTGACAGTGCGTGTTCAGAAGGCGGCAGGGAAAGGTGAATACACCAACCTCGTCCTGAAAGTACGCTCCGTCCAAGCAGTTGATCCGCCTGCCGGCAGCAGCCAAGCCGACCAGGAATGCTACTTGGTCAAAGGATTCGCCGAAGGCGAACCGATGGAGATCCTCATCGACATCGGTCCGGACAAAAACGGTCGGACCAAGATCGAGGAGTGAAGTCCCGCAAAGAAGGGGCACCCAAATCGCCGACTGGCTTTCAGCCGGCGATTTCGTTAATGTTTGACATATTAAATTTCGAGTGTATAGTTAGATGCTAACTTATGTCAGATAGCACCCTAGAACGGATTTGGACAATCCATGAAGAAGACGCATGGGAGGCATTTCAAGAACAGGGCGTTATTAAAGGAGATGGACGTAGGATTATTCATGATCACAGAAAAGCATACAGGTGGATGATGCGTCAGATGAAAGACCGCATACCGGGTTACGGCGGCGGCTATCCTGTTTGGGCTTATTCAAGATGGGCGCCTGATGAACCAAAACCTGACGTAAATGATTGCGTCGATCCTTCACCAAAAAGATTAGTGATGCTTGAGTGCGAAGTGCCAAGAGATCGGATTCTAAAAAGTGATGTGGAGCTTTGGAATTTCGTCTTGAATGGAACTGAATATCTTGGAAGAAATGAACAAGAGGAGGAAGCTTGGGAAGCGCGAGCACGGAGTGGCAAAGTTCATCATGCGACACTTGCAAAAGAAATGCGTGATAGTTGGATGTTAATGTTTGAACTAACAAATGACAGAGGAGATAAGGATTGGCTCGGAGATGCAAACAGCAATGCTATTCAAGCTGCAATCGAACAAATCACATTAGATCAGGTTAAAAAGATTGAGCATTTTGTGATTAATTAAAAAGAAGACCCTCGGCGGAAACCGAGGGCCTGAAGACAGGTGCGTTGACTAGCGAATGTTGTGCCGAGAATCGCTACTTCTCGAGGACTTCGCAGCTCCAAAGGAGTCGACAGAGCAACCCCCTCAGATTTGCAGCTCGCGCTTCCACGGGGTCGTCCGTCAGTCGTTCGACGACTGCGTAGTACTTCGCGGACTTGCGCAGATGCATTTGCTCGTTTTCGGAATCCGTGGACACGAGATGTCGATGAGCTTTCGCCAATTTCCTAGCGGCGAATAAGTTTGTCTCACCAACTTCCTCGACCTCGTCCAACGTTTCCCGCATGAGCTTGGCGCTCACTTCTTGCCCCTTAGCCATCTTCTCGGTGCAGGGGCGAAACGAGTCCCAAAACTCCGCCTTCTCGACGGCAGACTTTGCCGCCTTCTGAAGGCTAGCATCGTCGGCGACCACGTTTCCGCAGATCCCGACACACAACACCACCAACATCCAATAACGCATGCTACGTTCCTTGTGTAAGTACTCCATTCGCAGACACAAAAACACTTGGGGCAAACCATGCCAACATACCAAACGCATAATGCATCCTCCGGAGCAGCTGACCCACGGCCAGCACCATAGCGCACTATGCAAGACTATTTGCACACTGCGCTATGGTTTATTCAAGGAATAACACCTGTCAAAGATCAATCTGCCTAAGCAGATAAAGTATATTATACGTATTTTCTGAGTATAATCAATGTCTACTTTTTGGCTTATGACCGCCAATACCCCTTATACCCCTCCGGCACTGTGTAAGCTGAGGCGCAAGAGGGCTTATTGGTCATAAATTCGGATTTAAGCATATCCATCAGTTCTTTATCTGATGTGAAATCCTCCCATGTTGGATCCATAAACAGAAATTCTGATTTCTTGAGGTTATCAAATGTTTGCGTACGGAAATGCTCTGACTGATTGGATCCAAACGAGCGGAATGCGGACCATCCCATTTGTAGTGGAAGATGATCTGGAAGAAGGAAGCCTGCTCCGATCCCGATGTAATTCTCGAAACCACACTTATCCATCATCGCATCAAGCTCAGCAGTCTTTTGCATACTTGCCACGTAGTTTTCGTTTTCTAGTCTGACCTTTGCACTCCTCTCCTCCCAATTTATCTTTGGCAGAATGAATGGAATCAAAGCAATTAGTCCTATGAGTACACCCGAGGCAATTTGCATCAGAGAATTTTTTATTTTTGGAAGTGTAATCAGAAACAACAGGAATACTGCTGCACAAAGAGGTGCGATATTCGTTCGTTGATAAATGTTGAAGTGCGAAGCGCCAGCTGCAAGCGAGACAGGATAGAATGCAAGTACTGATACGACAACGTAGCTGAGTACTTTCTTATTTTTCCTGAATACTTGAACCAAACTGACTGCAAATACCAAGCATGCAACCGCACTAAGCACGCACATAACGTCTTTGTAATTCGAAATCGTATGTTCAAGCTCAGTTTTACTTAGAATGTAAGCAATGTAACTCACATTGAATGCAATCATTCCGCTGACTGAACACACAAGGACCACAATCAGCTCTTTCCACTTAGTAAGTTCTGACTTAAAGACTGGAACTGATGCAAGTAATGCTCCAAATGCAATTCCAAACACAGGAAGCATAAAGAGTAAGCTCATATCCAACATCAAAATCCATCCATGAAGTCCCCGCATCCAAAGCGAGCCCAATTGATTTGTTTGAATTCTGACGGAGAAAGCGTCAGGCAAATAAATATTAAGATAAGGTCCAAGTAATCCCAATATGAGCATAATCAAGGATCCTAAAATGAATGCTATTACGAATGGAATTACGAATGATCTTACAAAGAACTTGAATGTAGGACTTAAAATCATGCTAACTGCAATTAGCGGGAACAAAAACTGCTCGCGCATTCCCATGGAAGCTGCGATGAAGACCGATGCTAAGATTATTCTAAGAGGAGTCATCTTCTTTGTATCCCACGCAACAACCAAAACATATGCAATCGCAAACGGCACTCCGAATGACTCAGCTTGCAAGCCTACTATTCTCTCGACTGAGTATATCGAGATTGCTCCACCGAATATCAAAGCCGTACATACTCCAACCGACTTAAGAAATGCTGACGATTCTTTCAGATTTCTGACTGCAAACCACGCAAATGATATTGGTATGCACACAAAGCAGAGCAGCTTGAATATAAGCAGAGGTATCTCGTTATTGGCGATCAGAAGAGAGATTGCATTTAGGAATAGGAGCCCCGGAGGCTTCATTTCGAAGAATTCGCTGTACAGATCTTTGCCGTTTATAAGCCCCTTTGCGACCGTGAAGAACGTCCCATCATCCCCCATTAGCCTCGTCTGACCCTCCAGAATGAGCATCGAAGCCAAAATACATAAGGTTTTGACTGCAGCTAAAGCCAAAATTACCGTTGCCAGCCAAATCAACTTTTTCTTCATAAACTGATGATAGAAAAGGTTTACAAAGAGTACAATGCCATCCAATGTCTGCAGTCCACTTGCACGCCAAGCAATTTTCCAAATTCTCCGTTACAGGCACAGTTACAACGATAGTCGACCTGGGATCCCTGACGTTTTTTATGGAGATATTGAAAATTCCACTCAGGCCTTCCGTAGGCTCTGCGGCACTGATTGGATTCACCGTGGCATTCTTTGTGAATAAATACTGGAGCTTCAAAAATGGTGAGAAACAATTATTTAAGCAATATTCCCGCTTTATTGCGGTCTATGCTGTCAGCTTTTTTATTGGAGTCGGTTTTACGATATTAATTACAGAATCATTTGAGCTTCAGTATATAATCTCTCGTCTATTGGCAATTATACTCTGCGGACTTTGGAATTATTTATGGCTTCACCATGTAGTATTCGACAACTCACCACAAACTCCTCTTGAAGATTCTCTTTAGAATTAAACTTCTGTATTCACCAAGAGTTTTGAACAGTTTCATTTTTGATTTACCTTTCTTAAGACCGTAATCATAAACAAGAGGAGCCTCAGAATTTTTATTGGAGAAATCTCTGACTTTTAATAAGACTTCCAAGTTCGCTGCGAATGATTTTTGCGTGATAAATTGATCCTGATACTTCTCGAATGCTTTCTTAATGATTCGCGCTGAATATCCTCTGTAAAAAATTGTGTAGTCCGTAACTCCTTTTGTGCGAAAGAAGATTTTGAGCACTGTATTTACAACCCCGCTTCCAAAAGTTCTTATGAGCGGGAAGTTTTTGTACTTTCCGCCTTTGATGTATCTGGATGCAACGACAATATCTGACTCGTTGGCAATCATATCAATCATTTGCGGCATTACACTCAAATCAGAAGTACAATCTCCTTCAATTATGAATATTACATCGTCATCTGACGCGAGCTCGCTCGCTTTTTTTAGTCCGTCATAAAAAGTTTTTGGAACTCCTGCATTTTGTTCATGAACAACGATCTCCATATCTATTTTGTTTAGATACTCCTTTGCAATCTCAAGCGTTCTATCACTGCTTCCATCGTCGACCAAAACAATTTTTTTGCTTACGGGGATATTAAGAGCAAGTAAATCATCAAGAAGCCTGGCTATGTTCCCCTCCTCATTGAACGCCGGAATGATTATGTAAGCAGTTGACACATGCTGATAATATCAACAATTTAAGAAATTCATATACATAAACGAAGCCCGAGCGGTATGAAAACCAACTCGGGCTTGTGTGGGGCCGCCATGATAGTGGCAGCGCTTCCCACTGCATTAACCGACGGCGCACGCCTCGCGGGTTTGGGACATCGCAGCGACGTCCTCAACGAAACCCCGCGAAAAGCGGAATGTGCCGTCCATGTTGTCCAGGAAGAAACCGAGATCGACGAGATCGCTAACCATCCTTGCGGAGGATTCCCCGATGTCATCGGGGGCGAAATCGGCCCATCGTCCTGCTTCTTGCGCGTATCGCAACGCGTTTTCGGCGCAGCCCTCGAGACCAGAGGCCCCAAAGGTGCCGGTCGAGTTGAAGTGAACGATATCCCCAGGCTGGATTGCGTGGTCGTCATCGGCGTTTTGCTGGTTCAAGGTGAACCGCAGAGTTTTTCCGTGCTGATAAACGCCCCACGTACCGGCCCTTCTTCCGCCACGATTCTCGATCAATACTTCGATTTCCGTCCAGTCGGCCATGTTGAACATGCCAAAGCTCCTAAAAAAGATTGAACAACTATGCAGGTAGGACCTCTGTGTTCCACCCGCACCAAAACTAACTCCAGAAAACACAGAGGACTACCTACTTTGATGTAAAAGAACACTCTATAATATTATATCCTATATTGGATATTAGTCAAATAGCTTATATAAGCCAAATGGAGCCGCCCACGAGATTTGAACTCGTGACCCCCTCCTTACCATGGAGGTGCTCTACCACTGAGCTAGGGCGGCGTAGTTTACAAGCTATAATGAAGTGAACAGATTCTCAACCGAGCTAGTCTTTTTTATTACGCCATCGCAGGCGATGGCTGGGCACTGCCCGCCCACCGAAGTCGCGAAGCGCGAAGGTGGGAGCTAGGGCGGCATGCTCAAAAGCTCGTGAATACTACAATACCAATATATTTATCTCAATCGATGCAATTGTTTTCTTTATTAAATCAAACACCCCATCTCCTTTGGTTCAACCGGATCTGGATTTAATTGCTCTGCCGGAATCAAATCTGCGACACACCTTTTGACCTCAGCCATTGCAGTTTGCAAATCAGCATTCTCCCATCTATCAAAAAGGTTAGCTATTAGATCGCCAGATGGAGTGCTAAAAACCCCAATCAAGGCTTGTACTGTATCAATTCCATATTCAGCGAGTATTTTCGCAACATCGCGATGGACTGCCAGTACCACCTCGCCGTCATCCTGTATCTCCGGCTGAAAACTACCCGAGCGCAATTCTTCTGCACCTTCTTTTGCCACAATTTTGATTGCATTTGTCATATGCAACAACTATACAGCATATTTGAATGTTGTCAATGACCAGACTTCTATATAATCCCCTTATGCTAAGGATTTTTGCTGTCTCCATCCTATTTTCCCAAACCTGTTTTGCGGCTTCGATAATATCAAATCCTGTTCCCGCTGACCTAAATCAGCTCAATCAAAGCATATCCGAAGAAGCCTCGCACGCATCAGTCGACTTGTCCGGCAAAGGAGCGGATCTGAAGATCAACTACTCTTCACCATCTCCCCTCTCAATCTACATTCTATTTTTGAATGACGATGGATCGGTAAATCCGCGTGAAATAGTTTCCGCTGAACTACCGAAGGGAACGGCAGTTGAATCTCTGATACCCCTTTCACAAACCAGAGGCTGGTCTTGGGGCGAAAGGAAATACAAACTGCATTTTTTAACTGATAAAGGAGTCGTCCCGGCAATCAGCAAAGTTGAAATCAGCGGAAGCCCGTCGTTAATCGATGGCATCAAACAATTTTTCGCACTTGAACCTTTCACTCCATCTTCTTATCACAGATTAAGCGGATACAAACTCTTTGGAATCTCGTTCACTCTTGCGCTGACTCTAATCTTGATCATTCTTTTATTCTTCAGAAGAAAAAAGCATGTAATGAACGTAATTATCATTCTGATACTTCTATTTAACGTCCGTTTTTCAATGGACCTGCTCAGATACACAAAAATCAACTTAAGTTCCGACACATATTCAACCGCAGGCTCCGCATATCAGATTGCTGACTACTTTAAATCGAATGAAATTAATAGCATCCAACTTTGTTCTGACGGAAACACTTACTTCCCGACTATTTTAAAGTACGCAGGTTATCCGTTATCAGTTAACTCCGAAGCTGATCATGTTTTAATTCGCAACGCATTCAAGTGGTCTTTCGAAAATGGAAATCTGACGTGCGGCGATCTGACAGCGCCAGCAACTCAAATCAGTAAGTTCCCCGATGGTTCAATTCTCTTTAAATTATCAAAATGATTTTTGCTCTGACCCTAATCGGCCTGATACTGGAAGGATGGCTTATCCTAGGGCTAATCGGACTGCCTAAAGGATGGCTCCGATTCGCGCTTGCCCTGCCAATATCGGCGCTCACGTGCACATTGATAATTTTTGTACTGACTATATTCAGTATCTCTTTAACTCCTGTAAGCATCCTCGGATTACACCTGATAACTATCATCATCTTAATATTAATCCCAAAACCTAAGACCAAACCCGAACCCGCAAACCTAAAACCGAATCTTCTTCTCCTACTATTACTGATCCCCGTATTTGTTTATAGCCTGACCCACTCCACTCTCCTTTCAACCTTCCACTACGACTCCGCAACCAACTGGAACATGCGATCGCAAGTTTCCTTTTACGAAAAACAAATCGTTTTTGATACGCAAGAGGGATTAATCAAAAAACCGCACTACCCATTCCTTTATCACTCGCTTCAGATAACAACACAGCAGCTTCAATCTGAATGGAATGATCAGTTAGCCAACACCATCCATTTTCTTTTTAACCTGAGCGCGCTTATAGCTCTCGCCCTGATTACTAAATCACTTCTCGCAATAATTCTGATAGTCACAACTCCGCTTTTTGCAATGCACTTGGGTGGAGGTTACGCAGACATTACGCTGACGCTGTTTGCGTTACTCTCCTTTGCATCATATTTAGAATTTAAGAAGTCTGACAATAAGATGTGGCTGATTCTTTCTGCAATATTCATAAGTGCATGCGTGTGGACTAAGAGCGAAGGGCTTATTTTATGTCTGATTCCATGGATCATAATGATTGGCATCAGAAAACCGGTACTAATCGCACTCGGCCTGTCTTTACTCTGGCCAATCTTCGCGATCTTTAAAGGCATACCTCTCTCTCCTCACGGATCAACTGACCTCAGCATAGGTTTGCAGGCAGGCGCATTCACAGAAGCTCTAAAAGTAATATTCATCTCCGGCTCCATTGGTCCAATCCTACCTCTAGCTCTAGTCCTTACTATTATCCGAACCCGAAAACCGAAATCCGAAATCCGAAGCCTCCTCTTCCCCCTCCTCTCCCTCATCCTCATCCTCGCAATCTACACTCTGACTCCGAATGCTGAGTATCTTCTAAACGGCCAGTCGTTTGACCGCCAACTTCTGCTTCCAACCTCGCTTTTTATACTATCTTTTTTCTTGACCTTACCTGAGTGAGCAAATAAGCTCTCCCCGACGATTTCCTGATTTTAACTTTAAATCAGGTTTTACCCGCGAATCGTATGCCCCCTTCTGACGACACCACAGTAACTGATGACTGCGTATACGAGTGCTGCGTGCTTTTGCCGTTTCCCCTTTCCCAGAAGGAAGAAAAGGATACTTTGAAGGAGATTGAGGGATATTTTGAGGAAGCCGGAGCAAAGCAAATGGCAAAAGATGTGTGGGGACGAAGAGGTCTTGCCTATCCGATCGGAGGACGAGAAGAAGGCTCCTTTGTGGTGTATCACTACGAGATGGATCCTTCAAAGGTAAAAGAGATAGACGAACAAATGAAAATTTCAACAACCATCCTTAGGCATCTCATTATCAAACCTCCAAAGGGAT
Organism: uncultured Candidatus Peribacteria bacterium; assembly: GCA_964506185.1. Lineage (GTDB taxonomy): Bacteria > Patescibacteriota > Gracilibacteria > Peribacterales > Peribacteraceae > UBA2144. The sequence goes on from CAZDKL010000001.1 coordinate 33,505, forward strand.
ATCAGATTGCTAAGTATTCCGAGGAATATGAAACATGGCTCAAGGAACGCAAGACATTTAGCGAGCAAAAGGAAGAAGAGAAAGAAGAAAAGATAAAGCGCAAGGTTGCGGAAAAAGCCAAGAGGCAGGCAAAGAAAGTCGAGGAAGAGAAGAAGGCAAAAGCCCCGACTGTTCCCGAAAAGTCTGCAATCGAAGAAGATAAACTTTCCGAAGAACTGGAGAAGCTTATTTCCGACGACGAACTTGACATTTAGTCACCCTGAGCCCTGTCGAAGGGTGATAACCCGAAATATTATGTTCCAACCATCTCAATCCAGACGCGGCGATCCCAGACAAAAGAAATGTCCATTCTGCGACAAGGGTACCAAGTACATTGATTACAAAGATTATCCTACTCTCAAGCCTTATACGGATTACTTCGGAAACATTCGACAGAAGTACTACACAGGAGTCTGCCTAAAGCACCAAAAAATGCTTAGAACAGCGGTACAAAGGGCCAGATTTATGGGTATGCTTGCTTACCGAAAATAATTTTTTATGTCAGGACATTCCAAATGGGCCAGCATCAAGCACAAGAAAGGAGCCGCTGATGCGAAGCGGGGGAAGATTTTTACGCGCCATGCAAAACTGATCGAGATTGCCGCAAGAGAAGGCGGAAGCGGAGATCCCGGAATGAACCCTAGCCTTAAGGCTGCCATTGATAATGCAAAAGCCGAGAATGTTCCGAATATGAACATTGATCGCGCCGTAAAGAAAGGATCAGGCGAACTTAAGGGCGAACAAACAGTTGCAGTAACTTACGAAGCTTACGGACCCGGCGGCGCCGCTGTAATCGTTGAGTGTTTGACTGACAATAAGAATCGAACTTTGAGCTCCGTGAAATCAACCATCGAAAAGAAAGGTGGCAAATGGGCGGAAAGCGGATCTGTTATGTGGATGTTCGAGAAAAAAGGGATTGTAATTGCAAAAGCCGACGGAGAATTATCTGATGACGTTCAACTGGAACTGATTGATGCGGGTGCGGAAGACTTTGAAACAGCTGACGGAACAGTCACTGTAACCACAGGCCCCGCGGATTGGCCAAAAGTTCGCGACGCGATTAAATCAGCCGGAATGGAACTGGAAGAAGCCGGAATGAAGTATGTGGCAAAACAATCAGCCGAGATTGCTGATGCCGAATCGGCAAAAAAACTCATGAGCTTTGTAGAAGAACTGGAAGCAGATGAAGATGTATCTGAGGTGCACACTAATGCCGATATTTCTGATGAGGTGGCTTCTCAGTTGTAATTAACAAAATACCGTTCCCTAACTTCATGATTCGGCATCCTGAATAATGCTTCCCAATCTTCAACGCTGTCTAAATCCAACCCCGCGGCAACCTCGTATCCTTTGCGATGTTCGACCAAGCGCAGTGCTTCTTTTCTGATTACTCTTTGCTTATCACGAATCGAAGACACCCTGCCATGATGTGAAGTTAAAACATCAAAATCAGGACTATCTTCACCTTCTCTTAATTTTCTTCTTTCATTTTGATATCTTTGTTCCAACTTGCCAATAAGTTCTCTTCCCATATGAGCGACTCTTCTGGCTTTTAACAACCTTCCTGCATACCATTCTCTATCAGGCGGTGCTGGATCTTCCAGATTCCAATGTTCAAATGTCTGGTTAAACATTCTCCTTCCAAGAAAACCAAAAAATTCATCTACATTTACATCGCTCACAGGCCTTACTGGTCTGTATGAAGCTGTTGTTACCTCCTGCTGCTGCCTGGGCTTAAACCATGCTTTCATCCTCTCAAACAAATTAGTGCCTGTGCGAAACTGTTTTGAAAATTCCTTTAGGCGCCCTCTCGGATCACGACTGGAAGGACACAACTGGTACCGCAAATAATGCCCAACCTCTTCTCCAATAGATTCAAATAGTTCCGAGTTGGATGACAAGACATACTCAGAAATTGTAAGCGTATTTGTGTCGGGCTCATAAGTTCCATCAAGATTTTTGTCCTTTGAAAATTCAATGCGAGGCAATTTATCTTTATCAAATGGCAGATCATATTTTTGGCACATCTTATAAATTATCTTTGGAATACTTCTTGCCACAAAAGCCTTGCTCTCGGATAGTTTATCCTCCGATGCTACAGGCTCTACCTGAATTTGCGGATCATTACCTTCGCATTCTTGCTGACTTAAAAGCTGATTAATTGCCTCATTTTCAGACCTTGTGGCCTCTCCAACATTCCTTACTTCCTCAGGCGAATCTCTACCCTCAGGACAATCTAATACGTTTTCTGGATTATGGTCTTCCGTCACAATCTTTATTTTACCATATTGGAGCTATTTTGGCTATTCTACCTCAATCTGCCTAACAGCCCATTCCTTCTCTTCGCCTGAGCTGTCTTCAGTAATCAAACGAATAACAAACTCCCCAGCCCGATCCGCCTTCCAAACCCGCTTGTAAACGCCTTCGCCGGAGGTCAGATTTAGAAGAACATCCTGTCCCGATATCACTCCTCCCTCTACTACAACTCTAACTCTTCTAAACTCACTTCCGAGACCCTGAACATCGGAATGAACATCGATTATTTCTCCAACACTTACACTTAGCGGACCCGAAGGCTTAATCAGACTTGGTCCTCCGGTTGACTCAGACGGAGTCACCGGAGCTGATGGTTTTGTGCCGCCTTTGCCAATTGTAATCGTGATTGAATCTTCCGCTTTATTCTTCGCAAGATCTTCTGCAATCACTTTAAGCGTATAAGTTCCGTCAGGAAGTCCGATTGTATACGTAAGTTCATATGGCTCTTTGGGTTTGGTTGAAAGCAAAGTGTCATCGAGGAAGAACTGAACGTACTTGATGGCACCGTCCGGATCATTTGCTTCCGCTTTCATAAATACATCACTCTCTGACTTTATGCTGATGTCGCTCTTGGGCTTGATCAATCTGACCGTAGGCTTCCTTTTATCTTCGTCGAATCTGAATGAGACTGACTTTGTAATCTCATTGTAATATTCATCAACAAGAGTAACTGTAAGTGAATGAATACCGGACTTTTTGACTGAACGAGGAACTCTGATTGTTTTGTCGAACGGTTCTTCTTCTATTCGCGCAACGCGTTTGCCATCCACCTTGTACATAATCTCTCTGACCTTTGAGCCAACCGAGTGTTCTATTCTTGGCTGGAACGCAGGATAGGATGCGACTCCTCCTTGTGTTGGGAATTTGATAGTAAGTTCGGGTTTATTGAGTCGTCCTGGAGTCAAATCCAGACTACATTCTTCTGTTGGAGCGATAGGGAGAGTAATAATCGCACCTGAGTGAGTTTCATCTGCATACCAAAGCTCCATTTGCTTGCCGACCCATGCCTGAACTCCCTCTTCCCACTTTGGCCACCTCTTTGGAAGCAGGCTTTGTGCTACCAGGAATTGTCCTTCTTCCTGTGCTTCTTTGGGGCATTCGTCTGACGCCAAGAGATGAGTTAGCTTATCTACCGTAAGCTCCTTGCATGCAGGATCTTGCTTCGAAGGAGCATTTTCCTTAAGGAAGATATCAGCTCTTCGTAAGTGAACAGGTGTACATTCTGTTGCGAACTCACCCGAAAGCATCGAGATCTGTGGTCTTACCACTCCATCAGGAGCTTCAAATTCTGTCTTTGGTGATTCAATCTTTCTGTGGGCACGCATCATGTAATCTCTCCAGATAGGACTTGCAGTATTTAAGCCCCCTGCTTTCTCGAACATTGCAGAGCTATCTGCATTTCCAACCCAAACTCCTGTTATAAGATTCGGGGTGTAGCCAACTAGCCACGCATTATCAGGTTTTCTGAGCAGGCAGGTATCTTCATCCTTCCATTCAAGGCACTTGTTGCTTGTGCCGGTCTTTGCAGCAGTCTGATATCCGGGAATTGTCAGTTGCGTCTTCCAATACTCTTCCGGTCTTGCCCATTCATCACTCAAGATTGAAGTGATCTGATACGCAATGCGGTTATCCAGAACCGTATCCGTCTTAACTGGAGACTCAGCCTCGTAAAGAATGTTTCCTTTCTTATCTGTAATGCGTCTGATGGGTACTATCGGAGCTGCCTCTCCGCCAGAAGCAAAAGTTCCATACGCTTGAACCATTTCTATTAAAGGAGTTTCTGCAGCACCAAGAGCTAACGGCCATCCGTAATCAAAACCGTCCTCTCGTTCCATCGCAAGCTCAGACTTTCTAACTAATGGAGAAGGTGCTCCCATGTCTCTTGCAAGCCTTAGAATTTTCTCCTCTCCTCCAGCAAGGAAGAATGTCTTCGCAGCGGGAATGTTTCTGGAAGCGCCGAGCGCTTGCCTCATAGTCATCAAGCCATTGAATAATCCATCGAAGTTCTGTGGTTCATTGTCACCGATCTTTGTAGGAACATCCCAAATGGGAGTTGCCGGACTGTACCCATGCTGAAATGCCGAAGCGTATATGAACGGCTTGAAGCTTGATCCGGGTTGGCGCGGAGCGTGAACCATATCAATTTTTCCTCCGTGTTCTTTGTCTGAATAGTCCATGTTGCCAACGTACGCCATTATCTCGCGAGTGTTTGGATCCATGGATACAAGTGACATGTTGCGAGCGCCGAAACGGGTCAGAATATCTTCGCGATGGAACTCAATAACTTCTTCCGCTGCTTCCTGCATATCCCAATCAAGAGTTGTTTCTATGGTAAGTCCACCTTGCTCAAACAATCCTTCTTCCGAAGTTGCAGCAAACATCTTCTCAATCTCCTCTTTGATCCAGAGCACAAAGTGCGGAGCCCGAATATTCTCACGAGTTGGTTCAAATTCCATGCTCTCTAATTCTTCGATTGCAGTAAGGCGTTCTTGCTCATTTATGAATCCCTGAACTTCCATATTTCGCAGTACTTGATCCGTTCGTCCTCCCACATAAAGCAAGGAAGATCCCGTACCTGCATAATCTCCAAGAAGCCCAATCATCACTTTGTTATCGGGAATTTGCGAAGATTTTTTTATCTTCCCATCGATAACCTTCTGATGAACATCATCGCTTACCTCTGTGTGCAAATGCCTGCCATAAGGATTGAAATATGATGGGCGCTGAGGAAGAGAAGCCAATACAGCAGCTTGAGCAATGCTAAGATTCTTTGCTTCAATACCAAAATAAATATGGCTTGCTTGTTCTACCCCGTATGCATTTTGTCCGAATGGAATCCAGTTTAAATAGAGTTCAATCAGTTCTTCTTTGTCAAAGCGCCTCTCAAGCTGACAACCAAGTACTACTTCCTTAAGCTTTCTGTTGTACTTATTGTCCTGGAATAAATTCAGAGAATTGCGAGCGAGCTGCCTTGTGATTGTAGAACCTCCTCCTGCTCTCCCCCAAAAGACAACCGCACGCATAATTGCCTTTATATCCAGGCATCCCCTTTCGTAATACCTCTCATCTTCTATTGCAATCATTGCCTTCTTCATGTGATCTGGAATTTGATCGCCCGTCACATAAGTTCGATCTTCTTCCGAGAATAATCTGTAAAGCTCAACTCCATTCCGATCAGTAATAACTGAACTTTGCGAAGCAATAAGGCTGGCAGGATCATCTATATCCGGAAGAGTGATCCAAAGGAAACTCAGATACAGCAACACAAATACAGCAAACCCAATGATTAGCCTGCTGATTATTTTCTTTCTACCTCCGCTTAGTAGATTCTTGATTATTTTTGCAATGAATGCACCGCCTCGACCTCTCCCGGCAGGCTTGCGCGGCCGACGCTGTTGGCGTGGCTCGGAGAACACAGAACGTGAAGAAAATCCGTTCGCAGACATAAGCAGGTAGAGCGAGAGTATAGAGCAATGCAACAGAAACTAGAAACCAAAAACTTAAAACAGTTCAATATATGATATAATACCGATCAATGAAAGTAGCCAAATCCGCCCTCTCTTCGATTATCCTGATATTGATTCCAATTACTGTATCTGCCCAGATCAAAGTTTGGGGGCCTGCGTCTGGCCTGACCGCTGCAGGAGGAATAAACAACGTAACCAGTATGCTGATGAACACTGGTTGGTACGTGTGTACTGCAATTTTCATTGCTGGTGCATTCTTTTTCATTATTTCATTGGGAGCAGAATCCAGATCCGGCCTTGGTAAGGGCATGATGATAGGAGCAGTTATCGGGGCAGTAGTAATCGGAGGAGCCAGATTGATACTGAATACGGTGATGTACTTTGTATATGCAAACTACTAAGCCTTAGGTGTGTTGGGGGTCAAAAATGTAAGAATATTTGTTGTCTGATCAAGTTTTTGCAGTCGCTGGTCACGAGTCTCTTGACCCATGACCAATGACTCGTGACTCGTGACATGCGACCCCCAACACTTATTTCTCGTTTGCTCCAAAAACTCATCATTTTTTTCTTGCCACCATCATCTCTCGGTTATACTTACCACAATGTCGAACATCGATCCGTCTCCGAAAGTACTCGAGCAGCTGGAAAGCTCCGAGGCTTTAAAAATGGCCGGACAGCACAAAGAGGCTTTGGAAATATTGGAAAAATTGCTAACAGAAGAACCGGAAAATGTTTCTGCACTGGAAGAAATTGCAGATAACGAATTGGCTTTGGAACATACCAATCGAGCTCATAAGGCTGCCAAGCAAGCAGTGGATTTGGATAATGACAGTTACACAGGACATTACATTCTTGGATTCTTGCACTCTCAAAAGGATAAATGGAATGAATCTTTGAAGCATTTGCAAAGAGCCAATAATCTTAAGCCGAATAATCCGGAGATACTTAGATGCCTTGGTTGGGCTCTGTTCAATAGCGGGCAAAGAACTCAGGGCATAGTTACCCTCGAAAGAGCATTGAACTTGGATAGCGATAATCCGCTGACTCTTTGCGACCTTGGTGTAACTCATCTGCAGGTACAAAATTTCGGAAAGGCAAAAGCATTATTTACGAGGGCGCTGGATCTGGATCCGGAAAATGCAAGGGCAAGAGAATGCAGGGAGGCGGTTGAAAGATTGGAGAAGGCGGTAAGTTAGCTACACTCAATTAACAATGAACAATTGACAATTGACAATGCGCAAGCGAGAACAAGCTTTGCGTCTCTTTAGAATTGTCAATTATCAATTCTCAATTATCAATTTTTCCAAGCGACATTAATAGCAACAACCGCATCTTTTACGTATAATGAGCTCCATGCTCAGCATGGGACCCAACATTTCGGTTATCCTCAGACGATCCGTAAGAAGAGGGGCAAGTAACGTTTTCCGAGAGCGGCAATGGTTAACTTCTTTTGGAGCTTTGTTTGGAGTCTTTCTGATGCTTCAAATACTGCTTGTGAGCCTTGCGGGGGCAGAAACGATGCAGAATGTTCTTAAATCCCGTACAAATATTAAATTGGATCTTCTGCCACAGGCTACAAATGATCAGCGGAATGAATTTCTGAACAAGGTAAATGAGTTGCCGGTTATTGAGCATGCAGTATTCATCACCAAAGAACAAGCCTACGAAAGTGCAAGAGTAAATGACCCTCAACTTGTCGCATTTCTGGAGAAGTACAATATGAAAAATCCCTTTTCTGACACTGTTGGAATATCACTTAGGTCGTTTGAAGATGCCAATGAGTTTTCGGACTTTGTTCAGCAGGAAAGATGGAAAAATGTCGTAAACCCTGCACATCTTTCGGAAATAACTGAGCAGGAAGGACAAGTTGCCGAACTTTTGAGCATAATTGCAACCGGCAGAACGCTTGCCATGCTTATTATCATTGTGGCTGCAGCCGTACTGATGTTAGTTGTGACTGAACTAGTAAGACAAAGAGTTGCTGTTCGGCAGGAGGAAGTATTTATAGAGAATTTAGTAGGCGCTGATCCTTCGACTGTAATTATTCCATTCGCAGTCGAAGCGACATTCCTGCTCTGGCTTGCTGCATCTTTAAGTTTGATATTGGTAATAATAATTCTAGCTGTTCTTCCGTCAGTCTCCCCCGCCTTCCACGGTGACTTAGCCAAAACTTTGTCTGCGCCATATATTGATTACCTTAAAGGATTCATACCAATCACAATTGCTATCGAAATTCTAGCTGCTCCGGTTGTTGCTTCAATAGGGGCTTGGCTTGGAGTTAGGCCGCAGTTAAAGCAGATTAGCTGATTGGCTTATTAGCAGATTAGCTAATCTGCTAATTGCTAATCTGCTAATGGCGATCTGATACTATATATGCATGCCTCACGCTTTACTCTATAACAGTATAATCCTAAAAGCCTACGACGTTGGCGAGGCCGATAGATTTTTAGTATTGCTGACCAAGGAGCGTGGAAGGCTAAGTGCCAGAGCAAAAGCCGTGAGGAAACTTACAAGTAAACTTGGAGGAAGCTTGCTCCCATTTAACCACGTGACTATCGGACTGCATGAAGGCAAGGCAGGATGCATCGTAACCTCAGCACAAAAACTTCCTTCACCTGACTTAACTGATACAAAAGCATTTCTAAATGCCCAGCAGGGAGTTGAATTGTTACTGACTCTTCTGCATGACGAAGAACCGCTACCTGAAATTTTTGATCTGACTCTTGAATTCCTTAATCAATGTCCGAAAACCGAACCCGTTCTTCCCTTCACAGTAAACGTTCTAAGGTCCCTCGGCCTTCTCCCGGCTAACGTGGATCTCCCCCAATCAGAATCTGAGCTTAATGCACTTTGCAATGAGATAATTGCCGAGCATGGAAATACTGCTCAAAGAGCATCACAAATTGCATCTCTAATAGCAACAAGCGGAGGGGTCGCCCGCCACGGGGGGTGAAGGGAGATTTATTCCCCTATCCAACTAGGCTCATCCCCCGGTGCATCACTAACTCCAATCTGAGTTAAATTTGGTCTTGCTTCGTAAAAAGAAAAGAATGGTTCGACTGTTTCCTCTCCCCCATCATTCACGACTCTGTACCACACAGCTTTTAAACCCGGAACTCTTCCGCCCGCCTTGCGTGTTGTCCCCGGCGCAATTGCTGTCGTGTATTCAATCTTATCCGCCGGAGCCGATCTTCTTCCCCAAATATAAGGTCCGATTATTTCTGATTCGCGATTATCATTCGTTCCATAATATATGTAATACGCCAAACGGTTTTCCGGATCATTATGTGTTTGAATAAGAAGCGCTCCCGGTGAATCGTTTTTAAACTTCATATCCGTATGCGGAGGATAGATAGTTGCATCGGTTCCTTGCGGAGAGTAATACAGAACAGCGAAGCTATGGTTGCGCCTTTTTTCTATGGGAAAGCCATACTCCCAAACACCTCTGTACGCAGTCGTACTAACCTGACAAAGTCCTCCACCATATTCGGGCAGAGTACGCTCCCCGAGTATTACAAGTTCTTTGTAATATCCGGTTGTACTGTTTACAGGACCCAGTGTTTCGTTAAAGGAAAATATTTCTCCTTCTTCTATAACTGTTCCATTGAACTTACTTAAGCCATTGGCAATATTAAGGCGCCGAGCATAAGGAGATCCGGAGTAATCTGACTCTCCAACTGCAATAACTTCTCTTATCCCAAGTTTTCTAAGAGCTTTATCTATCTCCATTTCTGGCTGAATCTCAATAACCGGCAAAACTATATCGGTAACCTCATTCTCGAGAGCCATAATCGTCAACTCAACTACCAATTCCAAATCAACTTTTCTGCCAAGCATTCCAACTCCTTCAAACAGAACTCCTGTTCCTGTTTTTTTGATTATCACTGAACCAGATTCGCGATCAAGTTTCTGTGATATCTTTTCTTTAAGCGTTGCACGTATGGCTCTTTCGTCCCAATCAATGACCGTATGTCGTACAACACCTGCCGGCAAGGATGGAAGAAGATCTCCATCAACTCTAAACTCCGCGAGAGGCCTGATCTGCTTTCCATGTGATGACCATACTTGTTTTTGCCCTTTCCAATGCGAATACTCATATGGTTGAAGTTCGAATAAATGGTGATTGTAGCGGAAAGTTAAAGCATAGTTCTGGCTCTGAGCTAATGATGGAATTATCAGCAAAAGCACGAAGCACGAAATCCGAAACAAATCAGAAATAGGAAAAAACCAAATTCCAAAGGATATATTTTTATTTTTTCGAATTTCATTTTTCGTATTTGTTTCGCTTTTCGAATTTCGAATTTGAATTCTACTTATTATCTTCATAATGTGGGCTGGGATGCTCGTCTAAAGCCTTGTTAACTAGTGCGTCTGCTCTAAAATTATCTGCCCTCGGAATATAATGGAATTCAACAGAAGCAAATTCTTCCATCAACTCATTTATTTCATCCACAAATGTTTTTAAAGTATCCATTTTTACTCGGTACTCGCCCTTTAATTGCTTAACAATCAATTCAGAATCCAAAAAACACACTAAACGATTGGGGTGATACCGTTTTGCTATCTTTAGCCCCTCTATCAATGCTCGATACTCCGCAACGTTGTTTGTTTGTATTCCGATTCTTTCTGCATGTTCCCTTAATACCTTCCCCTCAACAGGATCTTCAATCACGCATCCTACTGCAGCTTGACCGGGATTGCCTCTGGAACCTCCGTCCGTAAATAAATGGAGAGTCCCTCCAACCATTTCTATATCTGATCCCGATTGATTTTTGTCCAAAGCCTCCTCGATCACGTCTGCGGCAAACTTATCGCGATCTTTAGCTCTGGAGAAGGCATCTTTCAGTCTCCTTTCTAGCTTGGCGGGTAGCTTTATCATGCTAATATACTAGCACAACTATGCTAAAGCCTCTTCGCACCGCAACACTAATAATTCTTCCCCTAATAACACTGGTTTTGGGTTGGCAATTGGGAGTTAGATACGAACAAAGGCATGTTGTAGAAATGACAGAAAAGCTGGAGCTTTTGTACACTGGTAAAACGAATAGCGGGGCATTGCTCGAAGATCCTGAACGTGAAGTGGATCTATCGCTTTTGTGGGGTGTCTGGAGGCTTTTGTTGGCGCATTACATAGACCCGGACATGTTAAATCCTCCCGAAATGGTTTATGGAGCCGTTGGAGGATTGGTTGGATCTGTCGGAGATCCTTATACGACGTTTATGACGCCCTCGGAGAACAGCGATTTTCAGAAAGCTCTGCAGGGCAAATTGGAGGGAATAGGAGCTGAACTAACCATGAGAGACGGCCTTGTTGTAGTAGTCGCTCCACTTAAAGGGTCGCCTGCTTCGAAGGCAGGCCTGGAACCCGAAGACGTGATTACCCATGTTAATGATAAAAATATTGCCGGCCAAACTCTGCATCAAGTAGTGCAATTGATCAGAGGCCCCAAGGGCTCGAAGGTTGAACTCACAATCGCACGCACTGATGCACCTGAGCCTATAAAAATTCAGATAATAAGGGCAAGTATCCAAGTTCCGAGTGTAGAGTACGAGATCAAAGAAACCGCAACCGGATCGGTTGGATACATTGCCCTGAATCAATTCGGAGAAGACTCCGTAAATGAAATTAAAACCACACTTGATATTATGAGAGGCGCAGATCTTGCAGGACTCATACTGGACCTTAGGTTTAACGGTGGAGGATATCTGGAAAGATCCGTAGAAATGTCATCTATGTTCCTAAATGAAGGAAAAGTAGTGACAGTTGAAAGAAGAAATGGAGATCCTACTCACCACTATGTGTCAGGCAGGCCAAGCGATCCGGATATTCCTATGGTTGTGATGATAAATGAGGGATCCGCAAGCGCGTCTGAGATATTGGCAGGTGCATTGCAAGATCACGAGCGCGCAACAATAATCGGCAAGAAGAGTTTTGGAAAAGGAACAGTACAGGAAGTATTTGATCTTCCCGGAAACGCGTCAGTCAGAATGACAATAGCAAGATGGCTTACTCCAGACGGAAATGATCTTGGCAAAGGAGGAGTTTATCCGGATATCGAAGTTGATAGAACCCGCCAGCAGATTATTGATGAAGTCGATCCGCAACTTCAGGCTGCGCTTGAATGGCTGTTGGATGGGGAGGGATTAACTGAGAATTAGTACTCAAATAGTTCGTCCTCTTTGAAGAATCTCGCAACTTCTTTCTCCGCCGTCTCCGGAGAGTCTGAAGCATGAACAACATTTTTCATCTTGTTCTCCCCTTCTTCCTTGCTTCCAAACTCTGCTCTAATGGTGCCGGGTGCCGCTTCTAAACAATCTGTTACCCCAAGCATATCTCTCATCTTGTTTATGATGTCATCTCCTTCCAAAACCATAGCAATAACCGGGGTTAAACTCATGAACTTTTCGATTTCCGGATAAAAAGGAAACTCTGCTATGTGCGCATAGTGTTCGCGTAGAGTTTCTAAGTCTAACTTGATCATTTTGCATCCGATTATTTTGAAGCCTGCTTCTTCGAAGCGCTTGAGGACTGTTCCGCAGATTTTCTTCTGCATGCAGTCGGGTTTTAGGAGGATTAAGGTGCGTTGCATTGGAATTTGAAGGTAAATATCTGGTAAAAGTACACCGCACCCCTGCTATAGATACACCCACCCCCTCTTCGAGCCTGAGCCTCAGAGCCGAATGGCCAGGGGTGGGTATGGCTTTGGGTGGGTGGGCTGTCGGTTAATATGTGTCAGCCCTGAAACCGCGTCAACCCCTTCTCAAAAAAAACTTTTTCTGACCTCCTCTTTTTAGCTTCCCTTAGCCCCGTAAGACGTTCCGCTTCAAAGCGGAACAACACGCTTATTTTATCAATTTCTCCAATTTCTCCTTCTCCTCCCCCTTTCCTATCACAACCAATCTCATCTCATCCGGTTTGAGGAGTTTTTGAGCCAACTCATTCACATTATCCTTTGTAACTGATTCTATCTCCGCAAAATAATCTTCGACGGTTCTTACTTTTGGATAAAGAAGCTCTTGCTTGCCGTAAAAGTGCGCAACTTCTTCCGAATCTTCCAGGCTGAGAGTTATCTTTCCTTTAAGAAAGTCTTTTGATCTCTTTAATTCTTCATCGGTTACTCCATCCTTGGCACACTCTGCATATTCATGATTAATGCACTCAATTGCTTCATGTAAACGAGTCTGATCTACTCCGGCACGGGTTGAAAGCGAGCCCGCATCCAGATAAGCATCATCATCGGTAGAAATATAATAACAAAGTCCCTTGGCTTCGCGGATATTAAGGAACATTCGCGAGCTCATGTTGCCTCCCAGAATTATTGCGAGGAGTTTTTGAGTAAAGTAGTCATCACCCTGTGAATTCGCTCCGGGAACTCCCATAACCAAGTGTGCTTGTTCGGTTTCTTTTTTTCTAAGGAACACGCGATCTTTTCCGTAGTCATCAAACTTATTAAACTCCCGATCTTTTGATCCGGAAACGCCGGTGAAATACTTTTCGGAAAGCTCAATCGCTTCGCCTTCATCAATTTTTCCCGAATAAGAGATCACTATGTTATCCGGCGTGTATAGAAGATCTTTATGCTTCTGGAAATCTTTTTGCCCTACTGAATTTATTACTTCCATCCTTCCAATCGTATCCCAGCCGAGCGGATGATCTCCGAAAACTAGTTCTTCGAAGTCCCAACCTGCGCGATACATTGGAGTATCCTGATACATTCGTTCCTCTTCGATAATTACTCCCCGTTCGCGCTCAATATCTTCCTGAGGAAATGATGCATGCAAAAGCATGTCGCTGATTACGTCGCACGCCAATTCCTTGTGCTCGGCTGCCACTTTTACGTAGTAGCCGGCGTATTCCTTTCCGGTAAAAGCATTGAAATCGCCTCCCACTCCATCTATGGCAACGCTGACTTCCTTGGTATTTTTGTACTTCTTCCCGCCTTTAAAGAACATATGCTCCAGAAAATGGCTGATTCCGCGTTCTTCGTTTGTCTCGTAACGGGACCCTGCCCCTGCAAATACCAAGACTGTTACAGACGCTGTTCCGTCCAATGGAGCTGTAAGGACCCTCAGGCCCGATTTGAGTTTTGAGGTTTTGTACATGAATAGGAGTTTAGCTGAATCTAACCAGAAACCAAAAACTATTAAACTTTGTTGACCGCTAACCCAAAACCCCATAATCTTCCGCCGATGTTAGGAAAACTCAAATGGCGCCGGCGTTTAAGGAAACATGGATTCATGAGTCGCATGAAGACCAAAAATGGGCGAAAAGTGCTGAATAGGCGCAGAAGGAAAGGAAGAAAGAGGACAGCCGTACAGAAAAAGAAATAATAAACACTTTGGATTTCCAGTATTCTAGTATTCCAGTATTCTAGTACTTGATGGTCAAATACCTCCACAAGCTGACAGCGTTCTTCTTCTTCATATTAGGCATAACCTTCTTCACAGCCTATTTCCTTTTAAAGAACGGAATGATGATGACTCCCTCGGCATGGTGGATGCAGAGAGCTGACCTTCCATTCGCACTTGTTACAATCATGTACGGAGGCCTAAGTTTATTCAGAAGCCTTAATCCAAATGAAAAACCGGCCAAAGCCTTGGCGCTCGCGATTGCCATTCCTCTGATCGCGTTTTTCCTTTTCCTGGTAGTCCTTAACTTTTGGGAGGTTTTGGGACTGCCAAAAGGCGAAACGATGATTTAGGAGTGTATGTACAATGTACATACAGTCTATATTTCAGTTTCCAAGCCTTCTGCTCTATTAGCCCGCCTTGCGCAAAGAAATAGATAGTCGCTGAGTCTGTTTAAGAATATCTGAATCTGCTCATTGATCTTCCTGTCCTCCGAAGCTTTAGCGCAGGAGGACTCCTCCTCTGCAAGTCTGACCGTGCATCTCTCCGCTCTCCTACAAACCGTACGAGCCTGATGTAGAAATGACCCCAGCTTTGAGCCGCTCGGAAGTATGAATCTCTTTAGCTCAGGTAAAGCTGATTCTAGCTCTTCTATCCATTCATCAATAACTCTGACTTCGTCGGATGACACTCTTTTTATATTCACCTGAGAATCCTTAGGGGTAGCAAGATCTGAACCTACACCAAAGAGAAGACGCTGAATTTCAAATAACTGCTTACGCAGGCGGGACGGTGGTTCGTCCCCGCTCACCACAGGCTCTGTCCCGCCCTGCGGTAGCAGGGAGATTACAACACCCAAGATAGAATTCAACTCATCAACTGTTCCGTATGCCTCAAGTCTTAAGCCACCTTTCGAAACTCGCTCCCCCGTTAGCAAACGTGAGAATCCACCATCGCCGGTACGAGTTGTAACTGACATCGGACACTCATTCTCAATTGTCAATTATCAATTGTCAATTGCTATCCAACAAGAGCGAGTACTGCTTTATGTTCTTCTTTGGCTTCCTCCTCCTTCAGGGTCCTATCTTCTGCTCTATAAGTACATCTAATCGTCAGATTATATTCCTGCATCTGATCTTTCGAGTACAACTTGGCAACCTCAACGCTTTCTAGGAGTTTCGAAGTTTTTCTTACTTTCTTAATTAAATCTCCAACGCTTTTATCCTGCGAGAATGGAATTGTTACGTCGTAAGTGATTCCTGGAAATTGAGGCACACTCTTCGCTATCTTTTTGGAAGGCTCGGAGTTAAATAGAACTGAAAGATTGATTCTAAGTGCTGCAGCACGTGCTGGAAGATCAAAATTCTTGCGGACATAAGGATGTACCTCGAATATTTCTCCAACTGCATCTTTTCCAACCACAATCTGTGCCCTTCGTCCGGGATGCATGAATGAAGCCGAGTTCTTCATAGTCTCAACCCTCATGTGATACCCTGCTGACTTTAATGCATTCTTGATTGCTGATTTTAATTCAAGAAACGGATCATCATCTATTCCAGTTTCATTTCTGCAAGCAACCAAACCTCCCAATTCAACCGTATCTTTCCCATCTTTATCGAACATCTGCCCGTAATGGAATGTCCTGAGTTTTGAACCAACGTTCAGTAAATTATGTTCTGCATGTTCCAAAAGCCCTGGTAGCACATGCGGCTGCATTATCGAAGTTTCTGCACCTAATGAGTTCTCGATAGCTATTGAGTTGGACGAATCCATTCCGCATTTCTCCAAAAGCGCTGGGCCCATCAAAGACAATGGAAGGATTTCCATAAACCCTGACTCTTTTAATGAATCTCTGACCAAGTGAACCCGCTCGTCGCGCGGAGGAGGCTCGATTGAAGCCTCGGGCATTTGTGAATCAATCTCATCATATCCAAATACTCTTCCCACTTCCTCAATCAAATCATGAGGCCCAGAAACATCACTCAGACGGTGAAGAGGAGGTGTGACAGTTAATGAGTCACCTGATCCTTCGACTTTGAATTCCAGATCTTTGAGTATTTTTTTTGTTGTATTTACAGGAATATCTGCACCAAGGAAATCTGACACGCGCTTAGCGGAAAGCTTGATCGATATTGCCTTTCCATCATCACCCCAACTGTCCTGTGAGGAAATTACCTTTGCCCCAGGTACCAAATCCAAAAATAACTGGAGAGCTCGATTGAAACCTTCCTTAACAATTACATTTGGAACTCCTTTTTCATAGATTGTCGCAGCATCTGTCCTATGACCTGTTGCCATAATAGTTTTTCTGATTGATGTAGGCTCAACGCCGGCGCTGTGAAGATAAACTCGCTTGGTAGATTCTTTTGTTGAGCTTCTAAGCCCTCCCATAACACCCAAAAGGTCGAAAATCCCATCATCATCGCTTAGTACGATTGACCCTTCGGGAAGTTCGCGTTCCTTTTCATCTAAAGTTGTAATCTTCTCTCCTTTTTTACTGAGCCTCATGTGTACGTCCCCCTTAAAATCATCAGCATCAAAGCTATGTAAGGGCATGCCCACCTCGATCATCACAAAGTTTGTAATATCAATGGGAAGATAAAGCGATCTGAGGCCTACTGACTCAAGTCTCTGCTTCATCCAATCGGGGGTTTCTCCAACACTATCAATCTCCATCAAGCAAGCATGATAATTTGGAATCTTATCCTTGCAATCCAAAACATTTTTGAACGGAAGTTTGGTCGAGGGAAACTTATGATCCGCGAAGTCAGGACGATCTTTCTTCCAAGTAGCTAAACCTAACGCAACAAACTCCCGCGCGAAGCCGACTTGAGAAAATAGGTCGGGACGATGTGCAATTGAATGATTATCGATATCTATAACAATATCTCCACCTCCAATATATTCACTGAGCGCTTTACCAACGTCTTCATCTCCATCTCCAAAATCAACCACAGGCCATTCTCCTTCTTCCGGCTTGGGAGGATATTGCATCGTAAGCTCCAATTCTTCCGCTGCACAGATCATTCCATTGCTATCTTCTCCCCTTATCTTAACTTTCTTAAGTTCAAACTCTCCTCCGCTCTTTGGATCTTTGACCTTTGTTCCAACATGCGCGAATGCGATCCTCATTCCTTCTCGGAGGTTTGTTCCGCCACATACTACTCTAACTTTTCCTTTATCAGTTTCCACATCGCAAAGCTGAAGCCTGTCTGCATTTGGGTGCGCACTGAGTGTGATCACTTTTCCAACGCAACAGCCATCCAGAAATCCGCCTTGGCCCTGTATTCCTTCCACTTCTGCAACAGAGGAGGTTAATTTGTCCGCAATTGCCTGAGGATCGGTTACTTTTAGGTCTACGAAGTCGGATATCCAGTTTAATGATAGTTTCATAGGGGTAGCATAGAAATATTAGAACAAATTGGCAATTAGCTTGTTAGCAGATTAGCAGATTAGCCAATCTGCTAATTGCCAATCTGCTAATTGCCGCTTGACAGGGATATTGTCATTCGAATCTCGCAATAGTACTCTAGTCTCCGATGTTCCCCTTCCACACCATGAGCAAATCTAACCCTTCTTCCATACAGGCGCTTCGATGGGTAGTAAACGTACTAACGTTTCTCACAATGCTTGCATCCCTCGCAGGTATCTATGAAACCCATTTTGTAGGAGCAGGAGCTACATTTGGAACTACAGGCGCTTCACTCTCCCTTATCGCATTTGCAATAACATCACACCTCTGGATAAAGACTATGGCGTGTTGTATGGGAAACTGTGAAAAATAATCTTGTATAACAAAGACGGCAGCTTGGAGGCTGCCGTCCTGTTCGCCCTGATTTTCGGAATGGGCGGGACTTTCCGTCAGTTGAGTTTGATGAACGGATCGCTTTGTCCGGGGAACAGTCGGTTGCCGGAAGCGGCGACCGAGTTCTTCGGCTTCACTCCCCATGCAACAAGCTGCTTGTGCGTCGCGTAGCGGAAGTAGTAGAGTGAATAGGCGTAAGGTCGCGGTTGGAAATCGGAATCCGCAAGTGGATTATCGAAATCTTCACCGACACCAGTGCCAATGCCTTTTCCACCTCGCGACTGCGACTTGACCGGCTCTGGGTGTTCGCCGCGGAAAACCGCGACAACGATGGTTCCCAAAGCTGTTGGGTCGTCTTTCTGATCGACTGCAAACGAGTTGGCTTCCTTGGTAACGACAAAACGTTTGCCACCTTGGTAACCGGTTTGCCAGCCCTTGCAGGCGTAAGCACGATTGCCGATCACAACGCCCATCGGCCATGTCTCTTCTTGGTTGATGCCCACTGCCGGAATCTGCTTACCCGTGAGGGTGCACCGACCGTCTACAGCCACACCAACACAGACCTCTTTCGCGACGACATGAGACCACATGTTGATACCGTAGACGTCGCCCTTCTTGAGTTCCACGTAGCGGTAGTAGCGATCCGGATTCTTGCCTTCGCCCTTGATGAACGAGGGAATCGTACCGGACGGCGGCGCGTAGATCGCCGCAGGGCCTTCGTTGTCGACTTCGATACTGAGCGTAACGCAGTCGCCTCGGATTGTCTGGCTGAAATTCGCCGCAGCCGCCTGGGATCCAGCCCCCGGATGGAACATGACCACCAGAGCGGTGGCAACCAACGCGAGAGCACCAACAGAACCAAAAACGAGTTTGCGCGTCATAATGTGTCCTCCTGGACAAAGTGTTACAGCAGCATCCAGACGCATAGGAATACTGCCCTTGACGAAAATGTACCCGTACATCGGGTCGGCATAAGAGAAACTGCTTAGAATTTCCCACATGCCAACCCGACATTCCTAGTAGGCAGGGCATCTGTGTTCGCGATGCGAACACAGGTAAATACCTACCAGGTCCTATGCTGCAAATGAGCTATCTATATTATAATAGACATAATTTAGAATATTGTCAATTCGCCGATATTGGCTTTAACTAAAGGAAAACGACCATTTCAAACCAAACTGGCGGAGAGAGGGGGATTCGAACCCCCGAGACCCTTGCGGGCCTACCCGCACTCCAAGCGGGCGCACTAGACCAACTATGCGATCTCTCCAAGGGTAACTTTACTGATGAATTTGATCTGTGAAAAGAGATTGATCAGTTAATTCTTCACTATTCACTATTAACTATTAACTTTTCACTTTTTAACTAACAATCAAATTAAATCCATACCCAATCAATATAATCCCCAAAGCAACCACACTGAAGAAGGCTATAAGCAAAGGCAGTCTCATTACTTTCTTTAGTATCAGAGCTTCCGGCAAAGAGAGTCCTACGACTGCCATCATAAATGCCAAAGCAGTACCCAGTGGTATCCCCTTTCCAACCAAAGACTCCACAATTGGGATTACGCCGCTCGCATTTGCATACAAAGGAATAGCAAGAATAACTGCTGCGGGGACTGCCAGAAGATTATCAGCCTGAATATATTTTTCGAAGAACCCTTCCGGAACATATCCATGAATTAAAGCCCCTACTCCGACTCCTAGAATTACATACGGAGCAACTTTTTTAAAAATTCCCATTGCATCATTATTAATCACCTTAAATGTGCTTTGTTTCTTATTAGTCTGATCTTTTTTGCAGCAACAACATTTCTTTTGAACAAACCCCGCAACATATCGATCTAATTTGAGCGCACTCAAAATCATTCCTCCAAAAACTCCAATGAATATCCCGGCAGCAACATACAACAAAGTAATCTTCCATCCGAAGAGTCCAAGAAATAGAACGACTGCAACTTCGTTAATCAATGGAGAAGTTATCAGAAACGAAAGAGTAACACCCAGAGGAATGCCGGCTTCCAGAAAACCAATGAATAGAGGAATAGATGAGCAGGAACAGAACGGCGTTGCAGCTCCGAAAAGAGTCGCAAGAAAATAATCCGCTCCATAGAACTTATGCGAAACCAAAAACTTCCTCATCTTTTCTATCGGAAGATATAGCCTGAACGCTCCCATCAGATGCGTGATTACTAAGAGCAATAAAAGAATCTTAATGCTGTCATATACAAAGAAATCTATAGCCTCCATCAGATGTGCATCGATAACCATGAATCTATTCTACACGTCCCAGCCTGTCTTTTGGTTCATAAAACTTAAGTTCTAGCTTCTTATATATCTCCTCCTCTGTTTTGCCGGCAATAACTGCATCACCCTTAAAAAGCCCATACTCATTGAGCTTCCGGCCTACGCGCAGCGTAGGTCGCCCACCGTAGACTCCTGAACTCAATTGTATATCTAGATTACAAACTCGCTGCGACTTCGGCCGGCAGGCCATCAGGAGCGAAGGTGGGCTACAATCTGCTAATTCTTTCACTAGGCTCATAGTATTGTAATTCTAATGCATCATATATTTGTTTTTCAGTATTACTAGCTATAAGTGCATCACCTTTAAAGAGTCCATATTCATTCAGCTTCCACCCTTTCTTAATCGCGACCTTCCTCATTGCAATGTTGTGCTCCTTGGAGCCTGTGAAATATAGGAGGGCCGAACCCCACTGATCTTTTTTAACAAATCTGATATCGACGCGCAAACCTGTCTTTAAGTCGAAAGAAAGCTTTTTATCTCCATGAGCTACTACATTTCTAACGTCTTTTAACTCAGCCACTGCATCAGAAACCTCTTTGGGTTTTGAGGTTACAACCAAAATATCTATATCCCCCACAGTTTCCTTCTCACGACGAAAAGACCCGGCAACTTCCGTCTCCTGAACATTCTTAAGTCCTTTTATTTTCTTGATTAACTTATCAACATCATCCTTAACCTCCTCCCGAGGGAATCTTTTGATCCTTTCTTTAACTCTTTTCGCATTCTCCAGAACTTTCTTCTCCATAAGTTCAGAAAAACGCGGAAGCGACCTAAGCTTTCCTTCTTCCGCAACTTTGATTAAGTCAGCGACTGTCTTTACACCAAATTCTGACTGGATTTGTCTGACGCATGCAGGGCCTAAGCCCTCAATGTCCATTAGCTCAGCTGGAATATTACCCTGAGTTATTCGAAGATTCTCCAAAGCAGTCATCTTCCCCGTTTTTAAATATTCAACAATCTTTCCGGCAATCGCATCGCCAATACCGGAGAGCTTCTTAAGTTCTTTCTCATCTCCGATCTCCGAAACATCCTTATCTAATTCTTCAATGACTTGAGCTGCACGCCTATACGCAGCGGGCTTGAAATCGACTCCTTGTTCTTGAAGAAGAGCAGCAATCTGACGGAGAAGGCCGGCGATTGCCTTGTTATTTTCCATATATGAATTATACAACAAAATCTAACCTCATTTTTTTGACTAAGTCAGACCCGCCCACGAGGGGCGGGTCTGACGTGAATATGGAAGAACTGAAATCTCGGTGCTGTTACACCAGCGCCAGCGTAGGCGTTGTCTTCCGTGACCTATCGGGCGGCAGAGCTTCGTCGGCAAGCCTCAAAGCATCTCGCTCCCTTTCGTTGTGCACACTCATCAGATGAGATGCAAGGCTTCTCCGCACGATTACGCGCGGACAATGAGGACATTCGACACGCTGGTTGTGGTGTAATCTGGCCTTTTGGCACATACAACAGATCTCCCTTTCCATCCTCTTGGTTCTTGTGGACTAGTCGCAAAGCGACCTCCGGAGCGGTAGTTCCACTACCAACAGTGAACTCCGAAAACTAACTTGTGAGAGGATAGATTTCGTCATACAATCGATGCTTTCAATGAACAATTTATAAACCCCTAATCCTTCTGGATGGGGGGCAAAACTCTTTATTCTTATTACATCCTGTCAGCGCCCCCTTCTGCATAAATCTTGCAGAGACCAAAACAAACCGGAAAAAGGACGTATGAAATAGACATTTCGTGGATATTCTACTCGCCAAGATAACAATGTCAAGGTCTTGTCAATACTGCCGTAGCGGTACATAAATTACATATATTGCACTCAAATATAATCATTGAGCATATTCTTGAAATATGGCAAAAAGCACGTACAATCGGCTCAGTTCATTGAAATATCAATCTATTGGGAGAGGAGGGAGTTTTCTGACTGAACTTCCTCCCCTCCTTGTCTACAAAACCAATTAACTCAGTGTTTAGCGTAGAAAGGGATTCGCGATGTCTGGTAAGAAGAGAGGTTCTCAACCCACTACCGGTGGGACAGAGAAGCAACACCAGCGTACTATCAGCAAGAGAAAGCAAAAGCAAAAGAATCGACAACGATTCGAACTTTTGCGCCGAATCAAGAGAGCAAAGAAGAATGGGAATACGGTTTTGGTTGAGAAGCTTCAGGCTCAACTATGACCACCTTCCACGCTCTCCAGCAGACCAACCGAGGCACGCTCCAGACTGGTTGCCCCACAAGGTGACCGGGGCTGGAGCTCTTTTTATGTACCCTCCCTCCACTCATTCTGGTATTTGACCTGTTCATCAGTCATCTCATCATACTCAACGCCAATGGCATCGAGTTGCATCTTCGCAATCTCATTATCAATCTCTGCAGGCAAAGTAATTACTTCGGGCTTAAGCTGACCTTTGTTTTTGACTAAGTACTCGCAAGCCAAAGTCTGTCCGCAGAAACTCAGACTCATTACTTCCGAAGGATGTCCTTCTGCAGATGCTAAGTTGACGAGCCTTCCCTCTCCCGCAACGTAAACAACCTTGCCGGACTTCATGAGGTACTCATCCAGGTAATGCCTTACTCTTCGTTTGCGCTTAGCGTTTCTTTCCAGTGCTTCCATATCTATTTCGTTATCGAAGTGGCCTGAGTTTGCAAGAACAACTCCATCCTTCATCTTTTCCATGTGCTCCATGCGGAAGATATGCTTGTTGCCTGTAACTGTAATAAAGATGTCTCCGAGCTCAGCGGCCTTGCTCATTGGCATAACCCTGTATCCATCAGTAGCAGCTTGAAGTGCATTGAATGCGTTTACTTCCGTAACGATGACGTTAGATCCCAATCCCTTTGCTCTGAGCGCGCATCCTTTTCCGCAGCTTCCGTAACCTCCAACAACAACCGTCTTTCCTGCGAATAGAATATTTGTGGATCTGAGTATTCCATCCATAGTGGACTGACCTGTTCCGTAATAGTTATCGAACAAGTGCTTTGTCTTGTTGTCATTGACCGCGATCATCGGGTACTTGAGTACTCCTTCTTCTTCCATCGCTCGCAGTCTGATGATTCCCGTTGTGGTCTCTTCGCATCCTCCTATTATGTTTGGGATTAGATCCGGATGCTTTGTGTGGATCTCTGTAACCAGATCGCATCCGTCATCGATTGTGATATTGGGCTCCGTTTCTATTACAGCATTTAGGAACTTGTAGTAATCCTCTTTGCTCTCTCCTTTATATGCCCAAACCAGAACTCCTTCCTCCTCTGCCAAAGCAGCTGCAACATCATCCTGCGTGCTAAGTGGATTGCATCCTGTGATTGCTACTTTAGCTCCTCCGTCTCGCAGAGTTCTGACCAATACTCCCGTTTCTTTTGTAACATGCAGAGCCAAGCCAATAGTTAAACCTTTGAATGGCTTCTCTTTGCTCATTCGATCCCTGACTTTCATCAAAGCTCCCATTCGCTTCTCCGCGATCTCTAGATTGAGCCTGCCTTGGTCCGCCAAAGATGAATCTGTTACATAGGACATTGGAGCGATAGACTAACAGAATATTGAGTTTGATCAATTAAAAGGTCGACAATTGACACGGGCGCTTCGCGCCCTCTTAACAGTTAACAATTAACTATTTGTTGGTTGTTAACTGTTAATTGTTAATTGTTAAAAGCGAGTCCCGCAAGCGCGGGACGATCGTGTTAACTGTCGTATTAAAACAAACCCGCAACCTGGGCGAACCATAATTACGGAATCTGTTCTGTCATCAGAAAATAAAATAAATCTTATTAACCGAAGACAACTATAGTATAGCAAACTTTACACATTTTCTCAATAGCCTTTTTGAGCCCAGATTTGGAAGTTTCAAGGCGTTTTAAAGGCGGGACTTTCCGGAATTATCCGGAAAGTCCCTTGTTTCCCATCGGAGCACTCCATTGCTCATTACGACTTGCGTCCGTTCAAGTCCCCCAAAACTCTGCCTGTGGAAATGTGAATAAGGACATCTGCTTCGGTCAACCTGACCCACATGTCATCCTCCGAAAGTCCCAGGGCAAGCCCCAACTTCATTCGGATCTGACAGTTGTAAGGTTTCTGCCATCCTCCCCTTTCGATTCCTAGGGTAAGCCGCCGAATCCAATTGGCAACACGCCTCTCGATCGGCCAAGCCGGGTACACTTTCCTGCGCATCATTACTTGCGGCATCGAACATCTCCTTGCATCCTGGCGTTAAAAAGGTTTGCGCTCCAACAGGTCCCCGCACCTTTGCACAAAGAAACAGGGACCCATTGGTATCTGTGATGTAAATGAACAAATACAAAAACACCTCCCTGAGGTGTAAGGGAGGCTGGATACTTATTTAATAATTAATCTAACTACAGCTTCCCTCACCGTCTGTCTTAATGACGACGATGCTAAAGAGGCTGATGCAGACGCTAAGTGGGTTCATTTCGATTAGGGAAACGAATGCGCTTGTAGTTTGTTACAGAAATAAAGTACTCTGTACACACTTTGACTGCACGCTTGCAAATTCGGGAAAAATTCACATTCATAGAATTAGTGATTATTTTCGCTATTGTTACAATAATTGTAGCTGCAGCATTTGTCGCCATTGATCCAGCACGCCGATTGCATACTGCTCGCAATACCAACAGATTGGAGGATGTATCATCGATTCTTAATAGTATTACAAAATACCGCAATGACAACGATGGGGTATTACCTTCGACGCCAATCGCTATTGATTCAAATCCCAATACATTCCAACTCATTGGAAAAAATATTGGAGACTGTGAGAGTGCAACATGCTCAGTTCTAAAAGCAAAACAAATTTCAACATCTGACTGCGAAGTGACAGGGCTCTATAGAGATATCCAACCTTACATTGTAAACATTCCTAAAGATCCAAAAGCAAGCAACGAAGATAATACGCGTTATTACATTAATAAAGATAGCAATGGCTTTATTACAATCGGAGCTTGCGATGTCGAACCTGAAGGTGCTGGAGGTACTGGTATTAAGCCAAAAATTGAAGTTACCGAAAAATAAAACAGCCTTAAGAATCCTCCAACAACGTCCCCTCCTGCTCAACCGCCCTCCTCCCCATCTCGCATCCTTTTTTGCATGAACTAATCAGATCCTGACCTTCATTAAGACCCGCAAGAAAACCGGCTCTAAATGCATCACCGGCTCCGGTTGGATTTATAACCTTGTCTGACTTAACAGCTGGAATTAGCTCAGATCCATCTCGTGTAACCAACAAACATCCCTTGTCACCAAGAGTTATTATAATAATTCCCTCCTCACCTCCTGACCTATTAACCTCCCCACCTAGTAGGTCAAGCACCCCCTCTTCGTCACAACCAAGTTTCTTCTTAGTTATATCCCATTCATATTCATTAACAATGAGCCCGCAACTCATACTCGTCATCCTTTCGAAAGCATCATCGCCAAAACTAATTGCCTGCTGACCGGGATCAAAAAATGCCTCCACATTATTTTCCGAGCACCACTCCATTCCCTGAACCATTGCAGTCGTATCGCGCGCACTGATTATTGCGTAAGAAATTTCGGAAGGATCCATATCATTAGGCCATCGACCATACGAATCTGCACCAGGATGATAGAAAGCAATCTGATGTTCGGAACTATCGGTATTTATTACCGCAGTTGCAGTCACCTTGTCGGAAACAACCTGAATGCGATCTGTTGATAATCCGACTGATTTAAACTCCTCCAAATATTCTCCCCCATCTTTTCCAACTGATCCCACTAAGACCGGATCCTGCCCCAAAACCTTGAGGCCCCATGCAATATTCGCTCCCGTACCTCCATAATGCTTGGCATAATGAGGTGAGAAATAGGAAACCGAGAGCGCCTCAAGCGCCTGAGGATCGATTGCATCGGCAAATTCGCCGTCATATCCAAGAAGGACGTCGTATGCGATTGAGCCGGTAACTAGGATCTTGCTCATACCAATATCTTACAGGCCTACTGCGTTAAAACTAAAATTTAATGCGTAATTTTCGTAGCTCTCGACCGTCTTTAGTATAGACTGCTCTCACTATGAAAATAGCTGTAATCGGTACCGGCTATGTCGGCCTTGTTTCCGCCGCATGTTTCGCGGAATTGGGGCACGAGGTATTTGGAGTTGATATCGATAAAGAGAAGATTGAGAAGTGCAAGAGAGGCGAAAGCCCGATTTATGAACCGGGGCTGGAAGAGATACTTAAGGAAGGATTGAGGAACGGCAGGCTTAGTTTTACCACTGATCTTACTGAAGTTCTTTCTGATGTGAAGATCGTCTTCTCTGCAGTAGCAACTCCTCCAGGAGAAGGATACAAAGCTGACCTGAGGGCTGTATTTACAGTTGCTGAAACTGTGGCACGCCACGCTGATCATGACATTGTTTTTGTAAACAAATCGACCGTCCCAGTAGGTACCGGGAAACTATGCGAAGAGAAGATTGCCGGGGTTCTTAAAGAAAGAGGAGTCAACTATCAGGTTCCGGTTGTTTCTAATCCGGAATTCCTGCGTGAAGGAATGGCAGTAAGCGACACAATCATGCCTGACCGTGTTGTCGTCGGTGTTAATCACAACCAGTGGGCAAAAGATCTTATGGAAGAGCTTTACAGGCCCATTACAAGAGTCGGAAAACCTCTTGTCTTCATGAATCGCGAAAGCTCGGAGATTGTTAAGTACGCAGCTAACTCTCTTTTGGCGACCAAGATCAGTTTTATAAATATGTTGACCGAAATGACCGAAAAGACAGGTGCAAATATCAGGGACGTTGCACGAGGAGTGGGACTTGATACAAGAATCGGACCCAGATTCCTCCATGCCGGAATCGGATATGGAGGAAGTTGTTTCCCGAAAGACGTAAAAGCGCTTCTTGCAACCGCATCTGAGCTTGGCATACCCATGGATATCGTTGAAGCAACTGACCGAATCAATTCAAGACAAAGAAAAAGGTTCTTTAAGCAGATTGTTGACCTGCTTCCTCCTAATTCCAATGTTGGAATACTCGGGCTTTCGTTCAAACCAAAGACTGATGACATGAGAGAGGCACCGAGCCTTGATCTTATTCCTGAGCTGATCGAAAAGGGGCACAATGTAAAAGTATTTGATCCCGCCGCAATGGAAGTAGCTAAGCCTCTCTTGCCGCCTCAGGTAACTTTCTGCAAAGACGCGCTTGAAACGGTAAAAGATGCTGATGCTGTTGCCGTGCTGACTGAGTGGGATGAGTTTAGAGGCATAGATTTGGTTCAATTGAAGAGTGATATGCGAGGCAACGATTTATTTGATGGCAGAAATGTCTATGAGCCTGATGAAGTACGCGAGGCAGGACTCCGGTATCATGGAATTGGTATTGGATAAAACAATCATGTAATTAATCGCATCTTCGTTCGTCTTTGGTATAGACTACACACAATGAAAATTTTAATTACAGGAGCGGCCGGATTCATTGGGTTTCACACTGCCAAGAAGTTGCTTGAGCGCGGAGACGAAGTTGTCGGCCTCGATAACTTCAGTCCTTACTATGATCCTAAACTTAAGGAAGCCAGAGCCGCTCAATTGGACGGTAAGCCGGGCTTTAAAATGATCCGCGGAGATATAACCGATCGCGAAACTGTAAGAGAAGCAATGAAAGGAGTTGATAGAATCTGCCACCTCGCAGCTTTGGCCGGAGTCAGATACTCGTTTGAGCATCCTGAAGAATATATTTCGAACAATATAAATGGATTCTTCGAAATTCTGGACGAAGCAAAGCAACAGGAGATTGCAGGTTTGATTTACGCGTCTTCAAGCTCTGTTTACGGAGGGAATGAGAAAGCTCCTTCGCAGGAAGAGGACAAGGTGGACAACCAACTCTCACTTTATGGAATGACTAAGAAGGATAATGAGCTGATGGCCCACACATATAATCATCTCTACGGAATTCCTGTAACCGGACTTAGGTTCTTTACGGTTTACGGGGAATGGGGAAGGCCCGATATGGCATTGTTTCTGTTTACTGACGCTATTTTGAATGACAGGCCCATTGATGTATTTGGGGAAGGCAAGATGCAAAGGGACTTCACATATATTGATGATATTGTTTCCGGAGTAATCGCATCAATTGATAAGAATTACGATGAAGAGATCTTTAATTTGGGATGCGGAAGAAAAGAAGAGTTGATGGAATACATTTCAACAATAGAAAAAGCTTGCGGAAAAGAAGCTGAGAAGAATTTTACGGGAATGCAGCCGGGCGATGTGCGCGTAACTTCAGCTGATATTTCACATGCTCAAGACAAATTAGATTTCGATCCTCAAACCATGATTGATGTTGGTGTTCCTAAGTTTGTGGAGTGGTACAAGAAGTATTACAACAAGTAATTATTGCTTCTTCCAAGTGATCATCCTATTCATGGAGTAATTCCATAGGACTCCTGTTAATGCGCCGATAAATACGGCCAAAAGCTCTGTCCACCCTCGTGAGAATAGGAATGTACTCACAGCCCAGATGGCAATAGCTCCGATAACGCATGCTGCATTGTATTTTACGAAACCTTTTGCGGCTCCAAGCCCTTTTAATTTCTGGTTTGCGAAAGTCCAGGCATTGTTAAGCAAAAAATTAAACAGGATCGCGGTCTCCGTCGCTCCAATAACCGCCAAACTGAACCTGAACCCAGCAACGTTTAACTCCTCTCCCCCGCCTATTAATTTTGCATAACCTAAATACGCGGTCATGTGAACTCCGACTCCAAGCGTCCCAACAATGCAGAATTTTACAAAGGTAAGAGGTATGAACCTTCCGATTGTGACGTCGTATAAGTACTCCAGAAAGTCTAACTGAACTTTCCAGCTTAATTTGCTTTCACCATGTATTCGAGTGCTAAATGTGAATGGAAGCTCGACTGCTTGCGTCCCCTTTGGTGCATGGACCAATAGATCAAGCAGTATTTTGAAGCCTTTTGGATTTAATTTCTCCAAAGCTCCCTCAAATACAGCCCTGTCCAAAGCGAAAAACCCGCTCATGGGATCTTTGACTTTCACTTTGCAAAGAGCAAGTGCCATCTTTGTGGCAACTCTGCTTATTAACTGACGGCGCTCATCCCATTCTCCAACGCTTCCTCCCTCAATGTAGCGCGAGCCGACTGCAAAGCCTTTGTTTTCTCTGACCGCCTTATAAAGTTCCGGTAACAAATTCATATCATGCTGTCCATCCGCATCCATTACTGCAAGTACATCTCCTTTTGCAGAAAGGAAACCATCAATGACAGCCGAGGAAAGTCCTCGCTTATCAACTCGCCTGATCACATGAACATCATCCATATCTTTGGATACTTCCAAGCCTATTCTCCACGTCTCATCCGGTGAATTATCGTCCACAATGATTATCTCATGCGGAATATCGCGCAGAACGTCTCTGAGCTTTGGAATAAGCACAGGAATATTCTCAGCCTCGTTATATGTAGGCAGTACTACAGAAAGCATCTGACCTAATAATAGCGGTTTTTTGATTATAAAATACAAATATTCCAATTATTATGTCCCTGTGAAAAAGCTCAATCCCATTATCATCTGTGGCGCCCTAACTGTTCTCTTCAGTCTCCCGTCAATTCTTAAGATTCCAACGGTGATGCCTTTTCTTGAATCTGAAGTACGCGCAAAAGCACCTAAGGCAATCGATAAACTTAGGAAGGAAGGAATCTGGATGGTTAATACAGATCTAAAGTCAATTACTCAGGATGAAAAAGGAACATGCTTCCACTTCGATCACAGATATACGCCCGACAACCGACAACCAAAACCCGAAAACCGAACCACCTGCATCCAATGACCTGCAAATGCGCTAATAAATTTCTGTGGCTGTTAATAATTCTGGGAATCCTCCTAAGACTGACCGATGTTGCGTTCCCCGACTTCGCAACCGACGAAGCGCAGTTCGCTCTCAATGCATCCGCCGCTCAGCCGCCGGTTGGCATGTTCTTTTTTTGGCTTTCACAAGCCATTTTTGGAGCTTCCATAATTTCAGCAAGACTTGTTTCGATAATTCTAGGCATCGCAACTATCTATCTGATTTATCAAATTGTTCTGACCTTCTCCGACAAAAAAGTTGCGCTGACTGCCGCCGCAGTCGCATCAATCTTCCCAACTCACATAATTTTCTCCAAGCTGGCTTACTTGAGTGTGCCATTATGTTTTGCATGGGCACTAACTGCTCTGATGTTTATCAAGGCAAATAAAAAACCTAATGATTCAAAACTGCTAATCGGACTATTCCTCTCATCAGTCCTTGCAACATTTATAAAGACTCAAGGATTACTCCTCCCCTTCTTCTTACTGATTGGAACCATCATCGTATCAACCAAAAATAAAAAAGCATTATCAATTATCAATTATCAATTATCAATTATTCTCGCACTGAGCCTCCTCCCCATAACCCTCTACATTCTGACCAACCCCGGCATCGGAGCTACACTGACCTTGTATGGAGGAAACATGTACGGAGTATCCGATTTCTTAAGTAGAATTTGGACATTAATTCATCTTTGGTGGACTCTGATCCCACTATTATTAATCCTATTCATCCTAAGTTCTAAGTTCTACCTTCTAAGCTCTAAAAACAATTGGCCAATCTACGTCTTAATATTAACTGGAGTTTTACTAGGGCTATTGCTCGGTCCCGCCCACGAATACTACACAACCTATCTTGTTTACTGGTCTATACCAGTCGCATTGCTTCTAAACAGAATGAAGCCATGTTGGACACCAATTATTTTGACGCTGATTGTTGTTAACACATTGTTGCTAACCGGACCCCGATCGATCTTTCTTAACGGAAGAACTTATAAGGTTTATCAGAACGAAGGCTATTGGAATACTCATGCAACAAAAATAAATGAAGTTCTTAAGGGGGTCGATGAAGTAATTGTCCTCGGTCACCCTGGTCACCACATTCGTTGGTATCTGGAACCTCGAACACTTGTGGGTAAAAATATGGACTTAACCAATCGCAAGGGCGTCTTCCTCAATCTGAGCAAAGAACTGCCGGTAGAAGCTGTTGGCGAAGTGCTTTATGATGATGAGAAAGTGGTAATCACCAGAAAATAGCATAAAAGTTGTGAAATTTTCGTATTTCAGTTTAGGATACTCGAGATGAAAATATTGGTAACCGGTTCTTCGGGGACAGTCGGCACGAGGCTTTGCGAAAAGCTTCTGGAACAAGGGCACGAAGTTGTTGGTGCAGACTGGCAAAAGAACAAATGGAAGCCGGATATTAACAAGTTGACGGTTAATGTGGATCTGAGGAAGGCAAAGAAACTAAAGAAGCTTCCGACTGATATTGATTTCATTTACCACCTGGCTGCGAATGCCAGAGTGTATGAACTTGTTAAAGAACCGGACATGGCATTGGACAACTTCCTAAGCACTTACAATGTTCTGGAGTTTGCGCGCAAAAATAATATTAAGAGAATCGTATTCACATCATCTCGCGAAGCATACGGAAATGATGAACATGAAGTACATACTGAAGACATGGTCAGAGTTGATAATTGCGAAAGTCCGTACACAGCCAGCAAAATAGGAGGAGAAGCTTTGGTTTGGTCATATATTCGCTGCTATGGAATAGACGGCATAGTAACCAGACTCTCCAACGTTTATGGAATGTACGACGAATCTGATCGCGTGGTTCCGTTGTTTATAAAACAAGCCAAAGCGAATGAGGGGATGGTAGTTTTTGGAAAAGACAAATGCCTAGATTTCACTTACATTGACGACACAATAAGCGGACTTCTGCTGATGCTGGAAAAATTTGATTCAGCCAAGAACGACACTTACAACCTGGCTTGCGAGAAAGGAACAACCATCGTTCATCTGGCAGAGAAAATTAAGGAACTTCTTGGAAGCTCTTCTGAAATCACAATAAAAGACAACAGACCGGGTGAAGTTGTTCAATATGTTGCAAACGTAGATAAGGCAAGAGAGAAACTTGGCTACAATCCTCAAACTGACTTTGAGGAAGGCATCAGGAAAACTATCGAGTGGTACAAAAACAACGCCTAAACTTGGACATAACAAAGATCACAAATAATAAGTCGATCAGAATAGGTACCGTGAAGAATTGATATGTCATCTGATGCCTTTCTGACCATGCCAAAAAGAAATAGAACCACTGGAAGTGCAAAGTTGCGAGGACAAGAGGGATCCAGAGTTGATGTTTCTTTAGCACAGGCAAAGCTGCGAGGATAAATAAGAGGATGCTTGCATGCATGTACTCATGATTCATTGTGGATACGACTGCATTCATAAGTAATCCGCCCAATGCGCCGACCAGTAACGCCCAATATAACTTTTTATCCTCAATGTATTTAAGTTTTGGAGCCAAGAATGCCGCCAAACCTAAGAATATTAGTAGCGGGGATGTGTGCATTAAGTTCTGATGCCCTGTTCCACCGGGATCCGGGAAGTGATAGTTGTGAACCGAGAAAAGAATCTGGAGTGAGTACGCTAAATTCAAAATAACCTTCATCGGACTTTGCCAGATTGTAGCTTCGTTCAAATCCGGATGTACCCCCGCCATTAAATGACCCATTTGCATGTATTGGATCACTGCGTACAAAGCCGGAATTGCGAGTCCAAGTATTATTAGTTGATTACGCCTGAATACTGAGCCTTTAGCTGGTCTCTTTATCCAAAGAAGCGGAAGCAAAACCAAAGCGAAAGGCTTTGTAGTCATCGCAAGCCCCCACACAATCCACGTCCACCATGATTTTTTACAAGCGCCTAAGATTGTTAGAAGCATTAACCCAATGTATGCAGACGTTGTGTACCCGATGAAAGCTTTGAAAGTCCAAAACGGCATCATCGTTACGATCCCGGCGAGCATTAAGCCGTGCCATTTGTCCTTGAAGAGTTCTTTGCCCGCAAGATAAGCAAGAGCGGGAAGAAGCAACGACCAAATAAGCTGATAATAAATTTCGGTAAACTTGGAAGGGATAATTATGTGCATGAGAGCCGCCGGAATGTTTGAACCATGGAATCCCGGAATGCTTAAATCAAATCTTCCATTCGCAAGCGCCTCCACAAATGCCTGATAAAGCTTAAAGTCGCGGTCTTCATAAGGAATTATTCCAATGAAGCTTACGAGTAACGCCAAAGTCATTAGAAAGACGTACGTCCAGGGAGATGATGTGAGGCGTTTGAGGCACATAGTCACATATTAGACCATGAATATGATCAGGAGAACCAAAGACCTGCTGTTTTTTCCGATTTGAGCTGCCATTATCTGTTTATAGTAATTAACTAATTGATTAATTAGTTTATTAATATAGAATGATCACGCATACCCTTAATTATGAGCAACATTCAATCACAATCGCGGCTTCTTAAGGTGTTATCTAACCCTAAGCGATTGCAGATAATTTGTTTTCTTAGAAAGAATCGATCAGGAGCCATGAATGCAATTGCAAAAGAGATACGCTTATCATGGGCAGGTACATCAAAGCATCTTCAGATACTTAGGCTTGCAGGAATAGTAGAACATAAAAAACGTGGGTTATTTGTTACATACCGCCTGTCTCTTCCTCAGCAAAAAATCGTCAAACAGGTATTATCGGTAATTAAGTAGTTTCTAATCCATAGACTTCATTCCCTTCAATAAATCGGAAAGTGGTCCTTTTAGGGCCTTTTTCAATTGTCCGGGAATATCTCCATCAGCAAATGCAATTTGCTTAGCAGGATCTCTTACGCCATATCCATATTTACCATAGCCACTGCGCGAATCGAAGAACGCAGGACTTGGGCCCAAATCTCTGGCAGGCTCTTCCGTAATAAGACATACATGCGCAATATCTCTGCTGGCAGTAACTCCGATTTGCTCAAGATTCTGTCGTGCAAATTGTTCCAATTCAACTGCACGGATACATGCGCCTAGCACCTTACTTCCAAAATCAATATCCTCATCTTTCTTTCCTCGTCCTCCGTGGCTAGCTCTTCTCTGCGCTGCTATATCCCTAAAAAGTAAATCCATTTCGTCTCTTGTTACACCGGTAATGTATCTGGGACTTCTTGATCCTCTAAACTTAGCAAGTTCAGCAGGCTGACCAATTGAAGATGACAAGCCAAGGTATAAACAATTAGTTTCTGTCACAAAATCTGTGTGATATATGGATTTTCTTGTCCCCGCTATTCTCGATCCTAAAGTAAGTTGAACGGCATAAGCGTAATGGCACAAAAGTGAATATGTTTTGTCCTCCAACCCATATGGAAACCTATGAATTCCAATTGGATTGAAAAATGAATGGAAAGATTCCCCCTTTGAAAATACATCACACATCTCTTGGTATCTTGTCATCTGGATAATTCCATCCGGACTTTTTCCGTAAAACATATTTTTCTGCGTGTTGTTACATAGAAGACACAAATATGTTGCAAGATCCTCATAAGTAAAAGGCGGAGTGATATACGGCTCGTCCTCTCCATCACCTCTGACTGTTAATGGAAACGCAATTTCTTGATTCAACAAACGTTGACGCACATGATCATCACCTCGTATCCCAAGAGAAGGAGGACCAGCTTTAAAGCTACCTCCAATTGCTTTTTCATAATCATCCAAGCTTCCACCAATGGCTTCTTTTACTTCGGGCAAATCCAAAAATCTATCAACTTGATCTGATAGTGCATGCCAGTCGCGACAACCATAACGATTACGCTTAGGTCTTGATCTTGGCTCATTTCTACGCATAGCACACACTTTATCCTTTTTGTCAATTTACTCAAGAATTCTCCCTATTTTTTACAATTTCGGCGCATTTCGCTATTTCCATATGATCGAAGGCTAAATCTGCGTTCTTCCAATCCTTGATAATCTCAATTTCAGCAGCATCATCACCTGCCTTTGGTGCTCCTGACCATTCTGTAGCCAGAAATACCACACTAATTATTCTGCCACGCGGATCGCGATCAGGCTTGGAAAATACTCCAACTAGTTTAAGGCCATCGACTTTAAGATTAGTTTCCTCGAGCATCTCGCGCTTGCAAGCCTCCTCCACAGTTTCATCTATCTCCATCATTCCACCTGGTAGAGTGAGCCGACCCTTGCCCGGCTCTTCCCCTCTTCTGATGAAAAGCAATCCTTCATCCATGAAGACCGCACAATCTGCGGCAACGACGGGAAGGATTTGGTTGGTGAAGTAATCCATGACAACATTATACACTCAACACGCCTCGCATGCGCGGGGCTGTCAACAATCAACATTAAAATAGTTGAAAGTGAGCGTAGCGAACGTGTTGATTGTTAATTGTTAAGAGCAGCGCTTAGCGCTGCGTGTCGCATGGCACATACCCTCTCTCAAAATACTCACTGCCTGACCCGACTGAATCGACCTCATACCTCTTTCCTTCAAGCACGCTTCGCGCGGCAAGTATTCCCATCTCGAGTGAGTGATCTTGGTTTGTGTAGCGGAATCTTCCCGGACGACCAATTGCATAGAAGTTTTCGAAGCTGTCTAACCAGTTTGTGATGACACTGACGTTTTCCGCATATTCAAGATCATAAATTGGATATGCATCCGGCTCTTTTATCATGTGAATGTTAAGAACTTCTTCGCGCCTGAGGAACTTGAGTTTTTCCAACCACTCCATCGCCATGCCAAATAACTCTTCTTTTCCTGCATTCCATATTTCATCTCCTTCGAAACAGAAAAATTCTATAAACAATGATGTTCTTCCCTTGGGGCACATTTCTTTCGAGAAGTTTTTCATTTCCGTAATGCGTCCAAACGGAACTTCTTTATCCGGGAAGTAAACCCAGTTGTCATCTGTTACTTTCTCCTTATCAATAGTTAGAAACAAGTAAACTTGTGCGCGGAATCGGAGTTTCTTTGCAGCATTTCTGACTTCTTCGGGAGCAACAGGATCAAAAAGTTCGATTGATCTGATTATTGGAACTGAGCTTATGACCGATTTTGGTCTGTAAGTGTGCGTGCCTGACTCTGACGCGACTTCAACTGATATCACGTTTCCATTTTCGTGAACTATTCTGGTTGGTTCTGACTTAAGGAGTACTTCTGAACCGCGTTCTTGAATCTTTTTGCTCATTGTTTCGTATACAAGACCGGATCCTAGCTTCGGATAATAGAAAGTATCAACCAATGTCTTTGGTCCTCCTCTTTTAACAAGCATTTTTTTAAGTGCTGCCCAAATACTCATTCCCGCAATACGCTGCTCCGCCCAGTCGACGGAAATTTCCTTAGCTGGAATTCCCCAAATCTTTTCCGTGTAGTTGATCATGTTGAATTCAGCAAGAGTGCGACCGAAACGTGCAACGACAAAGTCTTCGAAGCTCTGTGGTTTCTTTTTTTTAATCCTTCCTTTCACATGTTCGATGGAATAATCCCTGAGCATCTTGTTTGCCTTAAATATTCCCATCTGACCAAGGACGTTTCTGAATCTGACGGGATAGTAATAGAACTTTCCGTCCACAAAGAAGCGTGTGAGCCTTTTGACCTGTATCCATTTTTCTCCGAGCAAATCTCCGATCATGTCATACAAGTATTTATTCTTGCTGAAAAATCGGTGCGGACCGTTATCAACTCTGAATGTTCCTTGAGACTCATTGAAAACATACGTCTTGGCTAGCCCTCCAACTTGGCCTGCTCTTTCGATGACAGTAACTTGTTTTTCTGAACGACTGAGTTCCCAAGCTGAAGCCATGCCCGCAGGGCCGGCTCCAAGAATCAATATTGAATCTGAGTTATTCATTAATTATTAATGAAACACGAATAGTTTTCTCATGCCAAAATTCCAAAATAGTACGATCCAAAGAATAATGAACTTAGCAACTATAGGCACAAGATGCACGAACTCGACTGTAAGCCAAAGGAGTAACTCAGTCCAGAAAAGCCCTCCCAAAGCTATACCAAATACCATCAAGAATTCCAAAAGACGAGGATGCTTGCTTTTAAATACCCACAATAGGCCAAGTGTGTAATTCCACATAAGACCAAACATATATGCAATAAATGCTGCCCAGAGGTAATGCATGCCCAAATACTGTATTAACAAAAAGAATATGATCAAATCAACAATAGAGGCTGAACCGCCTACAAATAAGTATCGGAAAAACTGTATCTTTGATGATCTCGGACTACCGAAGATGAGATGTTTCATTGCTCTGAGTTTAGCGATTTTTCTGAAGATTTCTACTGCGTTAGCTGTGTACTTCGCTAAACTATCACGCATTGAGTAATACTATCGCCATCGTCGGCCTCGGTTACGTCGGTCTACCGCTTGCACACGCATTTGCAAAGAAGGGCAACCGCGTAATTGGGTATGACATCAGCGAAGAGCGTATTGCCAGCCTGAATTCAGGAACTGACTGGACGAATGAACTGACTAATGAGCAGATGCGGGAAGTTCCAATCGAATTCAGCGCTGACCCCGCTGTAATTGGCGAAGCTGACATAGTAATTGTCGCACTTCCAACTCCGATTGATGAAAATAATAAACCTGATATTACAATTCTAAGATCCGGAACAGAGACTGTAGGGAAAAACATGAAAGACGGAGCAATCATTGTATTTGAATCAACCGTTTATCCGGGAACGACCGAGGAGGTTTGCGGAGAAATTCTTAAGGAAGCTTCCGGCGGAAAAAACTTTAAGCTTGGTTACTCTCCGGAAAGAATTAATCCGGGTGATAAGGAACATACTGTTACGAAAATTCTCAAGATCGTTGCCGGAGAGGATGACGAAACAACTGACGTTCTATGTGATCTGTATAAATCAATCATTGAAGCAGGCATACACAGAGCTTCGTCAATCAAAGTTGCGGAGATGGCGAAGGCTATAGAGAATGCACAAAGAGATCTAAACATTGCATTTGTTAATGAGATAGCCCAAATGTGCAATAAGATTGGAATTTCTTCTAAGGATGTCTTTGATGCTGCAAAAACTAAGTGGAACTTCCTCCCCTTTCAGCCGGGGCTGGTCGGAGGACACTGTATAGGAGTTGATCCCTATTACTTGGTTGAAAAGGCCAAGCAGCTTGGAATGGATACGCATGTAATAACCGCAGGAAGAAGCGTCAACGATAAAATGGGATCATATGTTGCCAGCCTTGTAGCTAGCGCACTCAAAGATTCCGGAAGCAAGCGCGTACTTGTGCTCGGTCTGACCTTTAAGGAGAATGTTCCTGACCGAAGAAACAGCAAATCGGGTGATGTAATCAAAGCACTTGAAGGTTACGGATGTGATGTAGAAGTTCACGATCCGTTTTTTGACGAATCTGAGATTGAGAATCTTGGATTCAAACCCGGTAAGCTGATGAACGGACCCTACGATGCCGTGATGCTCCTGGTTACCCACAGCGATTACTTCAATGGATACCCGCAGAATCTTTTGGGAAGCCTGAAAGAAGGCGGAATCTTCTTTGATTTAAAATCTATTATGGATAAAAAGGCTGTTGAGGGGGAGGGGTATAGATATTTGGCTCTTTAGTTAGCAGATTAGCACGGGCACTTCGTGCCCTTTAGCAAATTAGCAGATTTGCTTTTTTTGATTACAAAATATAATTAGCTAATCTGCTAATCTGCCAATCTGCTAACTGCTCGTCAGGTCTTCACTTTCTCGACCTCATACATCGGACTCAAGATATCTTTGCTGGCTTGTAGCCACTCAAGAAGCCTGACAATTCCTTCGCGAACCCCTGTGTTTGCATTCCATCCTGTCGTCTTCATGAATTTGGAGTTATCGCTGATGAATATAGGCTGATCACCCGGGCGAACCTCGCTGAACGTGTAATGCAAAGGCATTTGCATTTCGTTGTTCAAAAGATCCATGAACTCAAGCAGTGACATAGTATTTCCCTTCCCTCCTCCGATGTTATAAGCCTGACCGGACACTTTATCCATGTTCTTTATGCATGCGTCGTAACAATTGATCAGATCATCAACGTACAAAACATCTCTGACCTGTTTGCCATTGCCGTAGATCTGAACAGGCTTGTTGTAGAGCGCTGCAATCATGAACCATGCAACCCATCCCTGATCTTCGACTCCCATTTGATGCGGACCGTAAATGCAGGACTGACGCAAAACGACTGTCTTTAGATCATATAGACGTGAGTAATCTCTAACGTATTGATCAGCTGAACCTTTGGAGCATCCGTAAGGTGAATGGAAATCGAGTAGCTGAGCTTCAGAAACTCCCGTCATGCCTCCTGCGAATGAGTAGCGGATGTCTCCTTCCACAACTTCAACATCATCCAGTCCTCCATACACTTTGTTTGTGGAAGCGTAGATTATCGCGGGCCTCTTTGAGCTTTGCCTGACAGCTTCCAAAACATTGAAAGTTCCAAGCGCATTTATCTCGAAGTCTTCACGCGGGTCGATAACTGATGTTGTAACTGCAACCTGAGCCGCTAAGTGCAAAACAATGTCGCACTCCTCGCAGAGCTGATTCAGCTGTTCCTGATCTGTTCGAATGTCGCCAACTATAATCTTAAGTCTCTCTTTATAATTTTCTTCCAAAAACTTTCTATTTATATCCGTTCCCTTGCGGGAGAAGTTATCAAAAATTACAACCTCCCATCCGTTATCCAAAAAATGCTTAGCGGAATTAATTCCAATAAATCCTGCTCCGCCTGTGATCAACATTTTCTTTGATGACATCATAGTAAATTGGATTATTACATGCCTCTCCTGCCCTGAGCGAGGAGCGGAGCGACGAGTCGAAGGGTGATTAACATTTTACTCATGGACCTGAGAATAAAGATTCTCGAACTTTTCAGCAATAGAAGACCATCTGTTTTTCTCCGCATACTTGCGGCCTGCCTGACCTAATTGTCGGCGTAAATCCTGATCTTCGCAGAGCCTGATTATTCTATCCGCGACTCCGCTGATATCGCCATCCTCCGCAATTAAACCGGTCTGAGCGTCTATAACTGCATCTCTGATACCTCCGGCATCCGTCGCAACAATCGGCTTTCCACACGCGCTTGCTTCCAGATAGACGATCCCAAATCCTTCGAATTTCAGGTCAACGACCTTTGGAGTGTGTACGTAAATATCGCATGCGTGATAGTAGCTGACTAAGTTATCTGCCATTTGCCTGCCTGCAAATTCAACGTGATTTTGTAGTCCAAGCTGGTTGATCAGTTCCTCTAACTGAGGACGCGCATTTCCTTCTCCTACCATCACATAAACTATGTCTTCTCTTTTTTTAATGACCTGACTTAAAGCCTTTAAAACAATGTCATGCCCTTTCCTCCCCCAAAGTCCGCCAACTGTAAGCAGAACCACCTTGCCCTCATATTTTGAACTGACAGATGAGGTGCCTACTCCTTTCTGGAAACGTTCGAAGTTTACTCCGTTGTGAATAACTTCAATCGGATACGTTTTGCCGGAATACTTTTCGATCATTTGTTTTGTATAAACACTTGGTACCGTGACTTTCTTAGCCTGACTGTAACACTTCTTTAGAACTATCTTTTCCGGGAAGTACGTGAGCGGCCTAACCCCATGCGTTCCCTGCGCACCCATTACAAAAGGCTTCTTGTATTTTTTTGCTGACCGCGCAGCAATCATGCAATAAGGAAACGCGAAGAGAGAATGTATCAAATCAAAATCTGACACATTGATTGTTTTCCAGAATTTAAGAGCTTTTGGCTGATAAAGCCTGAAGATGTATTCGGGCAATTCGTATCTGACCTCGAATGGGAGATTAAAAAGCTCGGCAAACTCCCTCTGCGATTCGGGCAAAAATAATGTAATTTCCGCTCCCCTCTGGCTCAAATGCCTCGTTAGCTCATAAGTTATATTGCCATAACCGTCTTTTGGACTGACTGTGGAGGAGAAAATAGCTGTTTTCACATACATACCGTAGCGGAGATTCATGAATCTCCGCTACACTAAAAATCCATGAAAACAGCAATTTTCGTCGGTCGATTTCAGCCTTTCCATGACGGACATAGAAAGTGCATAGAAAAAACATTAGAGGATTGCAACAGATGTATTGTCCTTGTTCGAGATACCAATAAGACAGAAAAAAATCCTTTCGACTATGAAAAGCGCAAAGCTTTGATCAGATCTGCTTTCCCCAATGAAGACGAAGTAACTATTCAAAGAATTGAAGATCCCAATTGCGATTTATCTGTATATATTGGAAGAGACGTTGGCTACGAACTTATTCAACTTGATGAAACAACCGAGGCAATCTCCGCAACAAATATTCGCAAGAAGCTTTATGAGGAATCTAACCCTAATCCTAACCCTCACCCTAACCCTATTATTTGGCTAACCGGTAACTCCGGCGCTGGCAAAACAACACTTGCCTACGGCATACGAGATCACTTCAAAGAAAGCGCCCCTGTTCTTGTTCTGGATGGAGATGAAATGCGTTCAACTATCTCTATCGATGAAGGCTTTTCTGATGAAGATAGAATCAAGCACAATGCGCGCGTTGCAAGACTTGCAAAGCTGATGTCGGAACACGGCTTCCTTGTAATCGTCGCAGTAATTGCACCATTTGATGATGCCCGCCATATGGTCAGCAAGATATGTAATCCAAAATGGATATATTTGAAGCGCTCCGGACTGGAATCCGAGGACAGGCCATATGAGCCGCCGACTGATCCTGACCTGACTGTGGATAATGATGTGCTGAGTATTGATGAAGCCAGAAGCACCTTAATTTCTTATCTAAGAGGGCTGGAAATTGGCGTACGCAAGCCAAAAAGTATGCCTGTTAAGCACAAAGACAGCCTCATTAAGAGATAATAATAAGATCGCAAAGAATTTGACGATATACCCCATTTTGTTGTAAAAACTACTTATTATGAGTGATTTGGACGAAACGAGAGTACCGGCTGATACTGCATATCCCGCTCCCCCGGAACCGGCATCCATGGAAAGAATAAATGTGGCCGGAAGATTGGGAGCAATTACCGAGCTACTTAGAGATCGTGTTGCGGATGTTGTCGATGATCCGCCGGTGGTACCACCATATTCCGATGCCGAACGAACTGAAACTATCAACCAAGTTGCTCGCAGAAGGTTTACTGAATTCAGAGATCAATGGACTGCGCTTGCCGATGCGGATCGAATGTCCGAGGCTGACGACTTGCTTGATCAGTTATTTTGCTATTTCCGCGAGCGCGAACCTAATGGAGACAATGATGATAACTTCCTTATGAAACACGGATTTAATATGTTCATAAGAAATGAAGACCCGCGATTCCTTCAGGCAATTGTTGCACGCTTTACAGAACGTCCTGATGCCGATCAACCTCATAATCAAGACTTGGTAAGTAAAGCGCATGAGTTTGGAGCAAGGCATTGCAGGGTTCGCGGAACTACTTTGATGGGAGATGAACAAACAGCTGAAGCCGGAAGAAGGCTGATAGAACAAGCTCGCGAAACACTTAGAGCATTAATCACAACGTACGAAGAACGCGGAGAATTTGGCTCGGCCTGTCGTGCAGCCTACGAAACAGCCTACACATTTGTGCCGCAAGAACGATGGGGAGAGGCACATTTGTACTTTAGGATTTCAGGTCAGATGGCAGAAAAAGATCCGGAAGAAGTCCTTGGACAATTAATCGCAATAAACGAACAGAACTATGCTATGAAGATGGGGGGTACTATGCCGGCGGCAGATGTCATCGAAAGCTATCGGCAATTCACGCGCAAAGTAAGAGAATTGGCTGCACGCGGAAACCCGACCGCAAAGCGCTGGGTAAGCAATGCGCTTCATGAACAGGGAACGACAGCCTTGGAAATTGCGCAGGCAGAACGCGAAGCCAATGAGAGTGCAGATGTTGAAGTTTGGGTGCA
Source organism: uncultured Candidatus Peribacteria bacterium (assembly GCA_964506185.1). Classification (GTDB taxonomy): domain Bacteria; phylum Patescibacteriota; class Gracilibacteria; order Peribacterales; family Peribacteraceae; genus UBA2144. The sequence goes on from CAZDKL010000001.1 coordinate 76,592, forward strand.
GGAAGTATTGCTATGCACACAAATGATTATTGATGACGAAGATGGTTACTTGGCAGAACTTGACGAGCAAAGAATAATTGTAGATAAAGCAACAGAACTCCGAGAGAAAGCACTGGCACTTCAGGCTTAATATCCTTGGATCTGATTTAATTCACCACTAATATGACCCCCATGCCTCGCATTACAGCAATCATCTGCGTACGCATGGGATCCGAGAGGTTTCCGGGGAAGACTATGAAGCCAATAAATGGAAGGCCTCTTCTTGGAATCCTTATTGACCGCGTTAAGCAGTCCAAACACATTAACAGCATCGTTGTCGCAACATCTGTTAATAAGAACAACGACATTATAGAAAGCTTTTGTGCTAACGAAGGGATTCATTGTTTTCGCGGATCGGAGGATGATGTGGCTGGGCGAATGCTCGGCGCACTGGAGAGCGAAGGGGCTGACATTGGAGTAGAGATTTACGGAGACGGTCCTCTCAATGATCCTAGAGTGATTGATAGATGCATTGAGTATTACCTTGAAGATGGATCTTATGATTTAGTTGGGAACGATATGAAAGCAGGTTATCCGTCCGGAATGTATAGCGAGACTTTCTCGATGGAGGCATTCAAAGACTCAGTTGAAAAGAATACTGATCCTGCAATCAGGGAACACGGGACTCTTTACCTGCGCCAGCACTCAGAACTTTATAAGACAATCAATCTTGAACCACCCGAGAATCTAAATCGCCCTGACATTCATCTGGATGTCGATACGGAGTTCGACTTCCACATTATTGAGTCTGTTGTAAAAAACTTTGCACCAAGAAATGACTATTCACTAGAAGAAATATTAGATTATCTGGATGCAAATCCGCTTCTGGCCAAAAGCAATCAGTTTGTGGAAAGAAGATGGAAGCAGTATCAAAAAGCCTAATGGAGAATTCTAAGTTTAAATGCGGCATTATCGGAACCGGATCGTTTGCGGAGGTTCATTCGCAGGCAGCTGAGGAAAATTCAGCGACAACTCTTGCCGGAGTGTGCGATATTGATCCGCAAAGAAGCGGAGACTTTGCCCTGAAATGGAACTCGCAATCTTATGGAAGCGTTACTGATCTTTTGAGCGATACTGAACCTGACATTGTTGCTATTTGTTCTCCTGACGAGACACATGCAGGCATTGCAAAAGAGGTAATTGAACATACTAACGCTCCGCGTGTCCTGATAATCGAGAAACCTCTTTGCACTTCGACTGAGCAACTAAACATGCTCGCTTCCCTCCCCCAAGATAAAACAAGAATTGTTGTGGATCACAGCAGAAGATTTAATTCAGCTCATCAAAAGTTAAAGAAAATGATCGAGAACAATGAGTTGGGAACCGAATTGATATCAGTTGACTGGAAATACTATGCCGGCTGGTTCCACACGGGTATCCATGCGATTGATACTCTTAGGATGCTCTTGGGTGATCTTTCATATGTATATTCCAAGAAGACTCAGATCGATAGATTTCCGGCGGACCCCCTATTTGACGTTGAGCTTCAGTCGGAAAAGTTCCCCGGAGTCAGAATCAATCTGGGAGGAGTGCCCGAAAAGCCATACATGATCTTTGAGTGTGTTTTGCTCTTTAATAAGGGCAGAATCCGCATTCATTGGGATGATATTTTTATCGATAAAGAGATACTGGATCGCGCAAAAAGACCGGCTCTTTGGTTTGATCATAACTTCAAAGCAGATAGCATACATACGGCCCTCGATACCATGTATGGAGCGTGCGCTGAGTACTTGAATGGCGGAGATCCGGAGATCTTGAATCAAGTTAACTTCGAAGAAGCACGCAAGACTACCGAAATTCTTCTGGCCGCAATTGAAAACAATGAATGATCAATCAACTTCCATCGGCGCCGATACTCCAGTGCGCACAAAGCCCTGGAAAGAAAGCAATGCAATTGGCGAAGAAGAGCGTCTGGCCGCTGAACGAGTCATGCAGAGCAAGAATCTTTCAATGTTCCAAGGATCTTATAAACCTAATCCTCCTCTGAGCTTTTTAGGTGGGCAGGAAGTTCAAACTCTGGAATCTCTTGCGAAAGATTACATTGGTTCTGCGCATGTAGTCTCCGTTAACAGCGCAACTTCAGGTTTGTATGCCACAATTGGTGCATTAGGTCTTGGCTTTGGAGACGAAGTGATCGTTTCTCCTTACACAATGAGCGCATGCGCAACAGCTCCGCTCGTTTACGGAGCAATTCCTGTGTTTGCTGACGTTGAGAGAACAACCGGATGCTTGGACCCCGAATCAATCAAAGCAAATCTGACCTCAAGAACCAAAGCGATCTTAGTTGTACATCAATTTGGAATACCTGCGGACATGGATGCGATCATGAGCATAGCGAGAGAGCATGATTTGAAAGTTATTGAAGATTGCGCGCAAGCATGGGGAGCTAAGTTTAAAGGAAAGCATGTCGGAACTTTCGGAGACATCGGAGTATTCAGTTTCAACGTTCACAAAACAATCCAATGCGGAGAAGGCGGGCTGTGCGTTACAAACGATTCTGACGTTGCTTTGAGGTTGCAGATGATCCGCAACCACGGCGAAGCAATTGTTGGTGATACGGAGCATCGTGATCTGATAAATTTGGTCGGATTTAATTACAGAATGACCGAAATTAATGCAGCTATTGCTTCTGAGCAATTAAAGAAACTAGATCGTTTGAATGCTGTCAGGATTGAGTTAGTAAACACCGTTTCTGAAGGCATTGCACATCATGAATATTTGAGCGTACCGAGCCCAGAAGCTGACCGTAGCGCGACTTACTACATTTATCCTCTCAGATACCACGCAGAGAAAGCAGGAAACATGCCGAGAGCTGAGTTTGTAAAGAAACTAAAGGCACAAGGAATCATTTTCTACGAGGGATACGTAAAACCCATTTACATGCTCCCGCTATTCCAAAGCAGAACCGCTTACAAAAACGGATACCCATGGACAGCGCCGGAGAATGCTGAGTCTGATCCAAATTATGCAAAAGGCGCATGCCCTGTTGCAGAAGATTTATTTGAAAATGAATTCTTGATGAACCTTCATTTGTGCCCGTCTCAAACAGTTGAGGATGCAGAAGATATAGTCAAAGCAATCAACAAAGTACTTGGTATCTAAAAAAATAATATGAGAACAGTCGACACTCTTCTTTTGATCAAAGGCTATGGCGAACCTCATGAAGACAGGTGGCAACATCACGAAAGTGAAATTGCCAGATCTCGCGGAGTGCGCGTTATATATCCTCAGGAAATCCCCGGACTTCAGGGAACAGCAATTCCGAGCAGAGAAGAAGTCAGACAGTTCATGATAGATCTTCTTGAACAGGAAGGAGTTGAACCGGAAAAACTGCTTGCTCTCCCTCATAGCTTGGGAGGGAATGTTTGGATGGAAGTATTAAGACATAGAGAGGAATTTAGAAATGCATTAACCCGATTTATTGCTACTCCATGGGGAAGGCTTGCTGATTATCCGGAGCTGGATGATTTCCTTCCGGAAACAGAAGTGCCAATGACCGTGGAACAAATAGGCAACATACTCGTTGCCGGCTCCGGTGATGATCCAATCATTAAGGAGCATCCAATGACTTTCGCAGATAATATCGGAGCCAAATACGCTTTAAACATGGGCGCCGGGCACTACATGCCTCGCAAGCTATACGAAAATAGGGATTTCGGAGATTATGGCAGACAATGGATTTCAGCTAGAACTCAACTTAAGATGCCTTATTAGAGCACTCTCTGACTTTTTCTCCCATCTTCTCTCCGACAATAATCGCACGCTCTAACCAAGTCTCTTTAAAGTGCGGTGTTTCCGGTGCGCCGGCGTATGGGAAAGTTGTTTCTTCTAATGCTTTCATAAAGATGCGCAGATCTCTGATGGTATGAGTCGGCTTACCTGAAAGAATAACCTCTACTGCGCGTTTGCAATCCTCATTCGTGTGTACCCGCTGAACGCCGAGAGCATACTGGAAGAATTGATGCCCAAACATTACCGCGGGCTTTCCTTTAAAGAGTCCTTCTAAGCAAGCAGTGCCCGTTACGGTTGCAACAGCCAATGCACTCCTCGTTAGTTCATGTGTGCTGAAATATCTGGGAACCAATACCACTTGCTTGGTATTCTTAAGTGCTTCGTAAAATTCAGGACTTCTGCAAAGCTCTTCTTGTGCAGGATGTTCTTTGACGTACAGGAATACATCAGGAGGAAGATGAGACGCCATTTGCTGAACCATCAAATCCTGATCCGTATAAACCCCTCCGAGCGGACAAGTTGTTGCTTCCGGCTGCATGTGCAGAGGCATGTATATGAACTTTTTACTCAAATCAGGTTCGACTGCAATTCTGTCATACATAAGCGATGTTTCGTGCTGTCTGAGTTTACGCTTCCAAAAAGTCGGCGATATAACTGAGCTAAAGAAGTACTTTGGTTTCTTGAACATGATGTTGATTGCAATCTTGCCCCATTTCTTAATGAAACTGTCCGTTTCCAAATGCGGATCGCGAGGACCCATGTACCAAGGATCTTTGTCTGCCATTTGGTTTTTGCAAAACTCTTCAAGATGAGGATGCAGATCTATTTCTTCTTTCCCTTCATATCTTTTCCTGACTTCTTCCATGTGTTCCTTGATTTCCATACCGGTTGTTTCGAAATGCTCTTCCATAGAAGCGACGCCTAGTACCGGCATTCGTTCGAAAAACCAAACCGGAATGTTCTTGAGTCTGCACAGATCATCAATCACCTGATCATAACATTGATGGGCAACTGCATTCATGAGCAGAAGTCCTATTTGATGCTTTTCTATCATGTGATCCCAGTATCTTAAGTGATCGAAGTATTGCCGCTTGCGTTCTTCATAGGGCATATCTTTGTAATTCGCGTACCTTTCCACCATCGTCATAAACAGTGCTTCGCATGCACGCATCTTTTCTATCAGTTCTTCATCAAGCGGAGCAATTTCTGACCAGTCCATATCTGTGTAGTCGCCCGCTCTTTGCGGACCTGCGGGAATAAAGATGTGATTTTCGCAATCAAGCTCCGGCCACTGCTTTTTGTCGTTCATTACATTGATACATGTACCAAGCTTCACGCCCTTAAAGGCCGTCTCGATCATCGGCTTGCCTGCGGAGTCATCAAAACCTTTCAGTATGACATTCATACCGGAGGAGTATGTCAAAGAATTATCTCTGATGACACAAAAAGGGCAAGAAAAGGGAGCAATTTGCCTTATGCCTGCTAATATATCCGACATGGACCTTGTCCTGACCAAGTGCTCTTCGGCTGAAGAATGGGACAACTTCGTTCTCGCGTCCCCTCAGGGAAACGTATTCACTTCATCAGCTTTTTTGAATTCAATGACAGATGAGCATAAAGGATATTTCGTCGAAGCAAATGGAGAGAAGCTCTTGGGTGCTCTAAGTTTTGGAGATAAGCCCTCTCCCCGTCCGTTCACAATGTATCAAGGGGTTTTGTTTGCGGAGTCTGTCGCCAATGCAAAGCCGCACACAGCTGTGAGCAAACAGATGAAGCTACTGGATTTTTTGTTGGAGGAACTCGAAAAAGAAACTGACCTGATTTCATTCAGTCTGCATCATAGCTTCCCAGATATAAGGAGCTTTCTTTGGTTCCATTATCACGAACGTGAAAAAGGAATGTTCACGGTTAATCCCAGATACACGGGGCTTATTGATCTCGAAAATATGGGGAACATGGATGAAATGCTGATGGATATCAGAACTGTTCGCAGACAAGAAGTACGCAAAGCAGAAAAGAATGGATGGAGCGCTGAAGAATCAACTGACATTGGTTTGCTAGATGAGCTTCACAAGAAAACTTTCGAGCGACAGGATATTGAACGGCCGGAGGAACATGGCGAGCTTGTTAAGTCAATTGCTTCGTCAGCTTTTGAAAATAATTTTGGAGAAATGCTGATCGCAAAGAAAGATGGAGCGGTAGCGAGCGCAGTTCTGACGCTTTTTGATGACAGATGCGCATATTACCTGTTTGGAGCCAATGATCCTGAGTTTAGGAATGACGCATGCGGAAGCATATTGCTCGCAAACTCAATCCAAAGAGCAAAAGATCGAGGACAAAAGAGTTTTGACACGGTCGGAATCAATTCCCCTGCGCGAGGTGATTACAAAACCAGTTTCTCCGCAATCCCGACTGTGTATTTTGATGTTACCTGGAACAAAAATGCTTCTTAAACTGATCAGAATAATGAGTGAACGGGAGGACAAGAGTTTCGATAAGAAATTCGGATGCGACTTTAGCGGAGTTATAGGCGCCAAAGATTTAAAAACTGATTCTGAGTTCAGGGACAACGCAACTTCATATCACGCGGCGTGGTGCAGTTCGATCAGAAAGCTAATAAAGAAGAGTGCGAGTCTTAAAATTAGACCTGAGACTTTTATCGACATCGGATGCGGCAAAGGCAAGGTATGTTTTTATGCGGCGGCTCTCAAGAGATTCAAAAAAATCATTGGAATTGATTTTGATTCCGAGCTTATTGCTCAGGCCAATGAATACAAATCTAAATTTTCTGAGTACAACATTGAGTTCTTGCATGCCGATGCCACCGAGTATGATTTGGGTCAGTTCGAGCAGAGCATGATCTTTATGTTCAATCCATTTGATGACAAGGTGATGAGGATATTTCTGGAAAAGAACATGAACGCCTTCAGAGAAAAGAGGCATGTGATTGCATATTCAAATGACATGCAACATAAGGTAATTGAGGAAATGGGTTTTAAGAAGCTTTGGAGGCATCCAAAGCGCAAAATGTCTTTATGGCAGTTATGATTCTATTCTGCGCATCAGACGCCGGCGGGGCCAAAGAATTGATTCCCGTAATCAAGCTGGCCGAAGACAAAAAAGTATTCGGCTCCCATGTAACTGTTCCTATCTTTGCTGACTTCAGTATCGAGGCTGAAGAAATTAAGATAAATACAAAAGAAGAAGCCGACGAGTTTCTTAAAAAAATAAATCCTGACTCCATTTGCATGGGAACAACCGGAACGATTAAAACCGAAAGATATCTGACCGAGTCAGCCAAAGAACTTGGAATCAAAACCGTCGCAGTGCTTGATGAGTGGTACAACTACGCACTCAGGTTTGCAGATGAAGCTAAGCAAATTGGAAAATATTTACCTGACGTGATCTGTGTACAAGATGAAACATCTTTGGAACTGGCAAAGGCTGAGGATATTCCCGAATCTAACATGAAAATAACCGGAAGCGTCTCGTTATCTGAACTTAAGAAAACTCCTCCGCCTGAATTTCCGGAGATTCTAAAACCCGCAGGTGATCGTACTTCAGTTCTATTTGTTTCCGAACCTTTGAAAAGAGCTTACGGAGAAAAAGCAGGAGACAAAGGAACTCATGGTGAGTTCATAGGTTTCCATGAGGAGATTGTTCGGCAGTTGCTTGCTGACCATCTGACTAAGCTTGATAAAAATTATTTTGTTCTGGAAAAAATGCATCCGTCTCAGAAAGATGTGTCTGCCCCTCCAAACTGCGGACCCAACGTCGAGTGGATTTCTTCCGCTGAACCTATGCCGATCATTCCTTTGCTCTGGCACGCTGACTTGGTTGTTGGAATGAGATCAAAGGCGTTACTTGAGGCTGCAATACTTGGGAAAAAGCCGATCTCAATTCAACCAAACTCGCCTGATCCCGAAAAATGCACGGCTGTCAGACTTGGCGTGTGCGAGCTTCAAACTGATAAATTGAACCTTGATATTGGTGCAACTGAGCATGAAATACCGGAATTTCCTTTTGCTAATGTAGATGCTGCTATTAATGTATTGAGCTTTACCTAACAATGACATACATCAATATTGATGCTATAATCATGTGAAATGTCCTTACATTCACAAGAACATCAAAAAGAGTTTGAGCCATCAAGAGCACCTGCAACAGTGAAATATCTGTTAGAGATTCATGAGCAAATGAAAGACAGTTATGAAAATTTTAATTGTGGAGTTGTTGCCGATAAGATTGCACGCAAGTTGATCATGGATGATGAAATCAGTGCAGAGCTAGTGTGCATCATGAATGTGTATGAGGAAGTTCGTCATCCTGTTGAATGCGATGAGCTAAATCCATTATTTCCACCCTTCAGAACAGAAATAAAGAAAATACTTCCCACGCAGTACAAAGGAAAAATGGAGCCCTGGCATAGCCACCTAGTATGCTGTGCTGGTGAATATGCTTTCGATCCAATTATTGGTGAACCTGTGCATATCTCCCAATATACTCAGCGCCTGTGTGAGAGCAGCATTGAAATGAAAGTCCAAGAAACTGGAGACACCATAAGGCGTAAATTCGGAATAGACTCACGAGATAAATGACAGGAGCACATGCAATTTGCTCTAAAAAACCCCAGAAAACGCTTCCTTAAGCCGATTCCAACGGATAAGATGCCGTTCAATGGAAGATTTCTCCCAGTCCTCAATTCTCGTTACAGGCGGTACAGGATCCTTCGGCAAGAAGTTTGTTGAAGTACTTCTGAGGGGCGTTCACCCGCGAAAATTGATAGTTTTCAGCCGGGATGAGCTAAAGCAATATGAGATGAAGAATGACGGTTTTGACGCGCCTTGTATGAGGTATTTCATCGGAGATGTAAGGGACAAGGAGAGACTGGAGCGCGCTATGAGAGGAGTGGATATCGTCGTCCACGCGGCAGCTCTTAAGCATGTTCCCGCTTGTGAGTACAATCCGATTGAAGCTGTGCAGACAAACATCATGGGTGCGCAGAACATAATAAACTCTGCAATTGATACCGGAGTTAAGAGGGTACTGGCACTGAGCACCGACAAAGCTGTAAATCCAATTAATCTTTATGGCGCAACTAAGTTGTGTGCGGAAAAACTTTTCGTACAAGGAAACGCATATTCCGGAGTAGGCGGAACACTATTCAGCTGCGTCCGTTACGGAAACGTGGTTGGAAGCAGAGGAAGCGTGATCCCGTTGTTTATGAAGCAAAAGCAAACGGGGAAAATTACAATTACTGACGATAGGATGACAAGGTTTTGGATTACTTTGGAACAAGGAGTTCAGTTTGTTTTGAATTCCATGGAAACAATGCAGGGCGGAGAGATCTTTATTCCAAAGATCCCGAGCATGAAGTTAACTGACCTTGCAGAAGCAATTGCTCCGGGATGCCAGCAAGAAGTAATTGGAATCCGCCCGGGAGAAAAACTTCATGAAGCTTTGATATCGGAAGATGAATCCAGGCACACGGTCGAAAAAGAAAATGCTTATGTAATCCAGCCGGAGAATCCTCTGTGGACAGAAGCACATCCTGAATTAACCAATCTACAGGAGGGATTCAGTTACACAAGCGACAAGAATAGTCATTGGCTGACGGTCGAAGACTTGAGGAATATGCTTTCTGTTAGAGAGCCAATCGAATCGTTTACTTGTTAATTCGTTAATTCGGAATATTTCTAACATAACGAATTAACGAAGTAACGAATTAACGGTAACATAAGGCCTATCAATGTCATCAACTCTTGCCATAAACGGCGGCTCCCCTGTCAGAGATACCCTACTCCCCTACAGCCGCCAATTAATCGACGGAGAAGATAAGGAAGCTGTTTTGGAGGTTCTTCAATCGGATTGGCTCACAACCGGTCCTAAGATTCAGGAATTCGAAAAAGAGTTTGCGTCTTTTGTTGGGGCTAATGATGCTATCGCTGTAAGCAACGGAACCGCCGCACTTCATGCTGCAATGTTTGCAGCGGGCATCTCGGCAGGAGATGAGGTGATTGTTCCTGCAATGACATTTGTTTCAACTGCAAACTCAGTCGTTTTTCAGAAAGGCAAACCTGTGTTTGTTGACGTTGATGCTGATTCGCTTTTGATCGATCCAAAGAAAGTTGAGGAGGCCATAACGAAGAAGACCAAAGCAATTGTTGCAGTGGATTACACGGGACAACCTTGTGATTACGATTCGCTGAGCCGGATTGCGGAAAAGAATCAGCTGACATTGATTGCTGATGCGTGCCACGCTCTCGGCGGAATGAACGAGGGTCAATCGGTCGGGTCTTTGGCTGACCTGAGTACGTTCAGTTTCCATGCAGTTAAACCTCTGGCAACCGGAGAGGGCGGAATGATCACGACTAACAACCCGCACTTCCCGAAAGTAATGAGGGAATTCAGAAATCATTGCATCTCCAGCGATCATCGCGAGAGGCACGAAGCAGGTTCATGGTTTTATGAAGTGGATCAACTTGGATTTAATTACAGGCTGACTGATTTTCAGTGTGCGCTTGGTATTAGCCAACTTAAGAAGGTGCCTAAGTGGACTTCGCGCAGGCAGGAGATTGCACAGATTTACGACAAAGCATTCTCGAATCTTGATGAAGTTACTCCTCTTAAAGTAAGGGAAGATGTTTCTCATGCATATCATCTATACGTAGTTAAGCTGGAATTGGATTCTCTTAGAGTAAATCGAGATGAGATCTTTAAAGCGCTTAGAGCCGAGAATATGGGGGTAAATGTCCACTATATTCCGGTCCATCTGCATCCGTTCTATGTGAATAATTTCGGGACCAAAGAGGGTCAATGCCCGAACGCTGAGGCTGCATATGAGCAAATCATCAGCTTGCCTATGTTTACCGGCATGCAAAGCAAAGATGTTAAGGATGTAGTTAAAGCCGTGGAGAAGGTTGTGAGTCATTATTCTTCAAAATAGAAGCAGATTAGCTTATTAGCAGATTGGCAGATTAGCTAATCTGCTAAATGCAAATCTGCTAATCTGCCGCAATAAAAATCCGACCAATATAATGGTAATAACTACCCATAATGATAGAATTTCCCCGTGAATTCACCAGTTGCACTAGTCACAGGCGGTTCCAAAGGACTGGGAGCAGAGATAGTCCGCAAGTTGGCTGATGCCGGTTGCGATATAGCTTTTACGTACAGAGAGGATGATGATTCTGTGGAACAAATACTTAAAAGTATGGAAGAAGCTGATAAGAATGTGGTCGCCTTACAGGCAGATGCGTCTGACTTTGATAAAGCTCACGAAGTAGTTGATAGAGTGGTCGATGAACTTGGAAGTATTAGCGCGCTTGTCTGCAATGCGGGTTTTTCTAAGATTGCTCCACTCTGGGAAATTGGTGAAGATGATTGGGATGAGGTAGTGGATGTTAATCTGAAGGGAACATTCAATTACATACATGCAGTCTCCCCTCACTTCATAGAACAACGTGGAGGAAAGATTGTTTCAATCGGATCTATTAACGGGCTGCGCGCACGCAAAGGAACTGCAAGTTATAACGCAGCCAAAGCGGGGCTCACGGGGCTTATCAAGGCATCCGCAATTGAACTTGGTGAATATAACGTGAACGTAAACCTTGTTGCCCCCGGCTTTATCGAGTCCTCTTCACAGGTTAATACACCTGACTCAGTCAGGGAGCTTGTGCTGAGTGAATGCGCTATCAAGAGACTAGGTAAACCTGAAGATATTGCACCTATCGTCACATTTCTCTGTTCGGACGCCGCAAACCATATAACCGGACAGGTTATAAAGGTTGATGCCGGCCAATACATTTAATCCGTTGAACATGCCTGAAAATTTTCTCTTCCGCGCTGACGCAAGTACAGAAATTGGCACGGGTCATGTGATGCGCTGCCTTGCTCTTGCGCAAGCTGCGCAAGAAGATGGTTATCTAACAACTTTTGTGATGTCCAAAGATGCAAATGGATTGATCGAAAGATTGAGGGCTGAAAAATGCAATGTAATTGAACTTAAATCAGATCGCGGCACCGCGGATGATGCCAAAGAAACCGCTAAACTTGCAAAAGAGATGGGTGCGCACCTGATCGTGGACGGTTATGCGTTTGCCGACGAGTATCAAAAGGTTCTTAAGGAATCTGATATTCAATTTCTGCTGGTTGATGACTACGGACAAGCAACTTCCTACTCGGCTGACTTCATTTTGAATCAAAACTCATACGCAGAGTCGCTTAGGGATATTTATGAAAAGCGATCAGGCAGCGAACCTCTTCTTGGATCCAAATACACTATGCTTAGAAGAGAATTCAGGGACTTGGAACCGCACCCCTCCGTCCCAAACAATGCGAAATCAATCCTTGTAACCCTTGGCGGCAGCGATCCGGATAATGTAACGCTGAGAGTGGTTGAACTTCTAAGTCAGATAGAGGACATAAATCCCACAATAATTGTTGGAGGCATGAATCCATATCTTGATGACATCAAAGCCCGATCAAACGGAATAAATGTTCTGACTGATGTTAAGGATATGCCTGCATTAATTTCTGAAGCTGAGCTGGCAATCACTGCAGGAGGATCAACAACATATGAAATGGCTTATATGGGAGTTCCAACCGTTGCAATCACCATCGCAAATAATCAACAGCCCGTAGTAGCCGATCTGGATGAGCGCGGCGTTGTTAAATCAATTGGAAAGCCTGATGAATTCAGCGACAACGACTTTTTGGCTTGTTTAAGGGACCTTTTAGCCAACGAATCTGAGAGAAAATCGATGTCCGAAAAGGGCATGAAGCTGATCGACGGCTACGGCGCATACAGAGTCTGCATGAAAGCAGCCGGTAAGAAATTGTGGCTTCGACCGTCTAAAGAAAGTGAATGCAAAATGATTTTTGATTGGGCAAACGACCCGGAGGCTCGCGCTGTTTCGTTCAATTCTGATCCTATTCCCTGGGAAGACCACGTTAACTGGTACGAAAACAAAATGACTGATGCAAATTATTACTTGCTTTTGGCAATAAACGAAGATGATGAACCTGTTGGCCAAGTGAGATTCGAAGTTGAAGGAGATAACGCTGCAATTTCGGTAAGTGTTGACCCGAACCAAAGAGGAAAAGGCTATGGAACATCTCTGATCACACAGGGGTGTGACCGAATTCTTTCTGTGACTGACATTAAGGTTGTTGATGCCTACATCAAGCCCGATAATGAAGCATCGAAAGCTGTATTTACAAAGGCCGGCTTCGAAGAGTCCGCTAAAACAGAAATTAAAGGACAGCCCGCTGAACACTTTATACTCGCAAAATGAAAATCGGTACCCACAGCATCGGCGAAGGTAATCCCGTTTACATAATTGCGGAACTCTCTGCGAATCACGGCGGAAGCATTGAACATTCAAAGAAATTAATTGATGAAGCACACAATGCTGGGTCCGATGCGATCAAGCTCCAGACATACACAGCGGATACTCTGACTATTGATTGTGATAAAGATGATTTTAAGATTGGCGGTGGAACTCTTTGGGAAGGCAAAACTCTTTATGAACTTTACGAGGAAGCATATATGCCATGGGAGTGGCAACCTGAGCTTAAGGACTATGCAGAAAGCCTTGGAATGGACTGCTTCTCCACGCCTTATGACGAAACCTCAGTTGAGTTTCTGGAAAAGATGAATGTTCCGGCTTACAAAATCGCTTCTTTTGAGCTGGTAGATATTCCTCTGATTAAGAAAATTGCTAAGTTGAATAAGCCGATGATCATGTCCACGGGCATGGCTACTCTTGAGGAGATTGAAGAAGCTGTTGAAGCGGTTAAAGCTGAGGGTAATGATCAAATTATTCTTCTTAAATGCACAAGCGCATACCCTGCGCCTCCGGAAGATATGAATCTGAATACGATCCCGGACATGATTAAGAGGTTCCAGTGCCCGATCGGACTTTCAGACCACTCTTTGGATCCAAGTGTTCCGCTTACTGCCGTTAAGCTCGGAGCATGCGTTGTAGAAAAACACTTCACACTCAGTAGATCGGAAAAAGGACCCGACAGTGCGTTCTCTTTGGAGCCAAGTGAGCTTAAAGAAATGATTGAAGCCATTCGCAAAGCTCAGACGGGAGAATTGGATGAGGTTATTTTGGGGGAAGTTCATTACGGCCCCACGGAAAAAGAAAAGAAGAGCATTCCATTCAGAAGATCACTTTATGCGGTTGAGGATATCGCCGAGGGGGCAGAGTTTACTAGCAAGAACGTACGTTCAATCCGCCCTGCGCACGGCCTTCCGCCAAAAGAACTGGAAAATGTAATCGGCAAAAAGGCATCTGAGGATATTGAGAGAGGAACAGCGCTAAATAAAGACCTTATTCTTCAATCTTCCTGAATTTTTTAGCATTGAAATCCTGATCGGGATATTCATCAAAAACTAACCTTCCTTCAAAACCTCTGCGAGTATCTTGTGGTCCGGTTAGTAATGAGGCTATGCGTAATCGAGTTCCTTTTGGAATAATACTCATAACATTGCATGTAGCTTCAACCAAGTCACCAGCTACTACTAATGCTTGTTTGTAAGCAAATACGCCTTCTTTTTGCCGCTTTTCGGGAAGTCCCCGATAAATATCGCTCATAATAATTCTAAATACTAATTTTCAACTTATTTATTAACGCTTCCGAAATTGCTTTTGTATTCTCTTCATGCGAAAGACTGGAAGCCTGCTTTCTATGCCAATCGCAAACAGCTGCTCGCAAGCATGTATCTTGTATTGCCTTTAAATATAATCTGACCTTCTTTAGCTCAGGCTTTTCTCCCCTCTCAAAGATTGCTGACATTGCATTTTTACAATCTGCCTTGGTTCTTATCTGGAAAACACCCGGAGCGTATTGATAAAACCTGTGACCAAACATCATCACAGGCTTTTCGCGGAATAGCGCCTCGAATCCTGCGGTACCGGTTCCCGTGACTACAGCTGAGCAATGTTCTCTTAGCTCGAATGAACTTGTATCAATTTTTACGAATCTGACGTTTTTGAGTTTAGCGAGATCCTGATAATAAGCTTCATCTCTGTATGCGATTCCTTTTGATCTCTGACGAGGATGCTCCTTTACGTAAAGCACCACTCCCTCCGGAGCACAGCTAGAAAGCATCTGAACCATTAATTTCTGGTTGTCGAAAGCTCCTGCCATTGGGCAAGTGGAGCACTCAGGCTGAAAATGCAGCGGAACGTAGATATATTTTTGCGAGTAATCAGGTTCAACCGCAAAGCCATCGTAAATGCGGGCAAGCTTCTTTCTGTATAGCTCAGCTTTTAATTTCTGAACCCTTCTGACCCATGCTTTGGGCGAGAACAATGTCGGCAACGATCGAATGAATGCCCCTTTCAAGGCTCGCTGAAATGCATTTGGTCTTTTAAAGGTAATGGGTTTCTTTCCTTCGGGATTAACTTGTCCCTGATAATAGTTTTCGAATTGTTCATCCAACTGAACTTCTTCATTCTTGTTTAATAATTCCTGATACCGTTCTTTGATCTTTGGGTCAGACTCTTCCCAATCCTCAAAAAGCACCGTGCAGTCCTCAATCGTTGTTGAGTGCATTATGAACTTAGAAATCTTTTTTACCTTACAGAGACCGTAAATTATGTAGTCCGGAATCTCATGTGGCATGATCCCAAATAAACACACATTGATTTTGTTTTTTTCTATAAAGTCATTCCAAAATCTAAGGTGAAGATAATACATTCTCTTTCGTTCGTCATAAGTAAACGTACGCGCATACTCCAAGCGAGTTACTAAGTTCATAAACACGGCTTCGGTCGGCCGCATTGCATCTATCAGTTCTTCATCGAGAGGAATAAGCTGATTTAAGTCGAGTCCTTCGTAATCTCCTCCGCGAATGTCGCTTGAGTTAAACCAGAGCTGATTATCGGAACCGACTTTTGAGTACTCATGCTTCTTATCTCCGATGCTGGCTGCAAACTCAAAAGGCATTTGCTCCATCACTTGTTCCAATGCAGCATTTGCAGAGTCGGTTGTAAGGCGCAGGATTATGGCTCTTTTGGGGTCCATGCTGGGGTACAGTACAGAAATTTGATGTTATTGGCACCAATTATCTCCCCTCTTTTCTTTCCATTCTGAGCCCAAATCCCTAAAATCACGCTCCAATGCATAAACGCCTGGAGCCCATAATCATCAGCCCACAGACCACCATTCGCGATACAATGAATGTTATCGAAAATGGAGTAAGGAGCGATCCTCCTGCTCCATGGGGCATTGCTTTGATAATGGAGAATGGCCAGCTTGTGGGAATCGTAACTGACGGAGACATTAGGCGAGCGATCCTAAGAGGTGTTTCTTTGGAAAATCCGATTGGGACGATAATGACCAGAAATCCTCTGACCGTAAGACACTCGGAAGATCCGGCGGAAATTTTGGCTGAGTTTCATAGAATTATAAGAGAGAAAAATATGCCCGAAAGCAGGTTCCATCACATCATTACTCTTGATGATGCGGGACGACTTGCTGATGTAATAACTCCTTTCGAACTTTGGAGAAGAAGCGAAGTTAAGATTAAAACAGTCGCAGTGATTGGACTTGGATATGTAGGTCTGACTTTGGCTCTGACTCTCTGCGAATTTGGAATCAGAGTTATTGGAGTTGATCTGAATGCGGAAGTTATAGAGAAGCTCAAGCGCGGCGAGCCTCACTTCTTTGAAAAGGGGCTTACGACATTGCTTAAGAAACATGTGAATAAGAATCTGCTTCTGAGTACTCAGCTGAATGAACACGCAAGCGACATCTTCATCGTATGCGTCGGAACTCCAGTTAACGACAGAGGCAGATCCGATAAGAGTTATCTGATAAGCGCAATAACTGAAGTTGGAAAGATCATGAAGCCTCATGACCTTGTAATACTCAGATCAACAGTACCAATCGGAACTTGCAGAAACCTAGTTATTCCTATTTTGGAACGTGAATCCAATTTGAGCCACGAAACTGAGTTTATGTTGTCATTTGCACCGGAGCGAACGATTGAAGGAAAGGCTCTTGAAGAGCTTAAAACTCTTCCGCAGATAATCGGAGGAATTAATAAGCAGAGTTTGGATAATACCGCGAAGCTCTTCCAGATATTCGCGCATACAATCGTCTCCGTCGATAGCTTGGAAGAAGCGGAGGCTGTAAAACTTTTGAATAACACCTTCCGCGATGTAAGTTTTTCATTCGCGAATGAAATTTCTCAAGCTTTGGACGGCTTTGGCATCAGCGGAACGTCTGTAATTCGCGCAGCCAACAAAGGTTACACAAGGAATCCCATTCCAACTCCAAGCCCGGGCGTCGGAGGTGCATGCCTTGTAAAGGACCCGCACTTGTTTGTGGAATCCGCACGATCAAACGGTTACAACCTTCAGCTTCCTCTGCTTTCCAGGAATATAAATGAGTCGATGATCGACTTTGTCGTGGAGAAGGTTGATAAGTTTGTAAGCGCCAACTGCATTGATCCTGGGCGGGCTAAGATTTTCATAGCAGGTATGGCATTCAAAGGGCATCCGGAAACATCTGACCTCAGGCACTCCACATCTGTTGATATTCTGAATATCCTGAAAAGCAGTTATCCGAATATCGAAATCTTTGACCATGTGGCTGACAGAAACGAACTTCTTGAGCTTGGGACAAACGTCTCAGATACCCCTCAGCAAGGCTTCAGAGGCGCGTCATGTGTTCTGATACTCAATAATCACCGGGAATACCCCGAATGGGACATATTCTCTCTTGCTTCAACCATGCAAAATCCTGCAATGATCTTTGACCCATGGGGACATTACAGCAAAGAACAGTTCCACGGACTGCCTCAAATACAATATACTTCGCTTTGATGGATCAGAAAGTCGTCATATGCAATCCCGGATACGGAAACGGACCGTATCTTAGGTGCGTGGAGATCGCACTTGCGATGAAGGGCGAATCTAAAATCATAATGCCTCTTATTTATGGCAAAAACCAAAAAAGAATAATGGAAGAAGAGTTCGGAGAAAATCATGCAATTGAATTTGATGAACATCTGGGAAAATTAATCAATTCAATTTCCTTTAAACATGAAAGTTATGAAAATTATCTCTTAAGTTGGATTGAACATATCGATCACACTCAAAATGAGATCAAATCACACTTAGCTGAACATTACGGATCTGACTTTATCGAGATTGCACGATCCCCAATCGTAAATCTTGGAGGATCTGAAAGTTTTGCAGTCCTCTTTTCGCGAACTTCAGAAATTCTGGCGCGCTCGATTGATGAAGGTACGATTGCTATTGATAAAGGGCTTTTGAAGAAAGTGTCTGACAGAATGAAAATCTTGGAAGATCAATTCACAAAAATATTTATTACTGATCCCGGGACATTTGAAGCTTCGGGGTCAGATGAACTGGTTCCGTTAACAGCATCATTGAAGAATATTTCGACTGATGTTACTGAACCAAGCATTTATGTTTCCATTAGTGGAATTCCAAATCGTAAATTGGACGACATAAAGAACCAGATTGATCTTCCCGTTTTTACAAATAAAGATACATCGCCTCATATAGTTGCTGACGAGAATGTTGTGTTCCAAGTTGCACGCTCCGGCTGGGGCGCATGTTGGATGTCTTTGCTGACTGGCACCCCGCTAATCACTCCTGAGTATGATCCATCTGATGATCCTGAGATATACTTCAATAATAAAAGGATTGAGGAACTTGGAATTGGAATGATTCATAAAGGTGAACCTATTAGTGAACTAATGTCCGAACTACCGCGCCTTAAGAAGGCGATTGAGGATTACAGGTCAGGACTAGAAAGTAAGTATGGAACGCTGGATGGAGCGGAATATATAGCAAATAAAATTGCTTAACCTTTCTCCTTTCTTTTGTATTGATACAAAAGAAAGGAGACAAAGAAAAAATCAAAGGCAAACACAAACTCGCTCGTCGCGTTTATTTCGTAATCATAGATCTAGCTCGCAGAGATGAGTCGTCCGCCTCGGGCGGACGCTCAACATCTGCTCGCGCTTACGAGCTAGTTGGCACTGGCTCCTCGCTCAGACAAGTGTGTTTGCCTTTTTCAGTAATAGGCAATACAGACGGACAAACGCATGTTTGAACTCGAAAGCACTATTTAACCAGTTCTACTTCGCAAGAACGAATTGGATGAGGCTCTCCAATTCAAGGCCTCTAACTCTGAGTGCATCCAATTCGTTCTGCACACCATTGAATCTCTAATTGCGCTTTCGAGTGAGTTTGCGTTTGTCCTGATCTTTTTTCTTTGCCTCTTTCTTTTTTGTATCCAAGACAAAAAAGAAAGAGGAGGCCTTTTGGTTACGAAATAAAGAGTAAAAACCCCTCTAAATCATTGATTCTCCCGCAAAAAAGCATACCATTACCGCCATGGTTAAAATAATTGCAGAAGTGTGCCAAAACCACGGCGGATCGCGCGATACGCTCAAGGAAATGATCTCTGCGGCCGCTGAGGCCGGAGCTGACTATGTGAAGATGCAGACGATATTTTCCGAGGATGTAAGCTTCCGAAAGAGGTTTGAGGAGGGTGAGACTCTGCCTGACGGGACGGTAAAGTGCATCAAAAGACCGCACAAAGATGAGGTTGAAAGACTTAAAGAACTTGATCTGACCGAGGATGATCATCGCTTCTTTATTGATGAATGCAACAGGAACAATGTGATTCCTTTCACGACTGTCTTTGCAACGCACAGAATTCCATTTGCAGGCTCACTCCCCTGGCCGGGGAAGACTGTAAAAGTTGCAAGCTACGATTGTGCAAGTTATCCGATGTTGTCTGAGCTTTGCGATTACTTTGATCACCTGATTATTTCCACAGGCGCAACTTTCGACGAAGAAATTGAGAAGGCTGCCGAGCTTGTTAAGAGTAAAGGCAAGAAGCTTACGTTCTTGCATTGTGTAACGAGTTACCCAAACACAATGGACATGTGCAACTTAAGCAGAATGGAATGGCTTAAACAGTTTACGGACTCCGTTGGCTGGAGCGATCATACTTTGGTTGAACGCGACGGAATAAAAGCAGCCCAAGCCGCCATTGCACTTGGAGCACAGTGGATCGAAAGGCACTTTACGATTCTAAAAAAGGATCAAACCAAAGACGGACCTGTTTCAATTAATCCATATCAACTGAGCGAGCTTAAGAAATTTGCAAATCTTGATAAAGACGACCAACTTAAGTTTGCAAAAGAAGAAATTCCCGAGTTTGAAGTAATGATAGGCCGGCAAGTCCGACCAATGACTCCAACTGAATTACTAAACCGCGATTATTATCGCGGGAGATTCGCGTCAAAGATTAACGATGAGTGGATTTATAACTGGGAAGACATTAAGAAACCTCAAACTGTTAACCAATGAAAAAAGATCTGAAAGTCTTAGGCATTATTACCGCACGCGGTGGCTCCAAAGGAGTTCCACGCAAAAACATAAAGCCCCTCTGCGGTAAGCCGATGATCAACTACATAATTGAAGCAACGCTTGAAAGTAAACTTCTGACCAGATGCGTGGTTACAACCGATGATGACGAGATTGCCGAAATTGCACGCAAAGCAGGTGCAGAAGTGCCTTTCAAGAGGCCCGCAGATCTTGCACAAGATCATACACGCGACATGCCAGTGCTTCAGCATGCCATTAATTGGATCAAAGAAAATGACGGTCAGGAGTTCGATGCGATCATGATGATTCATCCCACTTCCCCGCTCTGTCTGGGTGAAGATATCGATGCCTGTATCGAGAAGATGATCGAGATGGATGCTGATTCGGTTATGAGCATGGTGGAAGTGACTGACTTTAATATTAAAAAGCTAAAATCAATTCGCGACGGAAGGATCGAGTCGTTGTTTGCAGAAGAGGGCCGCGAACCGATACCAAGAACTGCTGGACCAAAGGTGTATAAAAGAAACGCAGCACTGTATCTGACCAAGACTCCTCTGATTATGTCCGGTGATATGATTGGCGAACGAAGTTACGCGCACATAATGCCGTTGGAAAGGTCTGTGGATGTAAATACTGTTATTGATTTTGAAATAGCTGAGTTGCAACTCCAAAAACTTAAATCTCAGATCCCTGTTAGCTAATGGAACACAAGATTCTCTGTTACACCGGCTCTCAATTCGCTCCCGAAGGCAAAGAATTGCTCGAAAAAATCGGATCTGTTGTGTTCGGGGAGCCTTCCAAAGAAAATCTTGCTGACAAAACGATGCTCGTAGTCCAACTTGGAGTAAATGTTGATAAAGAGATGATCGACTTTGCTCCGAATTTGAAATTTATAGCTACAGCAACGACAGGGCTTGACCATATTGATACCAAGTATGCTGAGTCTAAGGGAATCGAGATTGTAAGTCTTAAGGGAGAAGTGGGATTTTTAAATTCAATTACTTCAACTGCAGAACTTGCCCTAGGCCTTATTATTTCTCTGACCAGAAAGATTCCTTCCGCCAATAAGTCCGTACTTAACGGAGAATGGGATCGCGAAAAATTCAGAGGAACTTCACTTAGAGGTAAAACGCTTGGCATAATCGGATATGGCAGGCTTGGCAAGATGATGGAGAGATTCGGAAAGGCATTTGAGATGAATGTGGTTTTTTCTGATTCTAATATTCCCGGAGGACTTACTCTCGAGGAACTTCTCGAGATTTCTGATATTGTTTCGCTTCACGTTCCGCTTGATGAAAGTACAGAGGGGTTGATTGGAGCTCATGAATTGCAAATTATGAAGCCAAACGCGATTTTAATAAACACTTCACGCGGCAAGATAGTTGATGAGGAGGCTGTGATTGGCGCTCTTAAGAGCAGAATACTCGGAGGATATGGAACCGATGTGCTTTCTGATGAACTTGAATTCACTGATGAAGAAATTCGAAGTCGATTGATTGAATATTCAAAGAACAATCCAAACGTTTTAATTACTCCTCATATTGGAGGAACTACAGCCGAATCCAGAGTGGCGACTGATATCTTTATAGCTAAAAAGTTGCAAGAAAAGGTCGCGGCATGTACAACAGTCGCATGAGTCAGAAGGCTTTTCATAATAAATGGGCAAAAATCCGCGAAGGCGGGCTTGCCCACCGTAGTCCCCGAAGGGGCGAAGGTGGGAAGGAATGCAATCTCGAAGAAAGATCTATTTACGTTGAGAAGGGAGACAAACCGCGAACACAAAGGCAACTGAGTCTTTATTATTATTTCAGATTCATTCAAAAGCATTTGGAGAAAGTCGGAGCTAAGAAAGTGATTGAACTTGGATGCGGACGTGGAACAATCGGCCTTTATTGCAAAACTTACATGGGGCTGGATGTTTCACTGATGGATAACGAGGAAGATGCGATCAAAATCGCCCGTGAGGCTTTTGGAACCAGAAATCTGGATGCCGAGTTTATTGTGGGAGACGCCCTAAGCTCCGGTATTCCTGACAATACTTACGATGCAACGGTTTCAATCGGCCTTGCTGAGCACTTGGATAACGTGGATGACTTGTACAGAGAGCAATATAGAATTCTTCGCCCGGGTGGAGTGATGGTATCGTTAAATATTCCAAAGAAATTCTCCTGTCAGGAACTTAATGTCGTCATGCGAAAAATTAAAAAAATATTCAGACTCTACAAGGACAATCCAAGACGAGATTATTATCGCAATACTTTCAACTCCAAAGAATATAAGCAATTTGCAAAGAAAGTTGGATTCGTAAAAACAAAAGTCACGCACGTCTGTCCATTTCCGATCTATGTTCCGCTCTTAAGGTCGACTGACCGATTGGTTACGACAGTTAGGAGAGGGATCCTCAAAGTCAGATCAATATTAATGCGGTATCCGTACAAAACAAACCGCATAATGGCCCATGCTCACTTTCTAGTCGCTTACAAACCCAAGAATGGATAATTCTGCACTTAAGGGGCTGTATGAGAAGCTGTACGCAAAAGGGGCGGATGATCATTACACGAAATCTAAGTACAAAATCCGCCAGGAAATGTACGAATCGATTCTTGATGAGATCGATTGGAAAGGCAAAACCGTTCTAGACGTTGGGAGCGGAACGGGAGAATTTACTTACATGCTTTCAAATACCGGAGCCAAAGAAGTTACGGGAATTGACTACGCAGAAAGTGCGGTTGAAGAAGCTCAAAAAAGGCACAACCATCCAAGCCTGAAATACGAAAATAAGAACCTTTTCGATGCGGAAGGAAAATACGATGTAATTGTGTCGCTTGGAACACTGGAACATATGGACGATCCTCTGGAGGGGCTTAGTAAGATGAAGAGTTTACTAAATGAGAATGGATCTATTCTTGTAACTGTTCCAAACTTCTTAAATCCACGCGGGTATGTATTGCTAACTCTTCTATTTTTGTTTGATGCGAAGATTACATTGGCTGATTTGCATCACTTATCCCCCATTCACTTCGAGAAATGGGCAAAGGAGCTTGGAATGAACCTTGATTGGAAAACAATCTGTCACTCTTGGGGTAATACAGATGTTTGCGTGTCTGATCTAAAGGACAGACTCCCCAAAATTTCCGAAAGTTCAGGACCAAAAATGTCAGATGAAAAAATTGATGAGCTTGTGTCTTGGATTGAGCAAAATGCATCCCCGTTGCTTGAAGAACCAAATAAGCTTAGTGGAGCTATTGGGATGTTCCGTTTTGACCTCACCCCCTAGCCCCCTCTCCTACCGTACCATTTAAGTTATTTAAGAACATGTGTAGGTTTTTCTTAATGTTAAATCTTAGACCCGCAAGGAGAGGGGGAATTACAAATAAGCCCCTCTCCTTGCAGGCAGGCGGGTTGGAAGGAGAGGGGTTTGGGGTGAGGTCAAAACTTCTGCTCCTCCCACAACGCATGAAACGCTCCTTTTTTGTTTAGGAGTTCATCAAGCGCCCCTTGTTCTTTAATCTCTCCGTCTTCCAACACCAAAATACTATCTGCATGCTGGATAGTACTCAGTCGATGTGCGATTACGATTGCAGTGCGATCAGTTACAGCTTCATCTATCGCTTCTTGAATCAGCTTCTCTGTTCTGGAGTCGAGTGAGCTTGTGGCTTCATCAAGAATTAATATTTCTGAGCCTTTGAGCAGAGCCCTCGCAATTGAAACTCTCTGCTTCTCTCCTCCGCTGAGCTTAACTCCTCTGTCTCCAATCAAAGTCTCGAGTCCTTCCGGCAAAAGGTTGATGAGTTCCCTGAGCCTCGCACGATCGACCGCCTCGTTTAATGCTTCTTCACTGACATTAGAGAGTCCGTACGTGATGTTATTCTTGAGAGAATCGTGCAACAGAAGCGTTTCCTGGCTTACAAGCGCTATATGCTTTAGGAATGAATCCAGCGTAAAGTTTCTGATATCCTTACCGTCAATCAATATCGACTCAGGAGCCGAGTCGTAGTACCTCATTATCAAATTTATGAGGGTTGATTTACCCGAACCCGTTGGACCCACGATCGCAGTCATCTTCCCTTTGTCTACTTTGAATGAAACGTCCTTTAGAACATCACGCTCATCAGCATAAGAGAATGTAAGTCCTTTGAATTCAATTTTTTCATTGAGCCCCTCAAAGTTTTTGTCTCCATCTTTCACATAATGCTTTCCATCTTCAGAAAAGATCTCCATAACCTCGGCAAGCGGACCCGTGCATGCCGCAATACTTCCACGGAAACCAGAAATTGTTCCAAACTTATGCGAAGCATTCAGAATTATGTAGAAGTAAACGACAAGTGCGGGGGCTGACGCTACCTGTTCACGCCCAAGCCACATAAGTGCCCCCACAAAGATTGCAACCGCTGCAAGAAGAGTGATTACTTCTTGTGATGGAAGAATAAGAGCCTGAAGAACACGTATTTTAAAGTCTAACTTCGCTTTCTCGTCACTGATGTGCGAGTAATGATCCTGTTCCAACCGTTCAGTTCGGTATGATTTAACCAGAGGAATGGTTGAGAGTATTTCAACTGACTTCTTTCCAAGCTCGCTCCCCCTTTTTGCTAGCACACGGGAGATTGCCTTGATTCGTGTGATCATAAACTTGATTGCAAAGTGCAGGAATACAAATAATGGAAGCGCAATCAGAGTTAATCTCCATGAAATCATAAACATTACCACCAAATAAATTGCGAGTGAAAATAATGCATTTATGTATCTGTCAATGATCAGCATTGGATGAAGCGCATGTCGCGTAAACTCCGTAAGTACAATGTTGTGATGCCCGACATTTGTTGTATCAAAGAAAAGTTTCCCAAAGCTTAAGTATCTGGTGAACAGAACTTTTCTTAGGTGATGCAATGCACGCTCAGAGAAGTACCCGACGCTTACAACGGAAAGATATCTGGTTACGGTCTTTGTAATGTAAACAACCACGAAACCTCCAAGCAAAATCCCGAAAAGCATTCTGTCGTTTGTCTGAATATGCTGAGGAAGTGCTGTAAAGACTTTTCCAATCACGGGAGCGTCCGCAATAAAGGCAAAACTCTTCTGCAAAAA
The DNA here is from genome assembly GCA_964506185.1 of uncultured Candidatus Peribacteria bacterium. GTDB lineage: Bacteria > Patescibacteriota > Gracilibacteria > Peribacterales > Peribacteraceae > UBA2144. The sequence goes on from CAZDKL010000001.1 coordinate 101,839, forward strand.
ACCGTTTAATATTGGGATTAGAAGCCCCATTCCTGCCCCTTCAAATACGGCAGAAAGCAGAGAAAGCCCTATAGGAACCGTCAAATAGATAGGCTTAATATGCATCTGCTTGAGCAGAAACATCATCTTGCCGGCAACTGAGCGGTCCGAATTACCCAAAACATAGGAAAACTATCTCATGGAGAGTTTTAGCACAAGGAATGAAGTGGAGAAATTAAGCACTAAATCCGAAATCCTAAACAAATAACAAATCCGAAATTCGAAATATTTTTCGGATTTAATATTTAGAATTTCGATTTTGTTTCGTTTTTCGAATTTAGGATTTACTAGCTCATAGACATTATATGCTTAAATATATTGATTCTTCCTTTATTACTTTTTCAACCAACTATAACCTACTCCCATGCGCATCCTTCTCCTCAACGACGATTCCCTCCCCTCCGCCCGCGGAGGAGCGGCTGTTATCGTAGATCAGCTTAAGAAGAAGTATCAGGCAAAGGGACACGAGGTGGTATTAATCACGACTCATCAGGATAAAGCTAAAGACGTTGTGGAGAAATCTGCCATCGGCCCTGAAGGCTCAGGCCCTGAACGGGAGGATAAGATAAGCATCTATTCAAACTACCCACTTAAGAAGCGCCACAAGCATTGCATCAAAGATCCGAAGATGAGCGAGATGTTGAATGAGATTTTTGAAGAACTAAAACCTGACGCCGTGCATGCGCATAACATTCATACTTATCTGACTTATGATGCGCTGAATATTGCAAAGAAGTTTACGGATAAAATAGTTCTGACTGCGCACGATACATTCCTGGTTTCTTTTGCAAGAGTTAACAGTAAAAGATATCAGCGCCTTGCAAGCAACAATAAAGCAATGAAGATGCGCCCATGGGAACACCTACTCGCAGTTGGACGAAAATATTATCCGGAAAGAAACAAAGCTATCAGAAAGATTTTGGCTGACTCAGGCACTCAAGTAATAGCAATCAGCAATGCTGTAGCTGAGTTTTTGAATGTTAATGGAATAAAAGTTGCACTGACCATTCCAAATGGCATTGCATCTTGGGATACTCCATCTGACACTGAGGTTAATGAGTTCAGAAACAAAAACGGCATAACAGGACCCGCAGTTTTATTTACAGGACGAGTTCGTGAAGATAAAGGTATTGATGCTTTCCTAAGTGCGGCTGAAGTAGCTATGAAAGATGTTCCGACTGCAAAGTTTGTAATTAACGGTGAGCAGGAGAATGTTACTCCGCACCTTGAGAAGATCAGCCCTGACTTAAAACAAGCCGTGATCTCAACAGGCTGGCTTGATCGCGATCAGGCAAGCTTAAGTTATTATGCAGCTGACGTTGTGACCGTGCCCTCTCTTTATCTAGACAACTTCCCAACCGTGAATCTGGAAGCAATGAATGCAGGTAAGCCTGTAGTTGGAACCTGCTTTGGCGGGACGGCTGAGATAGTGGTAAGTGGAGAGACAGGATTCATCGTTAATCCCAGAAATACGCTTGGATATGCGCAAGCGCTAATCAGGCTTCTTAATGATTCTGAGCTTGCAAAGCAGATGGGAGAGAAGGGTAAGGAGAGAGTGGAATCGCAGTTTAGCCTAGAGAGACAGGCGAATGCTTATCTAGCCACATTGTCTGAACTATGATTTTTTATTTCAAGTAGGGGCACAGCACGCTGTGCCCCTACTTATAAATCAAGGTTCAGACACTGTATGTATATTGCCTGCCCTTCCGAAGCCCGCAGGCGAAGGAGGGTACATACACTCATCTAATCACATGCAGAAGCATTCTTATTAATGGAGAAGCTTCTACCCCCTTGGGCTCAGGAAGCGGAACGTTTTGCACGAACACTTGCCTTTTAATCTTAGCCACCTCTTCTGCAGAGTATCCAATGATGTGCGTAATGCCGTGATCTTTAAACGGAGCACTTAGCTCTCCTCTTTTCGATAAAAACTCAATCGTAGGGTTATGAATCGTCACGGGAGTTTGAGGAGAGAAGAAAAAGTATTCAAGCTTACGCGGGTGCGCAATGACTGCATCGTCAGGAACTGACTTGAGTGCCTGAGTTGCTGCAAACATTTGTGGAACTAACGAGCGCTCGTAAAGCCGAGTGAATAACTTCCTATTTGCTTGTACCAACTGCAAGCTGACAATGATTACAATTACAGCTGAAATTCCTACAGTCGACAGTCTTTTGAATTTCCCTTTAACAGAATCAGAAACAGTTGCAATTCCGATAGCGCTGAACAGTGCAAGCATCCATCCGACATCAATTAAGTGATCCCGCCCGAAGTGGAGTACGAATCTGATTATGAGTTCCATCGAGAGCCATAGCCCCAGCATCATAAAAGTAAGTTTCTTCTTCTTTCTGAATAAGATGACGATTCCCGGAATTATAAAGAGCCACAGGAAGACGCCTCCAACAGTCTCGGTTAAAACCAATGGTGGAAGAATATTCACGAACAACCAAATCCCATTCAAAATTTCATCAATTTCACTTGTCTCACCCACTCCAAAAATCATTCTGTAATGCTGGTCCTCTTGCCTTACTAGAAATGAAGACTCTGACTCTATTCGTTCCTTTGTATATTCATCAAATTCTTCTCTGTAGTTCTCGAAAATATACTGATCTGGATAAAGATGTCCTTCCCCCGGAGTCTTTTCGTTCATTGAAGGAAGAAATACTTGCACCCGCTCCATTGTTGAAAGCTCAGAACTTATTGCGTGAGGATATAAAGGAAATACAAAGACTGCATACGCAACAACCAAGTAGACGCCTGACTGGATCAGAGCTTTTTTCCATTTCTTCTTATTCATATACACATACGCAACCAAAAACCACGGTAGAAATGTTACAAAAGTACTTCGCGATGCAATTGCCGCTCCAAAGCATGCGCCTGCGAGAACAAGAGCAAGCACCCTCCTTTTCTTTTGGAACTTTATAAAGAGTGCGAACCCCAAGAACAGGAAGAAGAATGCGAATGTGTATCCCTCAAGCCTAAGTGACTCTGCCCAATACATCGGCATGAAACCCATTACAACCATTGAAAGCCAAGCAATTCTATTATCAAACAACTGCTTTACCGCCCACCACCATGCGATCAAAGCCAATGCGAAGACTCCCGCACTTACTGCTGACCACCCCAAAATATTTTCCCAACTTATTGCCTCACCAACAAATGACATTAAAAGAGTGACTAATTTCATGCTATTGCAAACCAAAGCTCCGGACTCAGCCAGTTCGCGTGCACGCGGAATAAGAGCAGTTACCCAATATGGATATCCCGCAAGCAAAGCTGGAGTCATCCATATACAAAACATGAATAAAACAAAAAGTGGTAGGAGGAGGGGTTTGAGTTTGGGCATATGTATATATGATAGTACAATGTGGGCATGAATAAACTATAATGACTACCCAGCTAGCGCAGAAAATGGGGTTTTGAGCTAAAATATT
>CAZDKL010000002.1:0-77041 GCA_964506185.1 uncultured Candidatus Peribacteria bacterium
AAACTCTTCCTCCGCCAGCTTACGCAGGCGGATTCTCGAAGGAATGTTGAAAACCGTCCATATTCGGCATAATCAAATCCAGCAATATTCCATTTGGCTTGAATTCGGCGATGGCTTCCAGTGCTTGTTTTCCATCTTCAACCAACTTTGTCTCGTAACCTTCGTGTGCAAACTTAAGTTCCAGTGCATGAGCGAGAGGCTTCTCATCTTCGACAATGAGCAAGCGTTTTCCATTGCTTTTAGGTTTGGAGGCTTCCGGTTTTGCTTCGGAAGCATCCTGTTTTTGCTCTTTTTCCTCTACTTCCGGGGCTTGCTGATCTTTGGCCGGTGTTGGATCTTTTTTGTTTTCGTTTTTAGGCATAGTGAAGCCAAAATAATCATATAATTATAGCGGAATATTCGATTTTAATCAATTGTGTCAAACAGCCAATTCTATACTGACTGAATTTAATGAACTTGCCTTATTTAAGGCAAAAAAGTCTATCAAATAGACAATTTTCCGCTACAATCGAAACCTATGAAAAGACGAGCCCTTATTTCAGTTTCCGACAAAACAAATCTAACCGAATTCGCAAAAGCTTTAACCGAACTTGATTTCGAAATCATTTCAACCGGAGGAACCCTAAAGGCTTTGGCTGACGCCGGTATATCTGCAACTCCGATCGAGGAAGTAACTAAGTTTCCGGAATGTTTTGGAGGAAGACTTAAAACTTTGCATCCGCTGATCTTCGGAGGACTGCTTTACCGCAGAGGAGAGGACGAGGACAAAGCCAAAGAACTTGGAATTGAACCAATTGATCTGGTTGTTGTGAACCTTTATCCATTTGAGGAGACTGCAAGGAAGGAAGGCGTGTCAAAAGAAGAGCTTGTTGAGCAAATTGACATCGGCGGACCCAGCTTACTCAGGGCTGCGGCAAAAAATGCTGACCATGTAACTGTAATTTGCGATATCTCTGACTATGATCGTGTGATTGAAGAGATGAAAACAGGAGATACTTCAACTGAACTAAGGTCGGAGCTTGCGCGCAAAGTTTTCCTGCGAACTGCGGCCTATGATTCTGCAATTGCGCAAACTCTTTCCGAAGGAACGCACACGGGAATGATGCTGACCAACAAGACAGTGCTCAGATACGGAGAAAACCCGCATCAATGGGGAAGTTATTACGATCTTTATAACAATCCTGAATCCAGATGGACATTCCATCAGGGCAAGGAGATGAGTTACCTGAATATTTTGGATGCGGATGGAGCATGGAATCTGACTTGCGAGTTTGAACGCCCGGCATGCGCCTGCATCAAGCATGCAAGTCCTTCCGGCGTAGCAGTTGATGACAATGTTACCAATGCATTCCAAAGAAGTTACGACGCTGATCGTTTGTCTGCATTCGGAGTTATCGTTTCGCTCAACAGGCCATGCCCAATGAGTGTGATCGAGAAGATTATCGAGCAGAAGATATTCACAGAAGTAATTATTGCACCGGGATATGAGGATGGCGTACTTGAATTTATGGCAGAAAAACGCCCGAAGATTCGGGCAATTACTCACAAGTGCCCCGATCCGGATGCAGTAACTTTTCGCTCAGCACTCGGAGGAATGCTTGTGCAGAATCAGGATACCAAGATTGTAACCAAGGCTGACCTTAAGGTTGCAACTGAAATTAAGCCGACTGACGCTCAGATCGAGGACCTTCTCTTTGCATTCAAAGTTGTTAAGCATGCAAAATCAAACGCGATTGTGTTTGCGAAAGACTTAGTCAGCGTGGGAATCGGATGCGGACAAACAAGCAGAGTTGATTCCACAATTATTGCCGCACGACGAGCAGGGGAACGCGCACAGGGCGCCGCAATGGCAAGTGACGCGTTCTTCCCATTCCCAGACTCGGTTGAAGAAGCTGCAAAGAATGGAATCGCATCGATCATCCAACCCGGAGGATCAATTCGTGACGAAGAAGTGATTGCGAAGGCAAATGAGCTTGGAATTCCGATGGTCTTCACTGGTGTAAGAGGCTTCCGACATTAATATAACACTGACTACCACTTCCTGTCCTGAGCGAACGAACGGAGTGAGTGAGTCGAAGGGTGGTATTTACTGGAGTTAGAGGATTCAGACATTAAAACAGCTACTCTAACTACTGGCCACCAACCGGCAAACGCACATCCGAGCGAGGAGCCAATGGCTATTTGTTCAATGGCGCGAGTGGATGGCGACCTTTAGTGTCGTCTCCGCGAGCCTGACTATGATTATGAATACTACGCGACGAGTGAGCTGCGTTTGCCTTGATCTTTTTCTTTGCTTCTTTCTTTTTGTATCAAGATAAAAAGAAAGAAGAAGGGTCTGTATGTACATTGTACATACACCTTTATTCATCATCTCCGACTTCAATTGGTTCACCCGTCTTAATACACACACCATCCACCGCCCCACAATTAATCACAGCATTATTCTTAGGCTTCAAAACAACAGCGCAACTGCATCCGTAGGCCTTAACATGCGACTCAATCTGATCTTTTGTTCCCGGATACTCCGATGGAGTTGCATCATTCAAACTGTTTTCAACAGTAATATCTCCACCCATCGGACCTCCTCTCCCTCTAAATTTGACCGACAAATGTGGACACACTGGTAAAACCGGTAAATCTGGTGATGGTTGCTTTTTAGCCATAGGACACATTTATACCGCCTTTATGTCTTGAGTCAAGAATAATGACGTCCTTTGTCTGAACCATGATTAATAGGATTTAAAGATAGACAGGATTAAGGATCATTCCCCGTAATCAAGTTAATCTTGTAATCATGAAAATCAAGGTTCTGACAATGTTCTCCTCCCCTCCAACGACTCTTTGAGTGTCACCTGATCCGCAAACTCAATGTCTGCTCCCATTGGAAGTCCGTGAGCTAAGCGGCTAACTGCTTCGACTTTATCCTTCAACTGATCATTGATGTAACTCGCTGTCGCTTCTCCTTCAACATCCGGATTCGTTGCAACAATTACCTCCTTGATTGAATCGGATTTCGGATTTCGGATTTGTTTCGGATTTCGGATTTCGGATTTGGAATCACACCGATCAATCAGCTCCTTGAGCTTCAATTGCTCCGGTCCCATCCCATCAATAGGGGAGAGTACGCCATGGAGCACATGGTAAACACCCTTGTAAGAAGTTTTTTCGAATGCAACCACGTCCAAAGGATTTTCAACAACCAAAATAGTCGAATGATCGCGCGAAGTATCTGAACATATGCTGCATTCTTCTTGTAAGCTGACCATCTGGCATGACTTGCAGTACTTAAGTTCATTCTTTAGCTCAGAAAGCGAGTTCCCCAGCGCTTCGGGTGAAGCTTTTGAGCTTCTAAGGAGGTGGAACGTCAAACGTTCGGCGGACTTGGGACCAATTCCGGGAAGTTTGCTGAACTCTTCGATGGCCTTTGTTATTTGGGGAGGTAGGAGAGACATGTTTGTATCTGGATAGTACTTAGAATTATAGAAATGGAAAGTGGTAAATGGTAAATGGATAATATTATTTTCAATTATCAATTATCAATTTTCAATTAGTAGTCCTCTCCTTTTTTTAATTTTCGTTTCTGATCCCTCTCCCTGATCTTCTGCCTCTTATCAAATCTCTTCTTGCCCTTCCCAAGGCCCAGTAAAACCTTGATATGTTTCCCGGCCCTGACTTCGAGAGGAATGATTGTGACGCCCTGTTCGTCCAGAGCTGACTGGAGTTTTTGGGATTCCGACTTTTTTAAGAGCAACTTGCGATCCTGCCCAGGATCATAGTTCTCGAGCCCAGATGCATGAGAGTATGGAGAGATCTTTGCGCTCCTCAGAATCGGTTTTTCACCCAAGAAGGATACATATGAGCCAGATAGATTTACGTGGCCCTCACGACAGGATTTGACCTCCTGACCGGTCAGAATTACCCCTGCTTCCACCCTGTCCAGGATCTCGTAGTCATAGCTTGCACGACGGTTCTTGGCAACAATCTTCATCAGGCTGGATTGTGCCTTAAAAGGGTCGTAGAAGCCAGAATTATTGGCTTATGTTAGCCAAAGTTGTCTATTGACAAAAGCCCATGAGACTGTATTATATTGAGTGCTTGACCCCTTATATTTTCTCCCCGTTCGCGGGGGCGAACGCAGATAATTCTGTTGATTAGTAAGGATTAGAGCATTCGCAATCTAGGGTGTCTCCCTCTTTATTTTTTTGGGCAGATGCCCTGATTGTTATATGGGCTTTTTTTATAAGAGAATTCGAAGTATCTGGTCCCCCCAAATTAACACCACTAACGTTCCCAGACATAAGAATGGACCAAACGCGAGAGTCTCTTTGCTTTTTTTCTTATTGGAAACCAACAAAGGCAAAGCAACAATCGACCCGATAATGTAGGACACTCCAATCATGACGAGTACATACTCCCAATTACCAAGAAGGAATCCAATGCCTGCAGCAAGAATAATATCTCCACTACCAACCCATTTGCCGGAGCTCAGTCTCCACTGGATAAAGAAAAATCCAGCAGCAACCAGAGGAGCAAGTATCGGTATATATCCAGTTACATATGAATAGAGAATTGCGAGAATAACAAATGGAATGTTTAAGGCGTCCGGAATACTCTGGGTTTTTAAATCAATGACTGACATTAAAAGCATAATCCAAAGTATTACGGCGAGAAACAGAGCAGAAAATACACTGACCGGCGTTAAGAAAAGCGCAGTTATAAAAAACAATCCTGAGGAGAGTTCTACCAGAGGATATTGGACTGATATTTTCTTTGAGCAATGTCTGCATTTTCCCTGCAAAAGAATGAAACTTAAAATTGGAATTAGATCCATATTACAAATTTTCTTTTTGCACTTAGGACATTTGGAACGTCCACTGATTTTTTTATTTTTTGGAAGACGCTCAATTAATACGTTTCCGAAACTCCCGAGTGTTAGGCCAAGTATAAAAAAGAGAATTGTTAGTGGGTCAGTAATATGCATTGTCGTTAGTTTAGTTTAAGTTTAGTTATTGTTGAAGTACTGACGAGCAGATTGGCAATTAGCAGATTAGCTAACCATATCCATGTAACTCGAAAAGCTAATCTGTTAATCTGCTAAAGGATGCGAAGCACCCGTGCTAATCTGCCATTACTTCTTCTTTTTCCTTCTAATTGCAGCAGTCGCACCTGCAGCCCCAGCAATTGCAAGTCCAAGTCCAAGTCCAGAATCAGGAAGTTGATCTCCACTCTCTGCAGTTTGCTTTTCCATTGCATCTAATTCTTTCTGCCATTGGTCAGGTGGGGGAGTAACCTGCTCGGTTTCGGTTTTCGGTTTTCGGTTTTCGGGCTCAGATTTGGGTTCTGCATCGGGTTTAACCAGTTCTTTCTCCTGACTCGGTGTAATCTGCCCCTGATATTTCTGAGCTTTTTCTGCAATGCGTTCAAACGGAGTAGGCTCCTGCTGTCCGGGAGTACCACTTGAGGCAAAGTGCTTTGCAATCTCTCTGTTTCTTTGTGCTTGTCTCTCAATCCTTCTGTCCTCAACGTCTGTCTTTTCACTCGAGAACCTTGCATCTGCTCCTTCGCCTCCATCCCAGAACGTATGAATAAACGCACCTAGCGGAGGCTGAACAGCTTGGTATCCAAGATAAAGTCCATACGCAACAGAGGCTCCGATTATTGCACCGGCAATCTGGCGTGTAAGAGATGACTGAATAATCTGTTTCATATTTGTTTTTAGGTTTTCGAATTAGTATAGCAGATTTGACCTGTCTTCGCCAGACTCAAAGAAGACTACTTTTATACTCCTCTGGCTTATGTGCCTCTATTCGCTCGATTGGATACGGAATATCCGATTCAGAAATACCCGGAGGAAGCCTCTGGTCATATCCGAGAAGTATCAAATCGGGCTTTATGTCTTCTATGGGTTTTAGATAATTGTCCGAATCTCCGAGTCTGACATCTGCTTCCGGGAACTCTGCCTGAATGGCTTTGATTCTTTCATCCTGATTCTGGCGAGGCTTGCGTCCTTTAATTTCCTCGACGGTATTATCCAAGCCAATGCTGACGAAGAGCTCCCCGCGTTTCCGGGCTTCGTTTAGAAAATATTTGTGGCCGGGGTGAAGGTTGTCGAAGGTTCCAAATACTAGGATTTTCATAAAGGCAGATTAGCAGATTAGCATTTAGCAGATTAGCTATTTTATTCGAATAACTTAAAAAGCTAATCTGCCAAAGGGTGCGTAGCACCCGTGCCAATCTGCCAATTGCTCGCAAGCCCTATATAAACAACCTCTACCTCGTGGCTACCAAGTCGACAGCGTATACTCTCTTTCCATCCATCACATACATGCGAAGTTGCTCCGGACCAACGTACAAGTCTTTAAGTTCTCCAATTTGTTCTCCTTCAAGAATATATTGCCTGATGTAAGCAGATTCTCCCGTAGCACCTCCATCGGTTGCTACAATTATCCGTGATCCTTTTGAATTCAGCAGATACATATTGCCGTCCTCAGGTGATTTGAAAATCTTAGTTACACCTTCCAGTGCACCTTCCGGTAAATGCCTGATAACGAATGGTCGTGCTTCGCCGCGGAAGAGTTTAATAATCTCACCTCCTTCTTTTAGTACAAAAACATTTCCGTCGATTGCAAAATCCAAAGCATTACCCAAGTCTCCATTGATATTATATTCCGAAGGCGCTGAGTATCGGTTGCTCAAGCGTTCATATTTATAGATCTGATTGTTTTCGGGCGACAGAACATACAAGAATCTCAGATAAGTCTTAAGAGCACTGCCTGCAATCCAACCTGCAGGATCTTCTGTCTTCATGGAGGTTGTCTGTCCGTTGATTATTTCGACAACTGAGTTGTCGCTCAGCTGGAACAGAAGCGTCTGCATGCGATCAAAGAAATCTCCATCCACAATCAGTTCTTCCTCTGCCAAACGATCCGGTTCATCAACGGCATTAAGCACAACACGATAAAGATCCTGTTTATCATGCACAATAAACTCGCCGTCTTTTAATCCGATCATTCCTGTTGCGGATACATCTGAATTCTTTGCGGAGAGATTCACCACAACACGCGGTGAAAGCCTCGTAATGTTATTTATTTCCTCATTCTTTAGCCTGATGCGATCCAAAAGATCCAACGCTTCCATTCTGTATCTGCCGCTCTCATGATCCATAACCTGCTTCGCAGTAGCCTCTGCGCGCTCCAATATTGTATTTGCTGAATCTGTGTCTCCTGCGAGGAATCTATTCTCCGCAGTCTTTATATCAGTATCAACTTGCTCAATCATTTGCTCCAGCTCCGCCCGGCTTTGGCTGCTCTGGGTTGTTGTTGCAAGGTTTACGACAGCCCAGACAAACAAAAATACCACGACTACTCCTGCGAGAGTAAGCATATGCGCTTTTTTCTTTTTCTTTGGATTCTTCATGTCTGCAAGAAGCCCCGCAGGAAGTTCGCGCAAACGATCCACCACTTCAAAAGATGGAATCCTATCCCTTACTCTGCCAGCAAAAGATATAAGTGCTTCCGCAACTCCGGAAAACTGAGGAATACGAGACGGCGTCCGTCGTCTTCTTCTCCGTGAAGACCGAGGGGGGAGTGGTTTAACTTTTTTCTCGGCTTGGCCTTTTTGTGCCGTTGATCTAAGGACTGCTAGCGCCGATTTTTCTTTTTCTGATTCAAGCTCCGTAGTCAGTTCATCAATCAACTGATCCCCGCGCGATGAGAGTTTTGCAAGTTGTGCTGGAGTAACAGTTCTTAGCAGTCTCTGAGTTGAAAAAACTACCACATCCCTCGGTTCAATCGACCCGCTTGCTATGTGAATGAATGCAGGAGTCGTTTTTCCGCGAGTGTACTCGGTAATTTGGCTGGCTTGTCCGCCTCTGATTATGTATCCCTCCGCAGTTCCGGCATGCGAAACGCTGAGCGCATCGTCCAACCCCTGAATTGCAATGATTGCGTGAACATCATCGATAGTCTTTGCTACCAGAAAGCCCTTAAGCAAACCGTTTATTTCTTTCAGTGTGCCGTCCAAACGTTCCCCCGCATCCCCCTCTGTTTCGAGCAACGAATGCTTGATCACAGTCTCGCATTCCTTCATTAAATTCTTCGCATCTGCGGTGTCGGCATGGATTTGCATCAGGAAGACGACGCTTTCCTTCAGATTGCTTTTATATTTTTGCGAAAACAGCGAGATTCCGCTCGCAGATTTGGTGTGGCCGGTTTCGACCGAGGTGGCCATACAGGAAGGAAGATTACCTTATAGTCTTATATGGAAGCAAGATTGGTGTATAAAAGAATTGATAGTGGGTAGTGAGTAGTGAGTAGTTTAACCTGCACAGGTGCCATTAACTTACTACCAACTACTCACTACACACTCGTAATATTCCGTTCAATCGACATAAATTATGACCTTTTACAAAAATTGTTGAGATTTATTTGCTTTATTTAAGCCAAAAACTCAAAGCCCCCTTCTCGTACCTATTGCATATCTGACTAATCTGAGATACACTGAGTGTAGAAATTTATTTAATTCTTATATTTTATGAAATCAGTAAAGAAGTGGTTGAATGATAATTCAACCAAGGGGAGCGGTCCTAAATCACCGAATAAACCTTCCCAAAGACAAAAGCCCTCTTCAAAGAGGTCTAGTCACCACAATCGCGGACCAAAAAGGCCTCACCCGCCGAAGAAAACTTCGCGTGTCATAGGCTACAAGCCTTCTCGCAGACCTTCGCCCAGACCTCAAGGGTCAGCTCCGCAAGCAAGCGGTTTTCCTATTCGGGTTTATCCTCTTGGAGGATTTGACCAATACGGACGCAACTGTTTTGTGATTGAGGTGGAAGGAGATATTTACATAATTGATCTGGGGCTCCAGTTCCCTGACGAAGGAATGCTTGGAATTGATTATTTGATTCCGGATATATCTTCACTTAGCGGACGCGAGAACAAGATCAAAGGCATGCTATTCACACATGGTCATTTGGACCACATTGGAGCAGCACAACATCTGCTTCCTAAGCTTCATTACCCGCCTTGTTACGGAACCAAACTTACAATGGCATTTATCAAGAAGCGTTTGGATGAAGAAAAGATAACTTCCAAAGCTAATCTGAATACTGTTCCATACGGACAAAAGATTCGCTTGGGAAAAGTGGAAGTTGAGTTCCTTAAGGTTACTCACAGTATTCCGGATTCTGCTGCCATCGCAATCCACACAAAGTACGGAACCATATTGCATACGGGAGACTTTAAATTTGATCTGACTCCGGCCAGCGAACCGCCTGCAGACTTTCAACGTCTTGCTGAGCAAAGCAAAAACGGCGTGTTGGCAATTATTGCCGATTCTACCAATGCAGCTAAGCCCGGATTTTCTAAAAGCGAATCAGAAATTTCCGAAACACTTTTCAAAATGATTCGTGATGCAGATGGAAGGCTGATTATTTCCACATTCAGCTCACTCTTAAATCGTATTCATCAAGTTGTCGAACATGCACAGAAATTCAACAGGAAAATTTTTGTTTCCGGCAGAAGCATGGAAACTAACGTGGAAATTGCACAAAACCTGGGTTACATAAAAGCCCCGCGCGGGTTGATACGCAAGGCAGGACCTGCGATGGATAAGCTTCCTGATAATCAGGTGATAATAATCACAACAGGAAGCCAAGGTGAAGAAATGGCAGGCCTCGCACGAATAGGACTTGGTACGCACAGGCACATTGGAGTAAAGAAAGGGGACACTGTTGTCTTAAGTTCCAATCCAATTGTTGGAAACGAGCGGGCAATCAGCAAAGTTATAAATAACCTGCATCTTCAGGGGGCGAAAGTTAAAACCAATGCAGAGTTTGCTCTTCATACGACAGGCCACGGCATGCAACAGGACATTCTTCTGATGCACCAGCTGGTAAAAGCCAAACACGTAATCCCCGAACATGGAGAACCGCACATGCGAGCCGCACATGCAGAGCTCGCAAAGAAAATCGGATATCCGGATAACCGAATTCACATGATCAGCAATGGTGAAATTCTGGAATTTGATGCGAAAGGAAACGCACGAAGATCCAAGCAAAAGCTTACCATTCAGGATGTAATAATTGACGGATACGGAAGCGCAGGCGAAGGCCAACGTGTTATGGATGACAGGAAGATCATGAGTACAAACGGCGTGATCGTAATTGCGCTCAGAGCCTATGCGGAAAGCAAAAGGCTTGTGGGTGATCCTGATATTCTTTCCCGCGGACTTATTTACGGTTCCGAACAAACCGAAATTACGGGCGAGGCGATCAAGATTGCCAAGAAAGCATACGAAGAATCCTTAAGCAGGGGAGAGAGTGACCGCAAAGAACTCAAGCGCGCAGTAAATGGAGCGTTATTCAGATTCTTTGATAGAAAATTGAACAGGAAGCCTATGATCATACCTATTGTAATCGAAGTTTAACTATGTTCTCTAACTATTATCCACTCTCGCCCCTCGAAGTCCCCGCGTATGCGGGGCGAAGTGGGGTGATTATTCCAATAGTAATTGAAGTATGAGATTCGAAGCAGTCATTTTTGATCTAGATGGAACTCTAGTGGATTCTATTGGCCTTTATGAAGAAGCCTCATGCTACATGATGCATACTGAAGGCGTAGATTTATCCAAGGAGGACTTCCGACATATCTACAACAAAAATATTCATACAACCGAAATGCTCGAGATGTATTCCATAGATAAAAGTGAAAAAGAAATGCGCAAAATTCGAGATGATTATTATATGGATCTATTAAGTTCGAAAATTGAATGGTTTCCTGACGCAAAAAAATGTATTGAATCTATGTCGCCGGATATAACCAGAGGAATTATGACTGGCTCGTGGCATATGTACGTGGATGCAATCAACAAGCGCATTCCAATTAGGCAACTGTTCCCAACCATAATAGCCTGCGAAGATTTTCGTCCTAATGGAAAGCCAAAGCCAGATGGGATACTAATGGTTGCCGAGCGTTTGAATGTCGATCCCAAAAATTGCATATACATCGGGGATCAACTATTCGATGCCGAAGCTGCTAACCGCGCCGGCATGACTTCATGCCTGGTTTATCGTCCTAATTATTCACCAAAGATTAATGATAATGACGCGGATATAGTTGTCGATTCGCTGGAGAAGTTGATGAACGAAATTTATTGATGATTGTTTGCACACTTGAGATACACCCTCCCCCCGGGGTGGGTTAAGCTTCAGGGTGGCGGGGAGGTAGTTATATATGGTGATCGCTAAATAATCCCAGTCAATACCCCCTCAGAAAAAACTTTTCTTGGGCTTAACTTTTCTGCATGCCTAAGCCCATAAAGACGTTCCGCCCGCGAGCGGAACACCTGTTATGCCACATTTGTGATCTTCCCTTTAACCTTCCATCCCTCATAAGGCGTCCAACCGCATTTGTAATGCAATTCAGAGGCCTTTATGACCCACTCAGCCTCAGTATCTACCTCGACTCTAAGTTTGTCCGAAGCTCCTAAATTGAATATTCTATTCGGATTCTCAAAACACAACTTAACGATATCCGAATCCCGAACCCGAATCCGAACCCGATCAGAAGTTGGGTGAGGCCACCCTCCACTTGCAACAGTCAACAATAACGGAAGCATCGTCTCCACTCCCGGCACTCCGCTAGGTGCGCTTAATGGATCATCACAATTTTTTTCTTCCAAAGTATGAGGAGCATGATCGGTTGAAATGCAATCGACTGTTCCGTCAGTTATGCCTGCCCATAATGCTTCCTGTTCATCACGAGTGCGCAATGGAGGATTCATTTTTGCTTTCGTGCCAAGCGTTTCGTAATCATCAACCGTCAGGAAGAGATGGTGAGGTGAAACTTCGCATGTAACATTTACACCTGCCTTCTTTGCAACTTGTACAAGCTTTAATCCCATACCCGAGGAGAGATGTGCGATGTGCAAATGCGTTCCGTACGTTTTTGATAAACCAACTGCGTCTTCAATAGCTTTAACTTCCGACGCTACAGGGCGCAGAAGTGAATGGAGCGCAACATCTTGCACATCAGGATTGGACTTTTTGATTGCTGTACTCACATCATTATTAATCTGAGCATCTTCACAATGCGCAACAAGAGGAACATCGAGTTCAGCACAAACTTTGAAAGCTTCTTCTATCACTGACTTGTCCGCACCCATGTCTCCGGTTGAGTGATCAAAGAAAACCTTCGCACCCGAGCATTTCTTTCGTAGCTGCGACGGCGCCGTCGCAGCTCCATCGGGTGACATTAGTTTTTTAAATTCGCTGATGTTTTCAGATGATGCAAGTCCGAAGAAAAATCTGATGTCACAATCAGAAACTTTTGATGCACGCTCAACTTTATCCTTGAAAGCCTCAACAGTCGTTGTCATTGGATTTGTATTCGGCATATCACACACTGTGAACACTCCTCCCGCCTTTGCAGCAACTGATTCGGATTCCATTGTTGCTTTATGCTCAAAACCTGGCTCGCGGAAATGCACATGGCAGTCGATTAGTCTTGGAAGTTTAATTATCATAATCAAAACGCAGTATACATTAGTCGTACAGCTCCGATTAAAATAATACTCAGAAGCATTCTTTCAAAAAGCTTTGGCGTTACATGTTTAAGTAAATATCTGCCTGTTTTCATTCCCAAAAGGATCGCGGGGAGCGTGATTGCAACTATCACAAACATATCCTTGGTCCACTCGAAATTGAAGGCGTACGCAGTAATTTTCCCAGTAAGTGTTAATATCGCAATCATTGCAGATGTACCAATAAATGCCTCTTTTGTGAATCCCATGGAAAGCAATATTGGATTTCTAAGAATTGCTGAGTTACCAATTACACCTCCAATCACCCCGTTAAGAGATCCAAATATAAATGTATTTTTTCTGGAGGCTTTTACTTTGGGGCAATACTTTGTAGCTCTCATCAATACATACAATATGCACACTGAAGATACACAAATCTGAACTACCTGAGCAGGAACTACAAATAGGAGCCATCCTCCGACTATGCTTGCAGGAAATCCTGGAGCTGCGTACCAGATAACTGTTTGCCAATTAATATTCCGGTAAAAATATCTAATTTTTGTACCTTGAATTGGAAGCCCGTAAAGAGATATCAGCACAACAGTTGTCCTGATATCAAAAAAGATAGAAAACAAAATCAGCATTACTATTCCCACACCTCCTCCGGCAATAATGGAAAGAATTCCCCCTGCGAACAAGGCGGGAAGTAGTATCAGGTAATATTCGCTGATCATGCTTTTCCAAGTAACATCGCAAGAAGAGCCATTCTAAGTGTCACTCCATTATTTACTTCTCGGAAGTATGCTGCATTGGGAAGCTCATCCACTCCTGTATCGATCTCTCCAATGCGGGGGAGGGGGTGCATAACCGTAATATCACGGTCTTTGACGTGTTCCGGTTTAAGAATGTATTTGAGCTTGAGGCGTTCGAAGTCATCTTTATTTTCAAACCGCTCTTCTTGTACACGTGTCATGTAAATGATATCCGCATCAAGTCCATCTTCTAAGTTTTCAGTCTCCGTATATTCAATCCCTTTCTCTTTGAAGAAACTTGTAACTTTCTCGGGCATTAGAAGTTCTTTTGGTGAAACCAGTGTGAACTTCACATTATCATAAAGTCCCAATAGGAAACTAACTGAGTGTATTGTCCTTCCGAATTTAAGATCGCCGACTGCTGTCAGATGAATTCCATCTAATTTCCCCCGCTCTTTTTTAATTGTAAGCATATCCAGAAGTCCCTGCGTTGGATGTTGATTCGGTCCGTCCCCCGCATTTATAAACGGAACGGGACAAGCGGAGGCTGCGATGTCCGCACTTCCTTTTTCCGGATGTCGCATCGCAATAACGTCAGCGTACTGACCAATTACCTGCATCGTGTCCTCGATTGTCTCGCCTTTGTAAAGCGAACTGAATTGCATACCAACCGCTGTGATAACTTTACCGCCAAGTTTGTGCATTGCAGTTGCAAAACTAAGGTTAGTTCTTGTGCTTGGTTCGTAAAAAAGATTGGCAAGTATTTTACCCCTGAGTAAATTACTTCCGCCCTTTGCTCTGACCTTTTCCATCTTTTCGCACACCTTTAAAATGCTGTCCGTGTCTTCTCGCGAGAGTTGTTTTGTTGAGGTTAGATGTTTGAATGGTAGAGGCATTCTATGGACGGATCTTAATGAATCGGGTTCTGGAAGTCCAGCGAAAATATGTACTAATAATATTTTCCTTATCTCCTCTCCCCCTCAAGAAGGGGGAGAGGGTAGGGTGAGGGGTTATCAGACATGATTTACATCACATGCTTAATGTTTAACAGTAATATTGTTGACCTGACTGGATTTAGCTCACATTTTTACTCCGGTTGCTGGCGGCCTCGTTAGGTTACTCTGGCCGAGCCCAAACGGGGCCCCTCCGCCAGCAACCCTATCGATCCTCGGTACATCGTCAAGACTAGGCGACGATTAACACTGCACCTATGTGCGCGATCCCTGCCGAGGATCGTTTTTTTATTGATTGGCACACACCTAACATTAGAATAATGTCGCCTGCTGAGTGATCTTTGGAAATTTCATCTCGATCCAATTCGTGCCAGGAAACCGATCGATCGTTAAGGCGGTTGCTATGAACCTCTTTTCCGACTGATGAAAAATCTGAGGATTGGTGGGCGGCCCCCCATTCTCATGCCAGCATTTGCACAAGGTTCGCAAAGCCCACCAAAGCTTTCTGCGGTACCCACAGAGGACTTATCCTCATAGGCATATAGAGTTCTGGGGGGCTCTATAAAAAACTCAATGTAATGGTTGACCAGTACATATTTGTCATTAGAATGCTCGAGCTTGACCGTTTGATCTCTCTCAGATAGCTCTTACCAGCCTTTCACACTTTCTGCCATTTCAAACCTTTTTTGTTTTTCGGGCCTTGGCAGAGGCATGACGTAACGAGTTTTGTAAGAGTAGATCTGCTCCTCGTGAGTCTTCTGAGGTTGGACAAGTTAAGTATTTGCCTCCTTTACATCCGCTTCGCAATAATCGGGCCAGAGTCGCCAAGTGATCCCTGTTTCAAATCCAAGAGCCGACACCCCCGGGAACAATACCCATGCGATGAAGAGTCTAGGAGGCTCTTTTTAATTATCTGCAACTAACTGTAAGCTATCTTCATGTCCTCGAAACAAATCGCTACATCAACTTTCTGGCAGCTCGCGAGCCAAGTTGCTATGGCAGCTTTAAGTATTATTACAGTTAAGTTTGTTGCAATGGGACTAAGTAAAGAACTTGCCGGGGTATACAACTCCGCATATGGCTTCCTTCAACTCTTTGGAATACTTGCTGACTTTGGTTTATACGCCGTTGCAGTTAAAGAGGTCAGTCGTTCTGAGAGAAGAGAGGAGGTATTAGGCGCGATAATAATCCTCAGATGTATTACTCTTGTGATTTCTTTAGGCGCTGCACTCGTATTCATTTGGATTATCCCCGCATGGAAGGGAACTCCTCTTCCTTTGAGCGTTACAATCGCATCACTTGTTCCATTCTTCACATTGCTTGCAGGAATTATTCGAACAGTCTTCCAGGTTAATTACAAAATGCACTTTGTTTTTATCGCTGAAGTATCACAGCGAGTTCTTGCAGCAATTTTGATGGGACTTTTTATCATGCTTGGAATTCGCGGAAGTCACGATCTACATCACCTACACCTCTTCCTGTATATCGGAGGAATTGGTGCGTTTCTTCTTTTCTTTTTGTCACTGACTTATGGAAATCGGCTGATGAAGATAAAACCTCACTGGGATCCAGAGCTTTTAAAGAGACTAATGAAGTCCGCTGCGCCTTTTGGAATCGCATTTCTTTGTATGGCACTCTATCGCGAGTTTGACATAACGCTGATCGCGCTCCTCAGAGATGACTTTGAACTGCAAAATGCTTACTACGGATTCGTCACTCGCATAATGGGTATGGGCTTTTTGATTCCAACATTCATCCTTAACTCAACTCTTCCAATCTTAAGCGAAAGAGACTCTAAGGGTGAGGATACTAAATCACTTCTTGGAAAAACTTTCCTGATAATAATGATATTCGGTTCGATCACTCTTCTGTTCTCTACTCTTTGGTCACGTCCAATTATTCAGTTACTGACTACCGAGGCTTATCTGAGTACGCCAGCTCGTCCAGGAGCAGACACGGCTCTCAGATTGATGAGCATCCCAATGTTCTTGAATGGAATAATTCTGTTTGGCTTCTATAGCCTCCTTACAAAAAATAGTTGGAGGAAGTTGGTACTAACTTTGCTGCTTGGTGTAGTCATTTCACTAACTATGAATTTGGTTCTTATTCCCAGCCACGGATTTGTCGGCGCAGCATACACATCAATTACAGTTCATTCAGTATTGGCCATCATACTTCTTTTCTTCGGAGCCAAGGCAATGCCATTTAAATTAAACCAGGTTGAGATTTCCCAATGGATTTTATTCACAGCTCTCCTTGGTATAGGACTTTGGACATTTAAGCCTTTTATGATTGGAGAAATTAGAACAATAATCGGGCTTGGTGCTATGAGCATATATATGGGAGCACTTATGTTGCTTCTAAGGTTTAATAAGTTGGTGAAGTAGTTGCCATTTCTAAAATTTGTGATATAACAGATCAGCAACTTACTGGTCCATTACACGTTTCCGTTTGTTTGGCATATGAAAGGAACAAGTGCCATGAAGAGTCTGTTTATGTTTAGTACGAGACCTGGGCTTAGGGGAATGTACGATTCACTGCTCCCGAAGCTCCATCTCAGTCCGGACGATTGCGAGTTCGCTTGTAACACCGGGCAGACGCTGGCGATGTGTGAGGAGGGGCCCGATCAGCGCGACGTCTTCATTGTGGACGTTATGACCGGACTACACGAAAAGCAGTTGGGGATCATAGCAGCGATTCACGCCGCTCATCCGGAAGCAAAGATCTTGGCTATGGCAAGCGGTGATGAAATGGAAGCCCGAGCCAAAGAAGCCGGTGCAGATGCATTTCTGCGCTTCGGCGGGGGAAGTATGGCGGATGCCATCAGACACCTCGTTCCTGCCGATGCCCCGGCATAGTTGCCCTGGATTTGCGGTTTCGACCGCGGATCCGCCACCCAGCACCGTTTTGCTCACGCGAGACGGTGCTGGAGCCATAAATTCACCACTCAGGCCAGATTGATCTGAAGACGGTTTTTTGCTATAATAATCACGAAAACACAAAATACATATGAAGCGATCAATACTCATTTCTACACTCATTACACTTGTGGTTTTGCCAGTCGTGGTAATCACTCAGGCCCCTGCTTATGTGGAAGGCTTGGATATTTCTCTCGAAGAAGGAGAGGTTACCTTGAAATGGAAAGAGCAACCTAATATGGACATTGCTTCATATCGAATTTACTACAGCTTTGAATCAATTTTGGAGAATGATGGCCTATATGATGATGTAATAGAAACAGGATCTGGTGATAATGAGCACAAGTTCCCACCTCCGGATGGTTATGACGAATTATATTTCGCTGTAATCGGAGTTAACGAAGCAGGAGAAGATATTGATAAATTCGTTGAAGAAATCTCTCTTCAAATTGATGGTGGCAGTGGAATACCGGATGATGACGCTGTAGATGATGATGAAAGTTTCTTGGAAGATGATGATGAGGCTGATGACGATGATGATTTACCCTTTGGAGATGATGATGACGATGAGGCCTTGCCTGGTATCGATGAAAGCTTCTTGGGAGATGATGATGATGCTTCCGACGATGACTTCCCTGCCGATGATGATGAATCTTTTGGAGATGATGATCTTGGTTTTGAGGAAGATGATGATTTTGCAGATGATGATGACCTAGGTGATGATGATGATGACCTAGGTGATGATGATGATGATGTTGCTGATGATGATGATGACGAAGCTGATGATGATGATGATGATGATGATGATGATGAAGATGATGAAGTTGATGAAGAAGATGAAGATGAAGATGACCTACCCTTTGGAGACGATGATGACCTAGGTGATGATGATGACGATGATGATGATTTTGCAGACGATGATGATTTTGCTGACGATGATGATGACGATGATGACGATGACGATGACGATGATTTTGCAGACGATGATGATGACGATTTTGATGAAGATGATGATTTTGCAGACGATGATGATGACGGTGATTTTGCAGATGAAGATCTTGGCGATGGTGATTTCGAGGATGATCTAATGGGAGACGATGAAGATTTGCTTTCAATTGAAGATATTGGTGGCTCCGACGACGTTTTAGCAGCTGAGATTGATGATGATGTTTTTATGGTTCAAGATGAAACATTGAGTATCCCTAGCAAGAGTGAGCCTGTTCAAAATGAAATGATTGATATCCCAGCTGTTATGGCACAAGAACCTGAACTGCCTGCACAACCTGCACAACCTTTACTTCCGCCTCCTCCGCCTCTTCCAACATCACTAAGCCTTCTCTCTGCTGAAGCTATTGCCCCAAACCAAGTGCAGCTTCTCTTCTCTGCTGCAATATTGGTTGAACCTACTCGCGCCTCTGAAGCATTTTCTATAGTAGATTCAGGTGGCAATCCTCTTCCTATATTGCAGATTGCGATTGAAGACAAACAAGCAACTGTAAATACTCAGGAGCAAGTTGCAGGAACTGTTTATGAATTTAGAGTTAGCGAACCAGCTTACAGCCCACAGGGAATCCCCTTGGATCAGATCGCAAGACGCGCATTCTTTAACGGACATTTGAATGCAAGAGGGCAGACACAAGTTGCGGGCGTCAAAGAGCAATACACAACTCAAGGTCCTTTCCAGGGTGTTGCAAATCTAAAGCTTGAGCAGATGCCAGATGGAAATGGAACATTTGCAGTAAAAACTTCTTGGGATGTTATCGGAGATCAAAGCGAGCTAGCTAATTATATTGTCAGTCAATCTCGCGATGGTGGAATGACATTTGGTGAACCACAAAGTCTCCAAGCAAATATTAATGGAATAGAAATACCTAATGTTAATCCTGGACCATTTGGTTTGATGCTTTCCTATGTTAAGAAGGATGGACAGGCATACATGGGCAAGTTCCAATCAATTAATGTTGGTGGAGTTGGAATTTCTTCTATGCCCACTATGGCACCAGTTGCTCAACCAGTAGTAAAACAGACAGTTCCTCCTGTAACAGCATCTGTTAAGCCTCTAGACCATCAGCCAAATGCACTTAATAATACCGGGCCTGGAGCTTTCGCAGCCGCAGTAGTTGTATTTGGTGGCGTTACCGGTTGGATGGCATCCAGAAAGAGGAAGTTGGCCATTCAATAATAATGTTACATATTGTGTGTTCCGCTTCGGAGCGGAACGTCTTTTTGCTTTTTTGTAAGCTGAAAAGTCTAGAAGCTAAAAAGATTTTTTTGAAAGAGTATTGACTGGCAAGTTGCGACTGACACAATACTTGCAACCCGCCCACCCTGAGCCCATACCCCACCCCGGGGGGAGGGGTGCGCCTTCGTCTCAGATCACATCAAATAGCTCAAATCTTTTTGTGCTATTGTTGTAACTTTATGAATAAAAAACTCCTTGTAGCCGGCATCGTCATAATCACACTTGCCTTGACTACCCGCGAACTCACCCTCCTTTCCGACGGGAAGCTCCACGTATACATCTTGGACATCGGCCAAGGCGACTCGGCACTGATCATCACTCCGATCGGCAAACAAATGCTCATTGACGGCGGGCCTGACCTATCTACTCTTGAACATCTTGGAAAGTACATGCCGTTTTTTGATCGATCAATTGATCTGATAGTCCTAACTCATCCTCATGCCGATCATCTGACTGCATTGCCCGAGGTTCTTAAGAGATACAAAGTAAATAATATCCTGATGGCAATGTCTGAGTCTAAAAATGCTCGCTACAGATCATTTTTAAACGAGGCATCCAAGCAAAACATTCCTATTATTGTTTCCAATCCCGAAAATGATTTTATCTTGGAAGATGAGATTCGGATTGATGTCATCTGGCCACACATCTCGCAAAAAACCCTGAACAATTCATCAGTCGTACTTAAACTTCTATATAAAGAGCATTCGATTTTGTTAACAGGAGATATTGAAGAGGAAGCTGAGCATGCAATCCTCAGAAACGGTGCTGATGTTAGTGCAAACATCTTAAAAGTCGCACATCACGGTTCGCGCACATCATCATCAACTCAGTTTTTAAAGAAAGTCGATCCTGAATTGGCGCTGATTTCGGTGGGGGAGGGTAATAGATACGGCCATCCTTCGCCTGAGATTATAAAAAAGCTAAAAAACATGAATATCAAAGTCAGAACGACCGAGTCCGGCGGGACGCTTCATCTGGAGCTGAAATGAGTGTATGTACATTGTACATACAGCCCGAAAATGTCTGCCATTCGTTTCCCTCATTGGGCTTTTGGCCCTAGAATTTCCCCAATGAAGGTCCTATTACTCATTGCTGGCAGATCGGTACGTTTCTGGCCTCTAAGCGAAAAAACGCTATTTCCTATATGTGGGACCAATCTACTCGAAACGACCACAGAAAGGCTAAAAAAGGCTGGTCTGACCGATATTATACTCGCTGGAGGAGCTCACAATCTGGAGCTTGTTGCAGGTTCTGGATTCCCCACAATCGAACAAAAAGACCTCAAACTTGGTATGCGTGGTGCGCTTCTAGATGCACTGCCCGGTATTGGATCCGAGTCTGTAATGATCGTGTGTGTAAACGATGTGATTGATCCTTCTGCTTACAAGAACTTAGTTGAGAAATGTCAGAGCCCCGATGTTCAGGGTGCTCTCCTTGCACAGAAGGTCAACCGATATTTCCCGGGTGGATATCTGGAAGTTGATGGGAAAAGAATCACCGGAATAATTGAAAAGCCGGGAGAAGGAAATGAACCAAGCGACCTTGTGAATATTGTTGCACATGTACATAAGGATGCATCAGTTCTTTTGGAAGCTTTAAAGGAGGCTCCAGCTAAAGATGACGGATACGAAATTGCTCTTGATCAACTATTTAAGAAGTACATTTACTCCGCAGTTCCTTATGAAGGTGTATGGCAAGCAGTTAAATACCCATGGCACATGCTTAAGCTGCTCCCTATTCTGCTCTCTGAGACAAAGGAGCAAAATATACATGAATCAGCACAGGTTCACCCGACTGCGGTCATTGATGGGCCTGTAATTCTCTCGGAAGGTGCAAAAGTCTTCCCGCATGCGACTGTTAGGGGCCCTTGTTATATAGGACCTAATAGCATCGTCGCCAATAATGCATTGGTCCGTGATTCAAGTATCGGATCTGATTGTGTTGTAGGTTATTCAAGTGAGGTGAAGGCTAGTGTATTCGCTGACCACGTCTGGACTCACACAACCTACATCGGAGATAGTATAATTGGATCTAATGTTTCCTTTGGTGCGGGCAGTGCTACTGGAAACCTCAGACTCGACGAGGCGGAGATCTCCTCGATTGTTAAAGGAGATAAAGTTAAGACAGGGCTAAATAAGTTTGGAACTGTAATAGGTGCCGATTGCAGACTTGGCATCCATACCGGAATTAATCCGGGGGTTAAAATTGGATCAGGCACATTTGTAAGTAGCCATGTGCTGATATCGGAGGATGTTCCTGACAAAAGTTTTGTAACAATGAAAAAAGATGAAATGAAGGTAAGAGAGAACAAAATGATCGTGCCAGGAGCCGATGAGAGGGAGGGGTTTAGAAAAAGGGCTATTGGCAATTAGCTATTGGCAATTAGCTGCTTTTTAAAAAGCCAATAGCCAAATGCCAACCTGCCAATAGCTGCTTGTATCAACAAAAAAGACTAATACATGTGTACTTTCCATATAAAAGTTATCCCCACCCCCTGTGTATTACCCGTTTTCCACACCCATGTGGATAACAGGTGGAACCTCAGGATTTTGGTTTATACAAGCCATTTTCTCCCCATATTTAACTTAACCTTAACTTTTCTGGTATTCCACAAGTTTTCCACACTTAAAGCAGACAACATATTTGCACTTACACAGTAAATTGGGCTTTGCCACAGGCTCGTTGTTCAATTTATTAGAAATAGTTTTCCTTTATACATAAGCTAAAACTCCTTCTTAATTTGCTTTCAGTCTTCCGTTCTTTCGGTCTTAAAATTAACCAATTTTTCCACACATCACACCTTAAAACTCTAATATTCGGTAAGCCCTTATTATTATTACTATTTATATATATACTTACTACCTTTTTTATTACTATAGGGATATGAAGTTTTCCTCACCTACCTCCGAGTTGCTCAATTCTTTACATCTTGTAAGTCGAGCAATAAGCAACCAACAAGCACTTCCAATTCTTGGAAATATTTTAATCGAAGCAGAAGGAAAAAGATGTACGGTAAGTGCAACTGATCTTGAGCTGAGTATTATTACAAGCTTCGAAGCGAATATAGAAAATGAAGGGTCAATAACAGTGCCGGCAAAAGCAATACTAAACTTCGCTCAATATAATACTGACGACGAAGTACTACTAGAAACAAGCGAAGGCACACAACTCAAATGCACATCAGCTCATGCTAAAACAATAATTGCAGGAGAAGCCGCATCAGAATATCCAACAATTGCTCCTGTAGAAAAAGAGGAGTCATTCTCCATTGAGTCAGAGCCACTAATAGATGCTCTAAACATGGTCACATTTGCTTCAGCAAAATCCACACTCAGACCAGTTCTTTCTGGTGTGTATCTAAGGGCCGAGAAAGACAATCTAATATTTGTAGCAACAGACAGCTACAGACTTTCTGAGTACAAGGTGCCAATGAAAGGAGGAAAGACAGATCTTTCATGTATTATTCCTGCAAAGGTTCTTGAGGAGCTAAAGGGAATTGTGGGAGGATCGAAAAAAGATGGAGCAAAAAAAGAAGGCGAGGAAACAGATGAGACAAAAGAAGCAGAAGTAAAAAAGGTTGAGATAGCAATGAGTAGCCAGCAAATAGAGCTTAATGTTGGGCCAACCAAGCTTCTATCTAGGTTAATAGAAGGAAAGTTCCCGGATTACCAACAAATCATTCCCAAAGAAACAAAAACTAAAGTAATTATTTCTACAAAAGAATTAACAACAGTCATTAAGCGTATGCATTATTTTGCCAAGGAGATTAACAACAACCTGACGTTTGGATTTGCAAAGAAAAAAGTGCATATTGCCACTCCTCAAACCCAGATGGGTAAGGATGAAGCCGATTTGGATGTATCTGTAGACGGAGACGCAAATAAGATTGCACTTAGCTCTTCATACTTACTTGATTTCCTAACCCATGTGACAGGAGATGAAGTAAAAGTTCATATTACAGACAGTATGCACCCCGCAGTATTCTACATTCCATCGGACGATCGGTGCTTGCATCTTGTAATGCCTCTCAGGCTTCAGGAGGATTGAGGTCAAGAAGATTGATGAATTGTTTTAGAAAATTGTGAATAGATAAATAACTCTCTAAACTGAACGACAATATGCGTTGGTTTTGCAAATATCGCATCCACATTGCCCTTTTTCTAGGCTCTTTGAGCTTACGCCTGATTTATGTGTGGTTTGTTTTCGATGAAAAACAGTTTGGCAAAGTCATGCCAGGCAAGGTTGATTCGATTGCAATGGGCTTTCTGAAAGGGGTAGAGCATGTTTACCCAACTGCATGGGCATCTTTTTATATTCCATTAGCATATTTTTATAAAGCGCTTGATTGGTTTGGAGCGCTAGATGAGCGACTCTTTTATGTCGCCATAGCTAACTGTTTTTTAGGAGCAGCGGGAGTTGTAGTTTTCTTTTCTTTAGCCAAAATCATATTCCCTGGCAAACTCAAAGTGCCAATCATACTTACTGGTATTTTCTTATGTTATTACCCGAGCCTTTATTTTAATGCATTGGTTTTATCGGAGAATTTATTTATACCTCTATTTCTGGGCAGTGTTTATTTAGCTTGGAGTTATAATGGGAAATCATTATTAAATCCTGCCATTACCGGGCTTTTGTTAGGGATTTGCACTGCCATACGGCCGATTTTATTTCCATTCTTGCCTTTATTTGCATTATGGATGTTATTTAGATCGAGAGAAAAAATAAAATTAGTTGGCCTAAGATATCTGCCATTATTGCTTTGCAGTTTTCTATTGGTTATAGCCCTCTTCTCGGTAACCACTAGCCGGATACATAAGTACAATAAGTATGCCATTGCAGAAAATGGCGGCGTGAATGTTGCTATGACATGGTGTCAACCCAGAAAAATTCGCTATTACATTTCGGGCAATAATACTCGCTGGTTTTCTCCACCTGTATTTTGGAACAAGGATCGTTCCACAGACATAATAACGGATGTGCCATTTCACAATCAGATGCATTATTACAAAATGGGATTTAATTGCATGCTCGAGCATCCGGAACGATTAGTAACTAACTTCCGCAATCTTATTAATATATTTCACAGTAGGTTGTATCCCAATTTGATTTATTCAAAGTGGCATTATCAAGCTGTTAACTTCTGGAAGATAATATCAGTTGCTCTTTTTCTGGGTTTTCTTTTATACCCAATATTCTTCCGCAGAAGAAGAGAACATTGGGTGTTCGGCTTTCTTCTGATTTTCTCATTGCTTGCAATGGCATATTTAGCAAATCCAGGAGAAGAACGTTATCTTGTTCCATATTATTTCGTTCTAATTATTTTTGGGGCTCCAGCGTTATATAGCTGTATAGAACGCATATTAAATTACTTCTCCATCAAGAAGAGCACTATATCTGCGCCAGATATAAGTGCGATGCTTGTAATAGTGATATATCTTTTGTCCCCCAAATCATCGACAAACATGGTTTATAAAATCGAGAAGCCATTGGTAAACGAGTTGGTGGTTGAGCGTTCTTATCACGATGCTGCATATTGGCTTGTTAATAACCAGCGTGAGAATGGAAGCTTCGAGTATGCAATAAATACAGATACATACGAGAGAAGCAAAAAAGATCTTACATTGCGGCAACTGCTAACTTCGCAAGGACTTGCGAATGCAGCAAAGCGTTTTGACGATCAAAAAATACTCGCTGCCCACCGCAAGAATCTTGAATATGTTTTCAGTTTGGTTAAAAAAGGGGATGGATTTAGCTATATCAAGAATGGAAATCAGAATGTAATTTTGAACGACACCCCATTTGCAGTTATGGCTCTTATCGATTCTCCATTTGCAAGTGAATACAAGGAACAAATTAATCAACTCGCAGAGTTTTTACTATATATGCAGAAGAGCGACGGCTCTTTTCATGTAGTTTATCCATTTGAAAAAGAAGATAATCTGAATGAAAAGAGCAAATCACGGATAGAAAGTTATGCTTCCGGGGAAGCTGCATTAGCATGTGTTAATGTGTATCGATTCAATAGTGATCAACGCTATTTGGAATGCGCAAGGAAAGCATATGACTATTATTTTCCTAACATAAAAAAAAGTTTTAGCCTCTCATACGGCTCATGGCATACAATTGCATACGCACGTTTATATGAAGTGGATCAACAGGAAAAATATCAGGAGGCAATTGCTTTCATGGCAGATAATATCATGCTTCATCAGAATACCGGCTCAAAGAAGAAGAAAGTTGAGGGTGGCTTCGACAGAAAAAGTACATGGTATACAAAAGCGGAAGCGGTCTTTACCGAAGCACTGGGATATTCCACTCGTGTTCATAGGAAGAACTTGCCTAATGCTGCCAAGAAATATGAGGAAGCGAACAGATTAGGGATCCAAAATTTGCGCTATTTCCAATTTGGTATTGCCGATCATAGATCCATTGCAGGGGGGATTAAGGCTGAGCGCAACAAAGACTATGCTTATGTGGACAATGTGGGTCATTCGCTGATGGTTTTTGAGGAATACTTGAGTCGTAAGTGATTTGTTATTGACCAACTAACCTTCTAAACTCACCAACAACATGTGTTGGAGTTTTGGTGCATCAGCGGCTTTGGCTACTGCCGGGGTTGGGACTTCTGGTTATATGGCGAAGAATAAGCAGAGTAAGTTGATATGGATTCCAATTCTTTATTTCTCTGTGATGGAGCTTCTGCAGGCTCTTACATATTTCTACATCGATAAATGCGATGTGTATATGAACCATTTATTGACTGTGATTGGGGTCATACATATTGCGTTCCAGCCTTTCTTTATAAATGCAATCTCACTTTATTTTGTTCCTGCACGCATAAGAAAGAAGGTTGCGCCTTGGGCTTTCACAATATGTTTCTTTGGAACAGTTGGTACGCTGGTAAAACTCTATCCATTTCATCTGGTCACAGGTTCAGCAGCAGCCTGTATATCAGGCGTCGATACAATGTGCGGATCAGGTCTCTGCTCGGTAAGCGGAAGCTGGCATCTGGCGTGGAATGTCCCACTCAGTTTGCATCCAAATATCTTCTACACATACTACGTACCCGCCTTTATCGTCCCGATTATATATGGCTCATGGCGCATGACGATTTATCACTGCATATTTGGTCCAGCGCTTGCCTGGATTCTGACAAAGAATCCAAATGAATGGCCGGCAGTGTGGTGCCTGCTATCAGTCGGTTATATTTTGGTAGCTTGGTACACCCCGCTTCGCGAAAAGCTCAAGGTTAAGAAGTGGTTTTTATGGAGGAGATAATAAATCTCATCAGATTTATTGATTGAAGCTATGTAAATTGCTATAATACAGTCAGAAAGTAAGAATTTTAGTCTCCTTGGTCTTTTGGGCTGAGGGGCTTACAGCGGAATACATCATTTTATAGGAAGTCATTTTTTTGCATTATGAAACCATCTCTACTCCTAGGAGATGATACCCATCGGGATATTGCGCAGTTACTTGAGGCCAAAAGACGGCTGGTTCTTTCTGGTGCCTCGAATGAGACTGCCAAGGCTCTTCTTCTTAGTCACATACTTGGATTCAAGGGGCGCCCAACACTTCTGGTTACAGATTCAGTTGAGCATTGCGAGACATGGGAGCACTGGCTTAACTTTTTCGATCAACCAGTATCAGCTCTCCGTTCAGTTGAAGATGAAGAAGGCAATGTTCTTCCGGATGAAGTACAAACATTCCTCAGGTTCATGCAGTGCGAAGACAATGAAGTGTTTTTATGCTCTCGCGAAACGTGGGATAAAGCTTTCCCGTCGTTTAAAGAATTTTCCGAGAACAAGGTGGTATTTAAAAAAGGGAATAAAATTGATTTTACAAAGACGGTGGAGGCATTGGTTGCCATGGGATACCGACATGGTGAAGATTTGTATCTTGAGCCCGGGGAATACAGGCGCACCGGTGATGTAATTGATATATTTCCAATTCAGGAAGATCACTCTTTCAAAATTTCTTTGGAATTTGATAAAGTTGAAAAGATAATCGCAGTCGATAAGGATGATTTGACCAAGACAGAAGACGCAGGGGACAGTCTTGAGGCATGTCCAATCTTGTATCAAGAGGAGTTGGCAATCGAGAAGCAGATTCCAACCGAGGCACTCTTAGTGTTAGACGATCAAGATGATATCCAATTCCCTCTTAAGACAATGGGAATGAGGTTTACGCCTTTTCCGGAGACTGATGATAATCATATGCACGTTAGATACCTTTCGGTTCTTAAGTTTTATACACTCACAGATTTTTTAAATGATATTCGCGACAAACTTGCGCAAGGCTGGTCTCTTTTTATAGTTACAAAAAGACTCGAAGAACTTGAAGGTATTTGCAGAGAAGAAAAAGTTCCTCACACATCAAAGACTGAACGCAAGGCAGGCTGCCTTACATTAGTTGGAGCTGAGGATGAAGATTTACTTCCGCACTCAATACAAAATCCTGACGAAAAGTTCGCACTCCTTACAGATCGAGAAATATTTTCACTAAAAAAAGCCGGCAAGCAGAGAAGTGTTCAAAAACTTGCACTCGATTTCATCACTTCATTAGTTCCAGGAGATTATGTAGTGCACATGGAACACGGAATAGGTCTTTTTGAAGGCATGACACAGAAGGAAGTGGATGAAATGATGCATGAATACTTAGAACTTACGTATGCAGAGGGAGATAAATTGTTTATCCCCGTCGATCAGGCGGACAAGCTTAGCAAGTTTGTGTACGAAGAAGGAAGCGAACCGCAGTTGACTCGTTTAGGAACTCAGGAATGGAAGAAAGTAACTGCAAAAATGAAAGAGGAGACGCAAAAGATTGCAAATGAATTGCTTGGGCTTTATGCGAAACGCGCGAAGGCAAAAGGCTTTGCATATAATGACGATACAAAAGACCAGAGGAAGTTCGATGACGAGTTCCCGTATCAGGAAACACCCGGACAGTTAAAGGCTATTGAAGATTTAAAGAAAGACATGGAAGCAGATTATCCAATGGACCGTTTAGTCTGCGGAGATGTTGGATTCGGAAAGACGGAAGTCGCAATGAGGGCGGCATTTAAAGCCGTTCAGGACGGCAAACAGGTCGCTTTCCTAGCTCCAATCACAATCTTGGCTGACCAGCATTACAAGAGCTTACAAGAGCGTATGAAGAGCTTTAATGTGAGGGTAGAGATGCTGTCGAGATTTAAAAAACCTAAAGCTCAAAAAGAAATTTTAGAAAAACTTAGAAAAGGCGATGTTGATATAGTCATTGGAACTCACAGATTACTTCAGCCCGATGTTGAGTTCTTCAATTTAGGACTTGTTATTGTTGATGAAGAACAAAGATTCGGTGTTAAGCAGAAAGAAAAGTTCAAAGAGATGCGTGCGGCTGTTGATGTTCTTACTTTGACTGCGACTCCAATTCCGCGCACGCTTAATTTAGGCCTTCATAAACTCAGAGACATTACAACAATCACAACTCCTCCTCCGGGGAGGCTACCGATTGTAACTGAAGTCAGAAAATATTCAGATGACATGGTAAGAAAAGCGATACTTGATGAAATCAATCGAGACGGGCAAGTTTATATGCTTCATAACAGAGTGGAAACGATTGATGCTTATGCAAATAAACTCAGAGAACTTGTTCCGGAGGCAACTTTTGTAGTTGGTCATGGTCAATTAAAGCCGGAAGACCTAGAAAAGAGAATCGTCGACTTCAAAGCAGCAAAATACAACGTACTCGTAAGTTCAACAATTATCGAAAATGGAATTGACCTTCCAAAAGCAAATACTTTGATTGTTAACGGAGCTGAAAACTTTGGTCTTTCCCAGCTTTATCAACTTCGTGGACGAGTTGGAAGAAGTAAATTGCAGGCATACGCGTTCTTCCTCTATCACGGTTCCAAACTTAAGGAAGATGCACGCAAAAGACTCAGGGCAATTGTTGAAGCTTGCGAACTTGGAAGCGGGTTCCAGGTTGCAATGCGAGATCTGGAGATTAGGGGAGCTGGAGAAATACTTGGTGCACATCAGTCAGGAACAATGCACACCGTCGGAGTCAGTCATTACCTAAGAATGCTCAAGGCTGCCGTCGAAGAAATCAAAGCCGGAGGAAAGGGAGGAGCAGATGAAGATATCAACGTTGAAATCCTACTGCCTGTCGAAGCTATGATTCCAACGTTCTATATTCCCGATGAACAGGAGAAAATTTCCGTCTATCAAAAACTTGCAGGGAGTGAAGACGAAAAAATACTTAAAGAGTTCGAAGACGATATAGAAGAGGAATATGGGAAACCGCCTGAACAAGTCGAGAACCTGTTTGCAGTTCTCAAGCTCAAGATGGTTTGCAGAAAAGCAGGCGTGATGCGCATTAAAGAAGAGTCAGGCGATAAAAAAGATGATAAGGAAATAGTTCTGACTTTGGCTGAACGAGT
This sequence comes from uncultured Candidatus Peribacteria bacterium, assembly GCA_964506185.1. GTDB lineage: Bacteria > Patescibacteriota > Gracilibacteria > Peribacterales > Peribacteraceae > UBA2144. The sequence continues at coordinate 29,805 of CAZDKL010000002.1, forward strand.
AACCGCCAAAGAGATCATGCAACTACTTAAGGTAAATCCGCAGTGGAGAGTCAGCGGAAACAAACTTAAGATCTATCACAGCGAAATCGTCAGAAAAAGCTCAGACAATGTTGTTGAGTGGTTAGGGGAGCTTGCGAAGGAGGTGGAGGCATTGGTAAAGAAGAAGAAGAAGGGGAAGAAATCAAATGAGAAATAATGGGAGTTGCGACGCTGACGCGTCGCATGCGCGACGGCGCCGTCGCGCATGCAGAAAGCGAAGCTTTCTGCACAGTCTTCAATCATACTTGTTCCAATTCCGATTTTCCGCTTCCCTTAGCCCCATAGGACGTTCCACTCCAAAGCGGAACACCCTCGGACTCTTCGGAATCCTCGGTTCCCTCGGACTCCTAATTATGGTATAATAATAAGGAAAACAAACACTTATGCCAGATCCTCAAACTCAAGCGGCACGAACTGCGACGTCTCCTACAAAACCTGTAATTCCCTCAGGCCAGGAGATTTTCGATAAGATCATGCAAGAGATTGAGCCTGATTTGATTTCGACAAACGTAAATACTTTGGAGGAAAAATATGGAGCTGAGCCTGAGGAAGAAAAGAAGGCCAGGCTTGAAAAATACAAACTAGCTTTTGCTGAATATGACAAGAAGTACAAAGTGTATATGGATGATCTAACCAAGCGGGTAGCTGAATACACGAAGTATGAAATGAAAAAAATAGAAGTGAAAAACAAAGAAAAAGAGCAAGAAGTACTTGCTGATTTAGAAGCTTCCATCATGAGTATATGAAAAATATAAACGGACACACTCACTGGCAATTTGGAAACTTTTCTCCTAACAAAGAGAGCAGGTTTATATATGAAGTTGGCGGGTCTGGTAACAAGCCCCCCGAAGCAGCAGAAGCAGAGAAAAATGTAACAGAGGCAATAGAAGCTTCGAAAAACTTAGCAGAAGTTAAAGAGCAGGCAGCTAGCAAGATAAAAGCCGCAGAGGATTCTGTTGATAATTTAAATGGAAAACTTCAAAAACTTGAAGAATTACAGGGAAGGATTGGTGCTGCCAGTGCAATTGATAGCACAGAAGAAGTTGTCTACAGGGGCAATAAGATGAAGCTTAAAGATATAAATACTGCTGAATTACAGACTGAAATTGATCAAGTAAAAGTTGACGTTGAAGCGGCAGAGCAAGCACTTAATCAAGAAAAGCAAAGTACACAGGCAGAAATAAATAAAGCAAATACGGACTTCCTACAGGCTTTTAGTAAGCTCTCTCCTGATCAAAGAAAGGCTTTTGATAAACTGAAAGCTGCAAATGAAAATGCAAAAAATGCTCCTCCGGGATCTGCCCAAGGAAAGAACATTGTTCTTGCAATTATCGAGGCGATCTTAGAGTGGTTTAGAGCTTCTCAGGAAGAAGATAAAGACAAAAACAAAAACAAGGGGAAGGGTGCACAAGGACCAAAAGGTCCTAATGGACCTAAGGGGCCGGAAAACAACAATCAGAAACCACCGGAAAAACAAGAGGCACCGGAGCTTAAGGCAATTAGAAAAGAGATTGAGGATAGTGATTACAGGACTGTTTATGACAATGCAGATACAGCAATGAATAATGCCAAGAATAAATTGGATGGGCCGCCAAATCCTGGATTAAGAAAAAAGCTGGCAAATCAAGGTAGTAGAGCAGTCGATTTGCAGAAAGATATTGATGATGCGAAAACAGCACTTGACGCCAATCCCACAGACCCAACCCTGAAAGGAAATTTGGATATGGCCGAAGAAAACTTAAGACATTTTGTGTCTAACATAGAAGCTACAAAGAAGGAGCTTGCGCATCAGGAAAATGAATATAACGTGAATAAAGCAAAAGTTGATCTTATGGATGGTGCGAAAGAGGTGGCGGAGAAAGAGGCCGATGAGATCAACAAGGGATTGAAGAGGCTATCTAATGAAATAGGTGCCACCCCCAGTAGCCCAAATGAAAAAATATTCAAAGATGCATTAGATAATAATATTAGGGCTAGATACAAATCAAATTCACTCGATAAAGTCGGATTTCCACTTACAAAATATGTTGAGGCAGAATGGGATAAAGTAAAATTGGCGGCAAAAGATATGGGACTGGATTCAACAGCATTTGAAGTTGACGATAAAGGTGCTATCACGAATCCGGAAAGATTTACTTCCGAACTCCTTGCAGTTGCACAGAATTTGGATGCAGACGCAGAGGGAGATCTTGCAAAAATTAGAGAGATGACAGATGCCAATGTCGATCAGGCTACTGCAGAAAGTGCGCATAAGATGAACCAGCAATATGGAGTTGAATTCAAAGTTGATGCAGGTCGTGTTCAAGTTGAGGGCGGGGCTGATAATACAAAAAAAGCATTCCTTGCTTATAACAAGGAAGGCGGTAAGAGTGGAACATCTTTAGATCAAGATGTAATTATAGCTGTAAAAGATCACATTGAATCTGCGCTTGCGGATATAACCACCCCCGAAGGCAGAGCAGTGGTCGAAGCAGCTTTTGTTCCAAATACTGCCAAAGCACACGATCAGATAGTAAAGCTTGGACAAGATCCTGAAATGGGAGACTTTAAAAGTAGGTTTACTATTGATGATGCTGGCGTCTTTTTTCGTCCACCTACTCCCGATTTTAAAGGCAAGATAGTAAAGTCCGAGTTATACATAAACGGAAATCTAGACCCACAAATTCTGGCGATGTATTCGTAGTCAGATATAAAAAGATTGTTCTATTATTGGGCAATTAGCTAATTTCATAATAGAATGAATCTAAGCCCAGGTGGCGGAATTGGTAGACGCGCTAGCCTTAGGAGCTAGTGGGAGCAATCCTGTGAGAGTTCGAGTCTCTCCCTGGGCACCAACCTACGCGCAGCGTAGGTTGCCATCCGCAGACTTTTGCTGGTGGCATTTAATAAAGCAGCGAAGCCGCTGCGGCTACGGTTGGCAGGCCAGCAAAAGCGAAGGATGGCTCTTATTCATAATCCTCACTCCAAACTTTAACACGCAGGCTCATATTCCGGTCCATTAGCGTGCAAGTGACATTTGGATCTACTCCTTGCCTGTGATGCATGTTTGGCGTTTGCACAGAACCAATCGTACGTGAGACGGATTCCTTCTTCTAGACCGATTTTGTGATGCCAGCCGAGTCTATGAATACGGTCTACATTTAGGAGTTTCCTAGGCGTTCCATCTGGCTTAGTTGGATCGAATACGATATTACCCTTGTAACCAACGATATTCCGGACGAGTTTCGCTAGCTCACCGATAGTTAGATCTTCTCCAGTTCCAATGTTAATGAGACCATCTTCTTCGGTTTGCTCTAGAAGAAAAATGCATGCCTCAGCAAGATCGTCGACATAAAGGAATTCTCTCTTAGGAGTTCCAGTCCCCCACAGGACTACTTCATTCTTGCCAAAAACCTTTGCAAAATGAAATTTTGAAATCAGTGCAGGTAGAACATGGGAAGTTTCTGGATCGAAATTGTCCCCCGGCCCATATAGATTTGTTGGCATTACAGGAAGGTACTTTGTTCCGTACTCTTGGTTGTATGCCTGGCAAAGTGAGATCCCTGCGATTTTGGCGATAGCGTATGGAGTATTTGTTGGTTCTAGCTCGCCTGTAAGCAGTGAGTCCTCTGTTAGAGGTTGGGGCGCTAATTTTGGATATATGCAGGAACTTCCTAGGAAAAGAAGACGCTTTACTCCGGATTTTTGTGCATTAGTTAGAACATTCGTTTGGATTAGTAGATTTTCCTCTATAAATCGTGCGGGATGTGCAGCATTTATGCCAATTCCTCCAACTCTTGCAGCGCAGAGAATTACAATTTCGGGGGCTTCTTTAGAAAAGAAAGTTTTCACTGCAGACTGATCGCAGAGATCAAGCTCTTCACGAGTTTTTAGAATCAGGTTTTTGTACCCACGTGCTTGGAGAGCTCTTAGGATTGCAGATCCTACGAGACCTCTATGACCTCCAACGTAAACACGGCATTTAGGATGCATCATGAGATAGAGGAGATATATTTCTTGCTGGACTTCTCGGCATTACGTATTTGTTGGACCTTAACTTTGTGGTTGGGAACGCACAGTTCTGCTTCTGACATGATTTTAACGAGGTCAGAAAAACTAGTTTGTGGTTTCCATTTGAGCATATTTCGTGCCTTAGTTGCATCACCTATGAGGGTGTTGACTTCGGTGGGACGAAAGTACTTTGGGTCAATACGGACAATAGTTTGGCCTGTTAAACGGTCCTTTCCGATTTCATTTATACCTTTTCCTTCCCAAATTAGTTCGAATCCAAAGTATTTCGCTGCGAGCTCTGTAAATTCCCGAACACTGTGTGACTCACCTGTAGCTAGAACATAGTCGTCCGGCTTTTCTTGCTGCAACATTCTCCACATGCCATCTACGTACTCCGGTGCATACCCCCAATCTCGTTTTGCATCTAGGTTTCCAAGATAAATAACATCCTCAAGACCCGAGTGAATGCGGGAAAGCGCACGTACGATTTTTCTTGTAACGAAAGTCTCCCCGCGGCGAGGAGATTCATGATTAAAAAAAATGCCGTTAACAGCAAATAATCCATAGGCCTCCCGGTAGTTTACTGTCATGAAGTATGAGTAGACCTTTGCGCATGCATAAGGAGAACGAGGCTTAAAAGGAGTGAGTTCTGCAATAGGAAGTTCGGGACTGTTTCCAAACATTTCACTACTTCCAGCGTTGCAGAATTTCGTTTTGATTTTTGTTTCCCTGACTGCGTCAAGTAAGCGAACGGTTCCCAGCCCCGTTACATCGCCTGTGTATTCTGGTATGTCGAAACTAACCCGTACGTGACTTTGCGCTGCTAGGTGATATATCTCGTGTGGAGCAATTTCGTGAAGGAGGCGATTTAAATTACTCCCATCGGTGAGATCTCCATAATGAAGAAAAAGATGCGCGTTTTCTTTGTGTGGGTCCTCGTATATATGATTGATTCGGGATGTGTTGAAAGTACTGCTACGCCGAATAATTCCATGGACTTCATATCCTTTCTCGATAAGAAGTTCTGCAAGGTAGGAACCATCCTGTCCTGTGATGCCTGTAATGAGGGCTCGTTTCTTCATTCTTGGCATAGGGGAAGTATATCAGAACATTTGTGTAAATTATTTTGATATATATCTTGCAATGAGGCAGGATGTAGACCCGCCTATGTGGCAAATACCTGTTCACGAGATACATGAGTTTTCAAATAAACAACATTCGTTTGCTGTTGTAGCTATTATGTGGAATGAAGGTGATCGTATAAAAAATCAGTTACGGCAAATGCAGTCGCAATTGAAGCATGTCGATATTATTCTGTCTGATGGTTACAGTACTGATGGTTCGGTGGATTCAGACTTTTTACGTTCAATGCATGTTCGCGCTCTTTTGCAGACGCATGAAATAGGTTTAGGTTGTGCAATCAGAGTTGGTTTGGCGTATTGCTTAGATCAAGGTTATGACGGAATCATTACGATTGATGGTAACAATAAGGATGGTGTAGAAGCTATTGAGCAAATGATTGAAAAATTAGAAGCAGGATATGATTGTATTCAGGCTTCCAGATTCATGAAAGGGGGGAAGCATTACAACACTCCTTTAGAACGATATATTGGTGTGCGATATGTAATTGCGCCAATTTTGGCACTTGGGTGTGGGTTTTGGTTTACAGATCCCACGAATGGATTTAAGGGATTAAGTAGAGCGTACCTACTCGATGAAAAAGTTCAGCCTCTGCGCCATGTATTTAAGAAGTTTAATATGCAGTACTACTTAAACTATCGCGCTCCTAAACTAGGATTCAAAACGACAGAAATTCCGGCACGCAGAGGATATCCCAGTGACGGTAGTGTGCCGACACGGATTCATGGTTTGAAAACAAGATTTTTTATAGTTTGGGAATTATTGCTAACTGTTTGTGGCTATTACAATCCAAAAAAATAATACTTCGGTTGGTTCATTTGTACGCAAAGATATTGGTATACCAATCACATCTTTTAGATTCTATCGGCGAATCTAACGCCTGAAGTTGTCCGTTCGAAAATTCTTTATATTTATAACCATGCATTTCTAGCAATTTCCATATGTCATTTGGATCTTCTCCTGCTTTTTCCAGAATATGAGGTGAAAATTCAAAAAAGATCCAATGAGGCGGGGTGTCGGATAATACTGCTTTCATTCCCCTTAATATTGCCAATTCTGAACCTTGTACATCAATTTTGCATCCATCTATTTTTGTAATTTTTTTTTGTTTAATCCAAGAGTCAAGTGAATCAATTTCAACAGTAATTTCTTCTACCGGATCTTTCTGAGAATGGAATAACCTGTTATCTGCTCTATTATACGTATTGCAATATAGAGTTGTATTTCCCTTATAGTTTCCAAGTGCAAGATTATACAAATGTATATGAGTTGCAGTATTGAGGCCTGACAGTACGTCAAACATTAGAGGATCGGGCTCGAAAGCAAATACTTGTCCTTGAGAACCAACTTTATTAGCAAATGCCTTTGTAAAAAAACCAACATTAGCACCAATATCTAGGATAGTATCTCCAGCGTTAATTTTACTCAGCAAAAATGATCTTTCAGAAGCATTAATTACACTCTTGGCTACTAGATATAATTTTGCATAGATAGATATACTACCTGGAATATTCCTAATCGTCGGATGCAATAGAAATCTTGTTATATACCTACCTACAAATAGCAAAACAGATTCAATCATATCTTTGTTCTCAGGATATTTATCCTGCACTTAAGGATAATGAATAGTGCAGGATTGCCACTTGGGCATGTGGTTAAATTAACTCTGAAATGACGATTTCACAAGCCATAAACCATTCGGATTTACTTCCTCTTAAAAGCAAACACCTTATTCTGTTCCTCAAGAAGATCGAAGCTCTTGGAGATTATGGGGATTACTGTCTCGGTCCCTGGGTGTGTTTCAATAAAGAGTGTATCTACATGATCGTTGAGAATATCCATTTCATTTTCTATCAAGTCCACTTCTGCTTTTTCTATATCAACTATTAAGTTGATTTTTTCATTAGGATTTAATTTTTCAATGAGCTTTTTAAGTCGCATGCCTTTTACTGTCACCTCTTTCCCAGGAGGCTCCAGTCTTCCGGCCGAGGCTTTGTGCTGGATATAAAAAGAAACTGTATCTTCATACGCCAGTGCTGCGTTAACAATTTCAAAAGATGATCGGTTAATATGCTTATGTGTTTTTAGAATATCCATCAATTCAGGATTGGCCTCCAGTACCATATGCGGCTTTGTAAGTTTTTTATTGGTTATGCAACTTACAACACCTATAGAAGCTCCCAGTTCGATTGTCGGCCTATCCTCCATATACTTTTTGATCAGATTGCGTATCTCCAGTTCGTATATGCCTTCGTAAATATGTTTCTTCACAAAGTCTAAAATCAGAGGGTTATCAACATAGAATGTGCACCCATCCAGATGCAATACATTACCTCTAAGGGCGATATATTTACGCATAAGAGGCCTATAGACCTCACGTTTGATTCTTAAGAGTACGCTCATAGTTCGTCGATTCTACTTAACGCAAAAATTATTAACAAGCTATTAGTTACTGATAATCCTCACCCAGACTTCTAGTGAGCAGGCTCATATTCCGGCTGTCTTTCTGGTATATCGCCGGGTTCGGGCATGTCATCTTCACGTCTTGGGCGCCCCGGCAGTGGGACATCTTGGACAGTCTCGTCTCTACTATAATCCCTAAGTGTTTCGCCGAAATCTGCGATAGAATCAGAAAGAGCGTTCCCAAGTTTCAATGCATCTTCTGGAGGAAGATTTCTTGTTGTAAAATACAGGGCTTGGAGTGGGCTTGTATTTACAATGAAATCAAATCCGTCACGGTTGGTGAACACAATCGATTTTTGCAGTTCTGCTTCTCCATTAACTAATATGCCCTGTGGAGCAACATGCTTGAAAGAAGTCCCGCCCTTTCGGTAAGGAATTTTTTCGTAACGACCTGAGCCTCCCAAGTAAGTCAAACATCCGTTTCCCAGGAGAACAAAACTTCCATTAAGTGTTAATACAAGTATGCCTGCCCTTGAACGATTTTCACCAGTGAGTAGCGCTGTGCTTTCGCAGGGTACGAAACCGTATCTTTCAGCCTCGCTCTCTACTAGTGCTTTCTGCTCCAGCCACGCCTTGGCGAAAGCGTCTAAAAAGACGGGGAATTCGCTTAGTGCCGGATTCTCCGCTCTGCAAGCAGCGTGATGCCTACCGGCAAGTTTGGCAATGTTATCTTTAACCTTTCTGTCTTCCAAGTTGGCCCAAGGCCCATTTGGATTGTGTTCCACATCAATTTCGCCTTCATCATTATGTGGACCTTCTGGAATGCCATCAATGTTATCATTTGACATAATAATTATACAACTTACTGATCATCCCCACTCCAAGCGTATTCATTTATTTCTTCGGTTTCTCCTTTCATAATTTTCTCCTGCATTTTCCCAATTCCTCGCTTCTTTGCCTGCGCCTCGTCCGAAGCTTTGCGCTTTTCGTTCTGCTTGTCCCGTTCAATTTGACTAAGCTGTACACGCTCATCCGTACTCAGCTTATCTCTTGCAGATCTGGATTTTGTTTTAACATCAAATTCTGCTTGCTTTGCCTTGGCTTCCAGTTCGGATACTTTCTTTTTTAGATCCAATTCAGCTTTGGTTTTAGCTTGTCTTTGTTCCGTATCTATTTTTTGCAATTCAGCTCTTTGCCTATTTGGATCGGGGATTCTGTTTGCCTGAAGTTTTTTGCGATCAAAATCAATTTCCTGTTGGCGTTGTTCAGACTTGCTCACTGCATTTAGCTTTGCGACTTTTGATCTTAAATCCTCTTTTATCTGTCGCAATTCCTTTTCCTCTTTTGCGTCTATATCTCCGCGTTCTTTTTTATGCTCCTGTGTTGTGGTCTTCTTTTTTCTTAAGGCACTCTTATCAGCCTCGCTTCTTTTCCTGTGCTCCATGAGCTTTGCCTCAGAGATTGTATCTCGTTCATATTTTTCTGCTTCGTACTTGCGTTTAACTATTCTGTCTTTGCGCGCATTAGCTGCTTCCATTTCCTTCATGTACTCCTCTTGCTTCTTTTTTTCTGCTTTTTGTTTCTCAAGTATTTCCTGTTTCTTCTTTTCGTCCGCTTCTTTCTTTTTTTGCATTTCAATTATTCCTTCTTTAGCTTCCTTATCTTTCTTTTTGAAAACCTCCTTCCTTTCCTTGCCCTTTGCAACCTCCTCCTCTTCCATGTGTGCAATTACTGCCCCTTTCTCTTTTTCCTTCTCCTGAATTGCTACGTGCTTTTGGTGGACCTTTTCATGCATCTGCTTTTCCTCCTCCAACAACTCTTGAGAATGTGCGAACTGTTCCTTAAGAGCTTCCTTCTTAACAGTCTTGGCATCAGGCTTTGCAGGATCGGAGCTCTTTTTTGGGCCTTTGGAAGATTTTTTAGGCATCGTAATATTATAGCACAAATCAGCTTCTAGACCTACTATTTGTACAGGAACGACAAAAGCCGCCTCTTTGCGGGAAGCGGCTTCTGCAGGGGTCTGTGGATCATCACTTGTCGTCCGGCGGAGAGGTGTGTTACTGATCGTCTTCGACTGGGGTGGTCGCAAGATAGGTGATCGAGGGCAGGCTCACATCGTTCAGCATTTCTGCGATACGATCATCCGCTCCGAGATCAAACTCCAATACGAGCACTGGCTCATCTGTGACACCAACGTTCGGCTGGCCATGTGCCGTAAGCGTCGACTTGGACATACCCTCTTCCTTTTTCAGGATTGCCAAGTAACCGATCTCGTGCTCAATCATTGTCAGGATGAATTTTATGGCGGCAGCGCCATTCATCATGACTGTGACGGTCTGAATTCCGTCAAACGAATTAGGCTTGTCCATAATTTGGACTCCTGCATGTAAAGGGACTTGCCCCGATCTCTGGATGAGCTAGGGCGGACAGATAAGATAGCAGTGTTCTTGATTCAGCAAAGCTTAATCCTCGACTATTTTTATTCCTAACTCATCAAGTGTCTCCTGTGGCATGATTGAAGGTGCTCCAAGCATCAAATCTTTGGCTTTCTGGTCCTTGGGGAAGGCTATCACCTCTCTGATGTTGGGCTCATCAGCCATAAGCATTACAACGCGGTCTAGACCCATTGCGATTCCGCCGTGAGGGGGTGCGCCGTACTCAAAGGCTGCGAGCATGTGGCCGAATCTTCGGTCAGCATCTTCATCAGTAATACCTAAAGTATCAAATACTTTCTTCTGAAGATCGCGCTCATGAATTCTCATTGATCCTCCGCCAACTTCGCATCCATTCAAAACCAAATCGTAGGCAGTTGCACGGGCAGAGAGAGGGTCAGTCTGAAAAACTTCCTCATCATCTTTATGTGGACGTGTGAAAGGATGGTGGACCGCGCCTACCTGACCTTCTACATTCTTTTCGAACATCGGGAAGTCGACTACCCAAAGGTAACTCCAAATACTTTCATCAATCAGACCCATTTTTGCAGCAACAGCCTTGCGCACTTCGCCTAGAGGCTCAAGCGAGTGCAGATATTCTCCCGCTGAGAAGAAGATAATGTCACCCTTAGAAGCTCCAGTGGCCTTGTTTAAGGCTTCTTGGAACTTGGCATCAGTGTTTTTAACTACAGGACCGCTGTCTTCTCCTACCCTGAGCCATGCGAGACCTTTTGCGCCGTGTATTTGTGCAAGTTCAGTTAAGTCGTCAATATCTTTTCGGCTTAGCTTGTCGCCGTTTTCAACTCTAAGAGCTTTTACAACCCCTCCTTCTTTAACAGCATCAGAGAAAACCTTAAATCCGCAATCACTGACGAGATCACTGATGTCAGTAAATTCTAATTCGTATCGCAAGTCAGGCTTATCGGACCCGTACTTATTCATCGCGTCTGCGAAAGTAATGCGAGGGAATGGTGTTTTCTGAATCTTGCGATCGGGCCTAAGCTTCTTTGTAAATTCAATGAAGCACCCTTCCATAACTTTAATCACATCGTCTTCTTCACAGAAGCTCATCTCAATTTCGAACTGAGTAAACTCGGGCTGTCTGTCCCCGCGCTGGTCTTCGTCTCGGAAGCATCGTGGAATCTGGAAGTATTTGTCGTAACCCGCAACCATTAGTAATTGCTTAAGTTGTTGAGGGCTTTGCGGAAGAACGTAGAAGTTGCCGTTATACAAACGAGAGGGGACAATGTACTCGCGCGATCCTTCCGGCGTACCTTTAATCATTATTGGAGTCTCGACTTCAATAAAATCATTTTTGTGGAAATACTCACGAATTATTTGGCAGATGTCGTGTCTCAATTTTAAATTTTTGACCATCTTCTCGCGTCTGAGGTCTAAGAAGCGGTACTGGAGTCTCGCTTCTTCGTTTATTTCTTTTTCCTGATCAATTTCGAACGGTGGAGTCTTGGCTTTGTTAAGAACTTTAACGTCAGAAATTAATATTTCAATTCCCCCTGTTGGATTCTCGTCACGCTCGGCTCCTTCTACTCTTTGTCTAACCTTACCTGTTACCTGAAGCACCCATTCGGGTCTTACTTTTTCAGCTTGAGCGAATGAATCCTTATCTTCAGGATCAAAAACAATCTGTGTGAAGCCATATCGATCCCTCAGATCGATGAATATGAGTCCTCCATGATCGCGCCTGCGGTGGACCCAGCCACACAAGGTGACTTCTTTGCCGTCAGATTTGGGCGTCAATTCGCCACAGGTGTTGGTTCTAAGCATGGCGATAGAGTAGTGGATTTTTTGCTTCAATTCTAGGAATTTAAGGCAAATTAGCAGATTAGCCATTAGCAGATTAGCTAATCTGCTAATCAGCCAATCAGCTAATCTGCTGATTATTTGTTCTACAAACTAGTAAATACCATGTTAATGTGTCCATATGAACTGCCCCAGATGCAAATCCAAAGATACTTCCGTCGTCGATACGCGGCTTGCGGAAGACGGACGTGCGGTCAGGCGAAGACGGGAATGCACAAAGTGCCAGCATAGATTTACGACGTTTGAAAGGCAGGAATTAAGTTCCATAATTGTCATCAAACGCGACGGCACGCGAGAACCATACTCAAGATCAAAACTCGAACGCGGTATTTGGCTTGCCTGCTCCAAGCGTCCAATTACCCAGGAGCAAATTGACAAGATGCTAAGTCGCTTAGAAGAGAAGTGGGGTGCAAATAAGAAAGAAGTCAGCTCATCAACTGTTGGACTTGATGTTATGAAGGCACTCAAAAGAATTGATAAAGTCGCTTACATCAGATTCGCCTCAGTCCATCGCGAGTTCAAAGATGTTGAAGAGTTTAAAGAGGAGATTGTGAGGATGTTTAAGTAATTATATCTCATATTTATTAGTAAACCAGTTGTGCAACTAGTTTACTAATACAAGAGCAAATAGTAATTAACTAATTGATTAATTAGTTATATAGATCAAGGCTATATCACTATTCACGTATCACTTTAATCTCTCCATCCATAAACATGATAACCTTCGACGATGGTCTGTTTTCGAGAGTTCCTGAGTCGATTACAAGGTCAGGCGGGTTATCACTGAGCTGGTTTTCAATTTCTTCAACTGAATAAGTGCTCGGCTGTCCCGTCAGATTAGCCGAAGTCGTGCTTAAAGGTTTGCCAAATTCTTTGGCTAAGTCCATTGCTACTTGATGAGGGGAAACTCGGATTCCAAGAGTAGGGTTAGGTTTAGGATGAGGGACAGGGAAGAGTGTTTTGCCTGGTTTCATTGGAAGTATGATCGTCAGCGGCCCCGGAAGTTTACCTTTGGCGTAAATCAGAGCTTCTTTAGACCACTCAACCCACTCAGATGATGCTTTGACTGTTGGGAATAGAGCTGAAATAGGCTGATCAGGGGGACGATTCTTAATGTTAAATAACTTTTCAACTGCATCAGAGTTCGTCATATCACACGCAAGCCCATAACACGTCTCGGTTGCATGTGCGACTACTCCTCCGAGGTTGAGTATCTCGATTGCATACGCGATAGAAGCCTCTGATTCTTCAAGAATTTGCATGATTAAACTGCAGTTGCATACTTTTCCATCACCTCCTCAACCTTCTTTTCCAAAACCGTCGACATATTCACAGTCATCGGCAAAGGAATCTCCTGCTCACCAATTTTTAGCTGAACTCGCTCCTTTCCGGGAAATGTTTCTAATACTCTCTTTAAGTCCAGAAGCATTTTTTTCGGTGCGCGTTCAGGAAGATCGATTGTGTGGACGTTTATTTGGGTTGGGGAGGAATCTTCTGATGAAGAAACCGAAGAATCCGACGAATCTGAGGATATATCATCGGAATCCTTGGTTACCTCGGGATCCTCGGAATCCTTGTTAATAACTTTTAGTACATCATCAACTTTCATTCCATCAGCAATCCATTTTCCAAGAGGTCCGAGGAAATCATCTTCAGTATTTTTACTAACAGTTATAGTCTCGCCTGCAATTACATTTCCTTCCTCATCTATTGCTTCAACTTGTTCCTCTTCTTCAATTTCGGGACGGACAAGAGTTATTCCTTTCTTCGCTTCTTCTTCGTCGAAGAACCCATTGGCTTTTGCACGCTCAACCATTGTATTAAGAGATGCTCTTTTGCATGCATGTGCACGCATTTGCAGCTGTCCACCGCGGTAATCCAGAGTCCCTGCAGCAACTAATACGACATCAGGATTCTCTAGCCACTCTGCAACCTCTGCATATGTTCTGGGGAACAATGTTATCTCGATTTTTCCTGTTGGATCCTCCAAAAATACTATCGCCATCGTCTCACCTTTCTTAGTTGTGATCTTTTTTATTCCTTCAACGATTCCTGCAAGCGTAATTTTCTTCCCGACCTCATTATTGGTTAAGCCCGAAATCAATTGGGCCTTCTTTCCAATGTATTTCTTTAATCCCGCGAGGGGATGAGAAGAAACATATAGGCCCATCGTCTCTTTTTCCCATTGAAGCTTCGTTTGCAAAGTAGGCTCGGAAGTTTTTGGGAACTCAATCTTCGCATCCGTTATATCTTCGCCTAAATCAGTGAATATATTGCTTTGTGCACTGCTTACATCTCCGCATTCTTTTGCAAAATTAACGATAGATTCAAAGTGTTCCACCAATTCATGTCTTGCCCCAAGAGAATCAAGCGCTCCGGACTTCGCAAGCGACTCCAAAAGCTTCTTATTAAGAATCTTCGCTGGCATTCGCTTTGCAAAATCTTCAATAGTATCAAATTTGCCTCCTTCATCTCTTACCTCAATAACTTGTTGAACTGATGAATCCCCAATTCCTTTAATGGCAGTTAATCCGAATCGAATATTCTGAGTTTTTCCTTCGCCTTTAACAACTGTGAAATGCCTCAGGCTCTCATTAATATCAGGGGGAAGCACTTCGATACCCATTGCACGGCATTCCTCAATTTCAATCATCACACGATCGGTTCTCTGTGCATCACAACTAAGCAGTGCAGCCATAAATTCAGCAGGATAGTGTGCTTTCAAATAAGCAGTCTCATAAGAGATCCTCGCATAACCTGTAGCGTGCGCTTTGTTAAATCCATAACCCGCAAATGGAGTTATAACGTCGTCAAAGATTTTGATTGCCAGCTTTTCATCATATCCCTGATCAATTGACCCCTTAATAAACTTCTCGCGTTGCGCATCCAGCTCCTTTTTAATCTTTTTACCTATGGCTCTTCTAAGCAAATCAGCTTCTCCAAGACTGAAGCCGGCGAATACTCTCGCAATTTCCAGAATTTGTTCCTGATATATTCCGATTCCATAGGTCGGTTCCAAAATCGGCTTAAGATCCTTGTGAATATATTTAACCTCCTCTTTGCCGTGCTTTCGTTTGATGTAACTTGGTATCCATTCCATGGGCCCAGGACGGAAAAGCGAGATCATAGCGGCTATATCCTCAAATTTTGTGGGCTTCAATTGTTTCAAATATCGCCTCATACCCCCTGATTCCAACTGGAATACACCTGTTGTGTCAGTTTTCTGAAGAAGGACAAACGCTTTTTTGTCATCTATTGGAATATTAGTTATATCAATTTCTTTTTTCTTGGTTCTTTTAATAATTTCAAGCGTTGTCTGAATAACAGTCAGGTTCATGAGTCCCAAGAAATCCATCTTGAGAAGCCCGAGTGCCTCCAAAGGCTTAGCATGCGATTGAGTGATGATAGTTTGATCGTCCTTAGGAGCTTTTTGAATCGCTGTGTACTTAACAGTTGGCTCTTCTGTAATAATTACACCGCAAGCGTGCACAGAAACGTGACGTGCCTTACCTTCGAGCTTCAAAGCTGTGTCAATAATCTGTTTATAGGTTTCGTTACTTTCATATGCAGGTTTTAATTCACTTGTTTCCAGTGCGTCTTTGAGTTTTGTCCCCGGACGTTCCGGAATCAGCTTTGCTAGCGTGTTCATTTCCATAAATGGAACGCCATAAGCTCTGCCAACATCTTTAACTGCTGCGCGTGCAGCAAGAGTTCCGAAAGTACAGATCTGAACTACATGGTCATTGCCATATTTTTCACGAACATACTCCAAAATTTCATCACGTCTGTTATCTGCAAAGTCTATATCAAAGTCCGGCATTGATATTCGTTCCGGATTTAAAAATCGTTCAAAGAACAGGTCATGTTCCAGAGGATCTATTCCAGTTATGTTCAAGCAATATGCAATTATCGAACTTGCTGCAGAGCCTCTGCCTGGTCCAACTGTGATTCCGCGTTTTTTGGCTTCATTTACAAAATCGGCAACTATCAGGAAATACCCGGAGAAGTCGACCTGCTCAATAATCTTTAATTCGTACTCAAGGCGCTCTTTGTGCTTTTTGCCTGGTTTTCCATAGCGTGTTTTCAAGCCTTTCTCTGCCAGTGCGCGCAGCTCCTTCTTCTCTGTGCTTCCTTTTGGGACGGGAAACTTCGGAATGTGATATTTACCAAATTCCAATTTGGTTTTGCATCGGTCGGCAATAACTTTTGTATTTTCAAGTGCCTCGGGGACATGAGAGAAAGCTTTTTCCATCTCCTCAAATGGCCTCATAGAAAAATCAGAGTCCTTCATGCTAAATCTACTGGGATCATCCACTCTTGCGTTCTTCTGAATGCACAAAACTACGTCATGTGCTTCTGCATCAGTCGATCTGCAGTAATGGCTGTTACATGTAGCAACCAAAGGCACACTCAACTCCTTTCCCCACTTGATTAACTGCTGATTAATCTCGGACTGACCACTTACATTTGGCAAATCCATCAATTCAAAGTACAAATTCTCTTTTCCAAAGTAAGACTGATACTCTTCAACTAATTTTCTGATGGTTTCTTCATCTTCATTAAGCGCGGCCTTTGGGATTGCACCGCTAATAGGTCCGGTCAGAGCTATTAAGCCTTTTCCATATTCCTTAAGAAGTTCACCATCAACTCGCGGCTTGTAATACATTCCTTCAAGAGCTGCGGTGGTTGCAAGTTTCAATAAATTTTCATAACCCTTCTGAGTTTCAGCTAAAAGAACCAAAGGGAAGCGCTTCGAATCAATCCCGCTCTCCTTATCATGGCGTGAGCGAGCGGCTACATAAGTTTCCAATCCCAAAATCGGCTTCATGTCATGCTCCTTGGCGGCCTTGTAGAACTCAATCAGCCCATATGTATAACCTTTATCAGCTAGACCCACGGCACTTTGTCCTAACTCCTTGGCTCTAAGCACAATTTCCTCAGGGCTCGGAAGAGCCTCGAGTAGGGAATAGGTACTATGGCAATGCAGATGGACGAAATCTTCAGGCTTCATGGAGCTTGAGTTTAGCAGAAGATTGAGGAGATTTATTATGATCTGATGCTTTTGTTCCGCTTTGAAGCGGAACCGGAAACATCCCTAGGGCAAGGGGAAAAGTGGACTCAAGTGCCGGAAAATTTTGAGATGGTATTGACGATGATTTCTGAGGTGCCACTATTAGATACCGGCCCGCCCACCGTACCGCTTACCCACCCCGTGGGGGGCGGGTGTATCTATGGTAAAAAAAGCACCCAAAATACCCAAATTATCATTCAAATCAGCAAATAACCTCACATTGAGCAAAATCATAAAATGTTGTATAATAGATATAAAGACACACATCTAATGTCGACCTCTCTTCCTATCCTTCCATCGGGTGACCAGCTCTATGACTATCTAATGGGGCAGATTGAGCCTGATTTAGTAAGCGATCGTATTCCGTTTACGGTCGAGGCTTATAAAACGGATACAGAGGAGGAGCGCAAAGAGCGCGCAATCCGGTATCAGAAAGCGTTTGATGAATACAAGAAGCGCAAGGATGAATATGTTAAAGAAGCCAGAAAGAAAATTGCTGAATATGAACGGGAAAAATTTGATGAACTGGAAGAAGTTAGCGCTATTTTTGATGAGGAAAGAATGATGGAGATTGGATTTAACCCTGACGAATAATGCCCAAAGACGATTCCAAAAAAATCGAGCAAATATCTGCTGATGATCCTGCATCTCAGGAAACTCAGGGCACTCCAGAGAAATCGATCGAGTCTCCAGAGGATCTAATCAACACTTCGGATGAAGAACGTAAAGCTGCGAAGCAAGATAGCAAAACATTGAGCAGACAATTATCTTCCGTTGATAAAAAAACAGAGAAAGCAGCAGAAGAAGAAGAGCTTCCTCCCGGTGTACTAAGAAATCTTAATGAGTATTTTCAGGAGTACAGTGATCACGTTGCTACTATTGAAACAAATTACGTAAGCAGTATTCGAAACCTCATAAAGACTACTGCTAATCGTGAGAATGCCATCAGGCATTCAAACGAAATCTTACAAACTCTTCTTGATGATTTAAAAAGGTCTCCGACAATAAAAAAGTTCAAGGAAAACTCACCCACACATTACAATGGCTTGCTTTCTGCGATTCAAGACATTCGAATTGATTCAGGAACACAGGGCGAAAAGTATGAAATAGACGCTCCGAGTATGGACGGACCATTTACTTTAGTTCCGGTTCATCTAGAGAGCGGAAAATATGAACCTATTGGTATCGAATATTCTGTCGATCCGGAAACTGGAGTTGTTGTGCGAGGCTTTCGTGATAAGCGTACAAAGGATCATAAGTTTTATCCGCTATCAGGAAACAGAGACTTGTATCACAAGCTCTACGTTAAAGACGCAGATAAGCTGAGAGAAGAGATGCTTGTTAAATACGGCAGCACCAGTGATAGTGTCGAAAAGCGGGCGTTCATCGACAAGTCAGAAGCTTACGATAAAGAAATGAGTGCAAAGGCGGAAAGATGGAAGATCAGCGAAGATATGAACAGAAGGGTGGAAAAACTTAGAGACGGGATAAGTCATCTTCGCAGTGTTCTTGGTGAGCACGGGGAAAGCTTTGCAAAGTGTGTTGCTATGATGCAGGAAAAACATATGCACCATGCAGATCTACCTGCTGACGATCAGAAGTCATATTTTGTTGTGTGCAATGCGCTTTCTAATCTTCAGAAGCGACTCCATGAGCCTGACATACTTAAGGCGATGGAGGAAAAAATGAAACAAGAGAATCAAGATTATGCAGACTGGCAGTCGGCTACGGAAAAAGGCGAAAAGACAGATAGTATTCCGTTTCGAGAGATGAATTTCTCCAGACAACCTTCTGGTGCTACGTATTATCAGCATGATCCCAGACACGCACTGCTTGGTCGTGTGATTGCACAAGAATTTGAGACCTTAAAAACTGAAAGCGGAGCTGAGTTTTCTCTTGTTTTTAGGCAAGGTGTCACAGGCGAGCGTTATGTCTATCAAAGCATTGATTACTTCTTCGATATAAACGATCATTTTCAACTTGTGATGAATAACCAGCAAATTGATCACAACCTAAGGCGTGCCGCCGGCAATCCGTTTTCAAATGGAGAGATGATGGAAGATTTAACTGCAAAGTTTAAGAGGGAACATGAAGAAAAAGTTGCTACGCGCAGAGAAGAAGCACAGAAAGAAGGTTCAGATTTTCAAGAGGCAATTGCAGCGGCCAATAAGCAAGAGGAAGAATGCGCACTTCTTAAAGATCCAAATGCAGAGGTACGTAATCCAGCTGCAGAGCGATACCGCCTTGCGTCATTTGTTCATAGAGCAGATACAGTGCTTAGAACTGCCGGAGGATCCCTTGGCTATCCCATAGAAGACTTTCAGGGCTTATTTGATAAGCGCAATACAGCGGCAGAGATTCTGTCCAAAACGGGAGACAGCGTAGATAACCCCAAGATGGTGGAGTATTTTGCAAGTTTTCAAAGAGCTGAGCCCTCAAAATTCTTTACAGCAGGGCAAGGAGAGATTGTTTAGTAAGTAGTCGTGTAAAATGGTAGAGTCTGCTCCTATTTGCATGCTTTCTAAGAATATCTACAAATTCTACGGGCCAATAATGAAGTTCATGGGTTATGAGCGTAGTATTTTTCGATACATCAAAAAATTACCTATTGAAGTCCGCTCAGGAAGCTCAATTTTGGATGCAGGTTGTGGTACAGGTGTTGCTGGATTATCACTTATGAAAAAGTCCTCAGAATCCAAACTACTTGCTACAGATCTGGATGAAAGGTTCTTGCATCAGGTAATTAACAAGGCAAAAAAACGTGGACTAGATTCTACAAAAGTTTCCACAGGAATATCAGATATTATTTCTCCAAATAAAGTAACTGTTACTGATGGATCTTCGATCACTCTCAAAGAAAAACAATTTGATGTTGTGGTTGCAAGTGGGGCAATCGGATATTCAAAAAATCAGTCAGAAACGCTACAAACTTTATTGCATCTCGTAAAACCCGGAGGTCATTTTATTAATTTAGAGATGAAAGAAAACCTCTTAGGAAGAATGGTAGCTAAAAAATATAAGTACTCTGTCATGTCGATCGATATGATGATCAATACAATTAAATCTAAGGGATTTATAATGCAAAGAGTTCCTCTTCGAATCAGAAACTTTCCTGCGAATATAACAAGGAACAGCATAATTGCGCAAAGGCCTCAGTGAATGATCAGTTTCTTCTTTTTAGTTTAAGTCTAATACTTAAAAACAGTATTATTAAACATGCAGAGAAATTTATCCCCATTACAATACGTAGAAGTAGATCTTTTAGAATAACTATAGAGTAAAGGAATGCAATCCCTGTTGATGAAGACCAAAGTGCATATGATGAGATATTTGCACTTTGTTTTTTGTGGAAATACAAGTCAGCAATTGTCGGCCAGTACGCAATAAAACTTAAAAACCCCGTTGCACCGTAGGCGATTATGAGTATTTGTGATGATAGTTCTTGCATAGGTGTATTTTACAGGGTTAATAGTTGCTAGTCTAAGTATCACACTTCTTCCAAAGTTGTCCTCCACCCATGTACTGTCCGTTAGTGTACGGGAAACAGCTCTCCTTCAGGATCAGTTTGAGAATGTGATCCAGTCTTTCGATACATGGTCTGTCTATGCAGGACCTCCTAATAAACCAGTTTATACCTCTTGCAAAGTCGCGCATTGTTCCCTGATTCAATGAGTTAGCAATTCGACCGTACTCACCAATAAAACTCCTTATCACCAAAAATTCGAGCCCTGTTTGCTTCGGCGTATCTGTTGCATGGGGGACAGAGGGTGCAATGATTTGTTCCTGATAAACATCCCACTTCTTTAGCTCACCTCTGACCCACGATTGCAAATAGGCATCGACCAAAACAAAAGGATTCCAAATCGACCAGCTATTATACTCTTCCGGAAGCCTGTAATAGAGCGGACGCCTCTTGCCCCAGACTTCTCTCATAACCATATATTCCCTTACCAGGCGCAGATTGTTTTTGTCCAAGCTAAACGGTCCATGAGTCTCCATTTTCAAGGCGCCTTTGGGCCATTTAGGAGGCCAGACAGTATCGTAATCCATTGAAGGATATCTACCCTTATCATCGGGCTTTTCCAGTGGAGTTGGAGGATCGCCGTATGCACCCGGTTCCATGTTGCATCCCACTTGTACTTCGTGCGTTGGAGTTACGCCCGAATAGTTCTTAAAGTTTTGATTTTGAGTAGATCCTCTTCCCATCCATTGGTTTATTTTGGATGCAAGCTCCAGCACTTTGGCATTACTTATGAATAAACTTTTCCTAAACGCTTCCGCACCGGCCATTAGTTCGTATTCTGCATCGATAGCTTCTGGCCAACCGGAATCTGGAACTGATAACCCCGAATAAGGCTCGAGAGTTTCTTTGTCGCAACCGAAACCATAAACAGTTTTATCTTTCACAAATTCAGTCGGGGGAAGGTAATCGGTATGGAACGGACACATATAAGTATCTGTGCACCCGGTTTTTTCCATACATTCACTAATGCTTCCAAAAAATCCGCTTGGAGAAAAAGTACACATTCCACTGTCGCAATAATAACCGGATGGATGTGGCTCAAAAGCACGCGGCTCATTCCAGCCTTTATCATTAACAGTATTGTCTCTTGCGCCTTCCAACAACATTTCATAGCGCTCGGATAAGAAAAGCACAACATTCACCAGCATTTCTATAGATTTGTACCGCTTATCAGCAAGTGCTTTCTGTATCATGCATCTTGTTCGTTCAATTTGCGTTTCTATCAACATTAAATCTATATGAAGGCACGGAGTAACCTCATCTAAATCTCTCTGTTTAAGTGTTACATGTACTTTTGTATCCAAAATAAGCGCCATTGCTCCATAACCTCTGTTCAGCCAGTTGCTAAAACCTCTGTTATCGAATGTTTCGGCAGTATCACTCGAGAAAGCACGGTTTATTCCTTTTTGTGCGCGGTCAATTACCTTCCTGGTGTAGTGGTCAGATATAGGTTCAATTGAATAAGAAGGATAAGCAGATGTGCCGCCACCGATTATTGCTTCCAAAGAGGGATTTGTTCCACCACTTACATTACATTTAGGCAGACTTAGTGCTTGTGAAGATTGTGGTAATAGGCAGAGAAACAAAAAACAAAAAACAAAAAACAAAAAACTGAGATTTCTTTGAAGAAAAATTTTAGAGAGCCTGCATTCGGAGAATAATATGATCACTTCCTTGGACAATGAAGAGTTGGGAATTCAATATTGGCAATTCCTCCAAACATACTGTTTGCATTGTTGATGAGTTCGGCAAATGCCTTACCAGCATACGAGAGATATTTCTTATAAAGTTCGGTAGCAACTCGGGTTCCTATCGCAGGAGCAGAGGTTTGTAGCCCCCACGTAACAGATGATTCCTGAACTGTCTGCTTAAGTATGCTGGAGCTAAACATCGGCAAATCCGTTGGGGCAATAGCGAGCTGTCTGATTACCTTAAATGCACATTCGATAGGGATTTGCTGAAGAGGAAGTCCATTTTGCTGGCATAGTGCAAGATCAAGTTCTATTGCTAATCGTTGAGGACGATAATCCGGTAGTCTTGAGAACGGAAGAGGAGGCGTTGGTAGTACAGCGCCAATCAATGGATCCGGTTTGGTCTCCGCATCCCATGGGAAAGATTGCCCCTCGGTAACAAATGCCCATCTGCCTGGGAGAATCCTTTGCTCTTCTATGGATTGTTCTATGCACTGAGCCAGGTAACACATATTGTTTCCAATGGTATTCCTATACTCAGTAACGCAATCCGGAGAACATACTCTGGGCAGCGAACTTATCTGAGAAGCAGTTCTGGATTTGGCTGACGCACCTGCTACCTGATACGACTCTTTGATTAATTCCTTGCAATCAGTGGGACGACCTGCTGCATTTCGATCAAAAACCTTATCGTTAAGTATTTTCATTACTTCATCAATTTTATCTTTACTAATTCCATCACCGGAACATGGGGGTATCGTCTTCTTTTTATCTTTTGGATCTTTATCTGCGAATTTCTCGCAGCTCTTATTGGACATAACGGATGCACAAATTTCGACAGTGATACCGGTGCCCTTCAAGTTACCATCTTCTGCCATTGCATTACATTGTGCGGTATAAGCGGGGACCTCGATAGCACAACATCTTTCCTTGTTTCCGCTAATGTTTGTAAGAGGTGGAAGATTACATAGTTGCTGCGCGTGTACTAGCTCGTGAAGAAGTAAGTATGAGAGGCTCGGGCCTTTTTCCGGCAAACAAATTGGAATTACTCCATTTGGTTGTTTGGGGAACGTCCAAGCCATTCCTTTACTGCAATTACCCTTTTCATCGTTGAGCGGTAACTTCGCTTCTCCATCGCAATAAATATCTACAGCACAGTTACTACAATGGTACGGGTGTGTTATGTCATCAATATCGTGCTTGTCAGTGTCCTCCGGAGGCTCAATCTCTCCATCATCGTTCATATATCCCACCGGGTTTGTTCTCCAGCCTCCCACTTCGCAAGCATCAACTCCCTGTTCTGTTGCGCGTACTACTCCTTTCAGATGATCTGGATTGCAGGCAGTTAGAATAATTTCGTTTTTTGGTTTAGGCGGAGGGCTGCCCTTCTTTTTTTCTTTTTCAGGAGAAGGACAATAGGCATCATCAACAGGCCTGCACAAATATCCTTGTGAAGAGAAAGGCATAGCACACATCTTGTCGTCCGGGAGCGGCTCTACCGGAGGCTTGGCATATCTTCCTCCTAATATTGGTTTACCATTAGTAACAATTTTGGGGAAGAGTGGTTTATATGGCATGTAAAGCCCGGTGCCGATATCGTTAGGATAAATCCAGACAAAAATGTCATCGCTAATTTTGATTGGAACGGACAGAACCACCTGCCCATCTTCATAATCTTCTTTGGCTTCTAGTTCAGCTTTAGCAACAACTAGTGCCTCCAAAAGCTTTTCTTCTAATTTGCAATTTCTACTGCGCAAATATGTAAGCTCAGTATCTTTATTCTTATCCCTTTTATCCCATTCCTTTTTCCATGCTTTACAATCGGCGAATTTTGGATCTTCACGTTGTACAGCCAACACTCCCCATTGGTACCTCCTTGACCACATTCTTTTGGAGTCTCCCATAAGACCAAGAACATTAGCTTTTTTAACTTTTTTCTTCGCATCATCCCAGGCCATGGCAAATGGTCGTTTCTCTACAGTCGGCGTCATGGCCCAATCATTGCTAGATTGCAAAACTCCAATAATACTCGCGTATCGCGGAGCCAAATACATTGGCTGAACTATGTGATCTGTAATTGGCATCTCGTAACCTGCTACTATCATTTGTAAATCTCGCGCTAGCGTTTTAATTGCTTCTTCCCGTCTTCCAACGGCTCTTATGGGCTCTCCCTTTGTACAAGGAAATTCCTTTCGACGATCGCACAAGTCAACATCCATATAAGAGAACGCATCTACAACGTCTTGCTTTTTGAGTCTCGGATCATAATCAAATACTTGTCTCTTAAGTATAAATTTATCCAGTTTGTCAGTTTTTTTATCCAACAAAAATTCTTTTCGGGAAATATCATGAATGTATTCGTACATTTGAGCTGGTGTCGCCTGAGGGGCAACAAATATTACTAACAGAATTGCATAGCTCAGAGATCGCCAAAGTTGAAAGTTGAAAGTTGAAAGTTGAAAGTTGCTACTTCGATTGTGAATCGAACTAAGGGTTTTGCCGATTTTATAACTAATTATAATCATTTCTTCTTGTGATAATCACGAAGGGGATCTTTTGCATTCCATATGCGGGGTAGGCACGAAGCAGAATCTGCAGCCAGAGCTAGGCCGTTGCGCATATCCAAAGATGCCTGTTGCAGGCATTGAAGTTCCATATTCAAGATGTTGAATCTGTTGTAGCCGCTAAGCATTGTAACTGTCCTGTTTATTGATCTGCGTGCTATCAAAAGCTCTTCGATTATTGTTTCTCTGTCGGTCCATGCCATTACAGCTACAAGCATTCGTTGCAGAGCCGGTAAAATATTTCCGCTAATAAATTCCTCTCTTTTGGTTTCTTGGTCGATAGTGTGATTAGGAAGGAATAGCGTGCGCTCAACCAATGCACATTCATACATTCTCAAGTATTCCAACAGTACAGTTCCAATATCCAGTTCACTTAGGTACAAAGAGTTATAGTTAACCTGAGTCCAATCCACGCTACCGCCGACGAAAATGTCCCACCAACTACTGGAAGTTCCCTCGTTATGTAATTGCCACGTAAGTGTGCGCCACGAGGGAAGAGTGCTGGCAAGTTTTAGCAGCATTGGACGTGGAGGAAACGCTTGAGCATGTGAAGAGCCCGAGCATTCGGGGCTAGTAGGAGTGAAATATTCATCTACTACAGTGCTGACTGTTGTATGGAATATATTTCTCCAATATTCCACTTCACCAGGTGCAGTTTTTGCTGCATCTTTGCCACCCACTTTGGAAAAATCAACATCTCTAAAAAGACCATATTCAAAGCGTGTACAAGCAGCCAATACTGGATATCTGGTGGGCGCATTTCCGTAAGCTGCTGGAGTTTTTTGAATCCCTATTATTACCAGAAGAATTGATATTGATATCATCCATACGTTGGACTTAAACCTGAAATTCGAAATGCGAAACAAATTCGAAATGCGAAATGCAGAATCTGTGTTTCGAATTTTGGACTTCGTGCTTGTTTCGAATTTCGGTTTTCGAATTTCGGTTTTCGAATTCTTCTTAGCCAATAATGATCGTAATCTGATCATAACTATTCTTCTTCAGGAGGAGGATAAACATCACAGCTGGCTAGGAAACAAGGGATTCTTCCCATCCATCCAATTACGGAGGCTGATTGGCGTATGCTGCCTGCCAATGTCCACCTAAATTCCAGCAGGAATTCATCAAACAATCCTGCGAACTGTAGAAGCGATCTGTAAGCAGCATCATATTCAACAAGCATCTTTAGAATTTCTGATTCACGTTTAACAATTGCACTGCTCACGTCCGAGCAGTATTGATAAGCATCCGAAATCTCCAAGGGATCGGCTTCCTTAGCCATGTGACAAGCAGGGATGGATAGAGCCGGTATACTCAAACAGCCGTGGACTCCGATGGTAATAGGCTTTGGTGCTTTAGATTTTATTTCGATAGATTTATTAATACCTTCGCACACCATTGCAGATCTGCACGAAAGTGAACGCATAGCTTGTGTTAAATAAGGAACGAGTTCAGAAGTAAGCACTCTCTTTGTACCGAAAATTCCCTGATACAAAGGAGCATCCTTATCACTTGGATCCGGAGAAAAATCAACACCATCTTCAATTACAGGAAGAATGTCTTTCTCGTGCAATGCTTCCATATCGGAATTGGAAATCTTTTCGATAGCATCCTTATCTTTGCCTACATATTCCCATAAGTCTTCTCCTACCTTGTACCATGCTTTTCCAAAATGATCGAACCATACAGTACCTACAGGCTCGTACTCAGCTCTTTGACGTCCGAATAAAACTGCTCTATAAAGGCGTATTTCTCTTGCCAAAATCTTGTCCACTGCCTGACGACAATTATCAATACTTGGCTTTGCTGATACTGCCGTAAGAATATCGACCGCTGATGTCGGGGTTGGGGCTAGGGTTAGGGCTAGGGTTAGGGTTAGGGTGGAGCCTAAGATAATCTTTTTAAACTTCATGATTATTCTTTTGGAATAAGACCGCCGGACATAGCAGGCGTATTAAAGGAGGGAACTATATCGTTGCGATCTGTGCTATATGGGAACAAGCCTTCTTTATTGTGGCCTGAAGGTACAAGTTTGACACCTGGTCTTTGCAAAGTCTCTCTGAACATACATGTTCTTAGCTGATCAACTAGTGTTCCTCCCTCACTGTCATCGCAGGCTTCTTCTTCTACTTCATCCGAAGCGCCTTCCCAGTTAATTGCCCATCCTTCTTGAGGATAAGTTTTGCTTCTGTGCAAAATCTGACAGGCCCAATCCTCTTTAGGACACAATATATAGAATGGATCAGCAGGCTTAGGCCTAAATCTCCCGATCGCCAGCTTGTCTTCTTTATCGAATTCTTCCTCCAGCATTATGGCGGGGCGCGATCCAAAACGCATCAGTCTTTCCAGTAGATCCATTTCTACATGAACGCAGGTTTCACTTCCTCTTCTG
Organism: uncultured Candidatus Peribacteria bacterium; assembly: GCA_964506185.1. Taxonomy (GTDB): domain Bacteria; phylum Patescibacteriota; class Gracilibacteria; order Peribacterales; family Peribacteraceae; genus UBA2144. Next base: position 56,871 of record CAZDKL010000002.1, read on the forward strand.
TAGCAATCTTGCTCCTTCTTCTTAAGAGTATCCTCCGGCGTGTCGTAATCAAATATTGTCTGACTCCTCCAGAATTTATGATAAGTCTCTTTCATTTTCTCAAACATTTCCGAAATATATAGCATTTTTCTTTGAACAAGATTAAGTTGGCCGGGAGTATACATATCGATTGTAATACTCGGTGGTTTTTCCCCGATTACCAGATCAGGGAACATCGTACTTTCATCATCTTCATCTACATCTCCGTCTCCATCTGTATCCATCATATCATTCATATATTCTATAATAGAAGGCACGGGCGGGAACTCCGGTAACACAGGCACATTAACTTTTTTTGCACCCGGCTCCGGAGCTGCAAGCTTGGTTATATCTATTCGTACTTGGACAGGTCTTATTACCGGAATTTTAAGAGCTCCTTTGGGATATTTAAGTCCTGTAAAATCAAAAGTAGCATCAGATAGCCTTTCAATAGTAAATCTCGGAAGCTGTTTTTCCTCTGGAAGTCCGGCATCGTCCAAATCTGGTCTGGGCTTGTACCAGTCATCAAGCAGTGAATAAATCGGAACAGTAAAACGTTCGTTATGGCACCAAGGCATACAAGTCTTGTTATGGAACTCGCGGTAATCCTTCTGAATTTGCTTCCAAAATGTTTGCAATTTTTGCAGGTCCATAAGTTGGTTGTAATACATGTCGTATTTTCCAGTGATATCAGTAGATAACCAATCTCCTATGGTAGTGACTATATTCTTGTGATGTTCCATCATTTTTTTGTTGAACCAAGCGACTTCTGCGCGCAACTTACGAACTTTTTCAATTTGTCTCGCGTAGCTTTCCAACATCAAAACTATATCCTGGTCAGCGACCGCCGTTTTTCCTTTGAAAGAGTAATATTTTGCCCATTTTTCGGCGAGTGTACGGAATTCAATTGGTGATCCCATTGGAACCAACACAGGGATATGCTCTTCTTGCAATTGGGGTAACATACTTTTTTGAAGGTATGTCTTTATAACGTCAATTGTGTCTTCGCCAGCATGAAGCTGAACCTCCAACACCTGCATTCTAGGATCCTTTTCGACGGTACTAGTAGTATCGATTATTCTTGGAGTGAATATAGGATCAAGAGGGTCTAATCCTATGGACCATGCGGGCGGCAGAAGAAGTCGAATGGCAGGTGGAGTGAATACCAAATGAGCTTTTGTTTGTTGTTCCTGCCACCATTCAGTGAAAAACCTACGAGGTCCGGTTTCATTGCTTGCAGTGTCATCAAATGAACGCAAAAGTGCTCCCGAAGAAAGCCCAATTTTTCTCTCTTCATCGTCTACCCCCGGCATAGTTTCAGATGTGTGATAAACCTGAATACTGCTTTCCAAATGCGTTATATCCGATGGGCTTGATAGTAATAGTGTCAGATCATTTTCGAATTTCTTTTTGATAACGTTCTGATCGGAAAGCGAAAAGGCATTCGAAGTTCCGGGGTACCAAACATCTTCACCTTCTTTAAATTCATTTTCCCGTACAATCTTTTCAATATCTTGCATTTCTAAACTGTAATAACCTTTGCCTTCCTGAGTGGGAGACCCTTCAACTTCGCTTGTTTCTTTCCCCATTGCCCAGAAATTTCTTACACCTTTTTCACCCCTCTCTACCCTGTAGTAGGCTGCAATTACACAAGCCCTGTGTCTGTTATTAATCACTTTAATCTTTGGATCAAATTCTGTGTAAAGCCTGTAGCAAGAAACAGGAATACTGACTTTTTCGTTAGCATCACGGATAGGATCTTCGTAAGTATCTTTCTGATTATTATCGATATATTTAACCTGTTCGCGCGTATAGCCAGCCGTGTAATGGCGGAAGTATGAGCGATATCTGGGACCATGCCTACGGTGATAGTAATTTATAAAAGTAATGCCCAAATCCGGATCGTTTACTTCATATGGTTTGAATCTTTCTACACATGGAAACTTGGGGAAATCGGCATTGTCTGCACCACAAGGAACAATTGCCTTTCCCTTGGGGTCATCTATGTCTGTGCAGTAGCTACATGCATCGCTGTAAACCTCTTTTATCCAAGGTGGATAGTATTGCATCCTTGGACGGTCGGGTTCAGGCTGACATCCAGGACCCCAATCATCCATTATTCCGTTTCCGTTGGTATCAACGCAGGCCAGAATATATCTGCATTCGGTATCATTGCACGTAATGCAATTTTTCATGTAATTGGAAGTATCTCCCGTACCGTCCCCGGCGCCGTCGGGGCCGTATATGATTTCGTCAACACTTTGGTATGTGCAACAAAATCTTGGTTCAACAAAATCCAGTTTTTTTCCGGGCATTCCGGGATAATCTGGAACTACGTCCTTGTCCTTATCTTTTTGTTCGACCTCTCCGGATTTTTGGACTCTACAGGGTGTTCTTCTTGAATACATTGTAAGTGTGCAACCGGGCATTGCAGGCTTTTTCGTACGATTTGCATCCCTGCATTTATAATCCATGGGTATTACTTTGTTGTAGTAGCCATAAACCCATCGGTCATTCAGCCATCCGCAAAGACCCCCGTTTACTCCACCAGGAACTCCATTGCAGACAAATCCGTCTTCTGGCATGTCGCCTCCTCCGCATGAGAATTTAATGGATCCCCTACCAGGAGGAACTGGTTCTTCCTCCGGCGTTACATTACCAAGTGGTCTCTGGCATGGAAAATATCTGTAGAATGGAGGACGAAAACGCGAACCTCCTCCGTCGGAAGGTCTACAAGCCGATCTATAACCACACGTGGGAACATCGCTTGGTGTTTTCAAATAAGTCGACCTAAGAGACATTCCGGATGGTTTGTTTCCAAGAGGTCCTGCCTGATCATGCCCTGGCAAGCCAGTAACGTTTGGAATCTTTCCTGCTACTTTTTGATCCCAATCCCAACCCCCACAAAGAGCCTCATCCATTTTTGTTCTAAGAGTAGAACTGCCACCACTTTCTGCTCCTGCAAGACTTTGTACTTGTCCAACACTGCCAGGACGGGCGGGGACTGAATAAGCCCAAACTAAATTTGGGAAAGTCCAAAAAACAAGAATACAGGCTACAAATAAATTTCCGATACAGAAGGGCATTAATATCATTTTACCGCAAAAAAACACTCTTAACAGTTAACTATCCGCTTCGTGCCAACAAAAAACGTTCTCTAACTTGAGAATTTTTGTTATTGACTCATAATCAGTATCCAAATGTCGTTAATCAACCGATTCATCGTTACTTCAGCAATAATTGTATGCGCACTACTGTGTGTTTCATGTTCTTCAAAAAGTATTGAAATTCATACATTGAAATATGGAGAATCTAAATTTGTTTCAAGTGAAGTTTTTTATGATGGAGATAAAACAAAAATCCCTTTTGAATGGATGTTTTGGGTTGTAAAAGTTGGTTCAGATATAACACTGATTGATTGTGGAATAAATAATCAAGATTTTGTTAAAAAGTGGAATATAAATAAATATAAATCACCAAAAGAACTTCTAAAAGAAATAAATATCAAGCCGGAAAACATCAGTAGAGTAATTATAACTCATGGACATGCGGATCATATTGATGGATGCAGTTTATTTCCAAATGCAGAGATATACATTCAACAGAAAGAATACGATGCAATTAGGAATGGAGAGCCCGGATACTATATAGAGCATTTAGAGTATCTTAATAAGCTAATACAAAACGGAAAACTAAAGATTATCGATGGAGACCAAAAAATTACAAAGGTCATCTCGGTTGAACTCGCTCCTTACCACACACGCGGAACGCAAAGTGTTATTGTCAAATCAGATAATCAATATATTTTTGTTCCGGACAATGCATACGTGAATAAAAATATAAATGAAGTTCGTGGAATAGGCTCGGCTTATGACAAAGAAGGAAACAAAGAGTTTCTCGTAAGAATGAGAAAGCTTAACGAGCGGGATGGTGTTGTTGTTGTGCCGGGGCATGAGCCGATACTAAATTAGTCAGCCCGCCACCGGTACAGTGACGGGCTGATTGCTTGCATCCCAATTCGGAATGCTCAGATTACGGCTCCGCTTGAGCGTCAGCTATTTCTTTCTTCTTCTTTTCCTCCATCTCTGCGATTTCATCCGGTTGCATCGGTTTTCTGTATCCGAACACGAAGACCGAAGGCTGCACGTCTCTATTCGGCGATGTCCACACATGGCGTGCATGAGTTCTCCATCGGTCATTCATACTTCTTGCCATTGCGTATTTCCTGCTTTGTCCGGACCAATAGATCAAAAGCAGGATCAGCCCGATTGCCGGAAGCCAAAGGCTCAGTGGTATGTACGTGTACAAAGCCCACGCAGTACCGCAGAGCACACACAGGTACCCAAGAATCTTTCTCGGGATTTTCAGGAACTTTGGAAGCCCCAACTTAATCTTGAACTTCATCGTGTCTCCCCTTATGCAATGTGACGAATGTCGATCCCGAACGGGAATGCAAGACAATGCTGAAGAAATCAGCACCGCCCTGTTTCACTTGAAATTATTTTTCCTTATCTCCTCTCCCGCTTGCGGGAGAGGGTAGGGTGAAGGCATGGAATACGGCAGTACTGACTTTAAAGAATGTTGTGAAGGAAACAGTTAATACTAGCTCCAATAATTTTGTTAGCGCAATGGTCAGTAGGCAAAAAGGCTTTAGGAAGATTTTTTTGGCTTACTTCTTATCTTCATTTAGCTGAAATCTAGAGATAGAAGAAACACCCTCATGTATTTGTACTGGTACGAGATAATTTAGAACAAGAACACATATTCAATTACTAGGCTACACTAATCAGTTGCCGAGAGAGGATAGAGGTGTATGATCTTACACGCTTCGCAGTCATCACCCTCAGTCACGAAAGAAATTATGACCTTTCCGAAGCATTCACAGCAGCGGTGCTGAAAACCTCTATTTTCTACCAATCTACATAATGTTCTCATACAACCGCGTACACATCATCGGCTATCAAACACAACCTGTTGAAGTTCGGCAGACACCGGGTGGATCCAGCGTTACCGATTTGAATATTGTTGTTCCCTACAAATTCAAATCCGAAGAAGGAAAAGAAATGCAGGGAAAAAGTTTTCACCCCGTTACTCTTTGGGGTCCAATGGCAGACATAGCAGGCCAGTATGTTCGACCTGGCTCACAAGTTTTTGTCTCCGGCAGACTTCAAACCGATAACTGGGAAGATCAGAAGACTGGAGAGAAGAGAAGCAAGACACGAATTGTTGCTCTTGATCTTATAATGCTTGATCCAAAAGATGGACAGACCTCCGTTCCAGACGGTGCATCTGCTGAACTTACAAATTGCGCAAACCGTGCGGACGTAATTGGAAATCTAACTCGTGAACCGGAACTTAGAACCACAACAAATGGTAATAAAGTTACAACTATCGGCATTGCAACCAATGAACGGTGGAAAGACAAGTCGTCTGGTGAAACAAAGGAGCGTGCAGAGTTCCACAACGTTGTAGTTTGGGGCGATCTTGCAGAAGAGATGACCAAAACACTCAAAAAAGGACAGAGAGTTTACGCTTCCGGAAGAATTCAAACTCGTGGATGGGAAACCCCAAGTGGCGCAAAGCGCACCAGCACAGAAATAATCGCAGATTCCATTTCTATGCTTGGTGTAGAAAGCTCAGTTGCACAAGAAACCGTGCAAGCGGAAGCTGCACGCGGTCCACGTAAGCAGGAATCATCAGATTCTGCTCCAGCCCAAAATTCCCAAGAAGGATCCTCAAAGGCTCCCGAAGTGGAATACGCATCTGAAGTTAAAGCTGAGGATTTGCCGTTTTAATGACCTCACCCCCCCAGACCCCCCTCTCCTCTGCGGAGGCGAGGGGGGTTATGTAAATTCCGTAGTTCCCCTCTCCTGCTTGCAGGAGAGGGGCCGGGGGTGAGGTCGTATGAGGTCAGTTAATCATAGAAATCTTTCTGTAATTTGAATTCATATAAGTGCTATATTATTAATGTGTTTACCCGTTTTCTGTGGTTTTCCTTCATTCTTTTGCCATGGAGGTGATATGGCAACGAAAAAGAAGGCCATCAGACCCAAGCGTCGTTTCAGACGCGATCCCCAGCCTAAGTATCGTGCGAGGAACGAGTATCCTTGCTGGATGGGGATCTGAGTAAACCAGGGGCTATATGCTCCGTCTGTGACCTGATCGCGGAAAACTGTCCGGTCGTAACTTACGCCACTCGTCCGTTGCGGACCGAAGCCGAATTGCGACCGGCTTTCTTAAAACATCATCTTTCCATCTTCCCCAATCAACCTCATTTCCACAGCCCCAACCTCAGGAGCATTTTCTTTGATTGTATTTATGATTTTTACAACATCTTCGAAACTTCCATCTTCCTCATTTATCAAAAAGTTACAATGCTTATCACTTACATGCACTCCACCAACTTTAAATCCTCTTAGTTCAGCTTTTTCAATCAATTGCCATGCTGGTGTTCCGTCATCAGCTGACTTGAAGCAGGAGCCGGAAGTTTTTACATGCGGTTGGTCGGATATTCTTTTTTGAAGAAGGTAATCAATTTGCTTTTTAATTAGATGAGGTTCGCTTTTAGGCAACTTAAGTTTTGCTGACCAGATAATTACCTTATTTGTTTTGAATATACTCTCACGATAACTGAACTTGCATTCATCTTTGCTTATTTCTTTCCATTCTCCGTCGTCAAAAACTGTTACTGACTCGATAAACTTATCCAACCATGTTCCGCTTGGTCCTTGTCCCGCGTTTCCGATTACTGCGCCTCCTAAAGTCCCTGGGATTCCGGTCATGGTTGAAAGATCAAGTTCCTTCTCGGCAAGTTCATTAACTAATTGGGCGAGATTCTTGCCGGACTCAGCGATTACCTGATCATCATCAATAGAAACATCAGATGCCTTAATTCTCACAACTAATGCATTGATAGTCCCATCAGCAAAAATCGTATTAGATCCTGCGCCGAAGACAATCAAAGGAATGTTCTTGTCCTTGGCAAATTTATGAGCCTCCTCAACGTCAGACTTAGATTCAAGTTCAACGTAGTAACGCGCAAGGCCGCCGATCTTCATCGTCGTCTTATTCTTAAGCGATTCGTTTTCTTTAATATCCATCAAATCTATTTTGACAGCAGTGATGCCACCTTCTCCATCTTTTCTGCAATATTTTCTCCTTTTCCTCTTCTTCTTATTTTATCCAAGATACTCACAATCACAGTAAGTCCTACAAGTCCTCCGGCAATTAGGACAAAATCGCGGATTCCAAGAGTGATACCAGCCGCAATCAGAATTACTTGCCCAACTGCGAAGAAGAACACTCCAACAAGAGCACCAACTCCGAGGGTCACTAAGATTAGCTTAGATCTATTCTCTTGTGAGTCTTGTGGGGCACTTGCAAGACAGGTCAGAAGTTCACTATTAATAATTACAGGTTCGTCTCCCCATTTTTTAAACAAGGGGAAGACTTTTCTTTGCAGAACAAGTCCTACGAAAGTTTTGAAGGGAACTGTGGTTCGTCCTTCGATAATTGCTTTCATCTTTTCTTCTTTAAGCTTAACTTCCAAGTCTGGGGTGGGGGATTTGAATGCCATATGGCCTGATTCTAGTTAACAACTTGGCAATGGGCAATGGATTAGCCACCACGTTGGACCAACTTACCACCCACATACAATGGCGCCATTGTAAGCTCTCTTAAAGGCTTGGCTTTAGGAGCATTAGGACTAGATTCAACGTTACCTTGAACAGGGGCTCTGACCCAAAAACACTTACCTGATTCAGAATTTGCATTTGGCTCAGGGATTACAAATCGATCACTCTCACCTGTGTTTACAAGATCGCATTTGATTTCCATTAAGAAACCCGCGACAGCACTATAATCGAATTTTGATTCTTCCATAAAGCGGAGAATTCTTGCTTTTACCTTTGGCCATTCGTTAGCTCTGCTACATTCTCCAAACCAGTATCTACGCTTCCTCATAGAAGCTTCGAACTCCCCCCGCAAAAGATCAATTAGCTCATAAATTGTAGTTTCATTAAATGGAGATTCATCTTCTGGTGGTCCAATTTTCTCACAAACGCATGCATCTGCTGGACTGATGGGTGCAATTACCTCGTCTCCAACTACTAAAGATGAAACACCATCAGCTGATACCACACGAGCTCTACCATCTTCAGATCCCATGGGGACAGAACAGCCCTCGGGTGGTGACGATGCATCACGCGGTGGAGTAGTGGGTTCGTCCCTATCGGTAGCGTATTCTGAGACCATTAGTTGTAGCGTATGAATCTACGCCTATTACCGAATATGTCAAGTAATCTTGACAGAGGTTATTCGGGCAATAGTCTCCTCCTTGCCTAGCACAGAAGCAACCTCAAATGCTCCGGGACTATATGGAAGCCCGGTCAGAGCAGCTCGCAGAGGCCAGAGGACCTGACCCTTTTTCCACTCCTTATCATCAGCTAATTTGAAAAGTATCTCCTTTAGATTCTCTTCGTCCCACTTCTTTGCGTCGACTGACTCCAAGGTTTCAGTAAGCGCTTCCATTACATCAGACAGAATCTCAGCCGTAACTTTTTGTTTATCATTTATCAGTAAGTCTTTTGTAACTTTAGGAGCTTTATAAAAGAAGCTCATCATCTCCACTGCTTCCGGAAAGAAAGTCAGGCGATCTTGAATTAATGCCGCCTTCTTTTCAAAGCCTGAATCTTTCTCGGCCTCCTTAAACTTTTCAGCAACAACTGGCCTGATCCTATCTGCAAATTCGTTCACAGGAATCTTCCTTATCCACTGTCCCTGCAGCCAATCGAGTTTATCTGTATCAAAAATCGCACCTGACTTTTGCACTCGTTCAATTGAAAAGTTTTCAACTAGTTCATCCATCGAAAAGATCTCCTCGGAAGTTCCTGGGTTCCAGCCAAGTAGTGCAAGAAAGTTTAGAAGCGCCTCTGGCAAGTAGCCTTTCTCAATGTAATCCTCGGCTGCAACGTCATTCTGCCTTTTGCTCAGCTTCGTCTTGTCTTTATTGAGCAGTAGCGGAACGTGAGCATATCTTGGTGGTTTCCATCCCAGTTCCTGGAAGAGGAGCAGGTGCTTAGGAAGCGAGCTAAGCCACTCTTCTCCTCTAATCACAATATCAATATCCATCAAATGATCATCAACAACGTGTGCCAAGTGATATGTTGGAAATCCATCACTCTTCATCAGAACTTGGTCGTCCACAGTGTGCCCCATAAAGGTCAGGTTCCCTCGAATGTCGTCGGTGAACGTAATTTTTTCTGATCTTGGAATCTTTAAGCGCAAAACATGCGGTTCGTCCGCATCTACTTTCTTTTGAACTTCCTCTTCGCTCAGGCTACAACAAAGCCGATCATACATCGGAGCCTCTTTCCTCTTCTGCTGATCATCGCGCATCTGCTCTAGTCGTTCGGGCTTACAAAAACATCTGTATGCGGATCCTTTCTCGAGTAATTCGTCAGCGTACTTCTTATAAATATCTAATCTTTGTGATTGAACGTAAGGTCCGCGGTTTCCTTTCTCGGAAGCCTTTCCCTGATCTAAAACAACACCCTCATCGGGATCAAGATCTGCCCAGTGCAAAGTTCTAAGAATATTTTCAGTTGCTCCGGAAACAAATCTCTCACGATCTGTGTCCTCAATTCTAACTAAAAATTCTCCCTTAGACTGTTTAGCAATCAAATATGAATAAAGTGCAGTACGTAATCCTCCTACATGAAGGAGGCCTGTGGGGGAGGGAGGAAATCGGGTTCTCACAGACTTAAGATACCATATAGTTAATTAGCTTGCCCTGACTATTTCACCTCCACATCAAACGTCACAGGCTCCAGAGGCTTGTCATTCGCTCCTTTCTTAACACGAGCGATTCTATCAACAACATCCATACCATCAGTTACTTCTCCGAATACTGTGTGTCGTCCCTCCAGCCATTCCGTGCCTCCCTTTCTTTGAATTATGAAGAACTGACTCCCGTTTGTATTAGGTCCGCTATTTGCCATGGCAAGAAAGCCGCGTTTCATCGGAAGTGATTTTAGTTTGTCGTTAAAAACGTAACCCTGCGCAGTCAAATATTCTTCAACTGTCATTTTCTTCAAATCATCCGGCAAAGGATCATTGGAAATATCACTCAAGGTTTTCTTATGCAAGCCATAACTCTTCGCATTTATCTCGTCCTCAAACTTTTTACCAAATATACTCTCTCCTCCGGTTCCATTTCCACTTGGATCTCCCCCCTGAATCATAAAGTCAGGAATAACTCTGTGGAATGTAAGGCCGTTGTAAAAACCGGATTGAGCCAAGGCCACGAAGTTGGTAACGGTTTTTGGAGCTCTTTTTGCATCCATCTCGATAGTTATGTCTCCCATGGAGGTTTTTAGAACTACTTCATACTTTCCGCTTAAAATATCACCTTTATAAATAAGTTCATCAGAGCCCGTTTGGGGCTTAGCACAGCCAAACATAAGGATAGAGAGTGCAAATAGTGGTAGGAGGATTTTAGTCATATATCCAGCGCAGGTTAGTGATATTGGCCTCTAGATTCAAGGTATCCGAGGATTATTTTAGCTATTTGTCGAGCGGCATCGGGATTGTATAGGTTGGTAGGTTGGGAGGTTGATAGGTTAGAGGTTAATAGGTTATTGATAGCTGGGATCAGATTCTCTTCCATTTCAGTCTGTTGAACCATGGTGAAGCTGTCTGACTTTGATGCAAGCTCGGCGTTCTTCTGTTGATGGTCGTGGCCGACTCCTCGAAGTGGAATTAAGATTGTTGGAATATTATTTGCGGCAAGTTCAGTAATTGAATTGGCGCCGGCACGGCTTATGCATAAATCAGATGCTGCAAAAAAGTGTGCGTATTCTTCATTCGCAAATTCAGATGAGTAATAACCTTCATGTTCGCCGGCACCTGACTTCCCTTTTCCTGTTAAGTGAATGACATCAGCAATATTGAGGAGCTCAGATACATGATTATTTACAAAAGCGTTAAGAGCTTCTGCACCTTGGCTTCCTCCCATAATAAAAATAACCGGCTTACTTCTGCCCTCAAGTCCGGCAATCCTGTATCCCTCTTCTGCTTTGCCTTGAATAACTTCGAGTCTAATGGGATTTCCGGTGAAAGATCGGATTAGGTTGTCGGGTTCGGTTGTCGGCAATCCGAAGCAAAGATGGTCTGACCATCTGGCAACAACTCTGTTCGCTCTTCCACTAACTGCATCCGACTCGTGCATGACAATTGGAATCTTCATTCTTTTTGCGGCGAATGCAACGGGGACGCTTACATATCCTCCTTTTGAAAAAAGAACATCAGGATTTAATTCTTTAAGAATTTTCTTTGATGCTTTGACGGCTTTAAAAAATTTAAATGGAAAAGTCAGACCGAGCCCATTCGACAGGCTCAGGACAGGCCTTGGTGCTTCAATTCCGGAGCAATTGAATCCTTCCTTTTCTATAAACTCGCGGTCTGCAGGCTTAGTCGAGCAGATGAAATGCACGTCAACGTCAGGCCGCTCTTCCTTGATAGCTTTGGCAACAGAAACAGACGGAGCTATATGGCCCGCAGATCCGCCGCCGGCAAAGGCTACAGTTGGCATGGACTAATTATGCGACAATCGAAGTCTTCTCTTAAGCATTCTCTGTAGATTCTTTCTCTTAGCCCTCCTTGAGGCTATTGACTCATGTGTCGTATACATCGAAATATTCAGCAGTATGCCGGTTGCAACCAGAATAGATACCAAAGAAGAGCCTCCATAACTAATAAATGGAAGCGTAACTCCAGTCAGCGGGAACAGGGCTAGATTCACTGAAATATTAATCAGAGCCTGAGCTGCAATCCAGGTTGTTATGCCCGCAGCAACCAAGGCTCCAAATCTATCCGGTGCATCTTGTGCAATTCTGTAGCCGCGCACAACAAAGGTGGAGAATAATGTAATAATGATTAGTAATCGCATGAAGCCAAGCTCTTCTGCCATGGCCGCAAAGATTGCATCAGCTTGAACTTCCGGAAGATAACCGAATTTCTGAATTGATTTTCCGTATCCAACTCCAAATACTCCGCCGCTACCCACTGCTATCAAAGCTTGTTTAATTTGAAACCCAATTGTTTCTGCAAGGTCTTGATTTCCGGGCTGGAGAAAAGCCTTAAAGCGATTTCGAATATATTCCTGACTCAAAATGAGCGGCAATCCCATTACTCCGGCGATTGCTCCTCCTAATATTAGATGAAAGAAATTTCCTCCAGCTATAAAGAACATTGCTGCAGCAATTCCGGAGATTACAAGGAACGATCCAAGGTCAGGCTGAAGGGCAATTAGCATTGTGCTTACGGTTAGCAGTATCGCAAACGGAAGAAAGCCCTCCTTAAATGTTCCGATTAGCTGTTCACGCTTTTGAAGCCAAATTGCGAGGTAGAAAATGAAGGTCAGTTTCAATAACTCAGAAGGTTGCAGAGAAAATGATCCGATATAAAGCCAGCTGTATGCAGTCCCATACTCAGCGCGAAGCCCCGGCACGAAAACCGCAAGAAGCAAAAGCATTGTCAGCGCAAAAAGAGGAAGCGCAAGGCGCTCCCAAAGCCTGTAAGGAATGATCATTGTAAATAACATTCCCAAGAGTCCTACAAGCACGTGTGAAAAACTTCTCCACAAATAAAATGCATTAGTCGATGCTTCTCGTGATCCTTGATTAACCAAACGTTCAGTAAGCTGATAACTTTCAAAAACGCTAACACTCGCAATCATTGCCAGTCCAAAAAGCGTCAGAACAATTGTAATGCCAAGGAGGAGGAGATCCATTTTACGGAACATATATGATGGGTAACGAATTTTGACACGATTGTCGTTAATTCGTTATTTCGTTAATTCGCAAATTGGTTCATAGTTTGTTCCAAAATAACGAAATAACGAAGTAGCGTACTATTTCTTCTTCAAGCCTTTAAGAAAAGCTTTACGATGTTTCCCGCTCATGGTCGGAAAAAGCGCTGTAATTTCATATCCTATTCGTTTAATTCCCTTGGGTTTTCTTCCAATATCAGGAAAATGATGTACTGATCGGCCGAGAGTTTCCATTCTGCCAAGAGAATCTTCAGGCGTTAGCTCATGATGGTGAAAAGCCTTTGCCTCCGGCTGATAAAAGAGTTTTATTGGATGCTTCTTTAGTCGTTTTCCCCATTCAATATCCTCCCAGCCATACATCGATGCATCTTCAGAGAAAGGATGCTCGCGTGCAACGTCTCGCGGCAAGCTTATATGGCTTGTGTATGTAAAACGTTCCTGAATAGAGTCAGGAATATAATTATTCTGGTATTTCCTCAACTGAGGATAACCGAATTGCCAACCGGATCTTTCCAGCCACTTCATTGTCGGATTAATCTCTAAGTTTGGATCCCATGTTGTGTAACCCAGCACAGCAATATCTAGGGGGCCGCCGGATTCAAGTTGCTTAGCACGGGCGTCCATATGTTCTTTGCATGCATTTGGCATCAAAAAAATATCATCTCCGATAAAAAGTACCCGTTGCGCTTCCGCTATCTCCAATCCTTTGTTCCGGGCTACGCCTTGTTGGGATTTTTCAATTTCCAAATATTTAAGAGGAACTCCCAACTTAGATTCGGTGCAAACTTTTTTTGCTTCATCACATGGGCCATCGCTTACCACAATTACTTCCAGATCATCTCTTATGGTTTGCACCCCAATGTGTTCAAGGCACTTCCTCAAAATACTCGGGCGCTTATGAGTGGGGATGATGATGGAGAGATAAGGCATTGAAAATAATTGATAATTGATAATTGATAATTGAAAATTACGCTACAGTTAGATTCTACATTCCAGATTCCAGATTCCAAATTCCAATGCATTACTTTTTCCTAGATATCGCTTCCCATGAAGGTTTAATTGCTTGTCTGAGCGAGGATTCAGTCATTTCTTCCCGCGAAGTCTCAACACGAATTCGAGATCACGAGCTGGTTCCTTTGGTTGAGGGCTGTTTAAAAGAAGCTAAATGGGAGTATCAGGACTTAGATCGGATTGTATGTGTTATAGGCCCGGGGGGATTTACGAGTCTGAGAGTGGCGGTTTCATTTGCAAATACTCTCATTGATCAGCTTGGGATTGAGGGGGCGGGGGTGGGGTTGTGGGAAGTGTATCGGGTTCGGGAATCGGGAATCGGGTTCGGGGATACTTTATGGATGCATTCAACCAAAAAAGACTCTCTATTTGTACAAGGAACAGAGTGGAAAGAGCCAACATTAATCGAAATTAGAGATTTGCCCGAAAACCGAGCCCGAAAACCGAGCCCGATCAAATGGATGGGCGAGCTCCTCGATTCACATAAAGAAGAATTGCAACCTTTGGAACTCAAGGAAGCTGAGCTCAAACCAACATCAGAAATTCTCCCGGCATTCATTCAGTCCCTCTCATATTCCAAAAAACCGCTTGAGCCTTGGTATGGGAAAGGATATTAAATACTTGAAATGAAGATTATATATGATATAATTATATATATGCAAGATAGTAGGAGTGAACAATCAGAGGGAAATTCCGAAGCAATGGACAGTAGCGACGCGGACAGAAAAGATATTGATTTACGGCTACAGGCAAACAGAGATCAATATCAAGCACATATCGCGGAAGCGGCATCTGATGATGCTTACAAACAATTGTTGCTGGAACTTAAGCAGGCTACCGATGTTGTAATTGAAATTATCGAACGGCTCAAAGCACAGGCGGGTAATGAAAATGTGCACGACGTATCTTCGCTGGACAGTATAAAATGGCATATAGAAAAATATTTACTGCCACATTTACTTGATTATGGTGATGAACGACAAAAATTATTCCATGTTAGCTATAGTGAAGCGGGGGCAATGGGAAATGACGGCGATCTATACATGGAATTTAGTGCTATGAATGATTATGCAGAGAATTTGATTGAATTGGATTCAGATGCACTTATCGATGCTATTAAATCTTGCCAAGAGATATACGAACGAGTTAGAGCTATTAAACTAAAATACGATAGGAAAATAGGGAGAAATCTTGATGAGCATAGTAGATTGACAAGTGAACAAGTCAGAGCTGAGCGGGAATCAGATGAGGCGTTAGGAGAAGACACAGTGGGTCATGGTAGAGGTGTTGAAACAGTGGATTCCAGAAATGGAAAAGTTGTTCATCCCCATACTGCTGAGTGGGATTGGCTAGCGCGTCGTAATTTACTTGCATTCAGACCCAAAGGAGAAGCGGCCTAAAGA
Source organism: uncultured Candidatus Peribacteria bacterium (assembly GCA_964506185.1). Taxonomy (GTDB): domain Bacteria; phylum Patescibacteriota; class Gracilibacteria; order Peribacterales; family Peribacteraceae; genus UBA2144. Next base: position 72,132 of record CAZDKL010000002.1, read on the forward strand.
GTGGTCTCCAGATAAAATATTCTTCAAACTGATAACAGACTCGTCATTTCCTGCTATCCTTATTAAGAAATGTCGATAATAGACTTACTTAACAAGCTACTCGGCGATCCTAATGTGCGTGAGCTTAAAAAATTAGCTCCTGTAGTTAAAAAGGTAAAAGCGCAAATAGAATCAAGTCAGATAAAAGGGCTTAGGCTAGAGGATATTCCCAAGAAGACGGAAGAATTGCGGGTGCGAGTGCGGGAGGGGGAGAAGATAGACAATCTTCTTCCTGAGGCTTTCGCAATTGTGGTTAGGACTTGTGAATTAATTAAAGGAAAAAGCGTGAAACTTGGAAAACAGGAGTTTGTTTGGGACATGGTTCCGTATGATGTTCAGATTTTGGGTGGAATAGTCCTTCACCAAGGCAACATTACAGAGATGAAGACAGGAGAAGGAAAAACGCTTGTTTGTACCATGCCGATTTATTTGAATGCACTTACAGAGAAAGGAGTTCACGTAGTTACTGTTAACGACTATCTGGCAAAACGCGACGCACTTTGGATGGGAATGCTTTATGAGGCTCTTGGTTTAACAGTTGGAACCATCCTTCACGAAAAAAACCATGAAGAACGTCAGGAAGCCTACGGCTGTGACATCACTTACGGAACAAACAACGAGTTTGGCTTCGATTATCTTCGAGACAACATGGCAACGTCAGTCGAGCGGCAAGTGCAACGCGGACTTAACTACTCAATTGTCGATGAGGTGGACTCAATTCTAGTTGATGAAGCGAGAACTCCTCTCATTATTAGCCAGCCTGCTGACGAATCGACTTCGAAATACATGCAGTACTCAACTCTTTGCGGAGAACTAAAAGAAAATACGCACTACAACAAGGACGAGAAGCAAAAAACAGCTGCACTTACCGAAGATGGGATAAAAAGGATGGAAGAACTTCTTGGAGTTGAGAATATTTATACCGACAAGGGCTTCGAAGAAGTTCATCACATAGAGCAAGCACTCCGTGCACATGCAATGTACGAGAAGGATGTGGATTATGTTGTTAAAGACGGCGAAGTAATCATTGTTGATGAGTTCACTGGGCGTTTGATGCCGGGACGTCGTTATGGACATGGTCTTCATCAGGCAGTTGAAGCGAAAGAAAAGGTTGAAGTGCAACGCGAGAGTAAAACTCTTGCAACTATTACGTTCCAAAACTACTTCCGACTCTACAATAAGCTTGCGGGAATGACCGGTACTGCAAAAACAGAGGCGGAAGAATTCGAATCAATTTATAAACTAACAACAATCGTTGTTCCAACAAACAAGCCCCTAATTAGGAATGACAAACCAGACTCAATTTACAGAACCGTTGAGGCCAAGTTCAAGGCAGTCGCGAAGATTGCGAAAGAGAAGCACGAGAAAGGACAGCCTGTACTGGTTGGAACTACTTCTATAGAAAAATCTGAAGCGCTAGCCAAGCTTTTGGAAAGAGAGGGGGTTCCACATAGCGTTCTAAACGCAAAACACCATGAGAAGGAAGCGGATATAGTGGCTTTGGCTGGCCAAAAAGGTGCTATCACGATTGCTACGAACATGGCAGGACGAGGTACCGATATCAAGCTGGAAGAAGGAGTTACAGATCTTGGAGGTCTTTGTATTCTGGGTACAGAAAGGCACGAAGCCAGACGAATTGATAACCAGCTCCGTGGACGGGCAGGACGACAAGGTGATCCGGGAGAAAGTGTTTTCTTTGTTTCAATGGAAGATGATTTAATGAGATTGTTCGGAGGAGACAGACTCAAGTCTATGATGGAAAGATTAAAAGTTCCTGATGATGTTCCTTTGGAAAATAAAATTGTTTCCCGTTCAATCGAGAGCGCTCAGAAAAAAGTTGAAGGGAGAAACTTCGACATCAGGCGTCACGTTGTTCAGTACGATGATGTGATGAATAGGCATAGGGAGATCATTTATGTTAGAAGGCAAAAAATACTGAATAAGATTCATGGAGAAGAAATAAAAGAAACCGAAGAAACCAAGGATTCCGAAGTAACCGAGGATGCATCATCGGATTCCTCGGCGCCGTCGGTTTCATCGGATTCTTCATCGCTTCACGAAGACATCATTACGGCTCTTGGAGGAGAAGCTGATGCAATGATCAATCTTCATACTTTGGGAAATGATCCCGAGCAATGGGACACAAAGGAGATATTCGAAAAACTTGGCACTCTTCATCCGCAGTTAAATGAATTTTTGCCGATGGAAACGATCAAGGCAGCAACAGATCGAGAAGAACTTAGAAATGTAATTAAAGATCTTCTTCTTAAGTATTATGAAACAAAGTGCAAAGAGTTTGAATCAGAAGCAGTTGCTCAGGCAGAACGAGTTGTAACTCTCAGGTCAATCGACACACACTGGATGGATCACATTGATGAGATGTCGCACTTGCGTGAGCAAGTTGCATTCTCCGGCTATGCTCAGCGCGATCCTTTGATCGAATATAAAGATCAGGGATTCAGAAAGTTTCAACAGTTGCTTGTTGCAATAGATTCCACAATCGTAAGAACTCTCTTGCAGGTCGACTTTACTCAATTCACTCCGCAGGCATTTCTCGATCGTGCTCAGGAAGAATTGGATGATGTGCAGACCAACGAAGATCAGATTGAATCCGAGCTTACGGAAACAAGTGTTGGAAGTGCTGTTAGACAGGGGGGAGGAAGTGGTAAGGAATCTCCCAGGGCAATTACCTCTCAGGCGCCCAGAACAGTGCAGAAAGTGGGCAGAAATGACCCTTGTCCGTGTGGAAGTGGGAAAAAGTATAAAAAATGTTGTGGGCAATAGCAGATTAGCAAGTTAGCAGATTGGCAGATTAGCTTGGTATTCTTCATCGTAGATGGCGAATCTAAAGAAGCTAATCTGCTAAAGGCTAATCTGCTAATTGCTTTCAATTCTGCTATTATCCTCCTCCAACTTAATGACTCCGAAGACTTCCTCTGTCGTCGGCCATGAGCTCCAGCGTGATCAATTGCTCAATGATATCGAAAGCGACAATGTAGCTCATGCATACCTTTTTTCGGGTCCCCGACACTTGGGCAAGATGGCAGTTGCTAGGTGGTTTGCACAGCACTTGATGCTGGAGGGAATAGATACCGAGGCTCAAGACGACGTCAAGGCTCAGATAGAACGGCTGGTTCATCCTGACTTATTGGTTTTAGATCAGCTTTGGATGGAAAAGACATGCGATGATTGGGATGTAATTGCAAAAACTTCCAATGTGCCCCAGCAACATCGTGCAAAGAACAAAGCGAAGACAGACACCATTAGCATAGATGACATCAGGGCACTTCAAGAACGCTTGTATGAAACCGGAACGAGCAAATGGAGATGCTGTTTAATAAGATCAGTAGAAAGAATGCAGGACGAAGCTGCTAATGCATTTCTAAAAATACTGGAAGAGCCTCCAAAGGGCGTAGTGTTTATTCTTACTACGCAATCAAAATCTTCTTTGCTCCCAACTGTAGTTTCCAGAGCTCGATCTATCACATTCAACAGACTCACGTTACCGGAACTTAGAGAGCTTTTGGAAGATCCCGATGCAGATGATTCGCGGTTCATACTTCATCTTGCACAAGGAGCGCCTGGAACTTTGGTTAAACTCAGAGACGATCCGGATCTATTGCGTGAACAGAGACTAATGCACAGCAAGGCAGTATCATTTTGGAAATCTGTTTCTATTCGTGAAAAACTTTCATTGATCGAGCCTCTAAAAGATCGAGGCGAGCTTGCCAATCAATTCATAATGCATCTTTCCATCGCTCTTCGTGAACAGGGAGCAGATACCGAGCAAAGCCAAGTAGATGCTCTTATGGATTTGATTAAAGCGTTAAAGACGAATGCCAATAGGAAATTGATGGCTCAAAAATTCGTTTTAACTATTAGTTAATTAAGTTTTACTATTGTGCCATCATAACCTTGAGTGTAGCCTCTGAGTCCGTTGGTCTACGCATTAGTTTTCATCGGCTCTTTCCTGGTGATCTTCATAATTGTTGGAGGACGTGCTGCCTTAAAGAACAGGTCAGTTCGCAAATTCGTCAGGAGCGTAAAAACCCGCGTAAAATCTGCAGAAGAACGAGGTGTTGAATTTGTTCAAGAGTCTCCTGCAGATAAATCCGATACAAGCAGTCGTTCAACTGCAATTCAACTTCAAAAAGTCAGGACTCTTATAAATGCCGCCCAGCGAGCAGAGGCAAGGGGTAAATTAGAGGAGGCAGAAGGTTGTTACATTCAGGCTCTTACTGCATATCCGGACGCACACGAAGCTCACGCACAACTTGCAAAGCTTTACCTGAATATGGGAAGAGATCAGAAGGCAGAAGCAATGTATCGCGAGCTCTTGGCAAAAATTGACGATGCTTCATGTTATTCCAATCTCGGCCTCGCTTATTATCGTCAGGGTAAGTTTAACCGTGCATGTGCTGCATACGAAAAAGCACTAGAACGCGATCCACAAAGCCACAAAAGAATGGCTGCATTCGGGAGAGCGCTCTTCGCGTCGGAAAGATTTGGTGAAGCGATGGAATACTTAGAAAAAGCAACTGCCAGACTCAGTCGTGATACAGAACTATTAAGACTTCTTGCAGAAAGTTGCGAGAAGTCAGGAGACGAAGGAAGAGCGCTTGAGGTTTATCAAAAAATCAACAAACTGGAACCATACGACGAAGAAGTTAAAGAAAAAATTGCGAATGCGGCGCAATAGCGCCGCACACGCGACGGCGCCGTCGCGTGTGCAGAAAGCGAAGCTTTCTGCATCGCTTATTCCTCAGCCAACTCCACTTCAACTTCGCCTTCGACCTGGGCTTGGCACCCAAGCCGGTCAGGTTCTTCGCTAACACCCATATTCTCCTCACGATCATTCCTGGCACTCAAAT
>CAZDKL010000003.1:0-52124 GCA_964506185.1 uncultured Candidatus Peribacteria bacterium
ACAAGCGAAGCTTGCCCTCTAGGACACCGCCTGCGTAAGCTGGCGGTAGTTCATTGATCTTTTAAAGGCACAGCACTTCTGATAGTAGCATTTTGGGCATAGTAATAGACTATGCAGTACATTATTTCTCAACTTGACTCCCCCTCACCCTACCCTCTCCCCCTTCTGAGGGGGAGAGGAGACAAGGAAAAGTAAATGTACTGTTTAAGAAGAGATGGAAATCTAATAAGAATTCTATTTGGTTAATTATATTAGGTGCCTGGGATGCTGCTATTGCAAGTTACCGTTTCTGTTTACTCATACCTGACCTCGGGTTGTAAAAGAATGAGGGAAAGGAGTGTGTGGGATGAAGCCTCGTAACAATCGTCCGTTTCTTTTGAACTCCGGCTGGCAAGGATTGGTCGGAAAGGGAGGCGATGGAGAGGAGCCTCCGATCGATCTCGACAAGATGCTCGATCTGACAGCGGCAGCGCAGTACAATAGCGCGAAGTTTGATGGCATGGATGCTTTCGCTTTCGATCCGCACATCGAGTTTGGCAAACCGGAAGACTACTACAAGCGGATCGCTGCCAAGTTCGCCGACAGGGGTCTGATCGTCGTCAACTTGGTCGCCCCGGTTTGGCCGTGGACACAAGGTGGTGCGGCCATGGGAACGGCGACGGATCGCGAGAAATTCGTCCAGATGATCGAGCATGGCTGCAAAGTCGGCCAGATCTTCCGCGACGAAGGCGTACGGCCAGAAGGTGGTTGCATTCGAATGGATACGGCCACAGGTCTCGACAAAGGTGTGGCGAAGAAAAATTGGGACGCCGATCCCACCGGAAGCAGGAAGGTCATCGGTGGTACGTTCAAGGAAGCCGGAAAGGTTGCCCAGCATTATGGCGAGAAGCTTGCGTCCGAGACCGAAGTTTGGTGTGTCGGACAGGATTCGCCGCAGAAGGCCAGTGAACTCATGGAAGAGGTCGACATGCCTGGCGTCGTCGGTCATCAAACCGACTTCGCACACATGTTGACTTCGGCGTTGGGGCTAGGTGATCCGAAAGACGCGCTACTCAAAGACGGTTTCTCCAGAGAGGAATTCCTCGAGGCCTGGGCGAAAATCGTCTCGTTGTTGCTTGACTGGACTCTGGACACCCACATTTCCCAGAACGACGGGACGGTGAACAGGGATTCAAGTCACATTACCGGAAAGCACTGCTTGCCGGACGATCCAGAAGGCAAGATCGACCTCGTCGAGGACGCCGGTCCGTGGATGGAAGGTTTCCAGGATCGCGGTCAGATCAGCCTGACGTGGGACGGCTGTGGGTTCGAGAACGCAGTCATTCTGGCAGGCGACACCGCCAGCCGGATCTTGAAGCCCATGGTCCAAATTCGCGACAAGTATGGCTGGTACGTTGCCAGCTAACGCGGCGGACTGTGCCTCAACGAAGATCAGATACTCCCCCGGCGGTTTGCTAGGGGAGTATTTGTATGTGAAAAAAATAAGAATAATGCGTGCTCAGATTTAAATTGCGAATATAATAATGGTGTTCATTAAAACCATTGGGGATGACCTCCCGTCGCTCTGCTCCGCAGAGACTACGGAGGGCAGGAGGAGAATGCTAATGGTTTTAATTGATAATTTGTTCGTTTAAATCTTCGGGGATGACCCTCCTTCGCTCTGCTCCGCAGAGACTACGGAGGGCAGGAGGAGAGTGTTAATGGTTTTATTGAGATTTAGTTCATTTAATTCACTGGGGATGACAGGCTTCGACTTCGTGATATCTGAGTCCGCTTGTTTCTGTTCGGGATGGCAACGGTTCCCGTTACCCACTTGTTGCACGAATAATTGCAACTACTGCAAGAGTTCATGAGGTGTTCAAGAAGGCTTTCGCGGGTTTCACATTCGCACCTTCTATGGCCCTCGCCTAAGTGCCCCCTTAATGGGCACGCGCTCCTCCATTGATTCTCGCTATTTGGAAAGAGTGTCATCAGCGAGACGGAACTTAACTTGATGTGATTAATCTTCCGTAATTTAGCATCAACCCTCCTTAGTATTTCTCGTCTTCTCTTTATTCTAAGGAGTATCAGAGAAGTCATAGCAGTATGAACACTTACTTCAGCACGTAGGACCCGGGTTCAACTCCCGGCATCTCCACCACTTAAAATGACTGTATGTACATTGTACATACAAAGTTAATGGCTTATATAAGCCAAAAGATAGGGATTGACAAAAAATAAAAATAGCATATCATATCCACATGACTTGGGAAGAAACTGAACTTCGGCAAGGGCGAGAGAGGCAGGCAATGCACGATGAATTGGCAATGAGGCCAAGAACTGAAGATGATTTAGCCAATGAAAGAAAATATGAAAGGCAGTTTAGACTTGATCATAATCAAGCTGCAATGAGGCATAGGATTCATCGTAGCTGTGAGAGAAGAGGTATATTAAGGCCTCATAGACGACGCACTGCAGATGCTTCTCCGGAATAGGAGGAGGTTAATATCCAAATTAAAGCTATACTGTACCAATGAAGCTAATCACACATTTGCTGATTGTTTTGATATTGTTTCCATCTGTCACATCAGCAAAGACTTTCCCCGATCTTAATAACACTTGGTTTAAATATCGGGAGGCGATTGCGTATTTGGAGGGAAGAGGAATTATCAGCGGATACCCAGATGGAAAGTTTCGTCCGGAGCAATCTGTAAACAGGGCGGAGTTTCTTAAGATGGTTTTTAAAGGACGCCAGACTGTTAAGCCGGTCAGGAGATGTTTTTCTGATGTTCCCGTTGATGCCTGGTACGCACCTTTCGTTTGCACCGCAAAACGAAGGGGGATTATAAAGGGATATCGCGGAGGAACATATAAGCCCGAGCGAACGGTTAACTTTGCCGAGGCAATCAAGATAGTTCTGCGCGCATATGGAAGGGAGATTACGGAGTACAGCGGTGAAAAGTGGTACACGCCTTACGTAAAGGAGATGAATGGCAAAGGGATTATGTCAGATCACTCGTATCTCCCATGGCAGGAGATCACACGCGAGAGGGCAGCTGATTTGATTGCGAGGATCCTTAGGTTCGACGAAGAACAAATCAAATCAAATCTATCCGCAGGCTGCGGAGAGGCAAAGCCCGATATAGTTTCGTCTGTAAGTGTGAGAGGTGAGACGCGAAGGTTTCTTTTGACAGTTCCAAAGGCGTATAGATCCGATAATCCGTTTCCTTTGATCTTTGCTTTTCATGGAAGGACCAACAACAGCGAGCAGGTTAAGTACTACTTCCAACTTGATAAGGAGATAACGGATGCAATAATTGTTTATCCTCAAGCACATGCAAACGGAAATGGTTCCTATGCATGGTCAGTTGCAAATGATGTACCGTTCTTTGATGCCACGGCAGAGCTTCTTGCAGACCGTTACTGTATAGATCTGGATAGACTTTACGTTGTCGGTCACTCATTGGGAGGATGGGTTGCAAATATGTTGGCATGCGTGCGCGGTGACACTATCCGTGCATCTGCAACTCTTGGAACTTCGGCATATATCAACGAATGCAGCGGACCTGTTGCCTCAATGATCATTCATAATCCAAATGACAGGCTTGCGCCGTTTGTAGCTTCCGAACGTATGCGAAGTGTCGGGATAGAAAAGAACTTCTGTACGTGGGAAACCGTAAACTCAGGGCCGAAGGATTTAAACTGCGTTCGGCATACGGATTGTTACGGCGGTAATGATATTTTGTGGTGTCCACATTACAAAGATCTGGATTTCAAAGGAAACTATTATCCACACAACTGGCCGGATGGAACGGCACAGCACATAGAGACGTTCTTTGATTCGCTTCGCCTTACGCTTGACTAAAAACCCTCTCCCCTTGCCAACACTTTGTCGGCGAGGTGAGAGGGTAACCGCCTCTTGGTTTACTTACGACTGAGTGATGCCGCTACAGTGCGGATGTGACGTTCGTCACAAGTTGCTTGGCGTTCTGTCGACGCTCGGTGCGCGGCTTGACCGCTTCGGCGAACTCGCAGAGTCGCTTCGCCGTGACAGCCATTTCTTCTGCTTCGTCGACCAATCACTTCTTAAGTCTCTTCATCCCCGAAGATTTAAACGAACAAAATGAACTCGTCTGTTATACTCATAATGCCCACCGTAGCACGTATTATACTTATTTTATTTTGAGTTTACTCGCTAATTGCCATTCGAAAATAGTATTAGCTGTGTCAATTGATCTTAAGCTCAGTGTGATTAAAATATGGGTCAATATTCATAATACATTATGTTTGCTAAAAAGATTTTTTTCCAATCACTGATCGCAATAATTTCAGTTACGTCTTTATTAACACCTGCACAAACCGGTGCGGCTTCCGGCAAAGAAGTTGATCTGGTTCTTTTTTATGGCATGGGTTGTCCGCATTGTGCCGGAATGAATGAGTTTCTGGATAAAATGGAAGAAAAATATTCCAATCTGAATGTTCATAGATATGAAGTGTATTTCGACAAAGAGAATGTGCCATTGTTCGATCAGGTTGCTAAAGCTTACGGAGAAGACATTAACTCGGTTCCAACTGCATTCATAGGAGACGAGAGTTTTGTTGGATTTGGAAACAATACTGCCAGATATATCGAGAGAAAAATAATTGATTGTACCGAGAGCAAATGCAAGTCTCCTTTGCGGCACGCAGATTCCTCTCCAAAAACCGGCAATGAAAAAGGTTTTGCAGACAAAATAACAATTCCTGCCGTTGTGGGAGCTGCGGTTGTTGATGCGATTAATCCATGCGCATTTGCTGTTCTTATAATCCTTATCACGACAGTACTTGCCTCCGGCAGAAAACGCCGGGCTTTGTTTGCAGGCTTCGCATTCTCGGCTTCGATATTCATCTCCTATTTTTTGATGGGTTTGGGCCTTTACAAAGCAATACAAGCCTCTGGACTAACCCATACGTTCTATACGGTAATTGCAATTCTCGCGGTAATTATCGGTTTGTTTAACCTGAAGGATTTCTTCTGGTACGGAAAGTGGTTTGTGATGGAAGTGCCCATGAGCTGGAGGCCGAAACTAAAAGCAATGATAAAAGGAGTAACTTCTGTTCCCGGTGCATTTCTAATAGGATTTGCAGTAAGTTTGTTTCTGTTGCCATGCACGTCGGGTCCTTACATTGTAATTCTGGGACTTCTTGCGCATACAGCAACAAAGAGTTACGCAATTGCGCTACTTGCTTTTTACAATCTGATATTTGTATCGCCGATGGTTTTAATTACGTGTGCGGTTTACTTTGGGCTTACGACTACAGAGAAGGCGGAAGAGTGGCGCACAAAAAGAATCAAAACTCTTCACCTTATTGCGGGTCTGATAATTCTCGGATTGGGTGTTATGATGATTGGAGCTTTGATGCTTGGTTATATTTAAAAGCAGTTACAATCTTTGTCGTGTATTCGTATTGCGCAGCTTTCGGCAAGTGCCGTACTTACTTTCTTTTCCGCGCTCGAAAGAATCCTCTGGAAAGTGCTTTGCGACGTATGCATTTTTTTTGCGCACTCCGTTTGGCTTAGATCCTCAGTATTGTAAAGCTTGAGCGATTCCATTTCTTCCGATGTAAGTTCGATTACCTTCAGTGCCTTTAGAGGAATGCCCTGAGGTTTAAAGAACTTAGCTGCGGGCCTGAAATTTATTTTACGCATTCCGCGTGGTCTTGGCATGATCACAATTTAAAACACAAAAGTAGTTCATACTACTCTTTTTCCTTCTCCTGCTTCTTTCGCTCCTTTCGGACCTCTTCCAACTGCGCTTCCAACTCGTTCTCTGCTTCTTCCAGAGAAGCAGGGTCGTACCAAGCAGCTCCGGGCCATAAGCAACCGAGCCATCCGCGATTCCGGAATCCTTTTCCTCTCCTTCTCATTCTCTTCTGCGCGCAAGGACCGTTGCCCCGGCCTGTGGAAGGGCCCATTCCTTGGGGGCCTGTGCCGTCAAATCCTGGCATACTAGAAACAGTAAAAATACATTATGAATATATACCCATAACTATATGAAGTCAAATAATTGTCAATGTGTATTTGAACAGTGTAGAAATAGAATACCAAAATGAGATATCGTCATATTCTTGTATTATTAATCTTGGCAACGTTTATACCTGCTCATTTGAATGCACAGGATCAATTTGCCGAAAAATTTATTCGAGCAAAGGTGCTCGAAGTTGAAGACATGCAAACAGCGGATTCATTTCCGGTTCAAGGTGCCAAATTAAGCTTGATTAGTGGGGAAGATAAAGGAGCGATTATCAGTATTGAAAATATATTAACAGGGAATCGCGAGGATTTGCGCATTAGAATCGGGCAGACAGTTATTCTTCAGCATATTACAAAGCCTGACGGGAGTGACAATTATTCCTTGCAGGAAATATATCGTATTCCTTCGATAATATGGATTTGCGCAATATTCGTATTGCTTGCAGGCTTAATTGGTAGAAAAAGAGGCCTCATGTCATTGCTTGGTCTTATTGTATCCGTACTGATTATCTCGTTTGTAATTATTCCTTTGGTCTTGAAAGGTTTAGATGCTTCTGTTGTAAGCATCACCGGCACCTTCCTCATAGCTTGTTCTACGATAATCATTGCGCATGGTTTCAACAAAAGATCAATTATCGCATTGCTTGCGACCTGCATCACGCTTTTGCTTGCAATAATACTCGCATACTTTACCGTTGAATTTGCCAGCCTATTCGGACTTGGAAGCGAGGAAAGTATATTTCTGAAATTGAATTCTTCCGTTCAGGTCGATCCAAGAGGCCTTTTGCTTGCAGGAATTATTATTGGGGCACTTGGAGTATTGGATGACATAACAACCGCGCAAGTGGCGGTTGTTAACGAGATAAAAAAAGCAAATCCTACTTATGGTTTCAAGAAACTTTATGAATCGGGAATGTCCGTGGGCTACGAACATATCGCTTCCACTATCAATACTCTGGCACTTGCTTACATTGGTGCATCTCTCCCAATGTTCCTCATGTTCTACATTGAGCAAGGAGCACCGGTATGGGTAACCTTAAACAGTGCTTTCCTTATCGAGGAAATAATCAGAACGATTATCGGAAGCTGTGCTCTGCTTTTTGCCGCACCGATTGCAACACTAATGGCGGCGCGCTTGTATGCACGAAAAACATGAATCTAAAATCAAAAAAACAACTGTATGTACATTGTACATACAGTTGTTATTCCTTTAATCTCTGCAAAAGAAAAAACAGAAGGCGTTCTTTGTGGCACTTATTGCTCCGTTAAATGCTCTAATTATTATATTGGGCTTAGGATCAGATTCAGTATTAGGATCAGGATTACTAAAGCTTGGCTCTTCAATCGGTTCTTCTGGAATTGCAGGCTCTTCGTTATCTTCTTCCTTAACCTCATCATCAATAACTACATCTGACGGTTCCTCTGGAATATCTTCTGCTTTTACTTTGATTAGCTTTGGTTTAGGAATAGGTTCGGCTGAAGGGGGCAAGGGCGGAGTATCCTCAGGTAGGGGCTGGAGAGGTACAGGATCTAGCACTTTATACTCATCTATTTCGTCCTGATCATATACTTTCGGTTCGGTCATACAAACTCCAGGGATAACTCCATCATCAATAGAACTGCAATACTCCGGAGCAACACAGTCGCTTGGGGAATAGCAGGTCGTACCGGCAAAAGCTGTGGTGACTAATAGGGTGTGTAATAGGATGTTTATCATGCGGAGATGTTACAACCAAAAACACCCCCGCACAAATGACCTCACCCCCAACCCCTCTCCTCCCAACTCCGCTTGCCCGACAGGAGAGGGGAGCTACGTATTTCACATAACCCCCCCTCTCCTCCAGATCCTTTGACAAGTTCAGGACAGGTAGGAGAGGGGGGTCTGGGGGGTGAGGTCGTCTTAAACCAAACTGATTTTCTTATTAACAAATGCGGCACCAAGGGCTAGCTGCATTAGAACACCGAGAATAACCATAGCTTGAGCTGCGGATCCTGCTGCAGGCATTACTGGCACGCCGATTGCAACTGTTGATACTGTTTGAGCACTTGCAACCAAGCTGCTTCCTGTAACTCTTCCGTTTACTGTAATAGAAGCTGCATCGGGAAGATCGCGTGAAGCTCGGGCAGAGAAGATGGTAGTCCATGTTTCACCCGGCTTTACATCAGGAACATCCCATTGAGCGGTTCCGGGAGTTGCCAATTTTCCTCCCTGATGAATCGCAGTCAATCTAAATAGAGAAGGATCATAATCTATGCTTGCGATTGCTCCTTCCAAAATGTCAGTCCCGTAATTATGAATTGCAAGTGTGAACTTCATTGAAGCTCCCGGAAGTACTTCTGCCTGATGAGCAGAGAGTTTAACTCCTGCTGATGTCATCTTTGGCTCAGAAGTCGGTGGTCTGGGACAACTGTATCGTCCGTAGAAATGCACAGGCTGTCCTAGCTCACGCATCTGAGGTTTTGGTGCAAGACAATCTTTCATATCACCATAGTGCACTGTTGCTATGTCGGCATCTATTCCGACTATTCTTGCCGGTGTTTTACCTTCCACGACCAAAGTATGCACGGGTCCTTCGAATGCAAAGCTTGCGCCACTCGGGTCGCTTTCTATAAATACTGATTTGCTGCCAGCTCCTCCGCCTGCGTCATAGACAGTAACTTGAGCGCTTGCCAGAGGCACCGCAACAACCAGTGATAAGATCAGACTGAAAATATACTTCATATGATTGAGGGGTAAGTTATCGAATAGAACGCAGTTGATTCTCGAATCTGTACTGATAATTGTTGTAAGTTCTGTAACCTGGATCAGCGAAAGCATCCGAAGATCGACTCATTGCCTTTTGATAAAAAGTTGATCCTTGCGGCCCTCTGGTTGTGTAAAGTTGTCGGTCGTAACCGGCTACTCTCCAACATGGGCAACTTGGATCATAGAATGTAGTTCCGGGCATAAATGTTGCCGGTTTCCTATAATCCGTAAATTGTCGCGCTTTTCTTTCGAGCCACTCTGGATCCCAAATAGGAACACCATCGTAGTCTTCAGGGCCGTGATAAAATGCCGGATCGCGGAATGTGTAAGGTTTGTATGGACTGTCTAGACGTTCTCCCAGATTGGGAAATCCGAAGTCGCTTGCATCCATCGCACGTGTTTCCATTGGCATGATGAAGAATAAACAAGCCACTAAAACGCCTAAACTCAGTCTGGGTAATAGATATTGAGCAGTCATATAGTAGGAGGGGACGAATAAAAAGGAGGTCAAGATATCACAGTCCTGAGCACCTCAAGATCTATCAGCTTGACAGGCATGTAATAGAAGTCAGTCGATGTTTAATTAGTGAACGAAAAAATGAATTAGGCAAGCGAAATGAATGCCATCAAGGCTATACCCATTCCCCAATGGATCAGAAATGGATAGAAAAATGATCTGGTTCTGTATGCGATATACCCGAAAAGAAGCCCCGCAAATAAGGAAAGTAGGATTTCAAGAGGTGGTTTGCCCAAGTGAAATAGGGCAAATGGAATTGCCTGAATTGCGATTGCAAAAGATCCGAATCTTTCAGTCAGAGAAAATAGTAAGAAACCTCGGAAGAAAAATTCCTCAGCGAAATAATATGAGCCGAGGACTATAACCAAAAAGTAAAAATCATTTTGTGGAATTCTTGCGAGATAATATTCCCGAAACTCCGGCATCAAGGACCAGATGTAAACCATTGCAATAATTAAAAACGCACCAGCAACAGTTAAATCAATTCTGAATGGCCACTTCCCAAGTTTATATCCGAATAATGATGGATCATCACCAAATGAATATAGGATTGCGAATGGTATTGCAAAAAGGTATGCCCAGTAGTTTAGAAAATACAATTTTGCATCAGATACTAGAGGCAAGCTTGTAACTAGAATAATTAGAATTGTTGATGCGATTAAAATTGCTGATTCTTTAGATGTCTTCATGTTTGTATTCTCTCATACTCTTTCTCATACCTCTACATTCAAAAAGACTTCCTCTTTCTTTTTTGTCTTGGGTACAATTTCTTTCTGTTCCTTTTTTTGTAACCAAAAAAAGGAACCAAAAAAAGTTCCGCTCCTGATGATTGTTCACGGAACAGCCCAAGCCAAATGCTCCGCAGCAAAAATGATCCCCCTCCAACCTCCGCAGGAGGTTGTCCACCGTAGACTCCCCGAAGGGGAGCGAAGGTGGACTCTAAACACAAACACCTCCTGACTACGGTTGGCAGGCCACAAACCCCTCCACATTTTTGCTACGCTACGCATTCGGGGGCTGAAACCGCTCACAATCAAGGGAGCGGTTCCCACCCACCACACTAACCACTAGCCACGAATCGGCAAACACACCCGAACAAGGAGCCGATGATCATTTGTTGAATAACGCGAGCAGATGGCGAGCGTCCGCGCAGGGATAAATTATCCTTTATAGAAGCCAAATTTGCCTTAATAGCGAATCAGAGTAGAATGTCTAGTTATCTTACCCCCTCAATATTATGGCTACTGCTACAAAGGCCAAACCTCTTGGCAAAGTCATTCACTTCTACGATAAGATCGGTGTTGCGATCGTGGAACTCTCTAAAGCTGTAAAGGTTGGAGACTCCGTTGCCTTTCAGCGTGGAGAACAGGAATTTGCCCAAACAATATCTTCCATGCAGGTGGATCACGCGGAAGTAGAGAAAGCAAAGAAGGGAGATGTAATTGGGATGAAGGTCGATCAGGTGGTGAAAGAGGGAGCTGTTATGGTGGCTGCTTGATGACAATCAACAATCGACACGTCCGCCTGCGGCGGACTGTCAACTATCAACGAGTTGTCGATGGTTGATTGTTGAGAGCGCAGCGTGTCGATTGTTAATCGTAATTAGTGATAAAATGCGCATATAATTTATTTACTCCAAGTGTCATATGGATCAAGCAGAAATTCAAAAGAAAATTGAAGATTTCCTAAAAGAGCTGGATGTTCCAAGTTTTATTGTCTTTGGGTATCAAAAAAATCCTCCTGCCGAGGAAGGCAAGAAATCGGAATTCGGGATCGTTTCCTCATACAATAAAGTGCCTCCACCGGCTGTTATAAAGGGTGTGAGTTGGGCGCTAAATGATTTTATTAACAAGTCGCTCTGATTATTTGTGCATTATCTCTTTAAGAACCCAGTTAGAGAATCCAAATACGACTGCAACCACAGTCCAGCCCCAAAGCCCGCCGTAGATTTCTAAAGTAACGAGATCGGGTTTCATATTCTGTACAATCATGTGAGTTAACTGAACGAATACTCCGTTAACTATGATGATTGCGATTATTGTTGCAAATAGTTTGAATGGGAGTGTAACAATATCCAGAATCGGCCGGACAAACATATTAAGAAGAGTCAAAAGCGATCCGACTATTATGTATGCAGGGATTCCTCCCGTCAGCGCAAAGTACTGTTTCATGTAAGTAGCCAAAATCCAAACTAAAGCAATGTTTCCCACTGCTTTAATGATAATCTTCATCGGCCAGTTAAAATTACTTGAGTCGTCGGACATTGGGGGGATTATACATCAATCTAAGTGCATTTATGCAAATTTTAATCTGGAATACAACGCAGCATGATCAGAGTGGATACCCCTACTTATTACCTTCTTTTTTATGGGATCAAATCCTCCTCCCAGAAGATGATCAATTCTTCTTTTATGAAACCATCTAAGAATAGGAGTGAGCGAACATGTTGGTATTCTTTTGGGTGAATACCAATCCTGATTTTTAATGCCTTCAGGAAGATGTCTTTGTCTTCTATTAAAATCTCCGCATGCAATAAAGCGACTGTGGGTTTGCATATCTTTAACAAATGCTTCAATTACATCCAATTCTTGAGTGTTCCACCATTTGGAAACGTGGCATGCCAACAATGCGCAATCCTCGTCCGGAATATGCGCTGCAACCATGCCTCCGACTTGTCTGTCCAGGTCGCCTGCACCGGGAATATCAATTGGTAGACTAAGTTTTTTTGTAGCAAGCAATACCCGAAATTGTTCGTGCCCGATGGAGCCACCAATTCCAGTATGGATTGATTGGTATCCTCTATCACCAAGTGCTTCACTAAATTCATCGCATTGCCCTTCTCCAAAAACTTCTGCAAACGAAACGACTTCAGGTTGATCCAAAGCATCAACCAACCCAAGCGACGGTTCAATTGAGCTTTGTGCTCTGATATAGTCTGTGTTTTTTCTAAAAAGTCCTCTTACATGAAATCCTACATTACGTTGGAACTCTACAGCTTTTGTACCGCAAGCAATGTTATGGAAGAGAACGTCTTTATCAAATTCTCTATTTCTTCTTCGCAGTCTTGGAATGCGCGGAAGACGAAGGCTGGGGCGCTTCATGTCATACAATTATTCTCTTCTTTATATAATCGTCAAGCAGATGGCTTATTTATGAGTGGGTAGTTAGTAGTGTGTAGTACTACTCACTACCCACTACTCACTTTTTACAAAATTTACCGTTATCTTTCTATTGTCTATATTAACAACTTCTCCTTTTCCTTTATTATCTTTGAATGCACTTCGTGTTTCTTCAGCAATCAAATCTCCATGAGTTTTGAGTATGTCATCGGCACCTTCAACCTTCAGATCAATCTGATCTGTAAAGGTCAGTCCAGCTTCCTTCCTAAGCCTCTGAATTGTTCTGATTAGATCGCGAGCTTGTCCCTCAGACTTCAGATCATCACTTACTTCCGTATCCACACTCACTACAACACCTTTATCCGCAGCAGCATTCAAGCCTTCTTTGCCCATGTATACAATTTCCGCTTCATCAGGTGTCAGCTTCTCCTCAAGTATCAACACAGTTCCATCATCGTTAATCGTATAGTCACCATTTTTGCCTGCCTGAATTACTTCCTGAACTCTCTTGCCGAGCCGCGGACCTACTTTGCGTGCATCAACCCTAACGATCACATCAGCAAGCTTCTTTGGATCATCTGCGAATGCCAATTCTTTAACATTCAACTCTTGCCTGAGGAGCGAGAGGTTCTCTTCGGAAAGCTCTGTCATGGAAGGTGGAAGTGCGATTTTTGCCTTACGTAAGGGCTGTCTGACTTTTATGTTCTTTTCTGATCTTGCCTTGTGACCGAGCGAAACGATCAATCTCATAACTCTTGTCCTCTCCAAAAGTTCCTTTTCTTGGGCTTTGAGTTTCCTTGCCACTGGCCAATCTGTTAGATGAACTGAACCGTGTTCTTCCGGCACCAAGTTCAAATATATCGCGTCAGACAAGTAAGGACAGAAGGGTGCGATCATCTGACTCAGAGTCAGAAGCACTTCATACATAGTTTCAAGTGCAGCGAGTTGATCTTCGCCCTTTCCTGCAAATCTTCTCCTAGAAAGTCTGATGTACCAATTAGTTAAAGCGTCGATAGTTTCATCAAGTTCGCTGCATGCGAAGGAAAGCTCATATTTATCCAACTGCTCGGTCATTCTATTTGCAAGATCCTGAACTTCAGCCTTTATCCAGACATCAAGCGGATGCTTGGAGTCTTTTCGCGTTCCGGTTGGGTCAAACTTTGCCGCGTTTGCGTATGTTACAAAGAAGCTATAGGAGTTCCAGAGTTTAAGAAGAACATTCCGCATAGATTCCGCGACCATCTTTTCAGAGAACCTAAGATCCTCACCTCGAACGGCAGGTGAACTCATCAATGTAAATCGAACAGCATCTGCTCCGTATTTCTCGGTCAGAAGCATCGGATCGGGATAATTGTTCAGGCTCTTGCTCATCTTCTTGCCATCTTCTGCCAACACTATTCCATTAACTACGCAGTTATGGAATGCAGGTTCATCAAACAGCGCAGTTGAAAGAATCATCAGTGTATAGAACCAGCCTCTTGTCTGATCCATTCCTTCTGCAATAAAGTCAGCGGGAAAACCGCTTGGAATTTTTCCGCCATTCTCAAACGGAAAGTGCGGCTGAGCGTATGGCATGGATCCGCTCTCGAACCAGCAGTCAAAAACCTCAGGTATGCGTTTGTAACCATCCCACTCGATGTCATCCGTATTATGTTTATGCAAATCCATCTGAGAGTTGTTCTGATGATCCCAGAAGAAAGTGTGTGGACTTGCGACCTGTGGATACGGCTGATGGGAAAGTTTCATTGGATCAGTCTTATTCATGAAGTGCGTAATATTCCTAATCAGGTCAGCATGAGTGATAACCAATACATGTTCAGATTTATGCTTGGGTAATACTTCTTTCAAAAAATCATCAATGCGTTCCTGTGCCTGCTCCCAAGTTTCCATTCCAGAGAAATGGAAAATTGATTCGGGGGCATTCGTTTTAAGTTTTTTGGCGCGTCTGGCTTTTACAAATTCCAGATCGGAAAAGTCGATTGTTTTACCTTCGTATTCCCCGAAGTCTATCTCCCTTAGCCGATCATCCTCGATCACCTCTGCCCCGCTTTCCTTAGCTAGAATATGCGCCGTCTGTTTTGTTCGCGCAAATGGCGAACAGTATATAACTTTGATCTCTTCATCTTTGAAGTTCTTGGAAAGTTCTTTGATTTGCTTCTTCCCATTGTCAGTCAGATCAGTCCCGGGCAAAACTCCCTGATACATGGGGACCAAGTTACCTTCGCTTTCGCCGTGACGAATTGCGGTCAGTTTAGAAAATCTATCGGGAGCATGTTTCATCAAATCATCACGGCTTCCGATAACTTCAATTTCACCAGTCTCTTCACACCGCCAAATTGGAATCGGGGTTCCCCAGAAACGATTACGGGAGATTGCCCAGTCGCGTGCGCCTTCCAACCATTTTCCAAATCGGCCGTCTCTCACATGATCCGGCACCCAGTTGGTCTTTGAATTAGCTTTAAGCAAATCGTCTTTAATTTTCTCCACTGCTACAAACCAGGAACTGGTTGAGTAGTTCATAAGAGGGGAGTCGCATCTCCAACAATGCGGGTAACTGTGGGAAGCATCTGAGCAGCTTAGAACTTTTCCTTCTTCCTGAAGTTTTTTTACAATCAACTTTTCCGTACTCCTGCGATCACCCTCCGGTTTAACGTTAAGTCCGGCAAAGTCAGTAACCTTTTCTCTGAAAGTTCCATTCATCTCTACAGTTTCCGTAAAAGGAATGTCATATTTTCTGCATACTCTCATGTCGTCTTCACCAAAGTCCGGTGATGTAGTTACGAATCCTGTTCCATCCTCATCCGATACATATTCATCAACCAATATTTTGAAAGCCCATTCATATTCGTCCTTCTTATCTGCGTTGTAGGGGAACAATGGGATATAGCCCTGTCCCTCCAGTTCTTTTCCTTTTACTTCCTCCACAACCTCCTTATCTTCGTCAGTAATCATTTCCTCAACTCGGTTTTTTGCACACCAGAAAAATTCATCCCCGACTTTAACTTTTTGATATTTAACCTTCGGATGCACAGTCAGTCCGATTTGCCCCGGCAAACACCATGGAGTTGTTGTCCATGCAAGGAAATAAGTTTTTGGTTCTTTATCAGATTTGAATTTAAGAGTTATTGAATAATCGACAACATCCTTGTATCCGAGAGTTACTTCAAAATTGCTAAGTGGAGTTACACATCTGGGGCACACGTGCATCGACTTCTTGCCCTCGTAAACCAGATCCTTCTCGTGCAACTGTTTAAACGCCCACCAGATTGATTCCATAAACTCCGGATCCATAGTTCTGTAATCCCAGTCCATATCCACCCATCTTCCCATTCGTTCAACTATCGATCTCCATTCCTGCGTATATCGCTGAACCGAATCACAACAAAGTGCATTGAATTTTTCCACTCCAATCTCCTCAATTTCTTTGTGACTTTTTATTCCGTGCTCCTTCTCGATCAAATTTTCCACAGGAAGCCCGTGGCAGTCCCAGCCAAATCTCCTCTCAACCTTTTTCCCCTTCATTGTCTGATATCTGGGAATCACATCCTTAATAGTCCCTGCAAGGAGGTGTCCGTAGTGGGGGAGTCCTGTTGCAAATGGAGGACCGTCGTAAAAACTAAAATCCTCGGATCCTTCGCGCTCATGGACAGAGCGTTTGAATATATCCTCCTCCTTCCAGTATTGAAGGATGCCTTCTTCCATATCCGGAAGATTCTGTTTTGGATCTACGGGATCGAACATCGAGAGTAGAATACCGATGATTTTGCCGGTTGTAATGTGTTTTTGTTATTAAAATCCTAAATCCGAAATTCGAAACAAATACGAAGCACGAAATTTCAAATTATTTCAAATTCCGGATCTGAGATTTGCTTCGTATTTCGGATTTCGAATTTGTTTCGTATTTCAAGTTTCGAATTTTTTAAATTTATTCAGTTTTGCCAATGGATGTGGCTACGATCACTTCCAGCCATTTTGTGCAGCCACGGAACCATTACATCATCTATGTGGGAGAGTCTGACTTTTTCTCCAACTCCGTGCTCACCTTCCATATTTGGCGGTAACGTTATTACAGGGATTCCCATATGAGCAATGGCACATTCATTTGCTGTTCCTCCTCCGTATCTTAATTCCGGAGGACATCCAATTATCTCTTCCAGATGATGAAGGCCGGATTTAACCAACGGATGATCCGGATCTTCTTTCCACGGCTCCAAGAAGTCTGTTTCTCGATTAGGTGGTTTTTTAACATCAAACCATGTGTCTCCGAGGGCCGTTTCAATTGCTTTCCTTATTTCACTTTCGATTCTTGCCTCTGTAAGTCCTGCATTAGTGTAAATAACCTGAACGTTGATTCTGCCATATCTTGGAACTGTCATTGAATTTGGATCTTGCATTCCATATAAATATGGTTGGCATCTTGAGGGTGGCATTTGTATTACATCACGATCATCTTGTTCAGGAAGGTCTGGAAGTTTATCAAGATCAATTTTGTCTATTGCTCTAGCTGCACGGTATGTTCTTTCGTGTGCATATTCAGAACAAAACATTGATCTGGCCTGTCCTATGTGCTCTGTACGTAAACCTTCAACAATAACATTAAAGTCCATGCGACCTGGACGTCCGTAGACGATACAAGGATTTTCATCAAGCTTGCTGCCAGCTCTAACTTCAAATGTAACAGCCCATGCACATCCCCTTATATGTTCCTTCGCCGCATTAATTCCTCTGGATTGTCCTTCCTCATCATCATCGATAAGTATACGCGCCCTTCTGTCTGTTGATTCAAGTATATCTTTTAATCCTGGCAAAGACCTGAGGGCTGCAACTACACCTGCTTTGTCATCACCGCAACCGCAACCGTTTCTTATATCGTCATCACCTTGAACTTGACTTGATCTAAATGGGTCAACTCCGGAGTTATTATAGAATGGATATGGATTAATTGTATCTCCATGAGCTTGAACCAAAAATACTTCGCTTCCCCTCCCAACGTCTATGTAGGCATTGTGCATTTGTCGTTCAGTTGATCCAAAAGGCTGCAACCAGCAATATCCAAGGTTGTGAACATTAACAAGCTCCCGAATGTAATTGAGCATCTCTGTTGTTCCTTTTTTGCCTCTCTCCGTTTGTGCATCGGTTGGGTAGCTAACAAGTTTTTCCATTAGTCGCGCCGTAGATGGAAACTCGGGAGGCATTGGTCAAGTAATAAACATCTTTTTGGGTATTTTTGGCAAGCAGATTCCTTAGTAAAAGCACATAATAAAAACAAAAAAACACTATGAATTTATTGACAGAAAAGCTGACAAGACGATAATTCTATGCGATGAGGGAAAGAAATATGTTTTTATCTCCGGCAAACGAGGATAGCGCCCATGTATTGAGCAGGTTTTTTCGTGATGAAGAAACTGCTGCTAGCACGAAGGAAACGGTCAGTGGCGCTGCTGCGGCAGGTGATACTGATTTAGATTTAGATGATTTAGTGGAGAGGTTGGATACCGTTGGACAGAATGGACATTCTAGCACTGGTGCAGAGGCAGTACTTAAAGGTGCTCTTTCAGAAGCCATTATGAAGGTCAATCAATTGCAGGCAAACTTTAGGGAAATGCATGGAGGTGATAATAGTGACGATCTATTTTGCGAAGCACTTAGCGGATTATTTGATATAGAGAATACTGGTAACGTCGAAAACATGAAGAGGCAAGCTGCAAAAAAAGTTGCAATCGCTTCTGCTCGCGAGATCTTAAAGACTAATACTATCGCGCAGACGGCTGAGGTGGAAAGAGCCCAGTTTCTAGATTTTCTTGCTGCTTTAGATGCCGATATTAAAAGATCGATCAGTCAGGGGTTCGGGCAGTTGAGGAGGGCTCTTGCAAGTACTCTTGGACATGCTGTTTCTCGTAGAGACGTAAATGGAGGAAATAGCTTTATAAATAGTAAAAATACAGCTCCAGCTAGCTGATAGCATAAAAATAGCCAAAATCATTGCGGATGTTTGAAATTTAGGTGAGAATTCTGCCTTGCGTTGTTTTAAGTCTTTTTATATGCCTCCAGAAGAGTACTCCGGTTCAGGTTCAGGATCAGGATCAGGTGATGGTCTAGATGGCCTCGCCGACGATCTATTGGATAGAATGCTCCCAGCTGATGGCGAACAATCTGACAGAAGAAATGGCAGAAAAAGAATCAATTATGCGACAGAAGCGACTGTGGAACCTCTTACGGTAGACCATCTGCGTATGCAAGATGGCGGAGTTAAGGATTGTTACGAAGCCTCGAGGGTTCCAATAGAGGTTATTGTTGATATGGCAAGAGCAGCACGCGAAGAAGTCGAGAGTAGTACTGTAGATGTACTTGATTCAGATGCTTACGATTGGCCTTTTGGTAAATCCGGGGGGATGTTGAACCCATTTGACTCAGTGCCAAGGAATTGGATTCCGGGTAGCAGTCCTCCTATTTCAGTCGGGGCAATGATGGAAAGAGAACTAAGGAGAGCTGAGCAATTAAAGCGATCCGGTTCACCTCAGAAACACAAAAGGAGTGGGTGGTTGCATAACCAAGGCAGGTTTGGCACGGCTGAGCTTTTCGATTCGGTTTATGAGGGAGAGGTTGCGATTATAAATTCAAGGGTGATTGGCTGGTTTGCCTTTTGGAGATCACAGTTTACGGATGTTATGGATGAACGCAGGAGTTGCGATCTGGATTGGTCTGTTGCTAATGCGCGTGCGTTATTTGATTTGAGATACAGAATTGTATGCAAAGGAAGGGAGGACCAGGAAAGGCATATAAAACTAAATGCAGGTGAAAAATATGATCTTTATTCCAAATCGTCTCCTGGAATTATTATAACTGATACAGCAAATGCTCTCCCCAAATATCCGGGTGTTGCTGGGTATTTATTTGACAGGTGTGTACTCAGGCTTATGGAAGAATACGGCTACGACATGGTTCATGCGTGGAGAATCGCAAATATGGAAGTGTTTAAGGGTGAGAGCAGGATTGGAGATCGCGTTTACGGTTTCGGATCAAACGACTTGAGCGGAGACTTCTTAAAAAGGCGCAAGGTTGAACCCAAGGGCACAAGACTAAGTGATGGATTGGCAATTTATGACGTTCAGGTTGATAATGCATCGGAACCAGAAGAAGTAGCCATACTTGCAAGGGAAGAACATTTGATAGGGGTAAAAGGTTGCATGGTTCCAAAAATGGAGAAGAACCTAAGACAATATGAATCTGATGAGGATTAGTCCGTATTTTTTTTGGCTGCAAACACAAGAGGCAGAATTGCTCCGAGCGTAACTATAGTTCCAGCAAAGAGTACTACCGGCCAGTTTATGCTTTGTTTTAACAGGAGTTGACCAAGGATAGTAGCTGGTATGATCAGGAATGAGTATCGGAATACAAAGTCCATTTCTCTTTGCGTTAGGAATATGTAGTACAAGTAGTAAGGAGTTCCTACGAAAATTATGCTAAACACAATCATTTCTGTTAACACACGTGGTGCTAAATTGAATAGAGTTGAATAAGGTGCTAGTGGTAATGAAACCAGGAAGCATAGTATCGAAAGCACAAAGAAGTACTGCATAC
Organism: uncultured Candidatus Peribacteria bacterium; assembly: GCA_964506185.1. Lineage (GTDB taxonomy): Bacteria > Patescibacteriota > Gracilibacteria > Peribacterales > Peribacteraceae > UBA2144. Next base: position 19,956 of record CAZDKL010000003.1, read on the forward strand.
TACGTGCACCAACTTGTTCACGCCTCTTGTAATGCTCGCTTACAATTGAAAATACTGTAAAGGAAACTACGGCTAAGAATGTAAAGATCATTCCTGTAATGGGCCAAGTAGGTGACTCGGTTATCAAGAATACGTTTCCTATTATCAGTAGTAACCAAGTCATCAAAAACAATAACCTTTTACTCTTATTAACCATTGTTATAGTTACCAGTCCTGCGGCTGTCATTGGAATCGTATAATGAGTTGCGGGCGTAGTTAGAAGAGCTATATAGGTGGACAATGCAACTACTACTAGGAGAACTACAGAAATCCATAACGATGGGTTCCGAATTGGAATTGGAGTTTGAGGCATAACTCCTCGCCTGCGTTGTATAACCAAGAATATTGCACTCAAACATGTTAATGACCAAAATCTAACCAAAGTCATGTTTATTGGAGAAACGCTGTGTGCATGCATGATGTGTTTTGCGACAACCGGATCCAGTCCCCATAACATGAAAGTCAGGCAAATTCCCAAAAAGGCTCTAAGAACGGGTGAAGATGATAATACTGTGACGGTAATAGCACCCGCAGATTCCAAATCGCTTACCAGCTTTTTCATTTGCTCGGGTGTTATTTGCGCCTTTAAGTCGACAGTTCCAATATTAAGTTGAGGTCTGTGATTAATGGAAAATTTGCGGAAGAATTTATTGTATTTTTGATAGACAGTCATCACTTTTCTAAGAATTTCTGTATCATCAAGAACGTGCGTGTATCTAATTTTGTAAATCGAAGAAGCAGTATCTTTTGATTTATTCTTTGGTTTGAATATAGCATCAAAAACTTCATCCGGCTCTAAGTGGCCGTCTGCAATTGCAATGTAGGCCTCTTTAATTGATGTATAACCCAGTGTTTGCAGCGCATTCAAGAAAACTTCTTGGTTGAATTCCTCTATAAAACCTTTTCGATGCTCATCGAGAGCATTCTGTAGAAGATCTTTTCCGATGTTAAACTTTTGTTTATTTGATTGTTGTGCAAGTGCTGTTCTAACTTCAGCCACAGCAAAACCAGTTTTCAAGTATTGCAACCAATCGCGATCAAGTTTCGGTTTATCCTCAAACTCAACTTGAAGAGCAGAGACTTCATCAAGCGGAGCAGAATAATCAACTTCTACCCCATCAACTTTTATGTTTTTCACATTAAGAGCTTTATTTCCAAATAAGTAAAATACTCCGTCCAAAGCAGTAGCTCCTTTAGGTAGTGCAACAGATCTGTCATTCGGTCCGTAAACAATAATTGTATCTCCCAAAATATCGCTTTGTAAGCTCTCCCAGAATTGTGCTGATCTGTCTGCAGTGTCTTCTGCCAAAGTAGCGATACGATCCGTCCATGGAAGGTAATCCAGTAGTCCTGCTGCTTCGCTATCAAAACACATTGTCGTTATTCCTTTTTGTGAATACTCATCCATTTTCTCTGTTCGTATTTTGCATCTAACTCTGGTTCCATCATGCAAGATTATTGTGGTATGCAATGCCCTATATCCGTTGATCATTGGTGCATTGATAAAATCTTCGAATGATAACTTTTCTCGATTCCAGTTTTGGTGAAGAGCACCAAGAATTTGGTAGCACTCAGGAATATCTTTGCAAACAAATACTGCAGTAGCTGTTGTAACTCCGGTTGCTGCTGCGCCTTCCGTCTCCATTTGTATTCCAAGTCTTCCCCAAGATTTATGTTCATGTTTAATTTCTAGTGACTTGATTATGTCAGGTCGTTTTTCTTTAAGAGTGTTATTAATTTCTTTGATAATTTTTTCGCTTGCTCTTTCGTTTTTCTTAAGCACTTTCAATAGTTCACTATACAAATTTGGATCTACAGTTTGCAGGCACAGCGCTTCTAATTCATCTCTGAATTCACGCATGCTAAACCTATCGGCTATTTTCACATGAAGATCCAAAGTTTCTTGTGCCCACTCCTTACTTCTCTCTTCCCCAAGATGATCAACTGTTTGCATGTTATGCAGTCGATCTGCAAGTTTGATAATCATAATTCGAACGTCTTGTTTCATGTATGTGAATATTTTTCTAACACTCTCCGTTTCCTGCTCCAGAGTCGGCTTGTCTTTTAGGTCTGCTTCATCCAACTTGGTTACTCCGTCAACAAGTTCAGTAACAGATCCATCAAATTCTTTATCTATCACTTCCAAAGTCAGATCAGTATCCTCTATCGAGTCATGCAAAAGAGCTGCAACAATCGTGTCAGCATCCGCTCCCATGTCAGCAAGCAGATGGGAAACTGCGATTGGGTGGGTAAAGTAAGGTTCGCCCGATTTACGTCTTTGGGCCCCGTGAGCGTCCTTGCCCATTTCAAAGGCTTTCTTGACTCTGTCCAAGTCGTCTGTTGAGAGGTGCCGGACATGGGCTCTAAATTCGGTCCACCTCATAGAACGAGTATTCTACTCTAAGATTTTGGCTTTGGGAAGCTAATTTGATAGCAATCAGAGGATCAGGCTCAAATGGCTGTATTGTTGACAAAATAGCCAAATGCTTAGATTTTGCATATGTTATAATTTTTGTATTGTGCTAATTAACGACAATTCAAAGGCAATAAATATAGGCGATTCGATGCCTCCATTCAGTCTACCTGCGACTGATGGAATGACGGTTGAATCAGGTATGATTAAAGACCCGATTGTGGTTGTAGTTTTCACATGCAATCACTGTCCATATGCTCAGGCTTATGAAGATCGACTCATCGATCTCGCCAAGCATTTTGATGAAGAAGGGGTTCAGTTCATTCTTATAAATTCCAATGACGCAGAAAACTATCCGGATGATTCATTCGAAGCTATGAAAGAAGTTCATAATGAAATGGGTTTTCCATTTCCATATTGTTTTGATGAAACTCAGGAGGTTGCAAAAACGTATGGGGCACTTTGTACTCCGCATTGTTTTGTTTTTGATTCGAAAAGAAACTTAAGATACAAAGGACAGATTGATGACAACTGGGAGAAGCCAGAAAAAGTTAAAAAACAAACACTCAAAGATGCGCTGTCGGCTCTTGTTGGGGGAGAGGAGGTGGAGGTTCCGGAAGCGAACGCCATAGGTTGTTCTATAAAGTGGAAAAATTAACAGCAATTGGCAATTGGCTTTTGGCAATTGGCTAATTTTATTATTAGAAGCCAACTGCTAATTGCCAACTGCTAATTGCCTATTCAAGTACTTTCTTCAAATATCCTCCAGTAAAGCTGCCTTTTACATCAGCTACTTCTTCCGGTGTTCCAATTGCTATTACTTTTCCGCCCTCTCCTCCGCCCTCCGGTCCCAGATCAATAACATGATCAACGCACTTAACCACATCCAAATTATGTTCAATAACAAGAACAGTGTTTCCTTTATCAACCAAACGCTGCAGGACAGTTAGTAGTTTTGCAATATCATCGAAGTGTAAGCCGGTTGTAGGTTCATCCAGAATATAAAAAGTATTGCCGGTTGCACGTCTCATCAACTCAGTTGCCAGTTTTACTCTTTGCGCTTCACCTCCGGAAAGAGTAGTTGCGCTTTGCCCTAAATGAAGATATCCGAGTCCAACGTCTTCCAGAGTTTGAAGTTTTTTCTTAAGAGCGGGGATTGCAGTAAAGAAATCTAGTGCCTCTCTTATCGTCATATCAAGAACGTCAGCAATGTTTTTTCCTTTATAAGTAATCTCCAGAGTTTCCCTGTTATATCTTTGACCTTTACATGTTTCGCAGACAACGAAAACATCAGGCAAGAAATGCATCTCGATCCTCTTTAATCCGTCTCCTTCGCAATCTTCACACCGTCCACCTTTAACATTAAAACTGAATCTTCCGGTTTTATAACCTCGCAGTTTAGCTTCAGGAGTTTGAGCAAACAAATCCCTAACGTCAGTAAAGATTCCCGTGTAAGTAGCTGGATTAGATCTTGGTGTTCGACCAATAGGGGATTGATCGATCACAATTGCTTTGTCTAGGTGCTCCGTACCAGTTACCTCTTTCATCTTCTGTCCTTTGGTATGAGCCTTATTAAGCTCCCTCAAAAGCTCTGGTCCAAGTATTCCATGGATAAGACTGGATTTGCCGGATCCGGAAACGCCTGTTACTCCAATAAATGTTCCCAAAGGTATGTCAACGTCAATGTTCTGCAGATTGTGTAAATGAGCGTCTTTTATCGATACTATTTTTCCGGAGCCCTTTCTTCGTTTTGTTGGAATTGGAATGGACTTTTTCCCGCTTAAGTATTGCCCGGTAACCGATTCTTTGTTTTTAAGAAGCGCATCGGTAGTTCCCTGTGCAATTACTTTTCCTCCGTATTTGCCGGCTCCGGGCCCTATCTCCAGCAAATAATCAGCGGATTCCATGGTTTCCTGATCATGTTCAACAACAATTACGGTATTACCCAGATCTCTGAGTTTCGTCAGAGTAGCGATAAGTCTGGCATTGTCTCTTTGATGCAGACCGATGCTTGGTTCGTCCAATATATAAAGAACTCCTTGCAGGGCTGAGCCGATTTGAGTGGCTAGTCGAATTCTTTGTGCTTCTCCTCCAGATAGAGTTGCGGCTGAACGCGAAAGAGTCAGGTAAGTCAGTCCGACATTCTGAAGAAAACCAAGACGTGCAATAATCTCTCGCAACACCTTTTTAACTATTTCGAATTCATAAGTACTCAAATTCAAATCACTAAAGAATTCCTTTGCTTCGTCCACGCTCATATCTGTAGCTTCAACTACATTCTTATCTCCAACTGTAACTCCGAGGATTTCCTTTCTCAGTCTCATCCCATTACATGATGAGCAAGGAAGTTCTTCCATGTATCCCTCAATCTGTGAGCGCACATAACTGGAATCTGTTTCCTTATGACGGCGTTCCAAATTTGGAATTACTCCTTCGTAAGTGGTTTCGTATTGACCATCAAAAGAGTTTGATTGCCAGTTGACGCTTATAGGTTGGTCAAATCCATACAGAACAATATTGCGTGTTTTTTCATCCAATTTTTCCCATGTAATATCCATACTGAATCCACATTTTTCTGCAACGGCTTCCAGTACACGCATCATAAAACTCATACGTGTTGCGGATGTTGCCCATGGGTGAATAGCACCCTCCGCAAGCGAAAGTTTTGTATTAGGAACAATTGTATGTTCTTCCACCTGAAGAACTGAGCCGAGTCCGTGACACTCATCGCATGCACCATGTGGAGAGTTGAATGAAAAACTTCTGGGCTCAATTTTAGGAATATCAATATTCGGATGATCAGGACATACAAAAGCTTCGGAGAATCTGGATTCCTCATCAGAGTCAGCATCCAGAAGAATCATTGCGCCTTCTCCTTTCTTAAGCGAAAGCTCAACTGAATCTGCAAGCCTTGTTCTGTTTGGATTCGGCTTGTCATCCTTAATTGCCAAATCTCGAACGACCATTCTATCTACTACAATTTCGATTGAATGTGCTTTCTTTGGATCCAGTTCAATGTCTTCGTCAACAGTAACAATCTGTCCATCAATTCTCATTCTCACAAATCCTTCTCTGCGAATTGCGTCGAGTATCTTTATATGTGCGCCTTTTCTTCCTTCAACAATCGGAGCAAGAAGGAATATTTTCTTTCCATCTTTCAGGCCTGCGATAGTGTCAACTATCTGACTGGGTGATTGCTTCGTAAGCTCTTTTCCGCATTTCGTACAGTGGACCTTTCCAACCTTGGACCAAAGAAGCCTCATATAATCGTAAATCTCGGTAACCGTTCCGACTGTCGATCTGGGATTTCTGGGAGCAGTTTTCTGGTCAATTGATATGGCAGGACTTAAGCCCTCTATGCTTTCTACTTCTGGTTTCTCCATTTGAGCAATAAATTGGCGGGCATAAGCACTTAGGCTCTCCACATACCTTCTTTGGCCTTCGGCGAATATCGTATCAAATGCCAAGGAAGACTTGCCTGAGCCGGAAAGTCCTGTAATTACAGTCAGCTTGTTTCTTGGAATATTTACATCAATTCCCTTTAGATTGTGCATCTTTGCACCTTTAATCTTGATTTCATCCATAAATTTAAAATAATTAAAAAAAACGCCCGCCCCACAGGCGCGGGACGCGCAGAGCTTAAGCTTACCAAAAAATTCGTCCGCTGTCTAGGGGCAGGGGGAGAAATAGAACTTAGATCTTAGAACTTAGGGCTTAGAGTTTTGAGTGGATTGACTATTAGAGATGGTTTATGCTGGGCTTCCTATGGGTTCTATTGATCTTAGAGCGGATATTGATACAGCTGAAGATTTGGAGCAGCAAATAAAAGAGTTAAAACTTGGAAAGGCTTTCGCATTCGGAAACGGAGGTATGGGTGTGGATTTTTCGGGCAAAGATTTAGTGGTAGCAATGATGCAGTCTGGAATGATTGGGACCTATTCGGCTGCAGCTCCTTGGTATAGATTGATGAGGAACGATCGTAGGAGCATGTCGGTTGCCGAGAGAAAAGAAGAAATGCTCAGAGTTAATGAAGAACAAATATTTGCAGACATTGCATACATAAGAGAGCGTTGTCCTCATGGTGTATTGGCTGCAAATGCAATGGATGTCTTGGGCAATTTTGATAACACGATAGATGCTCTTGGAAAAACGGGAGAGGTTAATATGGCAATGATTGGGGCAGGTTTTCCAAAGACTGTAGCAAAGCAATTGGAAAAGTATCCAGAAATGATGTTTGTTCTGATTGTAGCCTCGGAAAAGATGGCTGAATTATTTGCCAGACATACAGCTAGGAAAGGCGGTCGTATGCCGGATGCTTATTATGTTGAGCTTCCGCAACATGCTGGAGGGCATTTAGGGATAACAAAAATGGCAGATTTAGAAGCAGAGTTTGAAATCGAAAAAATTCGTGCGGGGATAAAAGCTCTCTTCCCAGATAAGCCTGTCTGGGCCGCAGGAGGTTATAATTACAATGACGATATTCATAAAGATGAGGTGGAGGGGGTATTTTTGGGCACAAGGTGGTTGCTTACACAGCCTTCCGGAATGCCAAATCATTTGATTACGGGTGTTTATCTTGATGACGAAAACGAAGTTTATGCAGATGACAGTAGTCCTACCAGATTTCCTTCAAGGAGGATTAAAGTCGCATCTGAGCAATTGACTCATGACGAGTTGGTAGAATTGAGACAATATGCAAGACAAAATTGTGCAGCGTGCATAGATGCCAAGAAAAGAAAATGCGCTTTACTTGATAGAAAGTCAGATGAATTACCGGACGATAGAGTTCCTTATTGCATTGCTTTGCAATTAGCAAACACACGAATGGCTGTTGAAGGGGTGGAGCCAGAGCATCCTTGGGAGAAGAGCAAAATTTATTTCACAGGATCCGGAATTACAACAATTAGGCAAGATAAGCTATATAAAGGTCCGGATGGTGAATTGATTGTGCCGACTGTTCCGGAGACATTGGATTTCATTATGAATAATGATAGGCCGAGTGGAGGCATGAAAAACCCTGTTTCTTCATTGGCTTCATAAGCTTAATTGGGAGATAATTCAGCCGTGTTCACAGGAATAATCGAAGCACAGGCCGAAATCATGAAGATGACCGACAATGGGATCTTTGTGGAACGTCCTGAAAATTTCGACGATATCAAGATAGGATCAAGCATTAGCGTCAGTGGAGCGTGCTTAAGTGTTGTAAGTTTTGATTCTGATTCAATGGAATTCGACGTAGTCAGTGAAACATTCCAGATAACTAAACTCGGTTCACTAAAAGTCGGCGACAGGGTCAATCTTGAGCGTGCGATGAAAGCTTCAGACAGGTTCGAAGGCCATGTTGTTCAGGGGCACATAGAAGGAGTTGGTGAAGTAGTTAGTGAAAAGCAAGAAATTGAAAGTGGTAAGTTGATAATTAAGATTCCTGAGAATCTACTCATCTTCATAGTCTCCAAAGGCTCAATAACAATCGATGGAGTATCTCTAACAGTTGCATCAATCTCAGGAAATGAAATTACAGTCGCACTTATTCCTCATACTTTAAAAAATACGACCCTTGGCTTTCTTAATAACGGAGATAAGGTTAATATAGAAACTGACGTTTTGGTCAGGCATGCAAAGCAATTACAAGCTTCAGCTAAATGAAAAATGTTAAGTCAGATATTGGTAAACTTGATAAAGTAGATCCAAACTGGAAAATTGGAATAATCCATTCCTGTTTTCATAAGGAGGATGTTTTAAAGATGGTCGAGTCAGCCAAGGCTAGGCTGGTTGTATCAGGCATTGATACAAAAAATATTAATCTTTATGAGGTTGCAGGGTGCTTTGAAATTCCTTTGATTGGATCAGTATTAGCAAAGGAAGGACAGGTTGATGCGCTTATGGGACTCGGAATTGTTGTACAGGGAGAAACAATGCATGCGCAGGCAATTGTGCAACAATCTGCGCGAGGTATGATGAATATTCAGATTGGGCATCAAATTCCATTTGCATTTGAAGTTTTGCATGTCGACTCATTAAAGGATGCACAGGACAGAGCTAAGTTAAAAGGATGCGAGGCTTCAATTGCAGTGATTAGTTCGTTGTTAAAACTAAGAAGCATTATTCATTCTAAATAAGAATTTGCAACTTGTGGAATTATATTGAGTAGAAGTACAATGGCAAGAACCCTGCCCCATTAAACTTATGCGCAAACTGATTACAGCTGTTTCTACGACGGCAATTCTAGCCGCTTCGATTCCACTTGTATTTGCTGCAGTGTTTCCTGATGTTCCCGATGGGTACATGTACCAAGAAGAGATAGAAATGCTTGTTGGTGCACAAGTCATAAATGGAAATCCTGATGGCTCTTTCAAGCCTGAACGTGGTGTTAACCGAGCGGAGATGCTAAAGATGCTCTACAAAGCAAAAGGAAAGATTCCTGATGCGTCGAGCAAAGCTTGTTTTAAAGACGTCGGATCTGGAAGTTGGTATGAAATGTATGTTTGCGATGCAGCTGCAAACAGATATGTGCAGGGATACTCAGATGGAACTTTCCGACCTGCAACATTAGTCAATCGTGTAGAAGCTCTAAAAATGATAACAGAAATATTTAATGTCAGAGTTGATGAGATTACCGAGGAACACAGAGATATTGTTAAGTTCGTAGATGTTTCAACTTCTGCATGGTATACAAAATATTTGTATGCCGCTTTCGACAAAGGAATTTTACCGATAGCAGGACAGGAAGGTGCAAGGTTCTTCCCGAACTGGCCTTTACTTCGTGGAGAAGCAGCAGCTTACATTTTCAATGCATTGCACGTTCGATTGGATGAAGAGAGATCGGAAACAGAGCAAGAGCAGAATCAAACTCAAACCGAAGATGATGATAATGATGGAACTGCCACTACTTCCGATGACGATGATGATGGTGCAACGGGAGGACGTGATCCGGACTATCAGGATCCCGTTTCTACTGCTACTAATTACAATGTTAGTTTCCCATTCGACAGAAGCGACAAATTCGATGGCAAAAGATTAAAGAGTTATACATTCTCCCTAAGTAGATCAAAAGATGTTTCAATTATTACAACTCTACAGTCTGGGCAGGCCGGAAAGATAAGCTGTAGGCTTTATCGCTTGAAGGAGGATGGTTTCTCGACAGAGTATTATCTTGGATACCAAGAAGGTCGCAGATGCTATATCAGAGTTGCATTAAATAGAGGCGATTATCAGTTAGATGTACAGCCCACATCGCGTGATACTACTTACTCCGTGTTATCCGAGGAGTTTTCCGGTGATGGCAACGATGGGTTCAAAGAAGCTGCATTGTTTGCGATCGGCCTGAACAAAACAAGCATATTGGATCCGGAAGATATTGCAGACTATTACAGGTTTGTAGTTACTAGCGAAAAGAATCTGACTTTCGATGTCGCAAATTCAGTGGAGCTTTCTTGTATCATTTATGCCATGGAAGATGTGGATCTATATGGCTTCTCGGGTCCTACTTGCAATCATTCCTATAAATATCCGGAAGGAACGTATTATGTTGCAGTTGGGCGAAAGAAACCAAAATCTTCGCGACAAACGTATACGATACAGTTGAGGTAGGGACATTGAGGTATTTATTAGAGTCTTGTAATAAGAATCAGAAGAGTAAAAAGAATCAGAGGAATCAGAGGAAAAACCCTCTGAATCTTCTGCTTCTTCTGCTTCCTTTATTAATGCAAGATAGCTAATATCTACCTCTAATGTCCAATCTCTCTTCAATCCCAGATGCGATTAAAACCCTTCAAGAAGGCGGAATGATCATTGTTGTTGATGATGAGGATCGCGAAAATGAAGGGGATTTAATTATTGCGGCTGAGCATATAACGGAGGAAAAAATGGCCTTCATTATCAGGCATACCGGAGGAGTTGTATGTTTATCTTTGAGCAATGAAATTGCAGATAGGTTGGATTTGCCTCCGATGGTTAAATGCAATACTGCCAGACTTAAAACACAGTTCACAGTCAGCATTGATTCTAACGAAGATATTACTACAGGGATTTCCGCTGGCGACAGGGCTGTAACAATAAAGAAGGTTGTTGATCCTGCATCATCACCTGATGATTTTGTGAGACCGGGACATATATTTCCATTACGATCATCTGATGGTGGAGTTTTGGTTAGAGCGGGACACACCGAAGCTGGAGTTGACTTGTGCAAAGTCGCCGGCTTAAGACCGGCTGCAGTGCTAAGTGAACTTATGAATGATGATGGAACGATGATGCGTATGATTGAACTCGAAAAATTTTCCAAAGAGTTTAACATCCCCATAATTAGTATCGAAAGTTTAATTGAATTTCGTGGAATGAACGAAGTTCATGTAAAACTTGAAGCTTCTTCGGACTTGGAAACTGACAAAGGGTCCTGGAGGATGCACGTTTTCAATGATACCTTGTGCAATAAAGAACATGTAGCGCTAGTCAAAGGAGAAATTAATCCAGAAAACTCAATTATGGTTCGCGTTCATTCAGAATGTATAACTGGTGACACTTTTTTGTCTCGACATTGTGATTGCGGACATCAACTTCACATGGCAATGGATAGAATTAGTGATGAAGGTTCAGGAATTATTCTATATATGCGACAGGAGGGAAGGGGCATAGGACTTGCAAATAAAGTTCGAGCTTATGCTATACAGCAGGAGGAAGGTTTGGACACAGTAGAAGCAAATGAAAAACTCGGGTTTGGTGGAGATTTGCGTGATTATGGAATTGGAGCACAAATTTTGAAGTTATTGGGTGTAAACAAATTGCGTTTGCTAACAAATAATCCAAAGAAAATTATAGGACTTGAAGGACACAACTTGATAGTTACTGAGCAAATACCAATTGAGTCTAAACAGCTTTCTGAAAAACAAAAAAAATATTTGCGCGTTAAAAAAGATAAAATGAAACATATGTTGAAGTCAGTTTGATAACTAATTAATATTTTTTGCAGTAAACATTTAACAATTTACATTTTTTTGTTAAAAAATAGTTTTTGTAATAAACAACAATTTTGTTTTTTTGCTTTATGAATTAGTTTTCCCTTTCCTAAAAGAAAAAGTAAAATTTATTCCAACCCTTTCCTATTTTATTTCTTTACCCACTTCCGTTATGCCAGCAAAGAAACGACGCACAACAAAGCGCAAGCCAGCGAAGCGCAAGACAACAAAGCGCAAGCCAGCACGAAAGACAACAAAGAGGAAGGCAGCGCCAAAGCGACGCAAGAAGGCAGCGCCAAAGCGACGCAAGAAGGCAGCGCCTAAGAAGAGGAAGGCAGCGCCAAAGCGACGCAAGAAGGCAGCGCCTAAGAGAAGAAAGAAGGCAGCGCCAAAGCGACGCAAGAAGGCAGCGCCAAAGAGGAGGAAGACAACTAAGAGGAAGACAGCGCGCAAGCCTGCGAAGAGGAAGACAACTCGCAGGAAGAAGAGGAGGTAAAACACGGCAATCGCGATTGCCGTGATTACGGCAAAGACACGTGTACCTCCAAATAAAAAAACACTCGTCGAACGAGTGTTTTTTTACAGTCAACAATCAACACGTCCCGCCAAGGCGGGACTTTCAACAGTCAACATGTTGATTGTAGATTGTTGAAAGCTGCCCCGAGCTTGTCGAGGGGGAGCGTGTTGTCAATAAATACAGTAGCCATGATAATTATCAGGACCTTTTTAAAATACCTCCTATATATCCCATCCTTGCTCTTCCTTGCTCGCGCAGGTGCATTAGCCTTTCATATTTTTCGGAAACACTTGGTGCAAAATGGATTCTAATTATTGTCTCCTGTGCTTCTAGTATCAGGGTCCCGAATCTAAGTATGTTTTGAATTAATCCATGTTGGCATTTAAAAATATCCTGAAGCATCCAGAGGTCCATGCTTTGATGGTCATCTAACATGAACAGTGATTTCTTAATTCTATGTATCTTCTTATCGGTTACTACGATTACATAAAGCAAATACCTATAGAAGCGAACTAGAAACTCAAAGTTTGTAATGAGAAAGAAAGCCGTGAAAAGAGTAAGCAAAAGTCTTCTTGCAGTGGCATCTTCGATTGTAAGAACGTTAAACAGAATATAGCCAATACTTAAAACCAGAATATTAAGCAATATTAATTTAGTTAAAGGCCAAAGCATTCGTATCCAATGTTGATGAAAATAAAATTGCAATTCCTCATCGGCATGTTTGCCCTGGAAGTTAATGTCTGCCTCTGGTAAATCAGAATGAACTACCATATGTAGTAAGTTACGAATGCTACGGTGCTAGTTAGTATTATTGTGTGAAGAAGAACTATCAGAAACATATTGGCTAATGAACACCAACGCAGAAAACGAACATCCATTTCGGTTGGCAGACAAATACGTGTCATTTTGTGTTTGAAAATATCCCACATTACAATTTCCAATATTAATATGAATACAATCCAGCCAATGATGATGCTTGATGTACTCATCTGTAACTTATTATTATCGTCAGATATGCAATTCGGTCAATAGCCTCATATAGGCTCATGAATACATCTTTTGGTGTATCAGCGTGATAGGACTTGAAAAGTCCTCTTACCCTTCAGAAAGTTGAAAAAGTGGATTGTGGTGAAGTTGGGGTTGCCAAAAATAGGTAAAGGTTTTTTTGGTCTTTGTTAAGCCAATAACACAGAAGTATTGAAGGTTGGTAAAAGGCAATTATTATGTTGTCATATGACTTTACCAAATACTTCCGAAGATAATACTGCTTTGACCAAAGAAAGTTGGGACAGGGCACATGAGAATAAGTGGGGAAGTGGCAAAGCTCCTGAACAATGGGTTATGCATTTTGTCAGAGGGCACCGTGATGAAATTGACGGCTCAATACTAGATTTAGGATGCGGAGATGGTAGACAGCTTGTTCCATTAAGACTGGAAGGATTAAATGTTGTTGGATTTGATATTTCAGAAACTGGTTTAAAAGATACCAGAAGAAAGCTTAGAGAGCTAGGCTTAGGAACAGAGTTGGATAGGGGAGAAATGCACGAACCACTTCCATATGAAGACGAACAATTTGGTGGAGCGATAAGTATTCAGGTAGTTAGTCATAACCGTTGGCCCGAGATTGAAAAAACATTTGCGGAGGTAGAGCGAGTTTTGAAGAAAGGCAGTTATTTTGCGTGGAAAGCAAGGTCAACGGAATACTGGTGTGAACCCAGAGAGCAAGTGGAGGATTATGGATATACGGCACAAGATACGGAGGGCAAGAAAAAAGGTGTTGATCAGCACTATTTTTCACGGGATGAAATAGACGAACTTGCAGAGAGGCATGGTTTTGAAGTAGTAGGGGAACCATTTGAGAGTAGAGATGAGTGGGAGTATAAAAAAGGACTTAAAGCTCACTGGAATGTGGTGTTTCGGGCAGTTTAAAAATGGTGCCCGTGGCAGGACTCGAACCTGCAACACCTAGTTCCGAAGACTAGTGCTCTATCCAATTGAGCTACACGGGCTTGATACTATGATATCACGTTGCACGTTGACAATATAGTTTGAATCAGTATAATTGTGTTGCAATGATATTGCGCACTCATCATTATTGGAATCGAACTGATCCCCTGAACAGGCGGAGCTGAGTGCATGTAATTGAATAAATCAGCTGTCCTGATCGGGGGTAGCAGGTTTTTTGTTATGCAATTTTTTATGAAAACATTAGGTGTCATTGGCGGCATGGGTCCTCAGGCCAGTATACGGTTCATGGAACTAGTCATAAACTCATGCACCGATGATTTTGGAGTTAGGGAGAATGCTGAATTCCCCAGAATAATATTAAGCTCTCTTCCTGCACCTGACTTGATTGCAAATAGAGAGAACGAGAAAAAAGCTGGTGATATGCTCGAGCAGGAAGCAATTACATTGGAAAAAGCCGGAGCTGATTTTCTAGTTATGACTTGTAATACGATGCACGTGCTTTCATCACGCATAACAAATTCAGTTTCAATACCGTTTATTTCTTTGATTGATACTGTGGTAAGTCAGATTAAGTTAAAAAAGGTAAAACGAACAGGGCTTCTTGGTTCGATGACAACAATGACATCCGACTTGTACTTAAATCCGCTTGATAATGCCGGCATAGAAGTTATAAGACCGGACATTGGTGAGATGAATGAAGTTGTAGATTGCATTTTGAATGTTCTCTCTGGGGACAGTAGTCTTGAAGAAAGATCAGTGCTAAAGAGAGTTATCGAGAATCTTCAAGACCGAGGAGCTCAGTCAGTTATTCTCGGATGTACTGAATTACCGCTTCTAATTGATCATTCTGACGTAGAAATTCCTGTTTTCGATAGTTTAAGATTACTGGCTAATGCATCTTGCAATGAGATATTTAGGGGTATAATGCCCCCATGCGTTTAGCACCGATTATTCGGTTTTTTACTAGTGGCTCATGCACCCCCTCACCCAGCCCTCTCCCCCTTCTAAGGTGGAGAGGGGGATATGGAAAATACTTATTTATGACGCGTTTTTTACCATTGATAATCCTCGTTCCTTTTATTGCACATGCAGATGTGGCGCCTTTTACTGATGCAAAAAATCACGAGTATGAGACATCAATTGAGTTGCTTCATAGGCGGGGAATTGTGGAAGGATATGGTGGTGGGAAGTTTCAGCCGGATATTCTGATCAATCGAGCTGAGTTTTTGAAGCTTCTCATGCTTGCAGTATTCGGAGAAGAGTCATATTCATCTGGCGGGTCCGCATGCTTCTCTGATTTTGGTGGAGTTTCCCAGTGGTACTGGGCTCATGCTTGCACGGCGAAAGAGCGGGGGATTATTGAAGGTTATCCAGATGGATCATTCAAAGGAGAAAAAACAGTCAACTTAGCGGAAGCCTTAAAAATGAGTACGGAGGCATGGGAGATGCGCAGACCTGCGTATCCTGACGGTCCTCCCAATTGGTTTGATCCATATTTTGATGTTGCAGCTTCGCGAAGAATATTTTTGCATTTGCCCTATGATCCAAGTCACTTGATGAAGCGCGGAGAAATGGCGCAACTCTTAGTGGGTCTGGGCCAACCTGTACAAGCAATCACGAAACCCGAAAAAGATAATGAAGTTGCTGAAGCTTCAGAAACTCCAAGTGGAGGAGCTAAATGTGCAAATTACATGCGTTTTGGAGAGCGGCTTCAAGTCTGCGCAACGTGCGGAAATGGAGTTTGTGAATCATTCGAACAGTGTTCACCTTCTACCTGCACGGCAGGAGGAGCTTGCACGAAAGATTGCGGTCCACTTTATTGCGAAGACGATTGTACTTACACAGGCCCTGCAGTTTGTGGAAATGGAGTTTTGGAAGGGGCGGAACAGTGTGATGATGGTAATACAGAAAATGGAGATGGCTGCAGCAAGATTTGCGTAATTGTTGCAGAGCCAGTACGCCATGCTGCACTTAGGATCGATCAACGTCCTGTAGCATCTCTAAGTCAGTCAGTTGGAAAAACAAATGTAGTCCTATTTGCATTTGATGCAATAGCAGGAAGGCAAGATGCGATATTAAATGGAGTTAAATTCAAAAGTATTTCCGGTACCTTGGGAAGCGCACAAAACTACCGTCTACTTGTTGATATGAATGGAGATGGATTAATGGAGACAACTGCTGCAACTGCCTCAGCTCAGGGAGAAAAAATCACATTCTCAAATATTGATGTATCTGTGAGAGACGGACGCACAAGGCAGTTCCAGTTAAGGGCTGATCTCTCACAAAATGCATCAGCATCATCACTCATCGTTGGTCTGGATACGTCAGATTTGGCATATGTTCTTGCTGTTGGAGCTGTGGATGGAAAGGAGCTAAGTGGAATTACAACGGATACAGTTGAATGTACAGACTCTATGTGTTGGATTTCTGTATTTACTTTGGATTCGACGGGGACTATTGATGTTATTGAACGGGGCAATTTATATGTGACTGCAGATACTACTCCAATACGCAGTCGACAGCTTCGTTCCGGCGAAGTTAGTCCTGTTGTACTCAGAGTTAAATTCCGTGCTGAGGGGGAGGACATAGAAATCAAAGATCTTGCAATTGCAGGAGGATCATCGGAAATTGATCGGCTTGAATTATTCGAAGAGAATGGCGCTTCTCCGTTTACAGTTGCCAGAGGACTCACATGTTCAGTTCCAATTTCTGGAGTATTTTGTTCCAATTCGGAGTGGACTGTGTCTGCAGATACGGAAAAAACTATTTTAGTTAAAGCATATGTTCGTTCGGATTCACCTTCTGATGTTAGCGGCAATACGATAGCTTTATATCTAACATCCGGAACATCGCCTCAGCCTGCAGTGGAGGCAAGAGGAGTTCATTCCAATGATACTCTTAACCAAAATGATGGAGATGGTAATAAAGAAGGCGAAGTATTTATTGGAACAACTGCAGCAAGCGCAAATGTAACGGTTGCAGGTCCTACTCATGATTTGGTTGCATCAAGCATTACATCCATTCAAAACTCTCATATTGATGGTGACAATACAAGCGTTCCAGTCGGCAATGCAGCTATTGGAGCATTCCGATTTGGAGTATCGGAGAAAGCCAGCACAAGTTCATTCCCAGTTAACATTAATAACATTGTCTTCTCGGTTCTTGCGGATAATGTTCAAGTTGATTCATCTTCTTTTAGTTTGTATAACACAAGCAATCCGGATGACACGCAAAGTTGCAGTGCTTCAGCGGATACCGGAGACATCACAGTTACATGTTCAAATTTAAAAGCCAGTACAGTTGCCACTACAATCGATCAAGGTTCGACTACGAGTTTGACTTTGAAGACCAACATTCTTAATGCTCAAATAGGAAACAAGGCTAGTACGTTACAAGTTGGACTAAGAAATCTTGGAAGCAGATCAAACACCGGAACAATTGAATGGGATGACAGCGAGACAACGTTTGATTGGGTTGATATTGATGAGAATCGTGTGGAGTCGACGAGGTATTATAACAACTAACAACACACTTCGTTCTCAACTCGGGCGCTTCGCGCCCTTTCAACAATCAACAATTTGTTGAATGTTGAAAGCGAAGCGTGTTGAAAGCCGCGCTGTTAAGCGCGGCGTGTTGTTAGTTGAATCTAAAATGCACAAACATTCTACCATGATTCTTCTCATCAATTTCTAATCTGTGATATTTGGCTTTGATATGAGGTTGGTCGAGAAACTTCATGACTTTTCGCCTGAGTTGCCCGGATCCTTTTCCCGGAATAATTTCAACAAGCTTAATCTTCTTTTCAACTGCCTGATTGATCACATGGCCTAATTCCTCGGAAATTGATTTTCCTTGGTTGAAGATTGGGTGGAGGTCGAGTTTTAGTTTGGACATAGCGGTAGCATACACAAGGAAGGATGAATTTGGGTAAATAATTTGACAAGTCAATATTATCAGTTACTATATGCATGTAATGGAATTTAGTTTCATCAAACAAGTTTCACGTCGCCGCACCTCTGCAGAGGTGACGGTGTAAAATCGCGTCTATAAATTCGTCTCCTCTGTGAATTATATGCCCACAGGGGGTTTTTCTTATGTATTTATGATTATCCATCCCACAATCTTCGGGCGTCGCGCTCGTATCTCCTCCATGGAGGGGCCGAGCTAACACGTATGTGAAAGCCAGCAGCACAACCCTCTGTGGAGAATAAATCCCGGAAGTTTTTATTGTGCTGAGTCTAATTATATTTATTAACCCCGAAGTTTATGGACACTACAACTAAGTACCAGAAAATCGGATCGCATGAAGCGAAGAAAGGAGAGTTTAAAACTTGTCTCCTACTATACTCAGGCGGACTGGATACCTCCGTCATGCTTAAGTGGATCAAAGAACAATACGATGCGGATATGATCGCGCTCACGGTCGACGTAGGACAAATCCACGAAGACCTTAACGAAGCAAAAGAGAAAGCTCTCAAGCTCGGCGCAAAAGAAGCAATCGTTTACGATGCGAAAGATCGTTTCGCGAATGAATGCCTGACTCGAGCTATCAAAGCTAATGCCGATTACCAAGGCGGGTATCATCTCTCAACTCCGCTTGGGCGAGTCACTCTGTCTCAGGTAGCAGTTGAAGTCGCGCATCAATACGGAGCGACTGTGATTGCGCACGGTTCAACCGGAAAAGGAAACGATCAGGTCCGATTCGAAAACTACATCACAACTCTCGATCCAAATATGAAAATTATTGCTCCCGTCAGGGAATGGGGGATGGGAAGACAGGAAGAGATCGAATATGCCGAGAAGCACTGCATTCCCATCAAGCAGACTGCAGATAAGCCTTATTCCTACGATGACAATATGTGGGGTTCTACGGGTGAGGGTGGGGAAATCGAGGATCCGAAGCTTATTCCGACTTTGGAGAATATCTTGGAAGTTTGCACACATCCAAAGAATGCTCCGGATCAGGAGGAAATTCTTGAGATAGAGTTCATCAAAGGAGTCCCTGTGGCGTTAAATAAAATTCCGCTTTCTATAGCGGAGCTTGTAATGAAGTGTAACGAGATTGGAGCCAAGCATGGTATTGGGATCGAGCATTTAATTGAAGACAGGCTTGTAGGCCTAAAGGTCAGAGGAGTATATGAAGCACCGGGTGCGCGAGTTCTAATAACAGCGCATGATCGTCTAGAGAAATTAGTCTCGACGCGAAATCAGAACGAGATGAAAAAGATCATCGACGAAAAATGGGCATATCTGTGTTACGGTGCGCAATGGTTCGAGCCGACGATGAAAGCACTTCATGCTTTTCAGGACTCTGTTAATGAAAATGTAACAGGCTCGGTCAAAGTAAGACTGTACAAAGGAAATGTGGATGCTGTTGCGGTTGAGTCGCCTTACTCATTGTTCAACGCCGACTTGGCAACGTTTGAAAAGAACTTAAGTTTCAATCAAAACGCTTCCCCCGGATTTATAGAAATCTACAACTTACCGCAAAAAACTGCTTACAATGTTTCCCCACACTCATCATGACAAAACTTTGGCAAAAATCATCGGCAAAACTGAATCCAAAAATTGAAAACTATACAGCAGGGGATGACATAGTTCTCGACATGGTTCTTATGCCGTATGACATACGCGCAAGCAAGGCACATGCAAAGGGGCTTAAAAAGATTGGAGTTCTGACTTCGAAAGAGCTTAATGCGGTCACAAGCTGTTTGGATGACCTTATGATTCTTTGGGTCGAAAAGAAAATTGAGATAAGAGTTGAGGATGAAGACTGTCATACGGTTATAGAAAATTATTTGGTTTCAAATCTCGGAGAAGTTGGAAAAAAGATACATACTGGCAGGAGCAGAAATGATCAGGTGCTTGTTGCAATCAGGTTATACATGAAAGATCAGCTAGCTCAGGTCAGGAAGAATGTAATCGAGCTCAGTCGTGGGTTTTTGGCTAAGGCAAGGCTTTATAGCGAAATACCAATTCCGGGATATTCGCATACTCAGCAAGCGATGCTAAGTTCGTTGGGACATTATTACATGGGTTTCGCTGAAGCTCTGGTCGATGATGCAGAGTTCATTACATCAGTGAGGGGGCATATAGATAAATGCTCCCTCGGAAGCGCGGCGGGATATGGAGTCGCGTTTCCGCTTGAGCGAGAGTCAGTAGCTCAGGATCTTGGATTCAAAGCAGTCCAAAACAATTCTCTTTATTGCCAAAACAGCAGAGGTAAATTTGAAAGCACATACCTAGAAGCTTTGGTTCAAGTGATGATGACGCTTTCTAAGTTTGCAACGGATATGATCTTGTTCACATCGCGCGAGTTTGAGTTCTTCAAAGCTGACTCATCAGTCGTTACAGGCTCAAGCATCATGCCTCAGAAAAGAAACTTAGACGGACTCGAGATACTCAGAGGCAACTTATGCAGAGTGATCTCCGCTCAGCACCTTGTACAAGATCTTTCCAAAGGACTCATCTCCGGTTATCACCGGGACTTCCAACTAATGAAGAAGCCGGTTATGGAAAACTCAGACATCTTAGTCAGCAGTTTGGAAGTTGCAGGACTTTATTTGAACGGACTTACTCCTGTAAGAGAAAACATTGAAGCCAAGATTAAGCCAGATATCTTTATGGCGGACATTGCAAATGAAATGGTGGTAAAAGAGGGGATTCCTTTCCGAGAAGCATACAAAAAAGCTTCTGAGTCCCCTCAGTCATCATTAGATTTGCAGGCGAATATTAAATCTAAGATAAGCCCGGGTGCTTCGGGGAATTTAGGGATTAAAGAATTGGAGGAAAGGATTGAGAAAATTGGGGACTTATTGATATGATGGTAGTCCAATTGGGGAGTCGCCAAGTGGTAAGGCACTGGGTTCTGGTCCCAGCATTCGGGGGTTCGAATCCCTCCTCCCCAGCCAAAGCGATTTATTGACTGTATGTACATTGTACATACACTTAAGTTTGCCTACTGCTCGGTGCTGTCTGAGATTACGCAGAGAGTAAATGTTCTACAGGCGTATCTTTATTCTCGATACAGAATTTATGAAATGCTACGGCTGTTTTGTCTGCATCATCATTATCAACAGAATAAATCATTACTCTTTGTTGATACCCTTTCATATCCATGTTTGGAGTTACTCCTATGGAATGCAGTGCAAGTTCTGCACGTAGTCTGGCATCAGAGTTTTTAATGTCGTGTCCCAGGCAATATACAAGCGTTTGTCCGGGAATTGATTCCAGAGTTATGTGCTCATCTCCATAACGCTCTTTCAGGAATGCCTCAAATTCGGCAACTTGATCTGCGTTGGGACCGCCATTTGCAAAAGTAAGGGACATTGTGGCTTGCGAAGACGGAGGCAGGACAACCGAAATATTTCGGTTATTGAACCAGGTACCGATTTCTTGCAGGAATCCCGGCACTATCATTTTGCTTGATTCAATGAGGAGTGCATCAGGTATTTTTCTTGTGGCGATCATTTCACTGCCGGTAATTCCTTCTTCGTCAAAATCCTGAATTAGTGTAGCGCCGCTCTCTGGCTCATCCGGATTGAAAACAACAATATCTACTTTGTTCTGTGCAAGTACATCCAAAGCCGGTGCATGAATTGCCTGGCTGTCTGCGCCTGAGGTTTGATTTCCAAATATCTCTAATGCGAGTTTGTATTTAATGCGTTCAATTATGCGAGTATTTTCTATTGTTCTTGGGTCTGCACTCATTATCGGATAATCTTTTTCTATAAGGCATGCTATGCGTGCGCCGGATTGTTTGCATGCAGCGGCTATTAGTGCGGCTGTGAGTTCTGTATAACCCCTTTCTGAACCGACTCCGCTCCAGTAGCCTCCGGAAACCAGTACATCGTTATCATCTAATACTTCAGATATTTGACTCCTCATAGCACTTGTAACTTTGTCTAGCATTTCATCACGTTCCAGCGAATCGTACGATTGCTCTTTTGGTTCATCTCCAAATATTTCTTGTGACATGTCGTTTTCTTTTAATTCTGTGGCATTTTGATTTCTAAGTTGTAAGTACTTTACATAAATCACACGAGCAAGGTTTTCACCAAGCCCTGTTATTGAGTAGTATCCATTATCTTCAGCGATTAGCCTATCTTCACCTACAGATATCACTCTATCTGAATTATCTTCAGTTATCTGTGCAAAAGCAGTGTCTAGCTCCTGATCGATTACTGTGCTGAGTTGTGTCATTGCATTATCTTCGTCAGTAATTTTGTCATCCACTTTTATTTGAGCATTTACAATTTCTTTTGTGAAAGAACGGATGCGTTCGAGCACTACTCTGGCTTCATCCAGATCTCCGCTGTTAATAAGGTCCGCGATCAGGATTAGATGAGATGTTGTATTGAACCCTTTCTCATCTTTTCCGGTTTTTTCTTGGACTCTTTCTTGAACGATTGGATGCGTAAGATGAGTGTGATCTTCATCGCTGCTGCGTATTGCGGAGATGGCAAGGATCTGTTTTTTCCCTTCAATCCTTCTATCTTCTATTGCATCTGCATTGCTCGCAAGTTCTGCAGCTCTTGTTCCTCCGTATTTGGTAACCCAAACATCAGATTCTGCAAGTACTTGTTTGCCATACTGTTCAGTGGAATTTGGATTCATGATTTATCAGGGAATAATAAACAAATACCCCTTTGGGAAGGGGCAGTGACTAAAGGAAATTATGCGTCAGCAACTTACCTTCCCGCGAGGGAGGTCTTCTTCATCTTCTTTGTTACTGATGAGAAGAGCTGCATGACAATGCCATTCTGAGTGATGTTTTAGTCTAGGTCAATATCTTCCTCTTTCTTTTTGTCTTGATACAAAAAGAAAGAGGCAAAGAAAAAGATCAAGGCAAACACAGCTCACTCGTCGCGCCAAATGCATAATCAGACATTGGCTCACAGAGACGAGTCGTCCGCCTTGGGCGGACGCTCGCCATCCGCTCGCGTTATTCAACAAATTACCACTAGCTCCTCGTTCGGGTGTGTGTTTGCCTGTTTGTCTATTTCTTCTTAAGTTCCGGCAAATCGCAAACAACCTTTGGCGGCTTAACAGTATGTTCAGGCTCCTTTCCTGCTTTCCATTGCTCAATTGATTCAAAACAATCGTCATACATATTCTTCATGCTTTCATCAGCATAAAAGGCAATATGAGGTGTTGTAATTGCTTTTGGATGGTCAATTAGCTCCTTGTTCTCTTTGTAATCCTTTTCATTCTCGAGCACATCAAGAAGAGCATGAGATACTTTGCCACTTTCAAGGGCTTCAACTAATGCATCAGTATTAACAAGTCCTCCGCGTGCTGTGTTGACCAGAATTGCTCCATTCTTCATCTGATCAAACTCTTCCTTATCAATTATGTGTTTGGTTGCATCAAGCAGGGGCAAATGAAGAGAGATGATGTCAGAATTCTTCATCAGTTCCTCCATCTCAACGTATTTAACTCCAAACAGCTCTTCCAGCTCCAGCGTTCTGCATCTATCAACTGCGAGAACTTTCATTCCAAAACCGTGCGCGACTCTGCAAACGTGCGCTCCGATTTTACCGGTACCTACAACTCCAATAGTTTTTCCTCTAAGAGTTACACCTCTTAGTCCGCGATAATCAAAGTCGCCCTTCTCAACTCTCTTGTCTCCTTCGTGTATGTGACGAAGAGTTCCAAGTAATAGTGCGTATACATGTTCAGCTATTACATGTGATCCATAATCGGGAACATTACATACGACAATCTTTCGCTTAGCGCATTCCTCCAAGTCAATATGATTGAAGCCGACTGATCTGGTTACAATCAACTTCAGTTTAGGAAGTTTGTCCAATTGCTCCTTCTGAAGTTTTGAATAAATGAAGCAAGAGAGAATCTCAGCATCCTTGCATTTATCAATTACTCCTTCTTCAGTTGAGTTTTCATGAATCATTAAAGCATCAGGATGTGCTTCGGAAACGCGAGCTTCATCTTCTTTGTCGACTTCAAGGAATACTGTACTCATGAGATTAGTTTACTTTATTAAACTACGCCCACCAAGCTCTTCAAAAATACTCCAACTCCATATGCTACAAATGCCCCCAATGCGCCAACGCTTACAATCTCAAGCGGCCCGCGGATCATTCTCTCGCGTGTAATTTTGCTCTTTGCGACTCCAAGCAGGAGCAAGGCAATGAATGTGGAGACTATCGCAACAGGAAATCTGGTATCCGCACTCGTTATCATTAAATAGGGGATTAATGGAATTGCTCCGAAGATTGCAAATGAAACAAAAGTCAGAAATCCATGAACGACCGGCTTATCAGATGCCTCTTTGGTCAGATGATGCTCTTCATTAAGCATTACTTCTGCCCAACGATCCTTGTCAGAAGTAATAATCTCAACTGCACGTTCAAGATCTTGTCCCTCAAAACCTTTCTTCCTATACATCTGCCTAACTTCTTCTGCTTCAATCTCCGGATCATCTTCAATTTCTTGCAATTCTTCTTTCTTAAGCCTCTCGTAGTTATCCCGCTCTGATCTCTTGGAAAGATATGCACCTGTACCCATAGAAGTTCCGTCAGCCAACAAATTAGCAAGGCCCAAGATGATCACTATGTAATGTGGAAGATCTGCTCCCATTGTTCCTGCAACCACTGCAAAGGTTGTAACAATTCCATCATTGCCTCCGTACACAATGTCTTGAATATATGAACCAATCCAAAGCCCGTGCACATCGGCTTCTTGATGTGCTTTGTAGGCTTTGGCCAGTTCTTCCGGAGTGCGCATGGATTACTATTGTAGCATTTGTTCAAACTGCTGATCATCTTCTTTTTTCCCATTAGCAGCAATTTTCAAGGCTTCTTCGCATGGTTGTACTGCATATTCAATTGATTGCTTATTCTCGCGAACTGCAGCACATTGAATATCCTCTTCCCAAGCCATTGAAGCAGATGCATATTTTAGTGCTTGTCCATTATCTCTTACGCAAGCCATAACAACATCGTGATTATTTTGAACTGCTTCAGGCGCCCATTTAAGTATCCATCCCCGAGCTCCGCGTTGAATTGCATGAATAAAAAATTCAGGAGGCAAATTTTCACGAACTTCTGCAGGAGCTCTCCCTAGTTCATGTCCTGATGATTGAACAGTTGCCATTAACAAAACTTCAAGATTTTTCTGATGTTCGATCGGCAACTTATGATAAATACATCCAAATCTTTCCTGCACAAGATTAAGTACGATTTTGTCGATAATTTCACTTCTAAAACTTGGTATTTTAGTTCTTCCACGAAGAACGCCTTCAATGAAATCACCATATTCCCAGTTATAGCTTTTACCATCCCATTCTCCTGGAACTTTTGTTTCAGCTTCTGTCTTTTCGACTGGCTCTTCTGTTTCTGCGGCTGCATTCATAATAAATTGGGTAAAATTATTCTGATGTGCCTTTATCACAGGCAAAAAGGTCGGGGAGTGTTCTTCTTTCGGCTGAACGAATACTTTGTAAGGCATGATCAAGCTTTGCTTCTATTCTTTGTTTTGCTCTAGTAAAACATTTCGGGTCTCCATCTGATCCTTTATCAAGCTCATCCAAAGCAATGAAGCATCTGCATGCTTGCTCAGCAGCTTCAATTGCAGCTGTATCTGAATGATTATCTTTGGTGGTAGCTTCCATAATTGAAAAATTTAATTGAAATAAAAATATAAGCTTCTTCCATAAAAAAAGAAGCTCAGTCCGGGGAAGGAGGGCTCGTGTGATTTTATTTCAACTTATGCACGCAACCCGCCTTCCGCTGTAAGCAGAAGTCCGAGTCCTTCGACAAGGCTCAGGACAGGAAGACCGAGTAGGTGCAAATTAACTTTCATCGTTGCTGGCATTCTAGTACTAAAAAATCTGATGTCAACAAATTACCAATATTCTACGGGCTCTGATGAATTTTGCCTTAAATTAAGCGATATCATCTCATTTTCAGATACCTGATTTATGAATACGCGTGCAATTCTGGAGAGTCCTATGTCCCATTTGGGTTTTATAAATCTTGCGATTGATGCAACCGGCAGGCGCCTCATTGATCCTTCGTTTTTGGTCAGTGCATATGATCCTACGGTTCCGTGCCAGATGGTTGCACATTGTCCGTCCACAATAAAGAAAAGCTTTTCGCGTAGCATTAACATTGCTCTTTGATGCCAATCCACAAAGCCCCGTTCATCGGGATTCTCGGGCCACGTGTTTAAAACATAAACGGGAAATCCTTTTGGATACACTCCATCGCAAAAGTTACGCGAATCTTTGTTGCAGACGAATTTTCTTTTGGGTTGATTCGGATTTGGGGTTATCCCAGCGGAAGCCATTTGAGGTTCATCTTCGGGTTTTTGAAAATCAACAACATATTCGGCTGATTCCTGAATAACTTCTTCCGGTTTTTCTTGTCCAACTCTTCTTAAGACCGACCATGCAGTTCTGCCAAGTTCTAATTCACCGAATCCGCCTTTTTCCATTAAGCTCGGCGCAGCCTTTTCTACAGTTACAGAAAGATTAGGAAATTCGTAACGAATCATTTCATCAAATTGTTGTTTGGTGAGGCTTGGCATTTGGGGAAGTTCTTCATGTGCACTTTGAAGTAGTTCTGACATTGCAATTGCTGCCGACATCCCAATAAACTTTCTACGATTTAATTTCTTTTGTCTCATGTATTTCTCATCTTCCGGATGGGGAAGAAACTCTTGCATCTTACTAAGCTACAAGAAGTTAAGTCGTCTTTCAAAAAACTTCTGATGGGAAACTGTTAGCACTTAAGTTTATCCCCTGTGTAAGCGGTAATCAGGATTCCCTGATCTCCGGTTACAAGTCCAGCCCTCTTAACATTCATACCTTCGGCTTCAAGTAATTTGGTTGCTTCATCAGCCTCGCCCTCAGCAACTACTACCATCATTCCATTTCCCATGTTCCAGGTTTTGTAAGATTCATCAGTTGGAACTTCACCAAGTTCAATAATTTCTTTAAGAGCATTGTGCGGTTCAAAAAGATCAGTTAATTCCGCACCTTTACCTGAAGGCTTAAGAACTCTTCCAAGTTTACTGGGGATTCCTCCTCCGGTTATGTGCGCAACTCCCTTAACGTTTACTTTTCTTTCTTCTTTGTAGCGTCCAATCAAACTTAGGATGGCTTTAGAGTAAATAATGCTTGGAGTGAGCAGAGTTTTAGTAAGTTCTTGGCTTACCCAGTCATCACCAAACTTATCAGTAAGAATTTTTCTGATCAGTGAGAATCCGTTTGAACGCGCAACGCCTGACTGCAAAGTCAAAATAACATCACCTTCAGTAATTGTTTCGGGTTTAAGAACTTTATCTTTCTCTACAACGCCAATAACTGTTGCGCTCCATACTCCTTTGGCAACTGCACCGGGGACTTCTGCAATTTCTCCTGCGGGAACAACGATCTTTTGTTCAGCACAAGCTTTTGCCAGCCCGCCCATCAGTGCATCGACTTCATCTGAATTAATCTTTGGAACATCAAGCGTATTGGAAATGCTTACGGGCTCCGCTCCGACGCAAACCGCATCATCCGCGACCATCGCGACTAAGTCATATCCAAGAGTCGTTAAATCGCCGACTTCAAAAGCCATATCAATTTTCGATCCCGTGGAATCATCGCTTTGAACCAGATAATAATCTCCCATGTCCAAAAACCCTGCGTATCCATCTTCTTCCAGTACCGGCTCCCCAATCATTCCTTTTCGCGAGGCGAATGTTGAGGATGCGTGCTCGTAAGCTTTCTTTGAGGCTTTGTCGCCCTCCTCTATGTTGACGCCTGATTCTTCGTAAGTGGTCATGGTGGTAGCTTATCGCAAATTATCGATGTATCCTAGAGATATGCACATAAGATCTCTCAGGCTAACTTTAGCCATTGCCCTCGTTTTCACGCTTTATTTCGCGTATGTGATGCTATTTACGTCGCCAATGCTTTTGGATATTTATGATCTGACTGAGGTTGATCCGATGCATAGGTACCTATCTATGGTTGGAGGTTCACTTCTTGTGGTTATAGCGGTTACAACTCTGCTCGCGTTTCTTCAACCACTTAAGTACGTGAATCTGATAATTGTTTTGATTCTTTATCACCTTGCACGTTTCGTAGTTGATTTGATTTTGATTGCACAGGGAAATACTCCGTGGAACATCTTGGGACCGGAGATGGTTTACTTCCTAGTAGTTTGCGGAGCGTTAATCAGATTCTTTCCTTCAAAAGCAGAGAAGGTGATTGCTGAAGAGAAACCTGAGGAGGGGGTTGTCAAGGAAGATACGATGAGCAATTAACAGATTAGCACGGGTGCTCCGCACCCTTTAGTAGATTAGCTAATCTGCTAATCTGCCAATCTGCTAATTGCTACGAACTCAGAGCCGTCACTTTAACTTTCTTAGTTCTAGACTTAGTCTTCGCTTGAATCGGAGCAGGCTCTACCTCTTTTTGCTTTGAAGCTCTGGGTCTGCTGTCTTTTGTAATCTTTCCATCTTCAATAAGAATGATTCTGCCTTTAACCTGTTTTACCATTTCCAAATCGTGAGTTGCGAGAATTACGGTTGTTCCATCTTTGTTGATTTGTTTTAGGAGTTTAAGAACTATAAGCGACTGATCAGGATCCAGATTGCCGGTTGGTTCATCAGCCAACAAGACAATAGGCCCATGTGCAATGGCTCTAGCAATTGCAGTGCGTGCAAGTTCTCCTCCGGAAAGTTCTGCAGGGAGAGCATTTGCCCGTCGTTTCATATGCATTTTTCCAAGAAGTCCTTCCACTCTGGCTTTAATTAATTTTTCCGGAGCTCCGCAGACTTCCAAGGGGTACGCGATATTTTCAGCAACAGTTCTTTTACTCAGCAGCCTATAGTTCTGGAAAACCACTCCGATTCTTCTTTTGAAAAACCTCAGAGCCAATGGAGGAACAATCCTCAAATTAATTCCATCAAACTCAATTGTACCCGTGGTAATTTTTTCAGCCCCTGCCAATATATGAATCAGCGTGGATTTGCCGGCTCCGCTTGGCCCTACAATGCAAACAAACTCGCCTGGCTTAATCTTCAAAGAAATGTCTTCCAGCACGGTTTGCTTCTTGAATACCTTTGATACGTTCTTCAATGTTATCATTTGCTTAGGGTTACTATTGTTCATAGTGTGAATTGACAATTGACAATTGACAATTGACAATTGGGTACATGCGACGCGATGCGTCGCAGCTGGGACGGCGCCGTCCCAGCTGCGGAAATTTGTGATAATTTCCGCACATTGTCAATTTGATATAAGAATATATATCTCTTTGCTTCTATCTCTCGAAGCCTTAACTGTCGTTGTTTTCACTGTTTGCCACTTAAGTTTCAGGTCTTTGAGGAAATCATCGAAATCCGCTCCTCTGAACACTTTCATTACGCAGACTCCTCCGAGCTTCAAGACTTGCTTGGCTATTTTTTCAACTGCTTGATTTAATTCGATCGATCTCCATTGATCTACGTCTTTGATTCCACTGGTTGATGGAGCGATATCAGAAAGAATCAGATCAGCGTCGGGTAAATCAAGATCATTTGTAATATCAGCCTGAATAGTCTCAACCCCTTCGATTGGTTCAATCTCCTGTAAATCGATTCCAATTACCTTTCCCTTAGCTCCAACTTTTTCCTTTGCGTATTGGAGCCAGCTTCCCGGTGCTGCGCCAAGGTCGAGAACGGTCATTCCGGATTTAATCAGATTGAACTTTTCATCAAGTTCTTTAAGTTTATAAACTGACCTAGCTCTATAACCTTCTGCTTTAGCTTTTTGTGATAACTCGTCGTTTGGAATATATCTTTTAGGCATAAGATTATTTGATAGGTTTCTTCTTTGGTTCTCCGACTTTGCGCGGATACTTATCTGCAGTTGGTGAAGTTTTTTCGAAAATTAGTAACTGACGTTTTCCAAAGGGTTCAGGTAATTCATATTCATGCTTGTTAATTAGATGACATGTAAGTTCTGCGCGCGCCATCAATGAGTCTTCAAGTTCTTTGTCAATCTTCATGCTTTTCCAGAAAACTATTTTACCTTTTACTTTTGTAAACGGAGCGCAGAACTCAAGTAGAATATTTATTGGAGCAACTGCGCGCGACAATACTATTTCGTATTGTTCGCGGTGTTCAGGATTGTGACCCAATTCTTCAGCTCGTCCGATGACTAGATCTACATTGCTCAGATTCATTTCTTTCGCAATACGTTCAACTGCTGAGATTTTTTTATTAGTTGAATCAAGGCCTGTGAGTTTCGAGTCAGGCAAACAAATGGCAAGTGGCAGGAGAGGGAAGCCGCCGCCGGTGCCGAGGTCGAGGATTTTTAACGACCTCACCCCCGACCCCTCTCCTTCTAGGAGAGGGGAGCTATGTTGTTCCAGGATATTAGAATCGAGAATTGCTAATGAATCCTCAATATTCCCAATCCAACTCTGCTCAGGTTCTCTGAATGCAGATAGGTTGAGCTTCTGGTTCTCTTCGAGGAAGATTTGGTTCAACTGCCTTAGAGCCGACTCATGTGCTGATGGGATCATCCTGCATATGATAAGCGCAGTAGCGCAGTAGCGCAGTAGGAAAGTTCAGGATTTTTAACCCTAATTTTTTGAATCTGGGACACAGTTTAATCTCTCTCATCATGGTTCAGACAATCTGACTATTGAAGAAAGTTGATTAGTGAGTGTATGATCAATGTCCTAAGATCTACCCCTCAAACATATGCCCCATGGCAAACGAATCGCGGAACTGCTTCTAAACATCGGCGCCGTAAAGCTTTCTGTTGATCCGCCTTTTACTTGGACAAGCGGAATAAAGGCTCCGATATATTGCGACAATAGAATGGTTTACAGCCATCCGGATGCCAGGGACTTTGTTGTGCAAGCACTTCTTTCGAGGGTTCGTGCATTGCATATAGAGCCTGATGTGATTGCCGGAACTGCAACTGCAGGTATTGGATGGGGTGCGCTTGTTGCAAGTTTCCTCAGGCTGCCCTTTGTTTACGTAAGAAAGGCTGCAAAGGAGCATGGCGCAAAGAAGAGAATTGAGGGAGATCTGCCACCCGATAAGCATGTAGTATTGATAGAAGATTTGATTTCAACAGGCGGCAGTTCAGTCTCTGCTGTGGAAGCTCTGCGCGAAGAAGGGGAGGCAACGGTTTCGGATATAGTGGCCATATTTGACTATGGACTGCTAAAATCTGCGGAGAAAGCACAGCAATTTGCGGTCAAATATCATCCTCTTTCCGGCCTTCCTCAGCTTCTGGATGTGGCTACGGAACTCGGTTCAATTATGGAAGATGAGGCCGAAATTGCGGCTCAATTCGCCAAAGATCCGGAGAATTGGTATTCGAAAATGGCTGTGGCTTGAGTGTTCTTTTCGCTGTAAATATCTTCAGTGAAATGTGGATTTGGGGAAGGTTTACCATAAATAATAACATTGACAAATAGGGGTTTGGAGGTATTATAATCGACTTTACTGCGTACCTATTTTTTCGTTTTCAACCAATATTAAGGAGTAGGTACATTCGTAAAGTACGCTCCTTATACATTATTGGTTTCACTACTTTTCCATGGAAAGGGCGAAAGCCATGACTAAGCGACGTTGGTGACCGTGCTCTGCAGTAGCGCGGACGCGCAAGTCGAGTTATCGCAACTCGGCGCGACGATTGTTATTGCTTGAACCGCTCGAGCAGCGCTTGCAGCTTGCAGCGGATTTGGAGTTGAGCTGGGCTGTGCCGATAGATGTCGAGAACGGATATGTCGTTGACTTATGCCTTTCGGCAAAAAGCAACGACGGACCGTCCTATGACGTCCTGATCCAAGCGGACATGCCGCAAGGATTCGCGCTCGGCGCGCCGGCGATGGACGAGGGGTGGGAGTTGACCGACGGAAAACTGCGTAACGCCATTGGGGACGTTCCCTCCGGCGAGACCGTGGTTGTTGGTCTCCCGCTCTACGGGGTTGGCTTGGTTGAAGACGAGGTCGTCGATCTGCTCGCGGATGCTATCGTGGGCGAGGAAGACACGGATCCCTCCAACAACCGGGTCGAGGCGCAGATGAAGGTTCGGAGCGCTCGGAGGTTCGACGTTGATGATAATGGTGGAGTATATCCCTCGGACGTACTTGCCATTATCAACGACATCAACCGGAACGGTTCGCGGGCACTTCCCGCGCCGATCCCGTCTGATTTCGTTCCGCCGACCGACCCGCCCCCGACCGACCCGCCGGGGGACACCGCGTCGCAGCCGGGCAATCAGCAGGTCGGCGAACCGGTGGAAGAAGAAGGGCACCTAGGGCCGC
>CAZDKL010000003.1:52134-62135 GCA_964506185.1 uncultured Candidatus Peribacteria bacterium
CGCCGATCCCGGCTGCTTTCGCTCCGCCGACCGACCCGCCCCCCACGGATCCTCCGCCTACGGATCCTCCCCCGACCGACCCGCCGACGCCCGCCTTTACGGTGGAAACCGCGTCGCAGCCGGTCAATCAGAATGTCGGGGAACGGGTGCAAGAAGATGTGCACCTAGGGACGCCCCGTTTCGTTCACAGCGAGATGGATCCTCTTGCGGTCGACGCAGCGTTCACCATCGGATGGTCGAACGTTACGTATCCGCCGCGGGATGACGACGTGATGGAGCCCACTTTCATTACCGAGACCACTGTGGTCGAGGTCGCGACGGGCAACACAGTCAGCGTCGAGCCGGTGGGTGATACGGAGAAGGTGTCGGATGTCCGGATCGAACAGGGCTACGTTGCTCATTTGGGCGCCATTCTGAGTGGCGCGGAGTACAACGTTCTGGTCGATTTCAGCGCCGGTGCGTACCGCGGGGACGAGGTTGACCTGACCGTCGAAGGCGTTCAGTTCAATACGGTGGAGGTCGTTGCAGACCCGCCGCCGCAGGTTGATCCGCCCAGTCCGCCGCCGCCGCCAACGCCGCCAACCACGATGTTCGTTATCCAGGAAGGTTCGCCTTCCGAGACCGTCGTGGCGCCGGGTGACATCGAAGTCGTCGCTATCGTGGGGGAGACGTATTCCCTTCCGGACGACTCCCTGTGGACAGGGCTGACGGTTTCGGCTTCGGTCGGAACCACGGATGCCATCGGCTTCGGCTGGTGGATGGCTGATACCGACGGTGATGGTGCCTTCGAGGCAATCACCGACCCGGTCCAGCCCGTCAACGGCGTGTTGACGTTCCAGGCTCCGGTCGCAGGCGGGCTCAATGTCACACAAGATGTTGTGCCCTGGCGGATCGAACTCGACATCCTGGCGGAGCCCATGAACATGGGTCAGCCGTTCCGGCTGGCCGTGGATAGCCTCCTTGCCGAATTGGCGGAGGACGGCAGTGTGATCGATATCGACTTCGACGATTCCGAACTCCAGACCCTATTGCGGGTCGAGGACTAGGGATCCTGAAACCAATGAGGAGCGAACCGAATCGCCTGGGTCAACCCCGGGCGATTTCGCTATGTACATATTCTGAACCTTGATTCACATGATTTAAGTAGGGGCACAGCGCGCTGTGCCCCTACTTGTTTAATTCATTGTGTGAATCATGGTCAAAATAGGGATATCTAGGCATGTGTAGAGGAGAGGCTTTTTAACAAGATATTTGGCGAGAATAAGCCATTTTAGGTGTTATAAATAGTCTCAGTAAGGAGATATCAGTGGTTTTTAAACGCATGTCAAATTTTGGCTAGCGCTAGCCATTATATTGATGTTTGACAAAGTAAAATAATGTTGACAAATAGCATTAAAATACGTATATTATTTCGGCTTAAGCGCTAAGAGCCAGTTGGATTTACAAGGTTTTACGGTGCATGAGCATCGTCCTTTGAAACCAATGGTGGCTTTTAGAACCCTTATGGAGATCTGAGTATGTTTTTGAACACGAAGCGCGCGTTTGGTTTGACTCGTCGTCAAAGCCGAAAGGGTCGTGGTTTGCGTCGTCGTCAGAGCCGAAACGGTTTTCGCACGTCGAGGATTGAGTCTCTGCCCGACCGGTGTATGCTCACGGCGCTATCGCCGTTTGTTTCGCCGATCGAAATGGACAGCTCGGACTTGAACGATGCCCACTACGCCATCGTGGCAGGGCCTCACCTGAGTGATCCGGCAGAGTGTGACATCGATTTTCCCGTTGGGATGCCGGTTGACTCCAACCCCATTCCGGACGAGCTTGTCGGTGGGAACGGGCAGGGCGACTTTGTTATTCTTCCGCCGTTCCGTCCCAAAGCCCAAGCCGTGGTGGTGACGCCCGATGTCTATGACGGTTGGGCCGACGAGAGGTATCCTCATGCGACAGGCGCAGAAGAGTTGGTCGTGGCCTTTGGGCCGGGCACCATTCTCGAGGAAATGGATTACCAGATTCTCGGCGCCGACGGTGCGGTTGCGCTGGGTACGCTCAGCGTCGACATCGATATGGACGGCTACCCCGATTTCGAATTGGCTTCGGACAGCGGTATCGATGGTGAGCTAAACTTCGACCTCGGTTGGGGCTATGCGATTCCGGAAGGCAGCTTGTCGTTGACGGTTGAAATCGAATTTGCCGATGGCGCCGAGGCTGGCATCTACCAGCTCTCGGAGCCGGACGTGCAAATGTCCCACTGGGGACACGGTGTCAACGTCATCAACACAGGATACGCCAACCCGGAGATCACCTACGAGGTGCTGGCCGACATGCGCATCAGCATCGACGGCCCCGCCTCACAGACTTTCCAGGCAGGCGACAACGACGTCGTTCTCGCAGATGTCAACATCGATGTCAGCGAGGCGGTCACCATGTACACATCCATCCTCGTTGAGGGTAACCAGTCCCTCGAGGATCTCGTGATGCGTGATACGGCGACCGGCCAGACCGTCGAGTTGGAAGCGGATTCCTACGGTACCTTCGCGGGCGCCCAGGTCTACACCACTTCCTATATCGACATGCGGTCAGAGGGCTTGCACACATGGCAAGTCATCGGCGACGTCGTTGACACGGCAGAGCCCGGCAACACGTTCGAGGTTTCGGTCCTGAATGACGCGGACGTCGAAGGTCGATGGTTCGGAACCTACGCCTATCAAATGGATGGCGGAGGTGGGGTGCAAATCACCCCCGAAGGGAGAATCTCGGGTAACCGGCACAGTGTCGGCGACCCGCCTCGCTTCAATGTCGTCCAGATCGCGACCGGAACAACCGACGTGGCCGTCGAGAATCAGCATGTGACGTTGATGCGTTACGAAGGTCTCGCAAATGGCGCCGACCTTCTGATGACCGAATTGGTCGTCCAGGCCGACGCTGGCGAGTTCGTGAATGTCACGGACCTTGCCTGGTGGATGGACACCGACGGCGACTTTGTCGTCGATACCATCCTCGAAGACGGAGTGGGTGCTACGGAGTCCGGCGGTTGGTGGACTGCACAGTTCGCCGATCCGGCTGGCGGTGGCTATGTCTACCCAGATGGTCAGGTGATCGTCTCGGAAGTGCATGCCAAAGCCAGCTCGTCACTGATGCCGGACAACACACTGCAAGTCGGCCTCGGCACGATTCTGATCGACGACTTCATTCGTGTCGAGATGTTGGACGACGGATCAACGCTGAACTCGAATGGCATCAACACCAATGGTGCTGGACCGGAAGATGCGCAGATCATCGTTACGACAACCGATTCGATCGTGTGGACGTTCGAGTCGCAGGGTGACCTGTACGTCACCACGGATACCACGCCGGTCAACAATCCGTATTTGCTGGCTTCCACCCTCGAGGAGGGAGTACAGCGGGTACAGTTGGAGTCCTCGGGTACAGAGCCCATCGACGTCACGGACCTTCGTTGGTCAGTGGTCGCCGGCGAGGGCATCTCGATCGATCGTCTGCAGGTGTACGAAGCGGGTGAAGCAACGCCGATTGGCTACGCTACCCGCGGTGCGGCTGCTATGTCGGGCACGGATGCCGACTTCGCGTTGGATACCGAGTCTCGCCAAGTGGTCGTGGAGGATCGCAAGGACCTCATCGTCTGGCCGCAAATGCATGGTGACGTGGAAGGCGCGATGAGTGTTGAGCAGATTCAGTTGGCTCTTCACAGTGTTGAGGCTCGGGGCGATGTCTCGAGCAACAACCTCGTTCAGAACGATGGTGACGCGACCGCCGAGGGGGAAATCCTCATCGGCGTGAGCACACCCGGACCGAATCAGCCCGTCTCGGGCGTTGAGAGCGAAGTGGTGTTCGCAGCTCCCTCGGGGGCTACCAACGTTCACGACTCGCCAAGCGGTTCGCAGATCTTCGTTGGAAGTGACGACGTGCACATGGCCAAGATCAGCGCGTCGTCTCACGACAACACCAAGAACGGGTCGAACGATTTGCTGATGAGGACGTTCGTCTACTATGTCAACATGATCAACGTGGAGGCATCGACGGACGGATTCGCTCTCTACAACGCGGGCGACTCGCTCAATACCATGTCGCCGACCAGCATCACCTATGCGGATGGCACGGCTGTGACCACTCCGACGGTGAACCAGTCCGTGCGGCTGGTCTTCGAGGGAGTGAACGATCACATCATGGCCGAGATCGACCAGGGCGCGGATGAGACGTTCGGTCTTCGAATGAACGTGACCAATCCGAATACGTCCACGGTGGGTCAGGTCTCTAGCCTGCGGGCGAGCCTGAGCCTCATCGACAGCGTGTTCGGAGACGAAGAGAACGACTTCCTCGGGTTCGGTTTGCCCGAGACGGATCTCTATGGTCCGTTTCTCATGAGCTGAAAAGCCACCAATGCAGACCCTTAGTTGGGTTTGCTGTCAATCAAGGACTTGTGCCTGGCCACCATCGCGTGGTCAGGTGCTTTTTTAAAATTGCCTCAAAAACCTAACGTCACCAGGGAATAGTTCTCGGATACTTTTAATCTGATGCTTGATCATTACCATGCGATCAATACCGAATCCGAATGCAAATCCCTGCCACTTATCAGGATCAATATCACAATTTTTAAGTACATTCGGATGAACCATTCCGCATCCGACAACTTCCAGCCAATCGCCCTCCTTAGTTTTATCCTCACCTGTCCATCTCATATCCATTTCCAATCCCGGTTCAACAAATGGGAAGTAGCCCGTGCGGAATCTAAATTCAGCATCGGGAGTTACAAGTTCCTGCACACACTTAATCATTACAGCTTTCATGTTAGCCAAAGTAATATCTTTACCAACCATTAATCCTTCCAATTGATGGAACATAGGGGAGTGCGTTGCATCATCATCTTTCCTGTAAGTCTTACCTGGAAAAATTGCTCTAAGCGGCGGTTTGTTCTTTTGCATGTATCTGATCTGACACGGAGAAGTGTGCGCGCGAAGAGTCAGTCTGTTATCAGGTGGGGTTTTCTTTTTCATGTAGAAAACATCAGCCCAGTCACGCGCTGCATGATCTTTTGGAAAATTCAGCAAATCAAAATTATATTCTTCCGGCTCAATCTCCGGACCGTGCATCACATCAAATCCCATTCTTCCAAATACTTCTTCAGCATGTCTTATAAATTCAGGTATCAGATGAAGGTGCCCGCGTTCTTTTTCCGGAAGATCCAGAGTAATATCAATTGAATCGCTTTTTGAAAGTTGATCTCCTGTAGGAGTTTCCAATTCAGTTTTCAGCTTCTCCAATTCTTCAACCAGAATTTGTTTCTGTTCATTAAGTTCTTTTGCCTGCGTGACTCTCTGTTTAGGATCCAGATCTTTAAGTTCCTTCATGGCCAGAGTCATAACGCCTTGTTTTCGCCCGAATAGTTCCTGTTCAATATCCTCAAGATCATTCAAGGTTGAGACTTTCTTTATCTTCTTTGCATATTCCGCCCACTTGCCAGCGTTGGGTTTCGAGCTATTAGACATATTTTGCAGTAATTATACTATAAACATGTAATTGAAAGTTGAAAATGGTAAATGGAAAATACGCAAGCGAGTATGATGCTATCCTTTGCTTGGTGCATATAGCATTTTCCATTTACCACTTACAATTTACCATTTAGCTTTGAATACTCTTCTATTCGGAATAATACTCTCGGCTCTCTTCTCCTCAACATCTCTACTTGTTGTCCTTTTGCGCGTTAGTCCGCTAACGGCGCCTGTGCAGGCTATACCTGCTTTCTTTCTGAGTTTCTTTTTGACAGTTAGCACAGTTGGAGCGCTTTGCTTTATTGGGCTATGGAAAATTTTGCCAACTCATACTTGGGATATGGGAAAGTTAACAAGCATTGCACTTAGACAAGGAATCCTTCTTGGCATAAGTTTGACTGTTATAGTACTGTTTCATCAGCTGAATCTACTTAACTGGTGGATTGGGATTTTGATAGTTGCTGTTTCAGTTTTAATTGAGTTGGCGCTTGATCACTGAAAACGAGTGAGTAGTGTGTAGTGAGTAGTTTGCTGCTTCCTACACACTACTCACTACACACTTATTTATAGTTCAAAAAATCCTCAAGAGCTTTAAAGTCATCAAACAGCGACTGCCTCAAGTTCCCATTATGAAGTGCGGCAGCTGGGTGATAGATGGGGAAGATCGTTACCCCAGCTATGTCACCCTGAGCTTGTCGAAGGGTTTGAGGCTTGCCATGCGCATTTGTAATACTGAGTTTTTGAAAAAAGTGTTGAAGTGCGTGTCGACCGAGCGGAACTATCACCTTCGGTTTAATAAGAGCAATCTCCATCTTTAACCATGGCATGCATTGTTCCTTTTCTTCGGGAAGGGGATCTCTGTTATCAGGAGGTCTGTATTTAACTACGTTGGAAATGTAAACGTCTTCGCGTTTAAGGCCGATTGATTCAAGGAGTTCATCCAAAAACTTTCCCGCGGGTCCCACAAACGGCCGTCCAAGCTCATCCTCTTTTGCGCCCGGAGCTTCTCCTATAAACATAATATCTGCATTGAAGTTGCCTTCGCCCAAGACGGGATTGGCGTTCTTTGCAAGTTCGCAACCGTTCCATTCTTTTAGCTTCTCCTGCAGTTGTGGAATTGTCAGAGTCATATAAGTAATTGAAAGTTGAAAATGGTAAATGGAAAATTATCTCTATTGGAAGGCATTATCCACTTTCCACTTACAACTTACAATTTAATACTTTCCTTTTACTTCTTCAATCCTGGCCTTCACCTTAGCTTTTAGAGCCTCATCTCCTTCAGCAAGAATTCTAATTGCACTCAATGCCGCATTCTTTGGATGAAGTACGGTCATTACTGGAACATCAGAAGGCATTCTTAAGCTCGAATGCAAATCAACCTGATACTCTTCGAGCCCTTGTGCTGGCGGACAAGTGATAACTGGATGAACTGAACTTCCTGCAACAACTCCGCCAAGTCCGTTGCTCATACCTGCAATCGTAATCAGCACTTGGGGCTGAGGATCGTCATTAAGCCCATTCACAATCTCCACAACCTTCTCCGGTACTTTATGAGCTGATGCGACAATGGTTTCTGATGGAACATCAAATTCCCCAAGGAAATCTGAAATCTTTTTTGCGTGGTCCGAGTCAGATGCCGAACCAAGAATTAGGGTTACTTTCATAGTGGTTTGATTATAGGGAAATATTTATTGGCGTCTATTGTCTGAACCATGATTTTCATTATTTAAGGATTATCTTGATTACAGGGAATTACTTTAATCCTGTTTATCTTTCAATCCTTTAATCATGGTCAAAAAACCCCAGATACACCGCCTCAGTGTATCAGGGATCTGGGCTTGCAAGCCCTTCTCGGGGGGCCAAGAGGTCCCCAGGTTTCCGCATTCGAGCGCTTAGCATTTTCAGGATCTGGATACAGAACACTGCCAGTGCTTTCGAGAGACGAACGGAAGAGACGCAGGCTGGAGTCGAACCAGCTATCTCGGGATTTGCAATCCCGCGGGTAACCGTTCCCCATCTGCGCCAAAAAAGAACTTACCGGGGCAGTCTATTCAAATTTATCTTTTAATCAATTAAACGTTGGACTTTCTGGTGGTAGAGGTGCTGATTCTACGATTTTTGAATTAATAGCTGCGTACTTCTTTTTACTTATGATCAAATATACAATCGGCAGAACTCCTGCGGTATTGAAGATCAAAATCGCAACAAACCAGATGAGTTGCTTTAGTTGTGCTGCGCGCCACATTGCGAAGCCTTTCAGGATAACTTCGACTATTGCAAGAGCCATAAGTCCGTAGACCATTTCTGGTGATGGATTGGAGAGGGAGGAGAGGTTCATAATAATAATTGAGAATTGAAAATTGATAATTGAGAATTATTATTTCAATTGTGATTTTAGGCCTAATTTGAATGTTATTGAAGGCAAATCAAAAAGTATAGGAGATAGTTGAAAATCTCAGAAATAGTTGCATAATATGAATTATATGAACGCAGAAAGTTCGAGATTTGGTCCCCCTAGCTATTTCCCCGAAACTCCGGACGAAAGAGAGCTTCAGTCTAGGATTGAAACAGAAGAAGCTTCATTTTTGGAATTTGGAAAATCCAGGCTTTTGCCATTGATAGAAAGAATGCCGATGAACAACAGGCAACAACAATCTATGAAAGCAACAATGCCGGTACCTTTTCATGTTGTACAAAATAATAAAAATAATCCACTTAGAAATGCCATGGCAGTTAAGCGAGTGTCGGAAGAACAAGCAAGAGGAGCTCAAGATATGAATGGATACGCTCTTTTTTCAGCTCAAATGTTACAAATGCCGGATGCATTACATTTCGGATACGACTATCTCCCAGATGAACATCAGACAACTTTTGCTGCAGCTTTTGCTCCGATAATTAGAACCATGCTTTTGCCAAGGTCGCAGCAACCTTCAAATGTTTTGGCAGAATTAATTAAGTTTCATGAATTAATTCACGTAATGCAGGAAAGCCGTCGTCGCTCGATTGATGTAATGAGTCTTGAACAATATATTGGCTTTCACGTACCCAAGGCAGGGGATAGAGAAAAAAAAGTTGTACTTGATGACGATGTGCAGGCTTATAACATCGAAGTTGAAGCACTTAATATGTTGGTGAACGGGAAGCTACAGGCTGAAGGAGCAAATGGTAATGTTTGTGATGAGGCGGAAATAATGCAGGAGCTAGAAATACCCGAGCACTACAGCACGCCCACGAAATTGTTGCTTTGGTTGGCCAGGGAATATTACGGGAACTATCGTGGAGACGGTGTCATTCCAAATGAGTTTACTCAAGCTGTAATCAGGGTACTTAGGCATGATAGTCATACTCCTTATAGAATAAGAGATGGTGTTCCGCATCGGGTAGGATAGTGTGTAATAAAAGATAAGTATGTGGTTTGTATGATTTGTAAGGCAATGTTAAGCTTTTCGGGCTTTATGCGCCCGTAGCTCAGTCTGGATAGAGCGTCTGGTTGCGGACCAGGAGATCGCAGGTTCAAATCCTGCCGGGCGCACCATTCGATTCGTCCACCTTCGGTGGACTCACTCATGGTAAACCACAGTGGGGCTATAGCTCAGCTGGCTGTCGAGTACCGCGTAGCGGTACGAGCCATAAAAAAGTTGTGCTCTAGCCATTCGTTCAATAACTTAATCGTCAATCATATACGTGGGGCTATAGCTCAGCTGGCTAGAGCATCTGCATGGCATGCAGAGGGTCAAGGGTTCGAATCCCTTTAGCTCCACCAATACAAGTTTTTGGCTTTAGAATGCGATAAGTGTTATATTGCACAAAAATACAAAATACCGTATAATACTTATATGAGAGAACAGCAATCAGACGCAGAATCTAGCCATTCATTTGAATTCGAAAATGTCACTCAAGATGACTTGAATGACTTAAATAATTTGGATTCAATTAGACAAGGAGCCTTTTTCCCAAGACTTATGCAACTTCTAAGGCACCTTGCAAGAGAGATCAATGATTTAAATGCGAGACAAGCACGAAATCCTAAATGCAAATTTCTATTAGATAAAGAGGATGAGATTATAGATATAGCTACAACAATAATTGTAGATCATTTGGTTGCAGTTGGTAATGGAGAAATATCAGCAAATCCTATGTGCTATCCTCCTGAAGATAGAAGTGAGAGAAATTTGAGATTTTCAGTTAATGAAGCAATAAATAGTTTATTTGAGAATGTTGCTGGTTGTGGCCATGAGATGCCCGCGAAGCTAAGAAATCGTATTATGGTTGAACAGGCAATGAGACTTGCATCTCAAGTGGAGAATGGCCCAAGAGATGGAATGAGAAAATTGCTTGAGACTGATGAATGATAAGGCATAAATGAATAAATTGTCACATTATTAACTTAAGTGCTTGATGTGCTTTAATTGTATTATAAAATTCCAAGAGTTCGGAAAACCATGCTCTAGCTCCACCATTACAAGTTTTTGGCTTATATAAGCCAAAAATTATGATATTTAC
>CAZDKL010000003.1:62235-66137 GCA_964506185.1 uncultured Candidatus Peribacteria bacterium
TAGCTCCACCATTACAAGTTTTTGGCTTATATAAGCCAAAAATTATGATATTTACAAATATATATAATCAGTACATACTATTCTTCTTAATTTATTATGGTAAAAAGGCGTTCTTCAAGATATATACAGGCATTTCAACGAGAACTCGAAGCGAGAGTGGACTATCTTCCACATTCGAATCCCAATCGCAGAGGAATGGAATTCGATTCACATCAGCGCGACGCAATGAGAGGAATTGCTGAAGCTGTCCAAAATATGCGCAAGCGCATTTGCCTTGTAAGTTCATGCGGCTCAGGAAAAACACCTGTTGAGATTGCAGCAATAATGGCTTCGCAGGCCGCAAAACAGCAACTAGGTATCAACGGGGACAGAAAAGATTTACTCATCTCTGATGGACGAGGACCAATTGAGGGTATTGTGCGAGAATTTGGAAACCTAGGGATTGATGCAGGTATTTTTCGTGGTGGCGAAATAAATGTGGAGCCACCAGTCATTATTACAAATTCGGATATGCTGCTTCATCATCTTGATAGGTATAAGGATCTAGATGATTACATTGACAAGGATAACGTGGATCTTGCTGTTGTTGACGAGGCAGATCTTTTTCTAACCACAATTCGCAGAAGGCTTTTAGAAACACTTGATCCAAGTACAGCCATAGGATTTACAGCAACAGATGAATGGCCAGATGGCAGGCATATTAAGGATTACTTTGGAGCACCCGTATTTGAATTACCGCTTATTGATGGAATCGATAGGAGAATTAATGCAGTACCGGAGATACTTCTTTATGAAACAGAGATCTCTGAAGATGAACTTCGGATACGTCTAGGTGATTATGATCAAAAAACTCTTGATGCCGCACTTAAGCATGCAGAAATACACAAGGCAATTCCAAAAGTTTACAGACAAATTGTTGGTAACGATGATAAGACAGAATGGCCCACATTGATAAATGTTCCAAGTGTTAAGCTCGTAGAAGCAACTGCAGAAACAATGAGGGAGGAATTTGGCAGTGAAATAGAGGTAGCAG
Source organism: uncultured Candidatus Peribacteria bacterium (assembly GCA_964506185.1). GTDB lineage: Bacteria > Patescibacteriota > Gracilibacteria > Peribacterales > Peribacteraceae > UBA2144. The sequence continues at coordinate 63,269 of CAZDKL010000003.1, forward strand.
GTTGGACAGGCAAAAAAACTTCAACAAACAGGATGAATGAGGACATGGGCGCTTTCAGAGCGGGAGAGATTCAGGTAATTGTATTTTGTGAGATGGGCGGCAGAGGCATGAATCTAGAAAATGCTATGTTAATGATTGATGGTTATCCAACGCTATCTCTTAATAAATTAGAGCAAAGACATGGGAGAGTATTGAGACGAATAAGAAAAGATAGTCCATTATGGAAAATGGGATGGCGTAAGAATGTTGCCGTTATTGCACAACTGCTCCCGGAATCCAACAAATTTCGCCCAGCGCTCTTTACAGATCTTATCGAAGGATATGCAGAACTACAGAGGATACATGGGAAAAGTCCCGGTTCTGCAGATGGAGCACCAGAGATGGAATTAATTGACAGCCTGCGTAGACGTATTGAGGGAAAGAATCCTGCTCACAATCTCAGATTAATAGCTGATATTGATGCACTGGAACACATTCGTAGAAGAGATGAATTACCGCGTGCCGATGAAAGCGGGTTTTTCAGATTGCCCAGACGCTATATACAACAGTATTACGAATCTGAGGTGCAGGATTGATAATATATTCAATGCGACATGCGAAGTGCTGAAGATCACATAGACGGCAACGATAATGGGTCAGATGATACTGAGAGATGCGCTACCATAAATAGATGGGCAACGCATTTGGGACTAACAGAAGGTAGTGTAAGAGATAGGATGAGAGGAGTAGTTGGTATAACAGGTATAGATTCAACGGGTACAACCTGGGAGGATGGTTTTTATCCAGAATCTTTAGTAATGCAACGATGCGGCGATCTTGTTTCAAGACAAATGTTACCAAAAGCAAGTGATGATGGTTTTCTAGATCTAAATGGCGAGCGATTTGGAACAATTAATTTATGGGAAAGCGTATTACCAGTTTCCGGACCTACTATTGCAGGGCGCTTAGACAGAAGTAGATCAATTACAGCTAGGACTTTCAATAATATTCAGGCTGATTTTTATCCTCAGAGCCATGTTCTTAATGCATGTGCGGATCTACTAGAAAATTTACCAGTTTGTGATGACACTAATTTTTTTATAGGTGAGAATGGATTACGATTTGGCACTGCTGGTGCTTGGGGTCTAGAGTTGAAAACCCCCGGTAGTACCATCAAAAAGAAGTTAAAAGGGATTGCGGGTGTATTGGGAAAATCACGTGGTGGTGCTATATATACTTTTTATCCAGAAGGTGCTGTTTTGGAAAGATCTGCTAATCACCTGAGTGAAGAAGTGCCTAGGGCTAATAAGGATGGCTTTTTTGAAGCAAATGGAAAAAATTTCGGTACTATTAGCGCATGGGCAGATACGCTTGGTATTACCGACAAGCCAATCAAAAAGAGACTGGAGCGTGTTGATGGAATCGATGGTAGAGATGCACGTAACAGATTTAAGAGGGCGGCTTTCTATCCAGAAGATGTTGTTAAGGCAGTATGCAGTGATCTATTGGATTCCGAGGTTCCAAAGGCTAATAGAGATGGTTTTTTTGAGTTAGAAGGTAAAAAATATGGTCATGCATATGCATGGAGCAAGGCATTTGGTATTTCAGAGCCGGCAACAAAGAAACGTCTTAGGAAACTGACAGGTATTACCGGAAAAGATGTCGGCAATCATGTTTGCAAGAATGCCTTTTATGAAGAAAGTCATGCAAAAGTAGCTTGTGCCGATTTAATAAACGGCGAGTTACAAATAGCTGATGACTCTGGTTTTTTTGTGATGAGTGGAGAGAAGTATGGTACTGCTGCTTCATGGGCAAGATATCTTTCAGTTAATCCGCATATACTCAGAGAAAGGCTTGCGAAGCTAGAAGGCATCATGGGCAAAAGCAATAGTGGACAAGTGAGGATATTTTTTTCAGAAAATGTTGTACTCGATGAATGTAATGATTTAATTATCCAAAATGTGTAAGAACAACAATTCGATACCGGCAACCAATGAGGAAACAGAACGCTGTGGCACATTAACGGCATGGCAAAAAGAACTTGGAATTGATAAAGATACAATCGGAAGACGTCTGTCAGGATTCCCAAGTATTACAGGGATCGCTGCAAATGGATCTGTTTTGAATTTTTATCCTGAATGTATTGTAAGACAACAATGTGAAGACGTTCTTAATACAGACTTAGCATGTGCTAATGAAAGAGGATTTTTTCATCAAGATGGAATTAGATTTGGCACACATGTGGCTTGGGCTCAAGAATTAGGCTTGGGTGCCGCAACAGTAATGCGAAGACTTTGTGATGCCCCGTCGATCTCTGGAAAAATAAAAGAAGGCAACGTCGTAAAATTTTTTGCAGAAGAAGTTGCTATCAAAAGGTGCAAAGCTCTAATAGGCACAGAACATCAGGCTGATACATCGGGATTTTTTGAACTTGGTGGAGATGAATATGGTGTTATCAATGCACTAGCTAGATTGCTGAATGTACCGGAGCCTACACTTAATAGAAGGATGAAAGGCGCTGATTATGTGTTCGGCAAAGATATTGGTGGCAGAGTATACAAATTCTATAAAGTCGAGACTGCAAGAAAATTATGTGATGAGGCTTCGCAGGATATCCCTGTCGCTGATAGCACCGGCTGTTTTACTCATGAGAAACTGTTGTATACGACAGCATATAGATTTGCTCAAGATAATCCTGTTTCAGAAAAAACAGTTCAAAAAAGAATGAAAGATATTGAATCTCTTAAGGGGAAAGATGGATCCAAAAGAATTCGCAATTTTTATCCTGTTGACCTTATGCGTATGAGATGTTCGGATTTACTAGGCACGAAATGAGATAATTTATGTACTAATGCAAATCTCAGGAAATTGAATGTTACGTATAGATCTA
>CAZDKL010000004.1:0-64285 GCA_964506185.1 uncultured Candidatus Peribacteria bacterium
TACCCGACAAGGAATTTCGCTACCTTAGGACCGTTATAGTTACGGCCGCCGTTCATCAGGGCTTAGATCAGGGACGTAAATCCCCTCACGTAACCTTCTGACACTGGGCAGGCATCAGCCTCTATACGTTGTTTTACAACTTCGCAGAGACCTGTGTTTTTGGTAAACAGTCGCCTGGACTCATTTATTGCAACCGTGCACACAAGGTACACGGCAGTCCTTATCCCGAAGTTACGGACGTTGTTTTGCCGAGTTCCTTGACACGATATTACCCGTTCGCCTTGGTCTACTCGACCACCCCACCGGAGTTGGTTTGCGGTACGGACTCACGGATTTCTGTGAGCGATGTTTTTCTTGGAAGCAGAAACAGCCAGACTCTCCCGCCTTGCGGCGGACATTTGGTATCCACACTCAGCTCATCCGGGGGATTTGCCTCCCGGAATCAACACTTCATGTGTTACACGTGCAGTCAATGCACACGCTCTGGTACTCCCGCTCCGTTACAACGCTCCTAGGATGACAGCATCCTTTTTCATTGACATGTTCCTCACCACTTTGGAATCTAATTTGAATCTGGAATATGGAAGCTAGAATATGGAATATTATTCCAAATTCTAGATTCTAGATTCTAGATTCTAAATTCCAAAATGGTAAGGAACAGAGGCCGATAAAACTATCAGCTAACACCCTCTGGTGATCTCCATGAGGTACAGGAATATTGACCTGTTGTCCATCGGTTACGCCTTTCGGCCTGGCCTTAGGACCGACTAACCCCACGCCGATTTACGTTGCGTGGGAAACCTTGGGGATTCGGCGGGCAAGATTTTCACTTGCCTAGTAGTTACTCATGCCAACATTCTCACTTCCGTCCGCTCCACAATACTTCGCAGTACTGCTTCACTGCTGAACGGAACGCTCCTCTACTGCGACCTACTAATGTAGGCCACTCATTGCTTCGGTTTATCGTTTCGCCCCGATACATTTTCGGCGCACGAATGCAATCGACCAGTGAGCTGTTACGCTTTCTTTAAAGGATGGCTGCTTCTAAGCCAACCTCCTGGTTGTCGATGCATTCGTACTACCTTTTCCACTGAACGATAATTAGGGACCTTAGCAGATGATTAGGGTTCTTTCCCTTTCGTCAACGGCAGTTAGCTGTCGCTGACTCACTCCCGATGCTGAAGAGTTGGTATTCGGAGTTTGTCAGGATTTGGTAGGTCGGAAAGACCCCCGCATCCAAACAGTAGCTCTACCCCCAACTGTATACATCGAGGCTGCCCCTAAAGGCATTTCGAGGAGAACCAGCTATCTCCGGGTTCGATAGGCTTTTCACCCCTAACCACAGGTCATCCCCCAGTCTTGCGGCACTGGTGGGTGCGGGCCTCCAATCGTGTTCCCACGACCTTCACCCTGCCCATGGTTAGCTCACCCGGTTTCGGGTCTTGCGCATGCGACTCAAAAATCGCCCTATTCGGACTCGCTTTCGCTCCGGCTTCGGCTTTTAGGCCTTAACCTGCCACATACGACAAACTCGTTGGCTCATTATGCAAAAGGCACGCCGTCACCCAATAAATTGGGCTCCGACTCTTTGTATGCATCACATTTCAGAGACTATTTCATCCCCCTTCCGGGGTGCTTTTCACCTTTCCCTCACGGTACTATCCGCTATTGATCTCTGTACCTATTTAGCCTTAGGTGGTGGTCCACCTAGATTCAGGCCGGATTACACGTGTCCGACCCTACTCAGGAAATCCCTACTGTGTATTACTTTTTCGGCGACGGGGCTCTCACCCTCTTTGGCCGTCCGTTCCAGGATCGTTTGCCTAAAGTAAAAACAATCAGATATTGGGCTCCTACAACCATCCAAATTAATAATATGGAATTTGGGCTGTTCCCTTTTCGCTCGCCACTACTAAGGGAATCTCTATTGATTTCTTTTCCTCTGTTACATGAGATGTTTCAGTTCACAGAGTGACCGTCTGGTCCTGTTTATGATTTCATTGAAGATTGATGATACTACTGATTCTTTGTTAGTGAGTAGTGAGTAGTGTGTAGGTTTCTACTACTCACTACCCACTACACACTCGTTTTCAAGGAAATAATAAACAGAACCAGACATCCTCCCATTACGGAGGACAGGTTTCCCCATTCGGAAATCCCCGGTTATAACGCCTGCCTAGCGGCTTACCGAGGCTTATCGCAGCTGGCCACGTCCTTCGTCGGAGTACAGAGTCGAGGCATCCATGTGATGCAATGAGTAACGTTCTTATGATGACTATCGACAATCAACAATCAACACGCGCACTTCGTGCGCTTTCAACTACTCATAGTTGAATGTTGATTGTTGACAGTCCGCCAAAGGCGGACGTGTCGATTGTCGTTTTTTATCTGTTCACGTGTCACCCTCAAGGCGAGCAGGACATGCTCACACAAGATGTGACACAAAAATTGCATTTTTTTTGATCATACAAAGCTGGTATATAAATTGTATGATCTCGGCCGGTGATCTAAATGACCGCAGGGGCGATTGAACACCGTAAAACCCTTCGACAAGCTCAGGGTTGTTTCTGCTTCGCAGAAACAAAAACGGGTGTTACGCACACCCGCAGAACTCGAGGAAATCCTCCCTTTTTTCAGGGTTTCGATTCCGGCGGCTGGGCGCAAAAACGCATAAAGCTAAGAGATTTTAGAGGCTGATTGGTTTCAGTCAAGAAAAAAGTGGCTTCCGGAGGCAAAAAAGTGATGTTTTTTGAGCTAACATCCGTAACTCGAAATGCGCCCTCCCCCCAGGGGTGGGGTATGGGCTCAGGGTGGCGGGCCGTCAGTATTGTGTCAGCCCTAAACACTTCGTCAATATCATCTCAAAATTTTCCGGCATATACCCCGACTTTTTGGCTTGTATTAGGACTGTTTGGCGTTCCACCCTCAAGCGGAACAGACTGCTTTTGAGCTTAATTAAGCCTTTTTCTTCCAACAATCCCTTCAACAAAGAAAGGGGCATAAAAAGTACCTAAAATGTCCAATCCACCTTGTTGTTGAGCGAATAGAGCATCGTCAGCACTGCAACCGTTAAAGTATCCTCCTCTCCCTTCAAACTGACGATATATCGACATCCAAGACTTAGAAGCAAATTGAGTAATTGGATTCCCATCCCAGCAGAAGTTATCAGCAATTAAATGAATACCACCTAGTTTTAGAACTGCATTAACCTGCTCGGAAACTTCAACAAGATTATTAATGTGATGATGTACTGCAATACCAGTTACAACATCAAAACTATTCGGTCCAAACTCTTTTAATATTTGTTCTGCAGGTAAATTAACAAACTCGCCACTTACTCTATTGTCATTCGACAATAGAAAATATGGAGGCTCTACTAAATCACAACCGGTAATATGAATCTTCTTGACCGAATCGGTTACTACTGATCGTATTATCAGATCATTCTTGTATCCCATACCACAACCTAAATCTAAGATGCGAACTTCCTCAGGCGACTCATAAGAATGTTTTGCCAAAATTTTCCTGACTCTTCTCGGCATTGAGGGTTTAAGAATCTCGGCCCTCATGCGCCAAAATCCTGGATGACACAATTTATTCCTGACTTCGTATGATTTTACTATCTGTCGCTGAACATCTGTTAAACAATTCTCTTCCAAAGACATAGGAGGAAGATTGTACACGAGGAATGCTGTCATACAACCTCTCAACCTATCAGCCTATCAGCCTATCAGCCTATCAACCTCTAACCTATAAACCTATCAACCTCTAACCTATAAACCTATTAAGCAATCACCTCCTCCGGTACAGCTATATCCTCCACTGACTCAACCGGAGCATGCATTTCCCCCTTCGGTCCGAGCAGAACAATATTTTCGACTACAACTTCTGTTCTGAAGATCTTGGTTCCTTCGGGACTATCCCAACTGCGAGTTTTTAAATAGCCCTCAATGAACAGAGGCTTTCCCTTCTTAACATTTTCGGCGCAGAATTCTGCTAGTCCTCCCCAAGCCACAAGATTGTGGTACTCGGGAAGACTTTGTTTGTCGCCGGTTGAATCTTTCCAAACACGGTTGGTAGCGAGACCGAATGTGCAGACGGCCTGACCGTTGGTAGTGCTCTTTAACTCGGGATCGCGGGTTACGTTGCCGAGCAGCATTACTTTATTCACGGACTTCATGGGTGCTAGGGGTAGGGGTAGAACGACGTAATCATAATGTCATTGATAGATCTTGGGAAGGATTAAGACGTAAAAAGTAAGACATAAGACGTAAGATTTTTCTTAACTTCTTACGTCCTAAGTCTTACGTCTTAATCATGCTGCTTCTCTTGATTCTTCACTCACAGACTCTGCCATCTCTTCTTTTGCAGTTACTCCGGAAGCTTCTACCTCTTTACCTTCTTCTATTCCTTCTTTAACTTCTGATGAAGATTCAGATCCAACCTGAGGAAGATCAGAAAGCTCGGTAATCTTATCTTCGGATGGAACAATTTCTTCTGCCTCTTTTTCTGCAGCAACACGAGATTCTAATTCAACTTCTTCTATCTCTCCTTCCTCAATCGTCACGCGCTCTTCGGGCTCTATTTCATCTTTGAATTTGAGTAGATCAACTTTAAGTCCGAGTGCCTGAAGTTCCTTAACAAGAACATTGAAAGATTCGGGGATAGAAGGTCGGCGAATCTGTTCTCTCTTAACAATAGCTTCGTAGGCTTTGCTTCGACCAATAACATCGTCTGATTTGATGGTGAGCATTTCTTGAAGCGTGTGAGCAGCACCGTAAGCTTCCAAAGCCCACACCTCCATTTCTCCAAACCTCTGACCACCGTGTTGTGCTTTTCCTCCAAGAGGCTGTTGCGTAACCAATGAGTACGGCCCAACTGACCTGGCATGTATCTTGTCTTCAACAAGGTGAAGCAGCTTAAGCATGTAAACCATTCCGACAGTAGTTTCGTGAGCGAATGGCTCACCAGTAAATCCATTGTAGAGCTGAACTTTTCCGGAACGCGGCAACCCCGCAACTTCCAAGAAGTCACCGATTTTTTTAGCCGAGATTCCATCCAGCGCAGGAGTCGCAATTTTAATTCCAAGCGCCTGGCATGCCCAACCCAAGTGTGTTTCCAGAACTTGTCCAATATTCATACGCGAAGTTACTCCGAGCGGATTTAAAATAATATCTACCGGAGTTCCATCTTTAAGGAATGGCATATCTTCGACTGGAACAATTCTGGCAATGACTCCCTTGTTACCATGTCGCCCTGCCATCTTATCTCCCTCTCTTATCTTTCTTGTCTGTGCAACATACACTTTAATCTGTTTGATTACTCCGGTTGGAAGTTCGTCTCCTTCTGATCTGTCGAAAATCTGAACGTCCACAACTTTTCCACCCGCACCACCTGGAAGTCTGAGTGAGCTGTCTTTTACGTCTTTTGCCTTATCCCCGAAAATGGCTTGTAGAAGCCGTTCTTCGGGTGTTAACTCGGTCTCGCCCTTAGGAGTAATTTTTCCAACAAGAATATCTCCTTCATGTACTGTTGCTCCTATTCTAACGATTCCATCGGTATCCAAATCTTTAAGTTTTGCTTCACCAACATTTGGAATATCTCGAGTGATCATTTCGGATCCTAGTTTCGTATCTCGAACATCGGTTACGTATGATTCAATATGAATTGAATCGAACATTCCGTCTTTCACCATTCGATCCGAAAGTATTACGGCGTCCTCAAAGTTATATCCTTGCCATGACATGTATGCAACAAGCAAGTTTTGTCCAAGTGCGAGCTCGCCATTGTCAACTGATGCACCATCGGCAAGACTCTCACCCTTTCGGACTTTTTGTCCGCGAAGAACGCGCGGTCGCAAACTAAAACATGTACCTTGATTTGATCTGACAAATGAGTGTAAAGAATATGTTTGCTTACGTCCTGACTTGTAAACAACAGAGATTTCTTGCGCATCACTGTACACAATTTCTCCATCTTCCTCGGCAAGCAATGCATGCCCAGCTGATCTAGCTGCCAATCCTTCCATTCCAGTTCCAACAAGAGGAGCAGAAGGTTTTACCAGAGGAACTGCCTGTCGTTGCATGTTTGTTCCCATTGATGCTCGGGTATTATCATCGTGCTCAAGGAACGGGATTAGTGCAGTCGATAGCGAGAGAATTTGTTTTGGCGAAACATCAACGTGAGTAATGTCGCGTACATGAGACAGAATAGGCTCTCCACCTTTTCTTGCAGATACACGTGATGTTACAAACTCGCCAAATTCAGAGAATTTCGTTTGAGCTTGTGCAATTGAAAGACGTCGCTCTTGTTCGGCATCAGCATAAATAACTTTGCCGGTAACATAAGCTCGAACAGGCACATCCTTGAAATCCTGTTTCTTAAGTAGTGAAATTATTTTTTTCGCCTTCTCCTTGGTATCAATCACCTCACCCGCCCGAACAATCAATTTTCTATTGTCTCGCAAATCGACATCAAACATTCTCCCCAACATCTTGTCTGGATCTAAAGGCACGCTGTGGCCAACTTCTCTATAAGGAGTTTCCAAAAATCCGTATTCATTAACTCGGGAAAAAATAGACAAGTGTACAACTAGCCCAATATTCGGACCCTCGGGAGTTGCAATGGGACATATGCGTCCATAGTGGCTTTGGTGCACGTCACGCACATCAAAGCTCGCACGCTCTCGCGAAAGTCCTCCTGGTCCCATGGCAGATAATCTGCGTTTGTGGCTGAGTTCTGATATTGGATTTGTCTGATCCATGAACTGGCTAAGCTGGGAGCTCGCGAAGAATTCCCTCATAGCTGCCGTTATAGGCCTGCAGTTAATAAGTTGCATCGGAGTTACAGTTTCCAAGTCCATAACGGTCATTCGATCTTTTACAATGCGTTCTGTTCTGATCAAGCCAACTCGATATTTATTCTGAACTAGCTCTCCAACACTTCTGACTCTTCTATTACTAAGGTGGTCAATATCATCAGGAACACCTTCGCCATTATTTAATTTGATAAGTTCTCTTAAAATTTCAACAAAGTCTTCTACCTGAAATACCCTATGCTCTTCGTCGCTTGAAGTTTTAAAGCCGAATCTTCTGTTCATCTTGTATCTGGCAATTGCTCCCATGTCATACTTTTTAAAATCGAAGAACATTGCATCAATCAATTGCTTGGCATTTTCAGGTGTGGCCAAATCTCCCGGACGAACTTTGCGGTAAACACTTTGGTAAGCATCTTCGACTGTTCTCGCAGGATCTTTATCCAGAGTCGTAAGAATATAGTCCTTTTCTTTAGTGACTTCCGAAAATACATTAATAATTTTTTCATCGGTGTCGAAACCGAATATTCTTAGGAGTTGAGTAATGGGTATCTTTCTTTTGCGGTCAATCTTACAAGAGATGATTCCCCTTCTGTCAGTTTCAATTTCTAACCAAACTCCGCGCTTTGGAATAATTTTTGCAGCATGTAGTTTTGGATTGTCCGGCATTTTAGAGAAGAACACTCCAGGAGATCTAACAAGTTGATGAACAACTACTCGCTCAATACCTCCTACGATGAACGTACCGATATCTGTCATCAAAGGAATAGATCCCAAGAAGACATCTTGCTCCTTGATTTCTCCTGTCTCCTTATTAATAAGCTGAACATGGCCCTTCATAACAGATTCGAAGCTCAAGTTTCTTCTTCTACAAGTATCAGGATCGTATTTCGGAGGATCAAAAGTGTGTCCAAGCATACGCAGTTCCATTTTCTTTCCGGAGAAGTCCGTGATCGGTGAAATCTCACCCATCAATTCCTTAAGCCCTTCGGTAAGGAACCACTCATAACTCTTCACCTGCATTTCAACCAAAGAGGGAATAACCAAATCAGGCGCCTCATCTCCTGTAAAGAAGAGACGATCATTTTGATTTCCAACTGGTTTTAAATCTTCAGGAAATTGTTTTGTTACTGCAGGCATTTTCCCAGATGAAGGAATCGCAATTGCTTCACTTGATGGAAGTACGCCTTGAGGAATAGTCATTTGATATTCCTTCGCAGCAGCTCTCTTCTTGGCCCCAATAATTTTGCGTTGTTCTTCTTTCTTTTTAGCTGCAGTTTTTTTGGGGGCAACTTTCTTAGGTGCTACTTTCTTAGGCGCTACTTTCTTGGGAGGAGTCTTTTTCGAGACAACCTTCTTCTTTGGAGCAGGCTTTTTCGCAGCTTTTTTCGGAGCCTTCTTTGCAGGGGCTTTCTTGGCTACCTTCTTCGTCGCTTTCTTTACTGCTTTCTTCACCTTCTTTAGAAGTTTCTTTTTTGGAGCCTTTTTGGCAGGCTTCTTCTTTTTTGCGGGCATAGGGATTAGATGAAAATAAACAAATAGACCGTGCTTGCTCTGAGCGAGCCCGAAGGGCGAGTCGAAGAGTGCCCTTAGGGAGAGTCATTCAGATGCAACACACAGATCTAATTACACAATCAAGACTACTGTGATCGAAAGAATCCTACTCTAAATAAGTCTGAGGTCAATAATTATCTTAATCAATTTCAAAACTAGTTAACTTTTTTCCCGCCTCTTCCCAATCAACCACATTCCAAAATGCTTCAACGTACTCCGGACGCCTGTTCTGATATTTGAGGTAATAGGCATGCTCCCATACATCAATACATAGTATTGGTTTTAGCCCTTGTGTAAGAGGAGAATCTTGATTTGGGGTTTGAGCAATCTGTAGCTGATCATCATTACTGACTAGCCAAGCCCAGCCTGATCCAAATTGAGTCAAAGCAGCTTCAGTGAACTTTTCCTTGAATGAATTGAAATCACCAAATACTTCATCAATTGTAGATTTTAAATCCCCTTCTGGCTCTCCGTAATTCTGAGGCCCCAAGCATGTCCAGAATATATTGTGATTAAGCACTCCTCCACCATTATTTCTAATCGCTGAGCGTTTATCCTCGGGAATCTGATCCAGATCAGCAATGATTTCTTCAATGGATTTATCTTCAAACCCTGTACCCTCAAGTGCTGCATTTGTCTTATCAACATAAGCCTGATGATGCTTGGAATGATGGATTTCCATCGTTTTGGCATCAATATGAGGCTCGAGTGCCGAATAATCGTATTGGAGTTCGGGGAGAGTTAGCATGATCATATTCTAAGTGAAAAGTTAAAAGTTAAAAGTGATTTAGATTACAATGCGATATATGAATCTCTGGCAATCTCCTCAATGGCAAAAGTATCAGGAGTCTCTCGGGCGCGAAGTCCGTCAATACGACTCTTCACTTGTTGTTATCGATCGAACAACCGGAGGTTATTCGACGTGGGAAACGACTAGAGTTGAAAGTTGTAAGTTGAAAATGGATAGTGATTTAATAAAAACAATTGTTGAAGATGCAAAAAAGGATAAATGCTTTGCCTTGTACTTTTCTTTGGAAAGAAATAAAACTTTCAACTTACCATTTACAACTTTCAACTCTTTTCGCCACATTGTTCCGGAAGCTACACGGATAATTGATCTGACAAAATCTGAGGATGAAATATTGGCGCAGATGAAACAGAAGGGTCGCTACAACATTAAGGTTGCTATGAAACATGACGTTGTAGTTAAGAAGTCGACTGATGTTGATGATTTTTATGAACTTATAAAAAAGACTTCTGCTCGGGATCAGTTCAAGCCGTTATCTAAAGATAGATATGAAGCATTTTTAAATAATCTTGGAAGTTCATTCATGTTCATTGCTTACACACCAATTGAACATTGCCTATTGCCTATTGCTGGCCTAATCGGAGTGATTTATAAAGATCAGGGAATCTATTACTACGGTGCCTCTTCTTATGAACATAGGAACTTGATGGCTCCTTATCTACTCCAATGGGAAGCAATGAAATACTGCAAATCAAATGGATGTACTTCGTACGATCTATTTGGAATTGCTCCGCCTGAAAAACCTGACCATCCTTGGAAAGGCGTAAGTGAGTTTAAAGAGAAGTTTGGGGGAAGTATTGTGAGTTATCCAGAAGAAAAAATAATTGTTCTGAAACCATTGATATATAACTTAATACAAATAAAGAGGAAGTTATTTAAATAACTAATTAAACCTCACCCCCGCCCTTAACAGGGCACCCCCTCTCCTTTTAGGAGAGGGGGAAGGGGGTGAGGTAAAAATTAAGAATAAGAAAAAGACCTCCAGGATATGGAGGTCTTCTTCTATATAAACAACTAAGCGGGGTATTAGCCTGCGTAGCTTGTTGATTTAACAACTGTTGTCGGGTACTCGATCCACGTGAAGTCTTGTGTGGAGCTTGAGTCCTTATCACGCCAGTCAATGTGAGAGAATGCTGCGTTGTTCAGAACACCAAACCAGTACCTTGTGTCTGAGTCGAAGTTCTGGATGGATACCTGCAAGGTGCTAGGTGCACCAACAGATGAGTTGTTCTGGTTAGTTACATTGGCTTGCAGTACGAGCGTTACGCTTGCGCCATCATCAATGTCCGTTATAGGAGTTGATGCTGCAAGAAGTCCTCTACATTCAATGAGGAGCGAGCCTGATGCGGTGCCGGTTGTGGCAACGCGGGTCGTGTCATTGACATACGACTGACATGTGTGAGTCGTATTGGAATCGTTCTGGTTGTAGATCAAGAAGTCGCCAGCGGTTCCACTAAGGGATACATTTGTGGCGTTTACGTTGAAGACGACTCCAGACAGTGAAACTGTATTGAGACCGTTCTTCGAGTTTACATGATCTGCAGCCGTAAACTTGAACTTACCAATATCGGACTGGCCGATAGGAATGGCAGAGCCATTCGGATCGTCAGAGTCGTTTGTAATGGAGACGAGCTTGGACATAACTACTACACCCTTCTTACCAGTAATGTAAGCATTGGTGGTAGCAGTGTTTGTTCCAATGAACACCTCTCCTTCTGCAGATGTGTCTTCGTCGTTTGCAGCAAGGTTGTTGCTGGATTCGTCACCACGGGCGCGAACAGCTCCTGATCCTGTTGCTTCATCGGAAACGTTTTGGTTATCCACGAAGAACTGGACTGGTTCTGCTGATACTGCACCTTGAACATCTGTCTTTACGCGAGGTCGGACGAGAACGTCAATTTCTGCTCCTTCAGGAACAACAAGTTGTCGGCTCTCCATATTCGCACAGAAGGTCTTAACAACTCCTGCAGCATTACCTGGGTTGATGCCGAGAGTATCGTCACCTCCGCATCCACCAATTGTGGCGAGTGCGAATGGCTCGGATTCGCCATCTTTGAACAGTTCCAGACGATCAACTTCTTTCGAAGTTGTTGTTCCGGATGCGGTGAGTTGAATGTCTGTGACATCAATATCCTCGTACTCAGCTCTAAACTGAAGTCGTAGGACAGTCTCACCTAGTTCACCACCAAGTAGCTGGTGCTTGCGAACACCCAAGGTGTTCGTTGACTCAATGATGTACAGGTTACCCTGTGTAACAAGGAGCCATGGCTGTGACTCTACAGTTGTAACTGTAATGTCAGCTGAAGTTACAGAGTTGTGGAATGATCCGTTGAGTTTGATTCCGGACAAGTTGCTTCCGTCATCAAGTTCTTCGGCTTCCAAGAATGTAACAGTTGAACCGGTTGCAAACTCTAGTTGCAAGTCGTTTCCTGTTAGAGATGATGCAATGTCAGCGTGGACCTCGAAGATCACTGTCTCCTCGGCCGGAATGACATACCCTCCGCCTGCCATGTCACCAAATGTGACTTCGCTGGACTGGTTGGCGACACCATCCTCAAGGATTGTGTCTACTGCACCATCACCATCTGTATCAACCCATAGTGCATAGTTTTGACCATTGTTAAGTGATCCTGAAGCAGATTCGAAGATTGCCTTGGTGAAGAGGATATCTTCCGCTTCGCCTGCACGAGCTTCATATCTGAGAAGGTTCACATTGTTTGCATTTTCAACAGCGTAGTCTGATGTACCAATTGGCTTAACAGCAATTGTTAGAGTTGCTGTAGCGATGCGCTGGTAGTTACCGGCGATGTTGCCTCGTGGGCGTACATCTCCGACTTTGTCTCCTGTTGAGAGACCTTCTACCTGCATCTGCCATGTGGTAGCTGCAGTTACCATACTATTGAATGCACATTCTGAGGTGTTCGTAACGTTAGCACCGCCTGAGCGGATCTGCGTTGGTTCACCACAAATGTGAATGCGGAACTGGTCGCCGCTTGTCGGGTGCTTGCCAGCGCCGTTGTCGATAAAGTCGACACGGAATTCCCAAATTTCTTCGCCTCGGATGATGAAGTCATCGAAACGATAGATCTGGAATGTTCCAGCAGCGGAAGTAGCATTTCCTGACTCGGTGGAACCCGTTAGACGGACACCATCGATTGTACGACCTGTTGTTGTGTTTCGGATTTCAACATCCTCAAGAATTTCTTGGATGGTGTCGTCCGTTCCTGTTGCACATGTGCCACCTGCGGCCTGTGCACCAGCGTTTCCACAAAGTGTTCCACCAGTGCTGGATACACCCTGAATTGCGATGAACAAGTCCTTAACGTCGATGTCCTCTCCACCTGTTGTGAAGTGAACATTTGCAAGAACTGCATCGTTGTCATCTCGGGTGTAGTCCTGCGTTGCAGGACC
The DNA here is from genome assembly GCA_964506185.1 of uncultured Candidatus Peribacteria bacterium. Taxonomy (GTDB): domain Bacteria; phylum Patescibacteriota; class Gracilibacteria; order Peribacterales; family Peribacteraceae; genus UBA2144. Next base: position 12,588 of record CAZDKL010000004.1, read on the forward strand.
GTCAATAGCAATGGTGAACTCACCAGCGTCAATGCTAACAGTGTCAGGCAAAATAGAAGTCTCCGATGGGAGGCTGATTTGCGAACCGTATAGCTGGCCGTTTACACCGTAACCGTAGAGTGAACCTACAGCGAAGAGGTCAGATGACTCCTCGAAGTGCATGATGATTGAATCACCTGCTCCTCCGACAACGTCGGAGATTACTTCAAGTGTCACTTTGTCTCCTTCTAGAACTGTAAACGGAGGATCAAAGACGAGGGTGACGAAGTCACCTACCGTCTGAGCGACTGTGTTGGTGAGAATTGTGCCATCCGTTCGGCGAACTGCAAGATTGGAGAAGTCACCATCGGATGCTGAACTGTTTTGTTCAATTGTCATTGAGTAGAAGGTTTGGTCCTCTGTGGAATCCACAGCTACCTCCCACTTACCAATAACGATGCCTTTGTCACCAACCTCAACTTCATCAGGTGAGACTGTTCGGTAGGTCAATGAGACCGTTCCGCTTGTGACAGCGGCTGTGCGGAATGTGTTTCCGCGGACTGGGAAGTTCCCGGTTACTTCTTTGGCGTTACCAAAGACGTCTGATGGGAGCTCCACAACCATGTTGTGCTCGCCAGATGCGCTTGCACTAGATGTCAAGTCGGCAACTATGTCGACAGTGACAGTCTCACAGGGATCCAAGACGAGAGGTGAGGCGAACCTCAAATCTGCTGTCTGATCTTCTGCGTCGATTGTGCGCTTGCGAGTCACACGTGCGCCATTGATGGCAGCGTAAACACCATTGATGTCTCCGCTAGCACCAAAACCTTCATGTAGGACGGTCATGCTCTCGACTGTGACAGAATCGTCACAAGAGGCGGTTACGTCTACGGAGAGCATTACAACTCCAACTGCTCCTCGTGGAACAGTGTCTCCCACTGGGGAGGCGGCGGAGAGTGAAAGCTCCAAAACTCCATCACCCTGAACGAAGGATGTGTATCCAGCGAAAGTGATGGCATCGTCGATAACAGTTCCATCTGCTGCAAGCAGGCCGCTTACAGAAAGTGTGTACTCGTGGCCTGCGGTGAGTGCTTCACCGAAAGTTAGCTCAACCGTCTGTGGGTTAAGCAAAGATGCAGAACTGACTGGTACTTCTGGAGAACCGGTAACTGTGAAGTTTCCGACGTTCTCGGCAGATGCAGCGTCTAGAGTTACATTGAACTCGACTTCTACAGATGTGGCCGCTGTTGCGGTCGCATCAACGATCATTGCTTCTCCACCTTGTGTTACACCACAGTCAACACCATAGGTGAGACCTTGGTCAACACGGTAGAGCATAACGACCATTTCTGCGCGGTTCATGTTGTCACCTGGGCGAACACGACCTGTTGCGTCATCTCCTTGGAGAACGCAGTGATCGGCTGCCGTCTGGATGACATCTGTGTACCACTGTCCAGATGGGTTGTCGACGAACTGAGCAGCGTCACCCGTGGCCTCGAGGCCGAATGATCGGGTAATAAGTGCTGCGGCCTCAGCGCGATTAATGTTGGCACCAGGGCGGGCGTAGCAAGGATGGCTGCCGTAGCAGTCACCGTCGCCGCGGACCCATCCCTCTTTACCGGCTTCTTCAAGGTACCCGTAGTACCATGCACCGGTTGCAACATCATCAAAGCTGGGGACGGCAGGAGGTGTAGAAAGAATCCCACCGTTTAGCTCGACAACGAGCTTGACGAATTCCGCACGATTGGCGGATTCGCTTCCGCGGAAGCGGGATTGGCTGGCATCAAGGTAACCGGCGTCAACGAATGCGTTGACAGCGTCCTCGAACCAAACGCCACCCGGAACATCTGTGTAAGCAGCAAATACGCTCCCGGCCTGGGTAAGCGAAATTGCAGCAACAGATACTCCCGCGCAAATCTTTTTCAAGCGAGGAAAATCCATATATATAGGAGTAAAAAATAGATAAATAAAAATTACGGAACGAATAATAAGGGGTTGATTGTGTCTGTTTGTAAAGCAATTGGCTATTGGCTTGTGGCTATTGGCTTGTTCATTGATTATTAATTTATTAATAATCAATGTGGCCAATTGCCAACTGCTAATTGCTAATTGCCATTTTGCATTGCCCAAAAGACAAACCCAGGGCTCTTGGTGTCAAAGAGGGACGGCATATTGCCGACCGCCTCCTTATGCAATAAAGAGTGGACACGAGCAAAAGGTGAGGCCTTCTCTGGAGTAATGCCAACTATCGCAGCCCTCTCTCAAAGCGGCGATATGAAAATCCTGCCTTTGCACATAATGTGAGCAATAAGCGCACAGCACAAAAGTAGGCATAAGAAAATACGGCTCTATTCTGTCCATCATCGGACTTTAAGAGCGTTAAATTGTCTTGTCGCCCCAATCTCGAGGTTAGGGGAGGCAAGTTGCCGAATTGTGAAAGATCGATTGACACAGACACGCCCCCCTAGGCTCCGGAGTGCGAATCTTTACAGGAAATCCTAGGAGAATGGCGGCAGAGAATCAAGACTCCCATACCGTTCCGCGTCACAGCATTAAACGAGAAGTAATGTTCCGCGTTACAGGCTTATGTAAGCCAAAGTTGGCATATTTGGGAGCAGTACGGGAATACCCTAAAAATTTTGAGTCCTATATCACCTTTAAGACTCATATTTGATGAGAATGGGGTATTTGAAAAGAGGTTGTTTTAATCTATATTTATTGTCTTATAACCTATAATTTCTTCACATTTTGCCCGCCATTCTCATCTCTCACCTCCCATCCCAAGTCCCTAATTTTGTCTCTAAGCTGATCCGAAGCTTCGAAGTCCTTGCCATCGCGAGCTGCCTGACGTTGATCCAAAAGCTCCTGAACCTTTGCCGGAACCTCGGCTGACTCCTCCGGTTCGAAGCACCCGAAGGTGGACCTGACCTTGGAGGCGAACTTCTTGAGCGCTCCAGGTGATCCTTCCGATCTAGACCAAGTCATAGTATCAAAGACAACAGCTAATGCCTCCGGCGCATTCAAGTCTGAGTTCATCGCATTATCAAACTTGTCTGACCACTCCTCTGACTCTTCTGATTCCTCTGATTCTTCTACTTCTTTCATAAATTCAACAATTTTCCGGCGCGCCTTGTGTGAATCACTCAATCCTTTTTCAGTAAACTTCAAATTGGTTCTGTAATGAACCGACAAAAAATAGTAACGAAGATCCAAAGCTGAGTATCCCATCTCCTCGATGTTGGTAAGTGTAAGAATATTTCCTAAGCTCTTCGACATTTTCTCTTTACCCATATCGATACGACGACGATGCACCCACATTCGGACAAAAGGCTTTTTACCTGACGCGCATTCGGACTGAGCAATCTCGCACTCATGGTGCGGGAAAATATTATCTTGGCCTCCGGTGTGAATATCTATTTGTTCACCAAGGAACTTTGTACTCATTGCTGAACATTCAATATGCCAACCCGGGAATCCCTCTCCCCAAGGGGAATCCCATCTGAGAATGTGATCTGCGTTCTCTCCAACGCACTTTTTCCATAAAGCGAAGTCTGCAGGATGCTTTTTATCTTCGCTGACTTCGACTCTTTTTCCTGCATCTAAATTATCAAGTGTGTTGCCAGAAAGCGCTCCGTATGGGGCAAAAGTTTGAACACTAAAGTAGATCCCATCTTCAGTTTCATATGCATTCCCTTTATCAACCAAAACCTGAACGATCTCAATCATTTCTTTTATTGTCTCAGTCGCTCGCGGCCTGTGCTCCGGCTCTCTCATGTTAAGAGATTTCTCATCCTCTAAGTATTCAGCCTCATATTTCCTGGCAACATCCAAAGGATTAATCTTCTCTTTCTTAGCTTGTTTCTCAATCTTATCTTCCCCCTCATCCTGATCTGCAACCAAGTGCCCCACGTCAGTAATGTTTTTTACATGTGTAACTTTGTTACCGTTAACCTCAAGCCATCTGGCCAAAATATCAGCCATCAGAAACGAAGAGTAATTCCCAATATGCGGACGACCATAAACTGTTGGTCCACACGTATACATGCTTGCCTGACCTTCTTTGATCGGTTTAAATTCCTCCTCTTTCTTCGAGAGCGTGTTGTAAAGCTTAAGGGGCATAATCGGAGTTTAGCAGAATTAATTATCTGCGTAATCTGTGATCTGAAAGCGGCGGCTGCATGAGCAGCCGCCTTGGATTTAGGTGATGAAGTTAACGAGCAATGCTCATCAACGACTATCGTGGTTTCGCCGAGAATTCATTCGATTGGCGGAAATAGGACTTCGGGAACGCCCGGAAAATGAATCAATTCGCTCAAATCCGACCATTGTCTCCCCCTCTCCAGCAACTGAACAACCTCCTGGCACATTCCATGCACAAGAAAGTTGCTGCCATCGAAAACCACAGCAGAAAGCGCCTGGTGAATTTCATCAGGTGCAAGAATCCTTGCGCGATCTACAATGTGGCACAGCAACGGCTCATCAGGGCCAATGAAATCAATTCTAGACCCATCGCCATTGCAATCAACCAAACGAACAAACCCACGAAACGAAAGACCATTTCGACGCACAGAAATCTCCTTTATCAAACCTAGGTGCATCAGCAACTGCAGAATCCCTCTCAGGGTTAATCCAATTCCCCAAGATCGTCAGAAGCCGGAGCAGTCTACTTATTTTTTGTTTTGTAGCAAGTAAAAAGTGACCTTGATTCAAAGGACTACAAAAAAGCATCTGCGATATCTGCGGTTCAGACAAAAGTGGCGCGAGTCTCCGTTAGGAGAACCCGCGCCAATCGCCATCGCATCCTTGCGATGACTTGTGCTCCTTTTTGGGTCTTCAGACCGGGAAGCGCTTGCGCCTCCCAGATCTCTTCTGCGCCGGGGGACGGCGTCGACCACTCTCTTGGTGTTCCTCTTGCTGTAACAGATTGTCCAAGGCATCACCAGTGGATCCAGCGGGGGACGGTCCACCTTGGGCATCATCAGTCAGATCAACGACTTCGACTGTGACATCAGGATTGGCAGCTTGAGCCGACTCCTGAATGCGTCTTCGAAGCTCAGATCGATGAACCGGGATTTCTCTTGGCGCCTCTATCCCTAGACGCACCTTGTCTCCGCGGATATCCACAACACAAATCCTTATGCTGTCCCCAATGCAGATCCACTCGTTCACTTTGCGGCTTAGGACTAACATACGCACTTACCTCCAATCAAAAAAGGAGCATTGATCTCGAAGACCTTTCCAGTGTCCAATATGCACTCCAGGGGGGGAATGCGCGGCACTTCCTAGCGCCTACAACCGGATGTCGAGACCGCCGAATAGTCTAACGTATTTTACATGCTACTCAAGAAACTAAGGCTTTTTTATTAGTGAGTAGTGAGTAGTTGGTAGTTGGTAGAATATATATGAAAATGTTATATACTTTCTACACACTACCAACTACCAACTAATCATATGAACTATTCCGAAATCCAATCCACCCTCGGCTCGGATGCTGAGTCTTTACTCGCTCACGAATGCAAAACAATCGATAAATCCAGACTGCATGCTCCAAGTCCTACAAACGTAAAGGACATGTTTTCAATTTCCGACAGATCCCCCAAGGTTCTTAAAAGTCTTGATGCTCTTTATGGCAATGGACGGCTTGCAGGCACAGGCTTCGTAAGCATTCTTCCCGTTGATCAGGGTATCGAGCATTCTGCCGGCGCATCGTTTGCAAAGAATCCAGATTACTTTGATCCGGAGAAGATTGTGGAGCTTGCAATTGAAGGAGGTTGTAATGCTGTTGCTTCCACATTCGGAGTACTTGGAATGGTAAGCAAGAAATACGCAGGCAAGATCCCCTTCCTTGTAAAGATTAATCACAATGAGTTACTTAGTTATCCAAATACCTTTGATCAAATAATGTTCGGCTCAGTCGAACGCGCTTACAACATGGGAGCTAAAGGAGTGGGGGCAACCATTTACTATGGATCTGAAGAATCTAATAAGCAGATTGTTGAAGTTGCTCAGGCTTTCGAAAAAGCTCATGACCTTGGAATGTTTACAGTTCTTTGGTGTTACCTAAGGAACCCGGCATTCAAGAAAGATAAGAACTATCACTCATCAGCTGACCTTACAGGACAGGCGAATCACTTGGGTGTAACAATTCAGGCTGATTTGATTAAGCAGAAACTGCCAACCAACAACGGCGGATACAAAGCGTTGGGATTGGAAAGTAGTTATGGAAAAATTGATGAGAAGATGTATACGGAATTGAGTTCTGACCATCCAATTGATCTTGCAAGGTATCAGGTTGCCAACTGTTATATGGGAAGAGTGGGGCTGATAAATTCAGGCGGATCATCCGGAGACAACGACTTACAACAAGCTGTAAAGACCGCGGTCATAAATAAGCGCGCAGGAGGTTGCGGACTGATCTCGGGACGCAAAGCATTCCAGAAGCCCAAGGAAGAAGGTGTGAAGCTCTTGAATGCGATACAGGATGTGTATCTGTGTAGTGAGGTTACCTTGGCCTAAATTTTCCTCCATCCCCCAGCCCCTTCCTCCAAAGGAGGAAGGGGGGCATTTGAAGATTCCCCCTCTCCCCTGGAGAGGGGGCTAGGGGGAGAGGTGTGTATGTACAATGTACATACAGCAATATAATTAACCCTGAGATCCTTAATCAAGTTAATCCTTAAATCCTTTTATCATGGTTCAGACAATAGAGGCGGGTGACTGATCAGCAAAGCATCACAGCCACCCTTCCCCGCGCCGGGCCTCGCCAGATCCATTCTCAATATCTAGCACGAGGACACGCTAAGCATAATCTGTGGAATGCTTATGTCAACAAAACTAGCAACTAGAAACTAGCAAACTAGCAAACTAGCCAACTAATCACCTACCACCCCAATAGAATTCTACTTACGCAAATCGCTCCTGTTAACGATGATCTGCTGCCCAATCGCAAACAAGGTCGACACTCCCCAATAAAGACTGACTGCTGCGGGGAATTGGAGTGCAAAGAATCCAATCATAAATGGAAGTCCATACATCATTACTTTTTGCTGAGTCTCTTGCGCTGATGGCGGATCTTTCTTCCCTGACTTATCTTGCTTCTTCTTCGCTATAGCAAAACTGAGTTTCATTTGCAGGAACTGTGCTACAACCAATAGTGGCGGCATAACAAGCTTGCTTGGTTCGACCAAATTTAGCCCAAGGAACTGCGTTCCAAACGACCATGATAGATTTTGATGCAAGTCATAAAGAAGATGACTTGAAAGTTCCAGAACTGACCCGTCTCTGATGACAAAGAAGAGTCCAATCAAAACCGGGAACTGAATTAAGATAGGCATGCATGACTGCATGGGGTTTACTTTGTTCTCTTTCCACAACCTCATTGTCTCCTGTTGCATTTTTTGCGGATCTCCTTTGTATTTCCTCTTAATGGCATCAATCTGAGGCTGAACTGCCTGCAGTTTCTTTTGCCCCTCAAGACCGTGTTGAGTTGGTACAAACAAAATCAGTTTGACCAAGATTGTTAGGATAATGATCGCAATTCCTAAGTTGTAACCCGGTGTCCAGGATGCAATAAGAACCAGAAGATTCAAAAGGGGTTTCGAAATGAATGCTCTGAAGGCTCGCGTCATAGGACCGGCTTCATGAATTTTAAAATCAACTGATAATGCTTCATCGTCCGCTGACTTAACATCTGCCAGCACAAGCTTGTATTCACCAAGCTCAGAGAATAACGAATACTTCCAGGAATCAAGTTCATAAATCTTCCTCTCTCCCGCCTTAATCTCTGTTAAAGCTTCACAAGGAAGTGCTATCTCTTCTGTAGTTTGAGCTTCATCACCTTTGAAGACATCAAATGGAGGCATCGGACATTTGTCCTCTAAGACTATAGTCTCCTCTGTTCCATTTTTGATAATTGCAATTGGATGATGCCCATTTTTAACTGTTGCATCCTGCATTGTAAGGACCACTCCAGTAGCTCCATTCTTTTCTCCTCCAAAATACTGTGGGAAAAAGAGTTTTAGGGAGAACTGGACCAGAAAATATAGGACCAGAAAGATAAGGAAAAACTCTATAAAATCACGCAGTTTGCTTTTAGCCATTAGGAAACAGAGGAAAGAAATTCTTGGACATCAGAAACGATCTCCGCAAAGTCGCACGTTAGACTACTGCGTCTGGGCATAAGTAACAACTGCATTGTTGGCAGTGCTGACTTTTCTTTTGTTTCACGCCTGAGAGCCTCTCTGCATCTTCGCCTCATTCGATTTCTCTTAACTGCAGATTTCTCTGTCTTAGCTGACGTTAGAGTACCAACAAACAATCCTGTCCCTCCTGAGCTTGTCGTACTTCGACTTTGCTCAGTACGACCCAATGATCCATTGTTGCGTGAATTGCTACGAGACCCTGAGTCTGTCGAATGGGTCGAAGGATGTGCCATTGTATTAACACGCTGATTTCGGGGGGCTCCACCCTCATATCTGACTACCAAATGCTTCCCCTTCCACACCTTTCCCTCCCTAAGCAATCGCTCGGAAGTCTTTCTGCCTTTAAGACGAGATAGTTTCATGCTTCTATTGTACCAGCTTACTTGGTATCCTTTATCCATGGCTCTTACAAAAGATGAAGTTCGGCATATTGCGAAGCTCGCACGTCTAAATCTTTCCGACAAAGAGGTAGAGAAGTTCACGAAAGAGCTCTCTTCAATCTTAGAGTATGTAGATCAGCTTAAAGAGGTTGATACAAAGGACGTTATTCCAACTGCACAAGTAACAGGTCTTCATAACTCATTCAGAGCTGACGAGGTAAAGCCATCACAAGCGAACGCCGATGCATTATTGGAGACTAGCCCTTTGCCTAAAGTAGAACATCAGATCGAAACACCTTCTGCACATGGATAATTTGATCTAATTTTTAATACTACTTCTAGCCCTAACCCTAGCCCTATCCCTCATAGTCTCACCATTGCACAGGCACACAAGAAACTTAAAAACAAAGAGCTTTCATCAGAGGAGCTAACGCGTGCGTGCATAGATCGAATTGAAAAGGTTGATGATAAGTTGAATGCAGTAATATATAAGAATTTCGACCGAGCCCTAGAAGATGCCAAAAAGATTGATAAGGAAGGAAAGTTTAATCATCCACTTACTGGAATTCCATATCTTGCCAAAGATCTTTATTGTGAAAACGGAGTTCCTACTACAGGAAGCAGTAATGTTTTGAGGGAAAAGAATTACATTCCTCCATTTGACTCAACTGTTATATCAAAATTGAAATCGGTTGGAGCTATAAGTATAGGCAAAGCTAACTGCGATCAGTTTGCACAAGGAAGTAGCAATGAAACCTCATGTTATGGACCCGCATTAAATCCATGGAATACCGATTACGTTCCCGGAGGAACATCAGGAGGTTCAGCAGCTGCAACTTCTGCCGATGAATGTATCTTTGCAATTGGGACAGACACAGGGGGTTCTATCAGACAGCCGGCGTCTTTCTGCGGATGCGCCGGTATTAAGCCCTCGTATGGAAGAGTAAGCCGTTATGGAGTAATGGCTATGACAAGCTCATTGGATACAATGGGGGTCTGCACGAAAACCGTTGAGGATGCAGCAATATACCTTGGAACCGTTGCAGGAAAAGATGCCTTTGATGCAACAACTTCAGATACAGAAGTGCCCGACTATACGAAAGCCCTGACCGGAGATGTAAAAGGCATGACATTTGGTCTTCCCAAAGAATATTTCATTGATGGAATGGATCCTGAGGTTGAGGCATCAATTCGCGAGGCAGCTGAGACAATGGAAAGTCTTGGAGCAAAGATCAAAGAGGTTTCGCTACCCTATACCAAATACGCGGTAGCCACTTATTACATAATCTGTCCGTCGGAAGTCAGTTCAAACATGGCACGATACGACGGGATTAGATATGGACACACGGAAGATGCCAAAGATCTTATTGAGTATTACTTCAATGTGAGATCGGAAGGCTTTGGTGATGAAGTTAAGAGGAGAATAATGATTGGAACCTATGCCCTCTCGGCAGGATATTATGATGCTTACTACAGGCAAGCTCAAAAAGTAAGAACTCTTATTAAAGATGACTTCGCTAAAGCATTTGAAGAAGTCGATGCCCTGCTTACTCCAACTTCCCCATTCCCTGCATTCAAAGTGAGAGAAAAAATGGATGATCCGGTGCAAATGTATCTGGCTGATGTCTTTACGGTCCCGGCATCAATGGCGGGAATCTGCGGCCTCAATGTTACATGCGGATTTACAAAATCTAAGTTGCCTATAGGTCTTCAAATACTCGGACCGCAATGGGGAGAGGAAGTTGTATTTAGAGCAGGTGATGCATTTGAAAAAGCAGTGAAGCTAAGCGAAAAACCAAGCTTGTAAACTATACAACAATCTCGGCAGATTCAATTGCAGCAACGCGATTGGTTCTTATTACCCGAACATTAAACGCAGCATCCAAAACTTCATCAAGCTCTCCATTCAAGAATGTTCCGGTCAACATTTCTCTTGCTCTTTCCCTGAGAGCTTGAACTCCGAGCACATTTGGAAGTTCAACTGCTCTTCTTAGACAAGCAACAATTTCTGCTTTCATATTGTTTTGCAAACTACTTACACTCGATCTGCTTAGAAGCATGTCCCTGCAAAATTCCCTGAACCATGCGTACCTCCTCATCATCAATGAATCTTTTATTTGATAACCACAAGAAGGAAGAAACCCATGCTTTGCATAAGGATTTCCATCTCCATAATCTGCCAGCAGTAATCGATAGTCATCCAAGCACTGCCTAACGTCCGCCAAAGGATCCGCCAAAGCATCGTGATCACCATCTTGTTCTGCTCCCACAAGCGGAGGCTCTGCATCTAATGATTCTCCCGGCTTTGGCGCCCTGATAATCATTTGAGTTAATCCTATCCTCCGTATAATTAAGTGATACTTGGTAAGGAAGAGAAGCCATATCCAACCACTTTCTTGGCTTAAATTAGCTCTAAACAGGGTGTTGACGATATCCAATGTTTAATATTCCTTTCATGTTTTATGCCGCTTTTTCCTTACATTTAGACCCAAAATTGCCAAAGCACAAATCAAAGAAATCAGGCTGATCCAGTTACCTGCCCTCTGCCACATTGGAATCTTCCACATCGTTTTTTGGCCGCCGAGGAATTGCCTGGCATTCTCACCATCTTCAGCAAGTATGCGATCCCCCGGCTGACAATTATTAGCCTGAGGATATTGAAGGCATGCAGGATTGTAGATGTTGAACTTACCATCAGCCTGAACTGCAGGTGCGCCTCCTGTTATCGGATTGTTTTTGAAAATATCCGTTTGCCAGAAAAGTGACTCGTAACAATGTATGTGATTGCTTCCGGAAAAGATCGGAATCAGTTCTTCCAGTCCGCCTTTAAGCATAAGCATTTGCGCAACGTCTTTATCTTTAAAGTCTTGGTACTGAGCCGCAAGTTCGCGATGAGTTGCAACCGGCATCACGCGTGGAAGTTCATTTGTCTTCATTAACGGATAGTAAGCGATCGCAAATGCAATAATTGTAATTACACCGGCGCTTATTGAAATTAATAGCTCATTTTTTCTGACACTCGCCCATTGCATTAACGCATAAACTCCAACTGCAGTCAGCGCAAACGAAAATGGATAAAGGAATCTCGTATTTATGTGAAGCGACTCAAATATTGGCAAGTTTTCAAGCGGAGTTACCAGTATTCCATATCCGCGTGCAAGTTGCGCGAAGAATATAACGATTAACAATGTGATAACTGCAATCAGAACTGACTTTGCAACCCGAGATTTGAACTTATTCTTATTTTTCCAAAGCAAACTGAGCCCAACTACAACTCCAACCAAGACAATTGGAGAAAGATAAAGGCTGTATTCATGCGTTGCCCTGCCCGGCATTCCAATGAAGCTAAAGAGCTCAGGCACCTGAGGAATCGCCCAGAATGCCTTAGCCATATACTCGAAAGGACAGCCGTCTGCAAACCTCTCAAACGGCTTCGCGCGTGGTATAAACCTCATGAAGCTCCATACGGCTGTTAGTTTGCTTAAGTTGATGAGGAGCGCCCCCAGTCCGCATGTTGCTGACCTTGCAATGAGTATCTTTAATCGACTCTTTGATGAATTAAGTGTCAATTCAAACGGCAAGAAGATTACAAATGCCGCAATCGCCATCAACGCGACTACGTACCCACCGCTGTACATAATGAATGCGGAGACTAATGCGAAGATTGAAGCCTTGGTAACCAAAGACCTGACTGAGCATTTTCTGCGGTCAAACAAAAGCCAAAGCAGAAGCCCGATCAAAGGCATTCCAAAAAATACTAAGTGCCCCGCTACCATGTGCATCAAATAAAATCCTTGTGCGAGAATTATCAATGCAAAAACATGCGACCATTGCTTGTTTAGTCTAACGATATCGCGTCCAAACAAGTACCATCCGAAATATCCGACTGACATTGCGATAATCATGCTAAGTTGCGATGCTCTCCAAAGATCCATGCCAGCAATCGTAAGGAACTGAGGTAATGAGTAGAACATGTCTTGTGGATTTCCAAACTGCGGAACTCCTCCGCAAAAGTGCGGAGTGAAGTAGAAGATGCCAAGCCCCTGACGGGCAAAGTGCCACTGTCCGGCATGAAGACGTGCGAAGAAATACACAAGGTCATGGCCCAAAATTCCGTTGAAGTTGAGGAACCAGAAGAAAACGCCAAGAAATAGGGCGAATATTGCAAGAAAGCTTAAATGGAGCTTTCGGGTGGTCATTGAGGATAGGATAGCAGGTTTTAATAATTGACACTCTTGGTTATTCCAGTAAAGATGGTTGCCATTTTTATGAATTGCCAGGAATCAGATTCGGCCAGCCCGATTCGTAACAGAGCATATTTGGAGTTCTCAGGAGAGGTTGAAATTCTTACAGATAATAAGATACTTTTTCAAACTCCAAATAGTGGAAATAATCTCCAGGAATTGACCTCATTTGGAAATAGTGAATTTGAATTCTTGAAACCACACATTCGTAGGGAAGATAGCGAAAAAGCTTCGAGATTATTTCAAATAGCCCAAGAACAAAGAACGGAATTGAATGCCTTACTGACAGAAACAGATGAAATGTGGATATTTTTAAACTCAAATGGTGGCGAACTTCTTGCCGAATCAAACACTGCTCCGATTGCAGTAAAAATGCAGATGGAAGAAAAACCTTTGCACATCTGCACAAATTTTGCAGGCAGCACAGCCGCAGAAGTTATTCTAAGAAACAGAAGAGCTTTGTTGCATTGTCTGCCAGAATCAATTCTGATATGGCATTGCGGCTCTGTAATAACAGAGCGTTGTGATCCAGAAGAATTAGAGAAAGTTTTAAATATGCAAAGCCTTAATAATTTGATGAGCTTTCTTTTTGCTCGCTTAAAACGTAATGAGGATATTACCAGTTTAGCACAGGCAATCATCGATCTTGGGCTCCTAGTAGGAGTATCCACCATGGAAGATTTTAAAATGTTTTTAAAAGAATATGCATCTATTAACTTTGATGCAGTAGACTCAATACTGGCATGCAATATCGATTTAAATGTAGATGATGACTATAGAATTAGAGGAAGTACGTTGCATGAAATCCACAACCTAACTGAGATGTATGACTCTACAGAATCTATGGCGCAAATGTTTGAGGGATACACAGGCAATAAAGTTACCATCGGTGATATGAGTACTCCTTGGAGCAGATTTTTCTCATTTATGAGAGCAACTGAATTAGCCAGAGAAAGAGGAGTATCTGATGTTTTATTTGTTGAAGCAGAAGAGGGAGAGATTCGTTGTGGTACACAAGAAGGATTGAGTGATGATGAAGCTAAAATATGCAAAGCCATAAAACATGAAGTATTTTTAGTTTCATAACGAATTAATCCCACGACTAACACGAATAAGACAATCCGCGAAGCGGAAACTTGTTTTCGCTGGAGCGGCTCTTTTGAGGGAGGGGGTACTGGGGGAACCGTAGGTTCCCTCAGAATTCTGGCGGTGTTGAGGAGACAATCTTAGAACTTTTAAATGTAAATGTATTATCTGGTAGCCTATTTACTATATGAGGTTATTGATCAATAAACTGATGTATAATCATTACATTATTCCTGTTGCTCATGACAATTGCGACTCAGATTGTTGTTAAATCAAGTTATAGCACCCTATCCCGATTTAAAGAATTAGTAAGAAACATTTCATTTTTAGAATCTCTTGAGGATGGGGCAGAATTTGGAGTTAATGTTGAATATGCGACTCCATTACCTTTGTTGCCACTAGTACCAATAATTAATAGAAAAAAATTAAAATGCACTGATGGCTTAAGTTCATATCTTAAAACTATTAGTTTTCCCGAAGGGAAAGAAGGGATAGAAAATATATGTAAGGGGACATATATACCTGTATACCATTTATCTCTGGAGAATCTGTGTACGCCCGATGAACAAAGCAAAAAATTAGATTTGCTACATGAAGGTTACTTAACACTACTTCGCAACAACATTATTGAAGATGATAAATTTGCAAAATTTGTGACCAAGAGTAGCTTTGGAGTGCTACTGGGAGAACTAATTGCAAACATCGATGAGCATTCTTTGTCTAACAATGTATATATCTATTCTCAATACTGGAAGCAGAATGATACTTGCGAGATATGTCTTATGGACGATGGTCAAGGATTGCTTGGTTCATTGCAAGCTGCAGGTAGAGATGTAGTTAACTCTGAAGATGCAATTCAAAAAATAATTGAACAAGGGTTATCTGCGAAAGACGAATTTGGGGATTCAAAAAGAGGGACAGGACTGAGAATGACCAGAACTGCTATTACAAGCAAGGTAGTCAAGGGAGAGTTTTTAATAGCATCTGGCAATGCAGCCTATCTTGAAACTCAAACTAGCTCAGGAATACCAATAGATTTGTCAATGGCATCAATACATGGCACAGTAATTATGTTAAAGTTTCAGAGACCACGTGCTACAATTAATATCTATGACTATGTATAGAATCACACTGCCACTATCGGATGTATTTGATTCTTCAAGTCTTGTTACTAGAAGTGCTGCGAGCATCTTGATCAAAAAAATAGAAGAGTTAAATGTTAAAGAAGTAACTTTGGATTTTAGTGAAATTAATCATACATCTAGATCATTTTTTGATGAGCTTGTTAGTAAAACTAAATGTCTGAAGAATCAGAAAATATTGTTTAAGAATCTCAGTCGTGATTTAGAGAGCTTGTATCATTTTGTAGACAATTATCAGTGCAATTCATCTAGGTTTAAAAAGATAGATAAATCAAAAAAAGTAGTTATTTAATTTCTTAATCATGGGTTGGCTGTTTACAGTATTGGGATATATAGCTCTTGGAGCGTTTATTGATATGTTTATAACCAGTGATACTTACACGAAAGGGACAGGTGAAGTTCATTTTTTGAAAAAAGATGAGAGAAAGAATGTACGAATGTGGTTTTGGATAATATGGATAGGTTTTCCTATTGGGTTTGCACTACTGGTGTGAATGTTCCTCAGCTTTTGATTTAGCCACAATGGCAAATAGTGTAAGCATGGTCTCCCCATACTCCCTGGCCATCTCTGGAGTTAATTCCTCGCCCATTTCCTGTTTCCACAGTCCTTGGAATGCCTTGATGTCATCGTCAGTTAAAGTCATAAATGCATTGAGAAGAAGACTATACATTAATACAATATCTCCCTATGAAAAAAGCAATTACAGCCTTTTTATCTTTATTAGTACTTACTGCCTGTACAGCCACAGAAGCCGATCTACAGGGCTTAAAAGAGCGAATTGAGGCTCTTGAGAAGGAGAATACAGAGCTTAAGCAAACGGAAACTGGTTCTGTTGAGGAGGAAGATAAAGAGCCTGAGCCAAAGGCTGAAGACAAGAAAGTCGAGGTAAGACAACCTGAGCCAGAGCCTGCACCTGCGCCACAACCAAAACCTAAACCAGTTCCAAAGCCTGAACCCCAACCAGCAGTTAAGAAGTGTGAGGAATCAGATTGGGATTGCACGATATGGACTCCGTGTACAAATGGAAAGGAAATTAGAGTATGCAAATTAATTGGTAGTTGCACTGAAGGATTTCAACCCGAAGTTATAGAAAAAACTTGTGAAGATGGAACAACTAAAAAAACAGGTGAATTAAAAGCGCCTCCATGCACAACAGAAGATTGGAGGTGTACTGAATATTCATCTTGTTACAATGGGAAGCAAACTAGAACTTGTGATTTGATTTCTCAGTGTGTTGGTGGCGCAAATGTGAAGCCAAATACTATTAGTCTATGTAAAGCACCACCATCTCCAAAGCCTGTTTATAGAAGTCCAAGACAACAAATGAGTGATAATATAGAAAAGTGGAAAACGTTCCGTGCAGATATGATGAAACAAGTAGAGTTTTACCTGAAGCAAGATGAGCCTGCGTATGGTTTGCGACAAATAGATAAGATCGACGTCGAGTTTGTTGCTTACTTCAATGAATACATAAAGATTTATAATGGAGATAAGGAAGGCGATCCAGAAAGGCTGGAAAAATCCATTAATAATCTAATTAAAGAGTTTAATGCTTTGCCAAAGTTTTATTATTAAGAAGGGTACCTATTTTTTCCCCCAAATTGAAAATCCTAACATGCCAGTAGCTACAAAAAGAGGAATTATTATTATCGCATCTTCCATCAATGCTTCAGATGGATGTGTTAGATTTAAATCATGAAGCAAGGCAAGTATTAATAATCCCAAAGACAGAAAGAAGAAAAATATCCGCATACAAGATAATGCTACATATGCTCTAAACCTTAATCAATCTGACTTATTAAATCGTAGATCCAATTTTTAATATATCCCAGGTATTTCCTTTAGTATCTACCCCCTGACAGATTGGCTCATCAAAAATTGTATCTGTGCAATACATATCATCTAACCTGACTGGACTGCCATTTGTTAAAAATACTGTCATGCTCATCCCGTTATTGTTCCTAACATATAGACTTTGACAATCGCTACTTTCAGAATATGGCCTCTTGCATACCATAAGGTACTCTTTGCCTGTAAAAAATGGATCTTTTTGATAAGTATTTCCTCCACAGCTGAATAATAGTAATAATGACAAACCCAATAATGATTTTTTATTACTCATAAACTCCATTATAGGATAGTACGCTATACTTACTATATGCAAATAACCAAGAAGAAGTTTATAGCCATATTACCTATTGCACTGCTCGTAACAGCATGCATTCCAACTATTCAAGATACACAGGAAAAATCACAACTCGATAACAAGATTAAATGTCATGAATTTGGAATGAAGAATTATTTCGAAGAAGAAAGCAAATACAAGTGGTATCCCGAGCAAGTATTTGCTTACAGTCCAGATCTAGATTCATGTTTGTATTACTATCGATTTTTCACAGAAAATAATTCAGGCAGAGGGATAGTGGATATGTTTTCGGATAAATCACTATCTATTTATATGCCAATTTGTAACAAGAGAAATAAATGTTCTGATACTCTAAAAGCTGAAGATGCAAAGAGCTTTGATGATTTTATGGCTGTGTATAATAAGTATTTTGAATAGGGCGCCCATCAAAAGCACCCCCTAGGGTTGTTTATTGGTACCATGATGGACACATTGGTTTTTAGTTGTTTTTAAACAATGACCACAGCCAGCGCCAAAATCCGCCCTTTGATGAATCAGTATCATTATTAATCTGCGGCTTATCTTCAATACTTTCTACAGGCACCGATTCAATTTTCTCTAGCTCTGCACTACTACTTACAATTGGCTGTGCACCAACCATAGGTGCTTCTTCTTGTGGATTGCATACATCGCCCCATAAGCCAGTTCTTTTCTCACGAGCTTCTTTCTCATCACTATTGTAATCATCTAGTCTGGGATGTGGATATTTTTTGTAACTGTGTGCATATCCTTCTTTTATCATCTGTTTTCCAATATCTCTACCTAAATAATGAACGTAACGCAATAGGCGACCATATACATCGCGATTCTCTGCTGGATTTTTCACCAGCGTTACATACTTATCACCAATAAGTTGTTTAAGCTTTGCGCCAGCTTCTTTACCAAAGCATTCAACTGGCTTGCTAGGATGCACGGTCTCAGGTGAATCGATACCTATGATTCTCACTTTCTCTCTTTTATTATCACAAAAAAATGCAAAAGTATCTCCATCAATCACCTCGGATACTTGGGTCATGAAGCTGTTCACTTCGCAATCCAAGAGGCAATTATTTCCAATTTCCTTGTAACCATCGTTGCATAGCCAAACGTCAGTACCGTTGTTAGCTTTATGAGAATTGTCTGGCACTTTTGCACAGGACTGGCCATTCAATGATGGCAAATATCCTACATTACATTCACACAAACTGGCTGATTTATTATATTTTGCATTTGCGGGGCATCTCGGAGTTGTAGGAACATACTTAGGAGTAGGTGCATACGTAGGCGTTGGGGAACGATACCCTCCATGACAATGCCTAGCATTCCATGTCTCACCCCAATAATCACATCTTGTTCTACAGTAATGACATCCATCTGAAGCAGTTCTACCAGGGTGTGCTTCTACTACGATTGGTAGAATTAATATTGCCAATGCAAGAATTAGTCTATTTATTGTCATAATTTAGAATAATCTTCTGTGAACTTATCTACCTTTTCCTGTAATGCAGGATCTCTCTCAGCTTTTGATAAAGCATCCATCTTCCAGGATACTTTACCTTGCTTCCTCAGATCTTCCATCATTTTAGTGGCACTATTTTGTGCTTCGGCAATCTGTGATCTACTCATTTTGCTTCGAGCTTCATCCATTTTTTCCTTTGCATCAGGTACCCCTTGAGATCTAGCAATACTCAACCAAACATATGCAAGCACTTGATTCTTTGGCACACCAATTCCAAGTGCATACATATCACCAAGATGATATTGAGCAAGAGGATCACCCTGTTGTGCTGATTTACTTAACCATTTCGCTGATTCATTCCAATCTTCTGTGACACCAATTCCATTAAAATAATCCATTCCTACAGAGAATTGCGCATCCGAATTTCCATTTTCAGCCGCTTCCAGATACATCTCAAAAGCCTTAACATGATCTTGGGGCACTCCATAACCAAGGCTGTGCATTACTGCTAACTGATACAAAGCCTCAACATAACCCAACTCAGTTGCTCTTTCGTATAATTGATTTGCTTTCGTGTAATCTTTTTTGACCCCCAAGCCACTCGTATATAGCTTACCTAATAAATATTGAGCAGATGGAAAATCTTGATCTGCAGATTTTTTGTACCAATAAGCTGCCTTTTTGTAATTCTGCGTTACTCCATTCCCACCCTGATGCATATAACCAAGCAAATACTGCCCAAATGGGCATTTATCTTTAGCTGATTTACGAGCCAATTTGATCGCTTTTTTATAATCTACATCAACACTTTGGCCTAAATAGTACATTGACGAAAGCATTGATGTTGCAGCAGGGTCACCCAAATCATGAGCTTTCTTAAACCACTCAAGTGACTTGTCGAAGTTTTGTTCAATTCCCTTTCCTTCATAATATCGTCTGCCAATTTCAGCTACCACAGTCAAATCGCCTTCTTTTTCCTTATTAAATAATTCCTCCATCGTAAATGCATGCATCTCTTGATAATTTATATTATCAAACACACTACTATCACTATTAATAGTACAACTTGCACATAAGATTGTTATCAAGGCAATGACGGCGAGTCTTTGCATGTGACAAAGGTAGTACTATTTGAACTAGGCCACAAGCTTATAGCTAATGGGGGTACCCATCAAAAGCACCCCCTAGGGTTCTATATTGGTACCATGACGAACAAATCCTAAATACCATTTTATGTTATAATATGCATATATGAGTGATAAGAAGAAGATAGGTAGGCCAACCAAATACAACGATGAAATTCTGAATAAAGCAAAATCATATGTTTCACACTGCCAAGATAAAGAAAAAATTCCCTATATCGAAGAATTAGCCCTTATTTTAGACATAAACGACGATACAATCGTTGAATGGACAAAGAAGCACAAAGAGTTTTCCGCCACTATAGATCAACTCAAAACGCTTCAGAAGCTACGAATTAAGGATGGTGCTTTAACCAAGCAATTACATCCTTCTACTTCGATGTTTCTACTTAGAGCCAATCATGGAGTTAGTGATAGACGTTATGATAAGCCTGAGAATGTAGAGTTTGTAATTACACTGTAGTAGCATATGTATGTGTTCAGGAACTGTGTTTTTATTGGCTCTCTGTTGCTGATTGGATGTACTTCAACTTCTTACGATATTGATTTAAAATGCAAAAATGGTCGTACAGATGCTGGAAACCCATATTTCCGAGTTGATGCTTTTTCAAGAGATAGAAAAACTGAGACGTTGACTTGTTACTGGGGAGAATATTTCAAAGTAAAATGCGCAAGTAATACATCAAGAAGAATTGACGATGAATACTTCTGCACAACACACGATGGCAAGAGCGTGCGGGTACAACTAGAGAAAGAAGACACCTGATAAAATAGGTAACTCTAAGTATTCTCTAAGTTTTTCGGTGCGTTATAGTTTTCCATCTGCTTCAGTTGCTCGCGTTTCTGAATCTCCTGAGCCTTCTTAAACCAATTGCCAAGCCCCTTGGTAGTTAGAGAATCGATTTTCCTCTCTAATAGCCACGATGCATGATGCTGAAGCTCGACCTTCATTTTTATTTTGCCTAGATATCGCTCAACAATGGGATCAAGGCTTTCAACTGTTACCACATTGGTAATTCCATGCCTATTACACATCTCTTCTATCGAATCAAATAATGCTTTTGTTTCAAATCGCACGTTCGTATTCTTGTAATTCTTTTCATTATTCTCATTATTTTCATTCTTGTTAATGGATGGACGTTGTTGGTTCTCTTTTAGTCTATCTTTGGAATCTTCATTGGTATGTTCCTTGGTTCGTTCGTAGTTAGTTAGATTCTGATATTTATCGTAGTTAATAACAGTAATTAATATTCCTCTTGGTTTTTTCGCAGTGGTTATTCGATTGGTATCTCGTAAGTATTTCAGTACACGTTTCGCTGTGCTGTCGCTCGCATTCTTTCTGCAACAGCCAATGTAGTAACGTAACTGATCAAGCAATTCTCCACTATGACAAAAATATTGCCCACGTTCTACCGTGAAACCACGGTAACGTTTTCTTTCATGGTTAGCCTTGCCGATAATATATATAAAAATTTTTAAGTAAGTTGGAGGCATCTCCCATATATCGCTTGTAAATAAGCTACGTGAGAGTTGGAAAGCGCCTTGGCTGTGATTATCAGTCAGTGGCATCGCTTTGCGTGTTAATTGTCTCCTCTATACCTTCAGTGCGATCTCTTATCCCTTTCAGGATCAGAAAGTATTCGGCGTAGACCATTGCTCGCTCATCTAGTGTTAACACTTTCATTATCGTATAGATCGTCCATAGGGATATGTAAAAGATGCCCTGCGTGGAATAAAATTGATTTCGGTGGTTTTACTTCGCCATTCTCGTAGCGCCATAAAGTTGATCTACTAATGCCCAATTCATTGGCAAGCCATGTAAGTGTTACACCATTCTTGCGTCGGTAATGTCGTATAGCTGTCATATGCACTGTGGTAAATATCTGTTGCCAGAATATCCGAAATAGGTTGGGGGTGCCATGTAAACGTTGCGCACTGCCATATAGAGTGCTACAGTGCCGATATGCTCAGTAAAAGTGTGTTTCAGATCATTGCAGAGAAGCGTAAAGAACGGCATATTTCACTCAGCTTACTTGAAGAGAAAACAGGTAAAGATCGGGCTTCGATAATGAGATGGCAAAGGGGTGAATGCATGGTGCCAAAAAAAATGGATAGCATATTGGCAGAACTTTTTTATGATAATGTTCAGGATAGGAAAAAATTTATAGAGCATTGTAAATACTCTAGAGACAAAGGAAGAAAAGAAATGAACAGAAGGCGTAACAGACGCAAAAAGATGACAGAAGCAAGCAAATTATTTAAGGCTGATTTAAATTTGGGTTGGACATCATCAAGTGATGATAATGAATACAAATATTCTTATGCATCAGTAGTTGTTAGAAATAAAAAAACGGGGCAATTTATTTTGAATGTGTGTCACAGAACATTTCGCTTTTACGAAGATGGATATTCAGAAGATGGAAAATTACCAAAACCTTTGTACCACAAGAGTGCCCTAGAACCATATATGAGATACTGTTCAAAAAATAAAATTGGTAAATTTGCTTTGTTTGATCTTGCAAAACGAGAGGTTGAAAAATCTGATATGTTTAAAGTTTCTAGTCCAGACTGGTTCCCTATTCCAGGAGGCAAGCCTATCATTGTTGACTCATTAGAAATCGAGAAAATACAAAAGTTTTTGGAACGAGCGCATGATTATACTAGCGTTAAAAAGTTAAAATCGGATGCAAAAGACCTTAATACAAGATTAGATCACATAAGGTCTAGAGCGAGTGAGATGCCGAAGTGTAAAGATAAACTTTTAAAAAGTATTGATAATGCATGTATCTTAATTCAAGAAAAACTATCTGATGCCTAAATACGTTGCTTACCTCAGGCGTTCAACTAAAGATGAAAAGCATCAACAGTACTCCATAAGTGCTCAAGATAAGCTATGTAAAAAATATGCTAAGCAACACTCACTTACTATTGGGAAAATAGTTACAGAAGAACACAGTGCAAGAATGGCTGGTAAACGACCTAAATTTTTGGCAATGCTTGAGGATCTAGAACAAGGCAAATATGAAGGTGTTATTGTGCACAATGTTGATCGCTTACTTCGCTCCATTGGAGATTACGCTCTTATAGATACTCTAAGAACAAGTGGTACTGAGTTTCATTTTGTTGATGGTTCTTATCCTAATACTCCAGAAGGCAACATGATGCTTGGGATTAATGTTGTCTTTGCCAAATGGTATGTAGAAAAGCTTGGCAAGGAAGTTAAGAAAGGATTCAAGGAATCGCTTGAGCAGGGTAGATACCCAGGTGAAGCACCAGTTGGTTATCTCGACAAAGGCAAGGGTATCAAAACTCCTGATCCTGTTTACGCACCTCTTGTACGCCAAGCATTTGAGCTATACGCCACAGGAGACTATTCATTGGATTCTCTTACAGCAGAAATGAGAAAGCGTGGATTGCGTACTAAGCGAGGTCAGAAGTATGGCAAACAACTTGTAAAGGGCTCATTGCACAGAATCCTCTCGAACCCTTTCTATTGCGGAAAAGTGTTAATGAAAGGGGAAGAATACGAAGGCGGACATGAACCAATCATTTCAAAAGACCTTTTTTATCGTGTAGAAAAACTCCTTCACTCAAAGAATACTTCATTCGTTTCGCGCAAACCATTTGCATACAGAGGCTTACTTCGGTGCTCATGTGGACAGATGCTTTCGCCTTATGAAAAGAAAGGACGTATTTACTATGGATGCCATCAAAAGGGGTGTACCCAATCAACAACTAGGGAAGGGGTGATAGACGAAGCAATCAATAATATTTTGGATAAGTTGATGTTTACAGATAAGGAACTTGAAGCAACTCGCAAGTCTATGAAGAAACTGGAGGCATTTGTAACCGAAGAGAGAGATACAAACTTGAAATCAATAATAGCCAGAAAAGAGAAGGTCAATGATCGCCTTGGTAAAGTAAGACAGCTTGTTATTGAAGGCACCTTTGGCAAAGATGAATATGAGGAAGAGAAAGACAAGATCGAAAAAGAGCTTTCAGATATTGCAGAGGAAGAGGAGCGTATTCAAAAAATTGAAGTAAAACGATTGGATGAAGTTTATGAGTTCTTAGAACTAACCAAAAAGGCATCTTCGTACTTCAAAAAGGGAAACCTTGAAGAGAAGAGACGTATCGCACAAATGGTATTCTTAGACGTGCAGATAACAGACAAGGAAGTGACTTCTTTTAGCCTGAATGAAGCTTTTGAGACTTTGAACAGGCGTCATGATCGATGTATCGGTGCGTATGGCGGGGCTGACGAGACTCGAACTCGCGACCTTCCGCGTGACAGGCGGACGTTCTAACCAACTGAACTACAGCCCCATTAGAACAGGAGAAATTTACTTAAAAATTGGCTTATTGGCAACAAATTGTTACTGAATATATAGAAGCGGATTTTTCTTGATACCCCGTAATCTGACCTCAAAGTGAAGGTGAATCCCCGTTGCGCCATAAACGAGTCCTGTGCGCCCCATCCATGCAATCATTTGTCCACGCTTAACAATGTCCCCTTTCTTTACATAAAGCTCCTTGTTGTGCGCATAGAGAGTGATCAGATCATTACCATGATCGACCTCAATCACATTTCCAAATCCTCCATTCCATCCATAGCCGGCTCTGATTACCGTACCTGCTTCAGCCGCATAGATGGGGCCTGCTCCTTTCTCCTGCATATCAAGAGCATAGTGTCCTGCACGATAGTATTGAGTAATGAAACATACATCTGAACACGGTTTTTGCAAAACTCCTGACGTTGGAGTTGGAGTATATTTTTTTGGAGCCTCGTCACGCGTTGGTTTTGAAGGTTTGATTGGAAGTTTTTCCGGAGGCTGATCTGAAGGTGTGGGTGCAGGAGTGGGCACGGGTGCGGGCTCATCCGGAACAGGCGGTGGATCTGCTGTGGCAACTAGCACAGGCTTGCCAACAATTGGAGTTGCACCGGGAATTATCAGTTCCTGACCCGCAAGAATAAATCCTCCTTTGATTTTATTTTGTGCAACGATCTCTGCTTGCTCAATCCCATAAAGCTCAGAAATTCCTATAAGAGTTTGTCCTCTGCTGACTGTGTGAAGCACGCCATCAACCGGAAGTATGAGAAGTTCATCTCCGGGTTGCATCACGCCCGAACCCTCCAAATCATTTGCCCAACGAACTGTGTTGGCCGCTATTCCATAACGATCTGCTAATTTCTCTACGCTATCTCCTTCTTTAACCGTATGAAAGATTCCCTCTGCGTATGCGCGTCTGGAACCTTGCTGAGAAATCGATCCTGACTTCATTAGAAATCCTTCTTCAACCAAAAGAAATTGCGACGTTGCAATCGAAACCTCCTGTGGAGCAAGGGCGGCCTTTGGTACGTATGGAGGAAGAAGTGAACCCAACGCAAAAACAAGAACGCAAATCAATCGTACACGAACAGAAAGCCAGCGGGCAGTAGGTGAGTAAGAAATCATATTTATGATACATCAGATTCAAAGTTTGAATCCTTTGTTTTGTACTTTAATTCAATAATATCCATTATCTTTCGCATATCTATATATCTCTGCGAAGAATACATAAGAACCACAAGAAATGATCTGTCGTTATGTTCAACCAAAGACATAAGACACTCTTTCGCAGCATCCGTGGTTCCGGTTTTGCCCGCCGCTATCCTAGCATCATCTTTGGAGAGATCCCCATTTGAAGAACTCGCATGCATGAGTGCATGTGTGTGGACAAGATCAATGTAAGTGCCTTGGACGCTTTTTATCCGCGTACCCCGCTTGGACAACCTCGAAATCAATTCCTCATAACTCATTGCAAAGGCAGAAAGCCAAGCCATGTCTTGAGGAGTTGTCCATTGCTCGAAACTATCCAGTCCGATTGAGTTTTTGAATCTCGTGTCTTTTAGTCCCAAAGCCTGCGCACGCGCATTCATTTCCTGAGCGAATTCCTCCACGGTTCCGCTATGAAAAACCGCCAACGTATATGCTGCATCATTTGCAGAATGAATTAACACTGCAGACAACATATCCTTCACCGTAAAATCTTCTCCGACTGGAAGATACGCGCTGTTACCTTCTATTCGAGCAGCTTTGTAAGGAATGGTTACAAGTTCATCCAGTTCGTGATTTTCCAAAATTATAATTGCTGTCATTAGTTTTGTTAGACTTGCCATGGGTCGACGCACATCAATTTGTTTTCCATATAACTTCTGCCCGCTCTTTGCATCCAATATCAAAACGCCTGAAGCAGAAAGTTTGCTATCAATTTCCAAAGGACTAGACGGAGGCGAGATAGCTAAGCTATCTATCGCAGGAGTCACCTCATCCATAGGCGGCAAAGAAACCGGAACAAGCCCAAACAAAAGCGCTGCGATAATTGAGCGATACATCCGCCATAGGATAGGAGGTGTGGGCAAGTTGTTGAAGTGATTATTATGAGTTTTAGTGCAACTAATAACACACTAGTCAAGAATTTAATTTACAAAGGTAAAGAATCAGAGGAATCAGAAGAGTGTAAACAGGTGGCATCCTCTGATTCTTCTGCTTCTTCTGATTCTTCTGCCTCCTTTATTTATAAACCACCCTATCAGACACCCTCAGATCTATATATTCCTTAACTTCTTCTACATTGACACCTTTCAAGAATGTTCGATAGCGTAGCAATTGCTCGTCCAAAGGCGACACCATGTCGAACCAAATGTCGATCCCCTTATCTAGATGCAAATGATATTCCTGTCCACGTATATAGACTGTCCTGCCCAAAATCGAATGACCGAATTGTTCCGACAATGCCTTTTCGGTTTCCGACATTCTTTCAAGTAATTTTGGTCTAACAAGCACATCTCCTTCGATGGGACGAACTCCCCAATCCACAATACCAATAGCAGGCAATGATTTTGAATCTTCAGGCAACGGAACAATTACATACACTCCTTCGTCGGTTAAGTAATCAACCGTCGCTCCTGTTGAAGTTAAATCAAATTCTTGATCAGGATCTATAATTCTTAAGCGAGCTATTAGAGGATCTAATTTTATATATACACTTAATTCAGATGGATAACGTTTTGCAATCTTTATTTCTTTCAAATCTTTAATGGCATCATTTAGAGTGTTTTCAACTTCATGAGTAGGCAAAAAGAAAAGATGTTTCCCAAAATAAGGTGCCAAAATTTTCTGGACTTCTTCAATATCCAATCTCGAATCGAAGCGCACAACTTTCACTTCTCTTACTTGAATCAATGGTGAAAATACTAATAATCCAAATCCAAGAAGCAGAAGACCGAACAAGGCGATCAATATCCACCACATGCAAGATCGCCACCAGGACTTAATGGCCCTTTGGCCTCTGCGCTCAAATTTGTGCATGAAATCTTTCCATCTGTTCTTTTTATGCCTCTTTTTATGCTTCTTCACCAAACGCTTTGTCATTGGAGTAACGGGCCGGTTGTAGCGCTTTGGCAATCTTCGAGGAGGCTTGAGCATGCAGCTATCATAGCCAATCTGCCTGCTACCCACTACTCACTACACACTATTTCAAGATCTTGAGTAAGTGAGTAGTGGGTAGTGAGTAGTAATAGTACACTCTAACTAATGAAACTAGCCATTGTTGCAGATTGGTTACCGCTATACGCAGGCGCTGAGCATGTAATTGCTGAGTTTCACAAGCTTTGGCCTGATGCCCCAATATTCACCACAGTTGCAAATCATGGAAACTTAGGTCCATTGAATGGAGCTGACATAAGAACCGGTCGTTTGCAGAAATGGTACAAGCTCCTCGGCAAACATCACAGATGCCTCCTTCCTCTTATGCCGCGCGAGATGGAGAGGATTGATCTTGATGAGTATGACGTGATCCTCAGTTCTTCACACGCAATCGGAAAGGGGATTATTCCTCCAAGCAATGCAAAACACATTTGTTACTGCCACACTCCAATGAGGTATGCATGGGAAATGGAAAAAAAGTATTTGGAAGATTCGAATATTCCAAAGTTCTTTTGGAAAAGAATCGGAAGAAAATTAAATGAAATTAGAAGGTGGGATATGACAACTGCAAAGAGAGTCGATTTATTTATTGCTAACTCATCTACAGTTGCTAACCGTATCAAGAAAATTTACAACCGCGATGCAACTGTCATCTTGCCTCCGGTGTCAGATAGGTTTTTTGATAATTCCAACTTAAGGGAACCGGGAACCGGGAACCGGGAACCGGGATACAGTAATACTAAAATCCCCGATCCCCGATCCCCGATCCCCGATCCCCCATATCTTGCCCTCGGCCGCCTCGTCCCCTACAAACGTTTTGACTTGCTAATTGAATGTGCAAACAAATATCAACTCCCAATTAAGATAGCAGGCAAAGGTCCGGACGAATCCAGACTGAAGAACTTGGCAGGGCCAACTGTTGAATTCCTGGGTTACGTTCCTGATGAAAAGTTGCCCGAAATTTTCGCGAATTCAAAAGCGCTTCTTTATCCACAGGAAGAAGATGCGGGCATTGCACCACTTGAAGCGCAGTCGCAGGGAACTCCCGTAATTGCATTTAAGAAAGGTGGGGCCTTGGATACTGTTGAGGAAAATGTTTCGGGAATATTCTTTAATGAACAATCAGTTGAATCTTTGAAGGAGGCTATTGATCGATTTGAAGGAATGAATTTTGATTCTGAAGTAATCGGAAAAAGAGCCGAGAATTACAGAGCGGAGAGGTTTAGAGACAAGATTGAGGAAGTTGTAAGTTTATGATTGGACAATTACTAATTCTTCATTATTAATTATTTATTTTGCCCTATCATTTCCTCCTATGAAACGCTCACCTGACTCCCATAAAGGCGAAAACGGTAAAGTTGCCATAATCGGCGGATCCCGCCACATGCATGGTGCTCCATTGCTATGCGCTCTTGCAGCTGAACGAAGTGGAGCTGACTTGGTTTATCTGTCTCTCCCCGACTGGCATGAGAATGTTGCAAAAGATACATCTCTGAATTTTCAGGTTTATCCATTCCAAATGGATGACCTTCAACCGCATGACGTTGAGATTGTTTTGGCATTACTCGCAACAATGGACTCTGCCGCCCTTGGGCCCGGTATTGATCGCGGTAATGAAGACAGTAAAAAAGCTTTGATTGAAATTATCGAAGGTGCAAGTTGCACACTTGTGCTGGATGCTGCTGCATTGCAACCAGAAACTCTTAAGGCTGTAAAAGGTAAAACTGCAGTCCTCACTCCTCATTTGGGCGAACTGGAGAGAATGGAAGTTAAAGAAAAAGAATTGGAGAAAGCCGCAAAAGATTCAGGCGCTGTGATTGTTCTTAAGGGACCGGAGGATCGAGTTGTCGGACCTGACGGCAAGTCAGAAGTTATTAAGGGAGGAAACGCGGGGCTGACAGTTGGAGGAACAGGGGACATACTTGCAGGACTTATCGCAGGACTGATCGCACAAAAGATGGAGCCATTTGATGCAAGCGTACTTGCAACTAAAATTATTAAGAAGGCCGGTGAAGAGCTTGAGGAGGATGATGGATATGCGTATAGAGCTAAGGACGTAGTTAAAGAAATTCCCGAATTAATTAAAGAGATGTCATGATCGAAGATCCATTTTCAATTCTGATTCCATTTAAGGACAAGTTATCGGTTACTCTTTTTACCAAGGAAGACAACATTACAAGCGATGACCAGATTGGAGATAATGTCGCAAGTTTGTGGCAAGTTCATGGCAACAAAACAATTAAAGTTAATTCCCCTACCTCGCGAACTGAGCAAGCTGATGGTCTTGTAACTGATAAGAAGAATCTGACCCTGAGCATACGCATGGCCGATTGTCAGCCGTTAATTGCTTACGATCCTGAATCGAACATAGTTGGATTAGTTCACGTAGGCTGGCGTGGCCTTGTTGCTGGTGCAATACCTGAGTTTTTCAAGATAATGAATCCCGCAAGTTCTTACGTGTGCATCGGACCTTCCCTGTGTCAGAAGTGTGCAATCTTTTCTGATCCTAAGAATGAATTGCCTAATGTAGACTCTAAGTTTGTTGACGAGGCAAACTCAGTTGATTTGATGGGGGCAGCTGATGAGCAGTTATCTGAACTTGGAGTATCCGAGGATCGTATTGAAAGAATAACTGCATGCACCAGTTGCAATCCGGATAAGTACTGGGCGTATCGCGGAGGAGATAAGGAGGCTGTTAAAAACGGACACACTAATGTGCTCAGTTGTTATTTGAAATAGTCCAAACGACCGTTGAGCAGGGACGCTTTACTCCTGGTTGTTTCCAGGTGGGTGGCCGCATCCTCGGACCACGGTCCTCGGAGAGTTAGCCTCCCGTAATGCGCGTTGAGGATAAACGTATACTGCCCTGACGAGTCGCTGAGACGAGATGATGATAGCACAGATTATTAAATATCTGATTTTTGAAACTTGGATATAGTTAAAAGTGAATAGTTAAAAGTGAAAAGTGCTATTGTAAAAATCTCAAAAAGACTAGAATTAACTTTTCACTTTTCACTCTTAACTTTTAACTTTGTTAGACCTTCAAAAACGTCTCCAGGCAGCAAATTCTCTCCTGACCTCATATGCCATTCCGCATCAAGGACTACTTGGTAGAACTGCGGATGAGCCCGACGATGAAACTCGCTTTCCTTTTCAGCGCGATCGCGATCGACTGATTCATACCAGAGCTTTTCGTAGGCTGAAGGGGAAAACTCAGGTTTTCGTTGCAGGGCATGGAGATCATGTAAGGACGAGGCTGACACATACAATGGAAGTTGTTCAGATAAGCCGTGACATAGCACGGACTCTGAGTCTCAATGAAGATCTTACTGAATGCATAGCAATCGCTCATGATCTTGGTCACCCACCATTTGGCCACGCTGGCGAAGATGCTTTGGATGATTGGATGAAAAGTTTCGGAGGAAGATTTGAGCATAATGAGCAATCGCATAGAATTGTTACGTTACTTGAGTCGCATTCTTCGCTTGCCCAAGGGCTAAACCTTAATCAGGAAATATTGGAAGGCCTACTTAAGCATACAACTCCGCATGACCTTCCTCGGGCAATTGTGTCTAAGTCGCCCACACTGGAAGCACAAGTTGTGAACCTGGCTGACGAAATTGCATACACTGGACACGACTGTGAGGACGGGATGCGAGCCGGACTCTTTACTCTTGAAGAGATACTTGCAGTGCCATTAGCTAAGAATGCTCATGACCTTACTGTCGAGCGTGGCACCTCATTGCGCGGATCTATTATTAACATTTGTGTAATGGACCTGTATAAAGCAACTTCTGAGGAACTTGCGTCACAGCGTATTAACACAGTTGAAGATGTAGACAAAGCTGTTACCCCTCTAGTACATTTGACTGTATCGATACGTGAAGACTTAGATGAGCTTAGGAGGTTCTTATCTGAACGTATGTACTTCTGCCCACAGGTAAGAACCAAGAGCGAAGAGGGCAAGAAGCTAATTACTTCGCTTTGTAATGGGCTAAAGTCGAAGCCTTCTAACAAGGTTCTGGCTATTCAAAAGAAAACTGACTCCAGTTTAGAAGAAGCAGTAAAAGACTTCGTCGCAGGAATGACTGATAGATTCGCTATGGAACAATTAAAATAAAGCTAGTCTTTATTAGCTAGCAAATTCCAAATACGAAATCCGAAACAAGCACGAAATTCGAACTAACAAACAGTTTCGGATTTTAGAATTTCTTATTTCGGATTTGTTTCGTATTTCGAGCTTCGCATTTAATATTCCGGAAGAAACTTCAATGGATCAACATGCACCCCTCCTCTTATAACTTCTAAATGCAGATGCGGACCGGTTGAAAGCGGGCCTGCACCTCTTGAGCCCGGACGTCCTCCACTGAGCGCAATGGTGTCACCACGATGTACAACTTGACCTTGTTGTACCAAGAACTCACTCACGTGACCATAAAGAGTTGCTCCACCGGGATGTGAGATGATGATGTACTGGTAACCGCTATCTCCCTCATATAAAACTTCAACTATTCCTTCGGCCGCTGATCGCACCTCTGAATTTTGGAGAACAGGAATATCAACTGCTTCATGTACCAATCCAAATCTCTTCTTATACTCTTCGTCATGGAAGAGGGCTGAGATTCCTTCCGAAGGCTCCAAAGGCCAACTGAGTCTGAGCGGAACACTTGGATCTCCACTTGCAGCAAGAGCTCGGATCTCAGCTGCCTTAATTTCAAATAATGCAGTTCTTATATACTCTTCGGAAACTCTTCGATCCTCTAATAGATTTAGAAGCTTGGTCCTAGCATCTTGCCATTCTCTTTGCTGTGCTTCTGACCAGTCTTGACCGTATGTTGCTTTTTCATTTTCAAGAACATCTAACTGATATCTAAGAATCTCTTCCCTTCTTTCCAAAACTGCAATTTCTTGACGCTCGCGTTGTATAGTTGATTCAGCATGCTGAACTGATGCATTGAATGGGCCTCCCACAGATAATTTACCTGAGTTGACCATTACTTGAAGTCCAACGAATAAGCCAACTGTTCCGCCAATTATTGCAAGTACTCTAAGGGGCTTATGAATATGGATGTTTATCTCAAGCATCAAGAAATTATAGCAGATTATCAGGATTATTGCTATTGGCGCAGACTGAGGTTTTAGGTCAAGTAAGTAAGGTATGTCATGTACGTTGCCTACCTAACTTACAATACGTACATGACCTACCTGACCTAATAATTAGTTTGGACAAAACTTAGCCACAAACTCGTCAACTAGCTTTTCAAATATCTCATGAAATTCATCAACCCTTTCAGGAATCGGGTCGAATGAGTTGTTTTTGATATAAAGCCCTTGGTTTATTTCGATCTGGATGCCCGGGACAAGGAATGGAGGAATCCTGCGCCTATGGCAGTGGTGTCCCAGAATATATTTGCCTGAGTAGGGGAAGTTGACTTCGACTGAGTATCCGCGGTTTTTGAAGAAGTCGCGGAAGAATACTGTTCTATCGCGTGAGCATGACGTGTAGTTCCCGTTTCCGATATTGATATCCGGACGGTCTTTTCCACTGTCTTTTTTTAAGCTTGGACCAACTGACAGGAATGAATGTCCGTCTATCAAAAACTTTGCATGAGGAATTACTTCATCAATCTTTTCATGATACGGATCGTGATACTTTTTGATTAATGCATCGACAACTTCCTGCGAAGGCTCTTCCTTATAAACATTTTTTTCATCCCAAGTCGTATGAACCGTTACTCCTTCCGCCGCTTGCTTGTACTCGGTTGAAATATCATCCGGCGCGCGATTTACATCGACAATCACGCGGGAAGTATCGCACTTAACCGTATAAACATTTCCAATGGAAAATATCTGATCTGTATATAGATCCGTGTAACCCAGAAGATCTTCTTCACTCAGCTGAATATAATCCTTTACCTCCTCCGGAATTTTATTCGAGGCGTGCGGTATCGAGACCAGAATTGGCCGGATTTCAGAACCTGAATCAACCATTAATCTGTAATTGTGTAAGTTTGTGTAAAGAATAGCGATGCCGGGACGACCGTTTCGCCATCAGAAGTTTCTATAACCACGCCGGCAAGCGTGAATGTTTTGACCTTTCCTTTTACATCGCCAACGGAGACTTTGCTTCCGACTTCAATATTCCTTTTAAGATGCTGGCAAAGCAAAGCATTCTCCAAAACTGTCCTTGCGCTTAAAACAATTGCAAGACCGCAAATCAATAAGACAGCTGCGAAGAAAATAAGCACGTTGGTTGTTATAAAAGACAGATTCATTCCAAGCTGCTCAACTGCGGCAAGGAACACAAAGACCAGCACAATCATCTGAACCGCTCGCCCCACTGATCTCTCGTATCCAAGATCTGTTTTGGAAATGGACTGAACCACCAAAGTTTGCAGGAATTTCGCAAGAAGCATTCCAAATACAATAATTAGAAAAGCTGCGATGACCTGAGGTATATATCGCGTTACAACTTCAAGTGCATTCGAAACTTTTTCAAGATTCAAAATTTCCGACGCAAAGATTAACGTGACCAAGATAGTCAGCCAAAAAACCAGAAGACCGAGTATTCCGGATGCGCTTTTGTGGATTCCAATGCTCTTTAACATCTTATCGAGCGGAGTCTTTGCAACCAGCTTATCGACTGCAAAGAAAGCGAGAATTCGAACGCATAGGCGATAGAAAATTGAAGCGATTATCCAACCGGCCAGCACTATCAAAATTGCGAGCAATGCCTCGGGTAGAATATCCATCAGCTTCTCGTATGCCTGAAGGGCGGCTTCTCTGACTAAGGTATTTGTGCGGGTAATTATTGTTTCCATAACAGAAATTATAGCAGAAAAGGGGTAATTTGTGTAGCTTAAGCCATAAGCTATCATATCCTTATGAACAAACTGGAGATTCCCCTCTTCATCGTCCTTACCTTCCTAGCATTCGGAGCTTCCCTATTCCACGGCTTTGCGCCTGTTGATGATTCTTTTCTGATTGTGGAAAACCTCGCGATCAGGGCAATTAATTGGGAGAACATATATCACTTCTTTAGCACTTACGATCCGGAACTTTATATCCCGCTAGTATTCTTAAGCTTCCAATTCAATTATCTGATAGGCGAGTTGGCTCCATTTAATTATCACCTGACTAATATTCTAATCCACATCATCAACGCACTTCTCGTTACTCGAATCCTGACTCAGCTAACTGACAAAAAGAAACTATCAATCTTCGCAGGACTGATATTTGCAGTTCATCCATTGAACGCTGAGGCTGTTGTCTGGCTCGCGGGCAGAAAGGATCTTCTCGCAGGACTCTTCTTCTTCGCATCGCTGACTTTTTATTTGGACTTTATAAAAGGCAATCGAAAAGCTTACGCTCTGAGCATTTCAATGTTTCTTCTTGCATTACTTTCTAAAGTAATAGCAGTAACTCTTCTAGGAATTATTATTCTTCACTGGATTCTATTCCAAGCCCGTACCCGAAAACCGAACCCGATTGCACTCACTCCTTATCTAATCCTAACTCTAATCTTCATAGTCGTCGCTCTCGGCGGTAAAGCCCGCGTCATCGCATCTGTAACTTTCGCTGACAAGATTCTAGTCGCATGCAAAAGCACGATCTTTTATATATACAAATTCCTAATCCCGACTGATCTGACGATTATCTATCCGCTTCAGGGAGATATAAGCCTGACTGACATGCGAATTCTCCCAAGCGTTATATTCGCTATATTACTGATCGCTGTCGCGGTTAAAGTTATAAAAAGGCATCCATGGATTACATTTGGAATCGGATGGTACTTAATATGCTTAGCTCCAACATTCCTGAACATTGGAAAAGCCGGCCTCGTCTTCTTTGCCGTTGACCGTTATGCGTATTTGCCAATGGTCGGACTTCTGATTGTTCTTGTTTATATTTACAAAAGCATTCGACCAATCGCAGTATCAATAATAATTATTGTTCTAATAGCCCTTTCAATAAATCAAACCAGTACTTGGAAAACACCTGACGGAGTCTTCAGGCGAACTCTTGATATTTATCCCGAGTCGGTTGGTGCTCGCGTTGGTCTTGCAACAATCCTAAGGCATCAGAACAAGTTGGAAGAAGCCTTTGAAGTTATAACTGAAGGCGTGAAACATATGGACCACTCGCTTCTGCATATGAACGCGGGATTCGTTTATGCGGCAACGGGACAAGTAGCTGACGCGGAGGAAAGATTCCGTTCTGCAATCAATATGGATCCAAATAATCCTGAACCTTACTTCTCACTCGGCTCACTGTTTGAACAGACAAATAGAACTGACGAAGCTATTTCATTTTACGAAAAAGCGATCGAACTTGATGACTCTTATGTAATTGCAAGAGCAAAGCTCGGAAACCTTTATCTAAACAAAGGACAAACTGATAAAGCTCGTGAGCAGTTTAAAAAAGCTCTTGAGTGGAATAAGTTTTCAGTTGAAGCTAACGAGGGAATTAAGAAAATCAATTCTCAGTAATCAAGCTAATCCTGAAATCAAGCAAATCAAGGTTCAGACAGACGTGGCGAAGAGCCCGGTTCCACCGGACTCTTCTGTTGACAACGATAGGCTTCAGATCTTCTCCGCCGCCTTGCGAACGGCAATCGGCAAAACCATCTGTTCGCCGTTCAGCCACACCTGCTGCTGATCGGCATTGTCGGAATAGAGGCCAACGACATCCAGCACCGTGCGCACGAAGTACATGTTCGTCGCTTCAATCTGGACCATGCAGTTCGGCGCAACCCAACCGATGGTAACCGTAATCGGGTTGAAGCTGTCTGCATTGGTCACGATCTGCACGGATTCACCATGGGTGACTTTCGGAATAGGACTTCCTTCACTGGCCAAAGCGACCATCTCTTTGGCATGGTGTGCTGCCTTCTCGACGTCTCCAACCTCGAGCTGAGCAAGCATTCGCCGAAACGAAGAATCTGATTCCAATCCCGAATCTTGTTCGTTGTCGCCACGCGTCGCACGGTGCAAGTTGAGCACCATGAGGATCTGCAGGTGCAACTTCGAACTAAACGCCACTGAGTAGTTGGTTGACACGACTTCGTCCTCCCCGTTTGAAAAGTGGTTGTTGTAACTGATTTCTACTCCATGAGTTGCTCGCGAACCCGTCCGATGGCGTCGATGATTTTCATCCTTTCCTCATCGAGCCTGACCATCTTCACCGGATTGCCCGATGACAATTGCAGAGCCGACAGGACCGTAAGCATCAGCATGCCATTTGCGCGCACTTCGACAGCCCATTGATCGTGATATGCAATGGCGAAAGACATTGGCTGCGGATACCCCGTGCCGGTTTTGATCACGACACTCGGACTCTTCACCGACACGTCGGCAGCAGAGCCACTGGCCTCCTGAGCCCCTTTCAGGAACTCGCACGCTTGCCTGCCAGCTCCTTCCAAATTTCCTTCTTTCAGCAAGCCAAGCATCTTCAAGAAATGTCCTTCACGGTCCCGAGATGAGCAACGAACATTGTCGACGCGAGTTGCCTCGCACACATTCAACATGTCTGCAACATCGAACTCGGCACAATTCTCTGCGACCAGTGTGTGCTTCAAGTCACTACTCACGATTCTATCTCCCCAAAAAGACGTCCAAAAAACAAAGGTTATATTCATAGACCCGGCGCGCCAAGCACCGGATCCGCCTATCTGTGCTGTCAATGACCGCAGAAATCTAGAGAAAGACCTCTGGGACGCGAAATATTACGTCTTTTGGCCTATTTAAGCAATCATTTGCACATTTAAATGAGGACGACGACCGCGGTAGCAGTCCTCGTCCAATGTTGATCGATCGGCCAATCCTTGGCCTATTCGAGGTAAATCGCCGCCGATGCCAGGTTGAGCGCAACGATGATCGTCGCAACAAACATGCAAAGGCTTACGAACATGAATGTGTAGGCAGCGAACAGCATCGGACCTGTCTTCCTGCTCCGAGCCCATCGTTGCAATCCGTCAATGCACTTGGCGACAGAAAACGGTGCTTGCGTGGCAGGCTGTTGTGGCGGCTCTTCGTTTTCCTCGCCGCAAGCCTTCCAGCAAAAGAATCCGATTCCCGCCAGTAGAAAATCACCACCGATGCCCAGCAACAGAATAAAAAATGTCACGGTCCCGTACCTCCGCAAAAAAGTAGTGAAAGGTCAATCGATTCAGACCTAAAGTATCATAATATCCAGTATTGTCAATACTACCCCTTACTATTTCTCTTTATAAGTCTCTTCCTCTGCATCGCAGTAAATAACTTCTTCCCCTGAGCAATGGAAATTTTTGCATTTAGCTTAACCTCACCTCCGTTTGCAGATGCATCTGGCATACCGGAGGTTTCATTAATACACTGAACTACTTCATCAACAGTTAATTCGCCTTGTGGCTTTAGAACCATATCAAGTTTTTTGGCTCCGTCTGCCTCCAGCATCGAATCAACATCGGTTATATCCTTTCCTCCTTCGCCTTTAAACTCAACATTCAACTTGTCTCGAGTGGTCCCCTTGCTATCGGTCGCATACCTTAGCAAGTTCACAGCCTTACCACGGTTTATCCAATCGCTTAAATCAACGCCCTGTTCATTTAATTGCTTTTGAAGCTGGAACATTTCCTCTTCATCTGCCGAAGCATCAAGGCGCATAAAACGAAAAGATGCACCGTCATATCTAATCTCCAATCCCTTATCTTCCCAATCCGAATTCATTTCCAACACGCGTTTAATAACACTTTGCTTCTGGTCTTCCGGACAATGATCAAACAGTGTATTTAGTTCGTACATAATACCTCTTCCTGTTTCGGTTCCCTGCGATTCAGTTTTGATATCTTTCAATAGTTGCTGTAACTCCTGCTCAAAAACTTTCGGATCTTCAACGCCCTTTGCTACCCAATCTATAGCCTCAGATGCTTCTGGTTGCCCCGTGGCATCCACAGTGCGCATCGTTCTTCCATTCTCGGCTTCTGCCTGATACTTGTCATACATCAAATCAAACCATTTGTCTTCAGCTGCTGTAGTTTCTTGCGACATGCTCTGATCGAATTGAGACTGTGCATTTTCTCTATTTTCTTCCCATAGCTCTCCAACTTGAGACATATGCACCGGTGTAGCATTCAACTTGCGCATGAAACTGGTAACAGAGTTCGCCATAGAACCTGCAGCTCCACGCTCGATTTTTGCAACTCTTTGTTGCGCTGCTTCTCTGGATTCATCTTGGGCCTGCTCCACAGACGCGCCGGAATTTAGCCTGCCTCTGATGTCGTTAACGAACTGCTTCTTTATTGGAGTTAAATGTTTTATCCATTCGTAAAAATTCTTTCCAACTAATTCTCTTTCTCCACCGGCCAACTGATCTGTTGCATGCTCGCAAAGCTCTTTTGCATCTCCACCTAATCTGGATTCCGCACTTTCAATAATATTTTCTCCTTTAACCATTTTTTCGAATTCTTCCTCCCAATTCTTAACACTCTCCTGCGACTCTTCCTGTCCTTCTTGTTCTTTCTCCGGTCCCATTTCTTTCTCATCTCTTTTTTCTTCCACTTCTTCCATTGCCTCATTATCACTCGCTCCCATTTCTTCAACTGATTCATCCTCTCCCAATTCAGCCTTTGCTTTTTCTACCTTCGCTAATTTATTGCCATTGCCTCCCGCATCCTTTTCAGCTTCATCTGCCTTCAGTCCGGTAAACTCCTGCAATTCCGCCAAAGTTGTTCCTTTAAACTCCACTGTACCGCTTTCAAAACCTTCGTCGACTCCTTCGTCGACGCTATCGTTATTTTCGTTTTGCCCAAGCTGATCCGGTTTTCCACCCATATTTATTTTTGTTTATTTCTAGCCATTTTACCTTATTTTTGGGTTTTTATCAATCAGCATAAGAATATCATTTCCCTTTCGAGATTTGATAAGTAATATTAGTACACCTAAGGCGCGTAGCTCAGTTGGCTAGAGCACTGGTCTCCAAAACCAGGGGTCGAAGGTTCAAATCCTTCCGCGCCTGCCACTCAATACAGAGATTTGGGTCTAATGGCCGCTTCTCTAATGTTTTAGAAACCGTATCATTACAATCAGATGATTCTAACCTTGCCTTTTGATTTGCTCCCGCAAGCGGGAACTTTGCGATAGTTGCGAAAGGTTCTTGATACTCAGCGGTCACTTTGCAGTCTTTTAGCACTAGGTTCGAACAAACAAGTAAAATAACCCCTCTCTTCTCCTCACATGAAGCCATAGCAAGATTATCCGGTAGGTTAATTAATGCTTCCACAAACGACTGGCAGTCATCAATCCATTGGGTGCCATCTCCATGAATAGCGCCGAGCTTGCTCTGAATTGATTCTAAATCCTCGTTCAGCGCACGCTTTTGTGCAAGGTATTCTTCATCTGATAAGAGTTCTCCACTGACATTATTGGGTGATATTTTAAGCTGTAGTAGGCCATCTAGCTTCTGTTTGCAGGCATTGTACTGAGACTGCAGTTTCCTTCTTACTGACTCAGAAGATTTAGCTTCCGACTTATGGAGCTCACGGACTTTATCACAGGCTGGCTTAATAAATGCTTCTGGAATGGACAAGTCTGTAAGTATACAAAGCAGTTGCTCCTGTAATTGTTCCTCGCGTATCCACTTGCGCTGATCACATGAACCTTTTTTGTAAGTGCAGTGGTAGTACACGTGCCCTTTCTGCCACTCTGCAGTAATTGCACAACCACATTCACCGCATCGCATAAGACCACTGTAAGAAAACTGATGTCTGCGATGTCTTCCCTTAGATTTCCTTGCAAGTGCATGCTGTACCCGGTCAAACAGCTCTCTGGAAATTAAAGGGTCATGTTGAATGTTTTCATTGTATATTTTTCCCTGGTAACGTATAGCTCCATAAAAGTAGGGGTTGGAGAGCAAATTTGTAAGAACACACTTGCTTAATTTCTTTTTACCATTGCGAGTTTCTAGGCCGATCCCCTGAGCATAATTTTGGAGCCCGGCTAACGTATACACCCCCTTAGATGCCTCTTCGAATAACATTCTCAACAACTTCCCATCTATTGGGTCAATCTCCTCCCGTTTCAATGGCCTTTCCAGCTGTTCCAGTATTTGCTGCTTTTGTGGTGAGTATTGGGCTGGAGTAATGCGACCTGCCCTATCAATATTTAGAAAGCCCAATGGGACAGTCCCTGGAAGCTCGCCTTTAAGCAATTTGGATTTAATATCTCGCTTTACGAATTGGCTGTTGTCATCACTACTTTTCTTTGCCATAGCGAAGTGTATCTGCATCATGAACTTATCGTCAGAGTGGCCTGTAAATTCACTCTCAGGTGTAATGATTTTCTTTATGACATCATCATCCATCATGTAAATGATGCGCCCACCATCAAAGCTGTTCCTTGCCAAGCGGGTAAGGTGGTAGGTAAGTATGCAATCGACCTCGCCGGCTTCTATCCTATTTAGCATCTTGTTAAATAATGGACGTCCTTTCTTGTACGCGCTTTGGCTCTCAACGTAGATGTCGACTATTTCGATATTATGATTCTCGGCATATTCCAATAAGGTGCGCTTTTGGGCGTCATTACTTAGCACCTGTCGATCCTCACGTTCTTGGCTACGTCTGCAGTATGCAATTAGGCGGGTTGGGGATTCTTGATAGGACATAATTGGAGTTGGAAAGAAACAAAAACCCAGAGGGCGGCCCTGGCTATCACATCAGCTATTCGCTGTGTGCAGGGCCGCCCTCTGGGCGGTATACAAAACCAAACGAATAGCAATGATGTGATAGCAGGCTCATTATAGCAGATCATCTTCGTTGTCTCTAATAATCGTTTTAAACTGCTCCTTGGTCGAATATACCCACGGAGAATTCTCAATATCTTGGTCTTCCTTCTCGCGGTTAAGAATCCCAAGGTGGTAAAGCTCTTCCAAGTATCTTTTAATTGTCTTAGTACTCATGGTCGTGATTCCTTCAGCTACATCTCTTCCTGTCAATTGGTCGGCAAAATTAAACTGGCGCAATACCTCAGCACGCTGAACAGGCATAGACGATAGTGCCACTTTTCGTATAGTGTCCACTTCAACTTGTGTTATACCTGTTTTAGCCCGTACAGTTGCAAGCGATCGGCAAAGAGTTCTTATCTGATGCAAAGCCCGAAAGGGTTCTTCTATCTGAACTCCAATAACATCCCTATAAACCACCTCCTTCCCCTCGTCGTCGACAAACTTGTTAGTAGTGGAGTCTACAATCCCACGAGTACGAGCGATGAATTGGGCTATGTTGTTTAGCTGTTTTTTAATCTCCGGTTCTTCTGGTTCAAGCTGTAGGCCATGCTTTTTGATATGCTCGCAAATCGAAATAACAAGGCTTATTGATGCCTTTGCAGCCTCAATACTTATTTGTTTGAAGTTGTCGTTCCAAGCATTGCTTAAGCATTCTTCCCGCTCCTCACTTGTAAGCTCAGGTATTCGTAGAGTAAGAAACCTTGGACCAACCATATTCATGTAGTTTTGGCGCATCTTAAGGCCTTGAGGCGTCACGCAGCCCACATGGGCAAATGTAGCCTTGTAACGGATTGTGCCCCGCGATCCACTGTGCTTGGAAAACTCTCCGTCATAAATCGACACCAGATCTGACAGCAGTTTCTTTACAGTTTCTTCGCTTCTGCCAAAGAAAGAGGTGTAATCCTTAACAATAAAACAACAACCATCCAGTTGCGGTAATAGATCTTGAGGATTCTCACTTTCCTTCATTCCGGATATAAACGGAGCGCTGGTCATCACATCTATTGCAATAGTATCCGGTGCATAACGAAGCAAGGATACAAGCTCAGTCTTGTTGGAGCTCGGTGGTCCGACTAAAAGCAGCCAGAGCGGGTTCTTTTTCACAAGTTGCTTGCTTATATATGTTGCCAATGTAATCTCAACAACGTAATCATGAACGAACCCAAGTTGTCGGGTAAGTTCAAGCACATCTGCAAGTGAAGCGGGAGGCAAATTAGAAAGGTCCCTGAATTCCATAGGAGTTTGTGTCCCGCTTGCTTTATTAAGTAGGTCCTCTGGTATGTTGCCCACCAACTTTAATAGTCGGTCGGGCAATTCATCCTGCTCTTGCCTACATTGACACGCAAAATCAGCCATATCTCCGCCCTTTTTAAATTCTATTGGCCAATGAATCATCCGTAGTTTAATGTCAGGTCTTTTATCCAAAACTAGTTTTACTGCCGCCTCCATTGCTTTCCATCCCGCTTGGTCATTGTCGAATGACAACACAAGCTCGGCATTATTCGGGACATGCTCAAGGCATGGTTCAATGGATGTGGATGCACCAGTAGTTACTGTTTGAGCAGACATTCCGTTCTGGATAAGAATTAAACAATCAAGCTCGCCTTCGGTTTGCCACACTCGATCAGGATTCTCTTCTTTCCAATAACTTGGTCCAAAAACACCGTTCCGTTTTCCGGGATTAAAAAGCCATTTCTTCTTTGGATCGCCAATTTTCTCTGATAAAGCAACTCGCAGTTTCCAAGCCGTAGTTTTGCCGTTAGCCTTCGCATTGGGGATGCAGATGTGCCCCTTGCTATCCAAAATAGTATAGGCAATTCCTATAAGGTCTATTACCTCGTCAGTAAGGCACTTTTTGGTTTTAAGTAATTCTCGTTCTTTATCGGGCAATGATTCTATTTTTAGGTTCATTTTATTGAGGGAAATAAGATAAAAGAAAATCTACCGCTTCCATGAGGTTGCAATCGCGTACATGCATAACAAGATCAATTGGAGATCCGCCTGTGACGCCTCCAAAATCTTTTCCGGAGAAGCGGTAGAAAGAATTTGTCTTCTCGAATACTGTTAGTGATGAAGGTTCTTTGGGGTTGTTTGGATCTTTCATTTGCCAAGTATTGAAACCAACTCGG
This sequence comes from uncultured Candidatus Peribacteria bacterium, assembly GCA_964506185.1. GTDB lineage: Bacteria > Patescibacteriota > Gracilibacteria > Peribacterales > Peribacteraceae > UBA2144. Next base: position 55,739 of record CAZDKL010000004.1, read on the forward strand.
ATCAGATCCAAGTTAAGAATGTCCGCAACATACATGATGGGAATCTGTCGCAGCCTCTGGAAATCAATCTCTTTCTTTGCCATGACACTTACAAGATGGAAACTCAGAGTCGACGTGTAGGTGCGCCCCCCACTTATCAGCTAATTGCATGATTGCATCATAGAAATCCTGATAGCTTTGATCTGATTGTTTTGAGCCGTTGTTTGTAATAGAATTTGACATGTTAAAATGATTAGAAAATAAGCTCCTCCGCTTGACCCATTGCATACTTAGGGGGGAGCTCTTTTCTTATGCCCAAGGTCAATCACAAACTTGATTAGTTGAGCTAGCCGTTCCTCATATTCTTTGGCTTGCTCTGGGGTAAGCTGGCAGCCATATAACTGATTCCAGCATTGTCTAAAGTTGCCGCTTTTGTCTTGTGCATTCATTGATGGCAATCGAAAACAAGCCCCTTAGCCTCTTTGTAAGACATAAGAAGCGATCGTGCCGGGCATACCAGATCCCCGCTCCAAAAACCTTGTACGGCCTCTTGAAGCCCTTCAGAATCTTCAAAAACGAACGTTACACGTCCTGAGTCGGCCGATCTCTCGATTCCTGTAACTCTAAAGCCCTCATGAATGCATGTGGCGGCCAGTGGAGTTGAATAGGTCTTAAATGGCATATTCGCGGCAAATTCAAATAAAAAAGAGCCCCAAGTAGGGGCTCTGTACTTACATTACTTATGTGCTAAATAATGAAAAAGGAAACGTAGTACATGATTTTTTCAGATTCAAAATTGAAGCCCTAAGAAGCATTTTGCTTGATTACCATGTCATGGGTGTATAATCCAGCACTGATCTTCCCCCTTCTTTTTATGAAAAAGAGTGTAACTCAAGTGATGTTTACTTGGCTTTTTGTCTCTCTGATATTGGCTCCATCAATTGTAAATGCCGACGCTGGTAGCTGCGCGCGTGATTGTCTCGATGATGCGATCAGGAGGGGTATGGGAATTGGTAGTGGCTTACATATGAGATGTGTAGAAGATTGTGCACTTGAGGAAGAGAGACAGAAAGAATACAACGATAAAATGCTTGAATTTGAACTCGAAAGAATACAAAGAGAGGAGCAACAGGCACAGGAGCAAAGAGAGATGGAAGAAAGAATGCGCGAGCTTGAGGCAGAGAAACATCGCATAAAAATGGAGAGCCTACAAAGAGAACTCGATTCGCAACAGAGACAGCAATCTCAACAGCCTTCATCGCCCTCAATGAGCAATGATGATTATATGAGACAGTACTATGACAACAAGACCCCAGCAGTTAAATGCCCCAAGAATTCAAGAGGTGCTACTGCAACCGAGAAGACGGAGAAGCCAGGGGTGATGTGCATATGCCTTGTAGGGTTTGGACTCGATGAATCTGGTACCCGTTGTGTCGAAAAGAAATATGCTCAACCGGCCAAGAAAGCACAAACTGAAACTAAGGAAGCTGATGACAATTGCATGCCTCATGCAAAGCTGTCAGCAGATGGCATGTATTGCGATTGTGACGAAGGTTACGAAGCAGATGCAACAGGTGCATATTGTTTCCCAATAAGAGAGGATGCGCAGTCTACATACAATGGTAATCAAAAGAGTAATTGGAGTGGGGAGCTGCCAACTGACACTGAGGAAAATGCATGGTATAGCAACAACCTGAAGCATTTTCTTGGACAGGGTGTAATCAAAGAAGATAAGCCATTCAGGCCATCTGAATCTGCAACTCGGGGAGAACTCATCGAGTTGATTGTTAAATCTTTGGGAATTGCCTTAAACGAAATAACACACATAACAGAACCTAGCTTTGATGATGTGCCAGGATATCAACAGGACGCATTTGAAAAAGCAGCAGTCAGGGGTATCACAAAGGGTGATGGCGATTGTTTGGGAACACATCCTTGTTATGCGTATCCGGACAGAAAGATTAACCGCGCAGAGGCTGCAACTTTGATATTTAGAGCATTTAACCTTGGTGGCGCTGGTGTAACTGGAAAGGGGCCTACTTTTTCGGACGTTGAGCCGGGTTCTTGGTTTGCAGAAACGATACGAACAGCTGGTTATTATTGCATTCTAAGGGGTGACTCTGGATCAAGTAATGTAAGACCCGGTGGCAATCTAAATAGAGCCGAGATGATTACGATGGTAAGGCGTGCAGAAGGGCAGGAGAGGTATCCGAACTGCCAATAATTATCTGTGTCTAAGGCGAGGTGGCTAAGGTATATCATTCGTCATCCCAATTTTGGGTTGCCTCCTGAGTATTATTCTTCACCTTTTCATTAAGACCAGCATCATCCCAATCAGCGATTACTCGGTTTTTTGAGCATTCCATAATCATCTGGGTAATTGTAAGATCTCCGTCCACAGAATGCACAAATCTGGGCGAATATTGCTTCTTACATCTTCTTTCAAGTACTTTTAGAGCCAAGTTACTGTCTTCTTTAATCCCTTTTGTAATCGACTTCTTGGCTTCGATTTCCAGATTCATTTGTGCAATGCGCATTTCGTCAGAAAAGTCCTTATCCTTCAGGTGTCGGTAATATGTGTCTTTGCTTATACCGGCATAATCGCAGGCTTTTTCTACGGTTAAATCCAGTTTCAGAGCCTCAGTGAGTTTTGCGATAGTAGCGGGTGTTATAACTGATGGACGACCTGTTTTTGCTTTAGAAGTTGTCATGAGTAAATGATATTTATCTTTACTCGGGTAAGGCAAGGAAGTGTAGTGTGGTTATTTAAGGCGGTGTTTTGTAAAAAGCTTATTTAACGACGATCCTCCATTAAATCCTCTGGATCCTCTATATAGTGCTTTATTTATGGTACGCCAGGTCTCACCACCACTATTTGGTATCTCACCGCTTTTTTCATTTGGCCATTTTCCATTTGTTTTATTAAAATCTTTAGCCCATTTAATGATTTTAGATTCAGATAAACTTGGTAGATTTCTGCTATTTCTCAATCCTCTTTCCTTGCTCAATAACTTTGCAAGTGAACTGCCACTTGGTAAACCCCTAACGCCATTCTGAAGATATGTATCAATACTAAGCCAAGTATACTGGGGCATTTCTTTTATTTTTCCACTTTTTGTATTTGGCCACTTCCCATACTTTTTCTTGTAAGCATCGGCCCATCCTAAAACTTGATTTACAGTTAGTGGTTTTTGCTGATGCTTGTGTTCTTTTAACCCCTTGCTTGCTAGCAAGTTAGCTAACGTTGTCTTTTGTAAACCCCTATTTCCTCGGAATAAAGCACCATCGACATCACTCCATTTCTCGTTAGGGCAATCAATTATCTTGCCTGACTTAGCAGTAGGCCATTTCCCTGTCTTTTTATGATGATTTTTAGCCCACTCAATTATTTGATCATACGTCAGTATTGGCAAAGCCCTTTTAACTCTTAGCCCCCTGTTTTTAGCAAAGACTTTTGCCAAAGACATATCTTTTGGAAGTTGTCTTGTACCTCTTATTAGAGCTGTGTTAATACCTGTCCAAGTTTCTTCTGTTCCTTCAATTTTTCCAGATCTTGTATTGGGGTACTCTGCATTTTTTTTCTTATAATCATCTGCCCATTTTAATATTTGCTCAACAGATAAATCAGGTAATTCTTTAATATGTCTTACTCCTCTATGTTCTTTTAATAACTTTGCCAACGAAGAATTCTTTGGTAATCCTCTAGAACCTAAATTCAATGCGCCATCAACAATGGGCCAAGTATCTTCTGGAGACTCATCTATACTTTCAAACAGTTTTGCATGTGGCCAGTCTCCATGTTTCTTTTTATACGAATCCATCCATTCTAGGATTAAATCTATTTTTAGATCAGCCTTTTTAGCCCCAACTTTAATAATCTTAACAAGAAGATTCTGTTCAAACTCTCTTGGTAAAACTGTGTGAATGTCGACTTTTACTTGCGACGGCATTCTCACCTTTCCGCTTGCCCTACGTTTACCAACTTCCATTCTATATCCCTCCAGCTCTTCTTTAAGCGACTCGTCGTGCTGCTGAAGAGCTTTCAAAACATATCCCACAATCTTAAATGCAGAACTATCCAATGCCTCCTCCTCATCATCAGGATTTATAAAAACAGGTACTAGAATGGTTCCAGCCTTGTTGTCGGGGGTTTTCCTAATAGCCCGCCCCACAGCCTGCACAATGTCTATTATTGAGCTCTTGGGATCAACAAAAGCAATTCCATCCAAGGCAGGTATATCCACTCCTTCCTTAAGGCAAGCACAGTTTGTAAGAAGCGCACGTGTTGTTTTTGGTAGCGCTTTGAAATCCTCTAATAAGGTCTTCCTCTGCGATGCGGGAGTTTTTCCGGAAATATGATTGAACCAAAGGTCCTTTGCCGGTTTTCTCTTCATTAGCTTAATAGTACTAGGCAGAGAGTCTTCCTTATTCTCATCAATGAAGTCCTTTGCCTTCTTAACAGACGAATGGAAGGTTATCATCTTCGTTATGTCATATTTCTTCATCGCCTTTGCTATAGCCATCTGTGTTGCCATAGTGCGCGCATCAGAAAGGATTCCGCTTCTAGTCTTAATTAGTTTGCCTTTTTCAACCATCTCCTTGGCTTCCTCTTCAGACACAACAACAATGGCCACCTGATAGTTGTTAAGTAAATTCTGCTTAATGGCCTGCCCAAAAGAAAGCTCACTAAAAACAGGTCCGTAAAGCCCCTCGTCATCCATTGATGCTATTTCAAAGTCCACTTCGCCCGCTTTGTCCTTAATAACCTGCTTAATGTACCTCTCGGTTGCCGTCATGAAGAGCCGCTTCTTGCCACGAATATTTTTGTCATCCAGTGCAAAAGTGAATTGCCTGCCCATATATCCTGTACACCTATGCGCTTCGTCAAAAATAATTAAATCAAAGTCGGGACAACCCTCCTGAGCTTCTTTTAGTAGCTTGGAGCTCTGGTATGTACAAAACACGATAGTTGGCTTGCTTGTCTTTCTTTTGAGGAATCCATGAATCTCCTGAGCATCCGTAGTTACATCGATGCCATATGAAGAGGCCGATTCAGATTCGCCGCTATCTGTTGTTTCATCCGAGCAGATGATCAGATATTCATAATCATCTCTTCGCTCTTTGTTCCAGGACTCGACCGTTTGTGCAACAAGCGAGATTGAAGGAAATAGAACAAGTGTCCTTTTTGGTTTCATCTTTTCCTTGACCCAAAGAGATATAAGCGTCTTACCGGTACCACATGCACGAATGAGTCTGCCCCTGTTATGCTTTTTAAAACCCTTCAGCACTGCGTCAATAGCCTTCTTCTGATCGGGTCGGGGATTTTTTTTAGGTTCCCTTTTCGTTTTTTCTTTTAACTTAGTTGGCCACGGAGTCTTCTGTGCCTTTAGATCGCCACGCATTACAAGAACGCACTTCTTTGATAGCGATGAAAATAACTCCTTCGCGTTTGGACCGATTTTGTCGGTAGTGGCTATGAGCATCCTCTTGTCGATCACCTTTCGTTCGGATTCAGAAATAAAAGAATCTATTCCGCTTTTTGGGATCACATAATCCGGGCTGTAATTCTTAACCTGAATTGCCCAGATCTTTCCCTGTTTGTCCTCAGCTATCAGGTCAATTCCTTTATCAATTCCCCAGTTCTTCGGCCACTCTTCCCACAACCAAACGTTTTGGAATTGTGGCTTAAACTCAGTTCTAGCTTCAATTAGACGCTTCTTTATAACCTTTTCAAAGGCTTTGCCGTAGGCTGTTCCCTTAGCTTCCTTTCTTAGTTTTGTTTCCAAATACTCAAAGCTGCCCTCTTTGAATTTTATTGCCTTAGTCACGGGCTTATTCTACCTCTTTGTTGGGTTTATTTTCCAAAAAATAATAGCCTTTCATAGTATCAGGGTGTATAAGTATCGTATGAAAGCTGGGAAGATTTCTGCATTTATGTTGTTTACGCTGATTTTTCTAACAGCTTGCTCGCTACAAGGCAATGTGTCTTTGGACGAACTCAACGAGCTAAAAAACCGAATTGAAGTTCTCGAGGATGAAAATCAGGAGCTCAAGGAGGTAATTGAGGATGAACAAAAAGCAGAACTGGCACCCAAGCCAACGACCCAGCCCGCACCAAAAGCAGTTGTTCCCGTAAAAGTGGATAATTCAGCAGAGCTCAAAGAGCAACGCGAGGCCTTATTAGCAATTTATTTAGATTTTAAGGATCTGGAGACGTTACTAAATGCTGAAATAAATAGAATAAGTTTGCAGCATCAGGCGATTGCAGTGGATAACACTCGGATTGCAAAGATAATGTACGATCCATCGACACCGGATAGCGAGTTTTATGAGGCCAAAAGACAAGCGGCTGAATATGTAGAGATCATGAAGGAAACGATGCCAGAAAGTGAAAGACTGTATAAACAATTGAAGGAAGTAATAATTATGAAAACAGCCGTAGAAATAATGCGGCATAACAATGCTGAGGGGAAGCTGCTTACTGATTCTGATTACGACAAGCTTGCAGAAATGGAGAGATGGAACAATCAATATCGATAATTAGTATGGCGAGGCTACTTTTTCTAGCACTGGCATTGATTACACTGACAGCATGTGATGCTTCAGAGCAAAGCAAGTTGCATGATGATCTTCCAGCAACAGATTCTCAGGAAGCTCGCGAAAAAATTGCCAATAGGCAATTGGTTAATATTAAATACCGAGAGGATCCTGTCGATGTTGCAGGCTTCGATTACCTAAATACTCCCCGGAGCTCTTTTGTTAGAGGTGCATGGTATGACTCCGACAACCAATACATGATTATTAACCTCAATGGCACCAATTATCATTATTGCGGACTTCCAAAGAGCACCTGGCGAAAGTTCTCTCGCTCTGATTCGTTTGGTAGATCTTATAATCAGACCATAAAGAATAGGTATGATTGTAGAATCAATCCCGTACCCAATTATGATTAAATGGCTTTGGTATTACTCTCGCTCCTCATATGAAATTACTACTAACAATTCTGCCAGCTCTATTTGTGTTTACAGCCTGTAGTACTAAGACAGATCCTGCAGTAGATGATCTCAAAGAGCGAGTAGAAAAACTTGAGGAAGAAAACCGACAATTAAAACAGAAGAAAGAACCGGCTGTTGCACCAAAGCCTGATAAAGCTGCAGTACAAAAAAAAGTACCGATAACCACAGCACCAAAGAACGAGCCAAGCGATGCACTAAAATTAAAAACCCCATGGTATATGCAACCAACTGAGTCTATACCAGAAAAACCTGTATTCTACAATTCTTCAAGCAATTTGGTGAAAGATAAATGCACAGAAATACGTAATCAAGAGGAGGCTGCAAAAAATGAAACAATGCAAAATTATTTGGAAGCACAGACTGATCTTCGTGAGCAAAACCTTGCGTCTAGGGCAGACCTAGTATCCAAGCTCTCTCACCTAAGTCCAGCTGCAAGACAAAGGATTCTTGCCGAACAAGATTCACTATCAAAAGAATCACTAGCCGCTATGGAAAATTTGAAAAATATTAGAATGGATGCAATTGAGTCGGCTTACGATAAAGAGTATGCCAAAAATGGGTGCAGTTTTTATTAAGATGTTGCATGTTAAAAGAAAAAATAATATTAACAATTCCGTTTTATAAACAATCCTCAATTGTGCTGATACAATTCCCAGTCCAATGCCAACTGCAAAAACAACTTTGCGGCTTACTCTCTTTAAAGTTGAGAAAACCAAGTGGAAAGCGGCAGCGAAGCGTCACCGCCTCAGGCTTTCTGAATTTGTCAGATGGACTGTAAATACCAAGGTCAGGATTCCGACGATAGATCTGGCGGAGAAGCTCGAGAAAAAGAGACCGGAGCAGATGTCGATCATTGATGTTACGAAATATGATGCTCAAACTTCAATGTTTTAACACTGCCGATACATTAAATGGTACCTAAGGGGGTATGGGACCCTGCGGGGGAATGGGGGTGGGTGCGACGTATGCGGACCAGAAAAAAGGATTGTTAATGTTTTCCATTTACACTTTTTGTTATCATATCTGGTATGGACCTCACAGTGCTCAACATAAGCAAAGTTAAATCGACCGAAGAAGCTAGCAAGCTCATGAAGGAATCAGCTGTCCTTTTATATATTTTCTTCGGTATTCAATTGTTTATGGGTGTCTTTGCTTATCCTGTATTACAAGATGTACAAGTGTTCTTAGTGCCTATAGCGCTGTTACTAATGATAGTGGTTGTCCATAGGTTTAAAAACAGAGCAATTTCGATCGTGATGCTATGCTATTTGCTATTGGAGCTAGCAAACAGGCTATACAACAAGTTCACAGATCAACAGCCTGCGGCCTTTATTTTAGTTGCAATTGTTTGCTATCTTTCGGCGCAAGCAACATATGCTGCAATAAGTATTAAGAGATTCTCAAAAACAAAACAAAGATAGGACACAAACTCCTATGACTATATCCCCAAAGCAGTATAATATGGATGTCCAAGGGTTCTGATAACGTTCAGCATGCCCTGCCATAAACCACTCGCCTTCGGCTCGGGTTCATGGCAGCGCCATTAAAAACA
>CAZDKL010000005.1:0-58483 GCA_964506185.1 uncultured Candidatus Peribacteria bacterium
CATGTCTAGAGATGCCTGAAACCCCATTTTCTGCGCTAGCTGGGTAGTCATTTTTATCTATTAACTGCTATCGTAAAGACATCTAAAATAAGTTCTTAACTTTTAACTCTTCACTTTTAACTTTTAACTTTTTCAATGTTTTTAGACGAAGCAACCATCGACGTTTCCGGAGGCCATGGCGGAAAAGGCTGTGTTGCTTATAGAAGAGAGAAATATGTTCCCAGAGGCGGTCCAAATGGAGGAGATGGAGGAGATGGCGGAGATGTAGTCTTAATTGCTGATGAGAATTCAGATACCTTAAGCGACTATTCCTCTAACAAGCGCTTTGGAGCTCAAAAGGGCCAAATAGGACTTGGAAAAAACATGAATGGAAAAGATGGAGAAGATCTAATTCTAAAGGTTCCACCGGGGACCGTTGTGACCGGCGAAGATGGCGAACATCTAGCTGACTTATCTGCGCATGGGCAACAAGTCATTGTTGCTTTTGGAGGCAAAGGAGGATTCGGAAATACTCATTTCAAATCATCTGTAAGACAAAAGCCGGACTTCGCAGAACTAGGCGAGCCGGGTGAAGAAAAGATAATCAAACTTGAACTTAAGCTTGTTGCCGACGTTGGAATCATCGGTTACCCGAGCGTAGGTAAATCGACTCTGATCTCCGTGATCAGTTCCGCGAAACCAAAGATTGCAGATTATCCTTTCACAACTCTGGTCCCCAATCTTGGAGTTGTGGATGTTGAAGATCGTTCTTACATTGTTTGCGACATACCTGGACTTATTGAAGGGGCTTCTGAAGGTAAAGGACTCGGCGACAAATTCCTAAGACATATTGAGCGTTGTGGAATTCTTCTCCACTTACTTGACGTTAGCCGTGCACTGGAAGGAACAGAAGTTGATGCAAGTAAACTTAAAGATGATTACGATGCAATTCGATCTGAACTTGAGGCTTACTCCCCCACTCTCTCCAAGAAGAAAGAATTTGTGGTTCTAAATAAAATTGATCTTATACCCGACAACTCTGATTCCGTTGAGTCTGATCTTAAGAAGCTTGGAGTTGATGTGTTTATGAGCATCTCTTCTGCTACCCGCGATGGAACTGATCTGCTCATTAAGAAGATTCATCCATCCGTTCTGGAAACAAGAGAAAAGCGAAAGCCAATAGAAGCAGAAACGGATAAAATTCCAACGCTCAAACCGCTCGATGATTCAAATAAAATGGGAGCCTATCAGATTGCAAAGAAGACAGATGGTTCCTACATCGTCCACGGCAAACGACTGGAACAATTTACTGTAATGACAGACTTCTCCAAAGAAGGCGCCGTTCAGAGGTTCCGCGACGTCACAGAACGAATTGGCTTAAAACAGGCGCTGGAGAATGAGATTGGGAAAGGCAAGGTAAAAGTAATAATTGGAGGAATTGAGGTGGATAGCTTCTTATAAGTTCATTAAAATGTGATACAATTTAAACAAGGCCCGGTAGCTCAGTTGGTAGAGCACTCGCCTGAAGAGCGAGGTGTCGTCAGTTCGATCCTGACCTGGGCCACCATATGAAAATGGGGCAGTAGCTTAAGCTGGCTGTCGAGCACCGGCTTGACCGGTGCGAGCAATTTAATAATGTACGCTCTAGCCATTCGTCCGAATGTTGAGCATAATAGATACACCTTGGGGCTGTAGCTCAGCTGGCTAGAGCGTCTGGTTCGCAATCAGAAGGTCGAGGGTTCAAGTCCCTCCAGCTCCACCATTTTCTAGTGACCCGGTAGCTCAGTTGCGCCTGCGTTAGCAGGCAATAAATAATGAGGGCGAAGCCCACTCGCCTGAAGAGCGACGCAGAGTCAGTTCGATCCTGACCTGGGCCACCACTCACGAATTCAAAAAAAAGAGCGGCACATAGTGCCGCTCTTTTATATTGCTAACTTCAGTCATCATCTTCATCTTCATCGTCGTCATCATCATCATCGTCATCATCAGCATAAGCTTCTTCTTCATCATCGTCATCATCATCGTCATCATCGTCATCAGCATTTTCATTCTGCCTTTCCTCTTCGGCTACGTCGCACTGGAATTGGCATATTCCCAAAGCACTATCTGCATCATCTTGGCATGATTCGTATTCATCCTGAGCATCTGATTCACATGTAAGATCCTGAGTATAACAACCTAAACATAAATACTGAGGCAAAGAACATGTTGCAAAACACGAATCTAGCGCGTCCTGACAATCCTGAAGAGCGTCTGTGTTTTCTTCGGTACAGCTCTGATTTTCATCATCCCAAGCTTCTGCACATGCCTGGTAGCATGCATCTACTTCACTAGTGTCTTCATCGTCATCATCGTCATCATCTCCTCCACAACCATCACCATCATCGTCGTCATCGTCGTCATCATCGTCATCATCGTCATCGTCAGATTCATCTTCTGATATAGAAAAGTACCAGCATTCTCCATCAGTACAAATCTCGTCTTCACCACAATCAGAATCCTCTTCGCACTCAGCATCATCTTCATCATCGTAACCCAGTAATTCTGCCCCTAGAGCAGGATCCTCGTCTTCTACAGAAGGAAGATTAAAATCATTTTCAACAATAAAATTGTCATATACAAATATTGCAGTAAAAATTACAGCAACAGCGACAATAAAGTAAAAAGCTAACCTGTTTACTTTAATAGTTTTAGAAGCCATACGGTAAGGGGGGAGAAATATATAAAATACAATATATCATATTTATTTGAATATAATAATTTAACATACATATTATACATAAATTTATACTAGTTTGCAATTTTTTATTTCTTCAGCTCAATTAGATTTTTGAGATGCTTTTCCGTTTGCTCATATCCAGGATACAACCTTTGAACTCGCTTGAGTGCATCAACCGCTTCATCAAGCTTTCCGAGCTCCGCGCTAACTGCAGCTAATCTGTAATGAGCATCTACGTGTCTCTTATCGATTTCTGACGCCTGCTTAAACTCAGAATAAGCTCCCTCCTTATCCCCTATCTGCTGGTACTTGAGCCCGAGATAATAATGAGACGAAGCAAATGCACTTCCGGCTTTGACCGCATCTTCCAGAACTCTTATAGCCTCAAGTAACTGACCCTGTTCATCAAGAAGCTTAGCTAACTGATAATAAGCCAAGAGATCATCCTCTATATACATTCTGTTTTTCGGAGCATTTTCGATGCCTGCAATGAACTCTCGCTTAGCCTCCTCAACTTTTTTCTGTTTAAGCAGAAGTAGTCCTTTGTTTGTATGTACCTGAGGTATGAATGAGTTTATTTCTATCGCCTGATCGTACACCGCAATCGCCTCATCTATCCTATCCAGATCATATAGTGAAGTTCCCAGATTATTTAAAGCATGTACTGACGTGGGATTGTATTTAAGAGCATTTCTGAATAATGCCTCGCTGTCTTTCCAGGCATCAAGTTGTTTCATGGAAAGGAAAGAAACAAATATTCCAAAAACAATTCCTAATCCAACTACCGCATTCAGCCTTTTATCATTCACGATAGCCCATGACCTAATTCTTGGTACTAATGTGAATGCAACGATCAGTATCAACCCAAACTGTGCTGCGTACGGATATCTATCTGTCGCGTAATACACGAATCCGTTCTTCCAAAACGTTGCAAACGTCGGAATCAGCATCAGCATAAAAAACGTTACTCCAAAGAAAACGATTCTATTTCTCCTGAGTGACATTAGTGCGAGAACAGCTCCGACTGATAGAACTGCTACATAAAATATAAGCTCAGCTGTGAATACTTCGAACGGAAATTCCTGAGGATAAAAAATATTGAGCTTCGACGGCCATATTAGTTTCTCAATATAAAACACGCTTCCCTTCGCAGACAGGAACAATTTCTGAGCTAAAGAAAGACCAACCAGTTGCATTTGCTTTCCGAGAATTGCAATTACTCCGAAGAGGACACTCAGTAAAGCAAATGGAATTTTATCTATAATCATTTCTATTCTTATCTTCCTTCTGTACCACAGATCAACAAGCACAAGTATCAAAGGAAGCATGATCACTGATGCTTTCGCACCAAGTGCCAATAGAAACATAACAAGACTCCATATAAATGGATATCTCCCCTTTCCTCCCAGGTATCTAATATAGAAAGCAAGTGATGCAAAGAAGAAGAATGACGAAAGTATATCCTTGCGAGCCGCGGCCCATGCTACAGCCTCTGTATTTAAAGGATGAATCGAGAATACAAGAGCACTTACAAGCCCTATCCAATAAGCATCTGCGATACTTAGTTTTTTAGCAGATAATTTTAGAGCGCAGTAAAACACCAAAAGAACTGACCCCAAATGAAGTAAAAGATTCGTCAGATGAAAAATAAATGGATTCAATCCAAATAATGCACGCTCAATCTGGTAACTTAAGATTGTAAGAGGTACATACAACTCTGGGTCATAAGTAGTGAATGCTCTCCATAAAGTAGAGCTGTTAAGCTCAAGAACAATCGGATTTTCGTAAATTAGAAGGTCATCATCAAACGCTACAAAATCATTTCCAAGAGAGAACACAAAGACCCCAAACGTTATTAATAACAGCGAAATAACCGCTTTCTCACATTTTTTATCAAACATCATTCGTAGGTTACATCAGATACTTATTAAAACATTGTTTATAAAACTTGCAATTCTAGCCATTTATAGTATAATAATACAAAGAATCAGTGTTATGGCAATCAAAATAAATATTACAAAACGGGAACGTCACCTATCACACGCAGCAGCCATATTGTTTAGCGTATTGACTATTATGGTAGCAACTCCAGATTCTAACCCCTCATATACCGTATATAAGGCCTCAGTAGCGCCAGAAAAGGCTGTAAAGGCTCAAAAGCGAGCAATTAAACCTAAATGGAAAAGAATGGACCTATCCAGCAATTTTAATGCGAGGATTATGTCATCATTTACTGAAAGAGCTGTATATCCCGATAAAATTAATTACAGAATTGCTAGGAGGCTAAAAAAGAGGCTTAAGAAAAACAAGTATCCTGCTCCGAATGTTCATACTCTTGCCTACGCAATCGAAAAACGTCAAAAGGTTTTAAGTAACAAAACAGAAGTTAAATTCCAATCGGAAGAACAAGAATTGGACGAAACTTGGGATGTAAGTCTTCAAAAATATCCACTATGGCTTACTTCTGAGTTTTCATTAACCGAAGCCAGATACAAAGTAAATCCGGAGATAATTGCACAGCAATTAGTAGAAGATCCACTCCCCTTCTTGATTATTCCAAATGATATTACTCTGACTGGAACCTCCATGAGCGGATCGGTTCTTAGGGCTCACACAGACGGTCTTGCAATGCCCGGATACGATATTGATATTATGGAAACGTCCGAGAAGATCGCTGAGTCTCTTGAAAATGGAGAATCTGAGCTTGCATTCGATCTTGATTGGAGAGAAGGGATAGTTACATACAGCACGGGAGATGACGATGACACACTCACTCATCTTGGAACTGGCAGGTCAAACTTCAACGGATCCACATGGGCCAGAATGAGAAATGTAAGAAAAGCAATAAGACAGCACGTTCATAACGTTATAGTTGAACCAGGCGAAATATATTCGTTCAATGAAACATTAAACGGACCTGTGAGTCTTCGTAACGGTTGGAGTATGGCAAAGGTTATATATGAAGGAGACCAACTGCGACCTGCTCCAGGAGGAGGAATTTGTCAGGCATCAACTACAACCTACAGAGCTATACTAAATTCGGGGCTACCTGTTTTGGATCGAAGGAGCCACAGCCTATACGTTTCTTATTACAAGAAATATGGAGTAGGAATTGATGCAACTATTTACCCGGGTACACAGGATCTTGTTTTCGAAAATGATACTCCTGGTCCAATTCTGATTCAGGCATATGATAACGAGGATAAAGATGCATTCGTTAAGTTCTATGGGATTCCCGATGGGCGCGAGGTTGCTCTTAAGGGTCCATACTTTAAATCAAATGCACCAGAAGATCTGCTTGTTAATGAAAGATCAATATCTCGCAATGAAATTGTATGGGAATATAAAGTCACGTACGAAGACGGAACCGAGGCGGAGAATCAAATAGTATCCAGATACAAAACTCTCCCCTATAGCCTTCCAACCGAATTCGTGATAAAGGAGGAAGAGGACGAAATTGCGACCGAAACGCATGCTTCTGCAGTTGACTAACAACACGTCACGCTTTGCGTGACTCTCTACAATCAACTATCAACTGATATATGACGATTTTGTAGCTGAAAGCCCCAAAGGGGCGTGTTGATTGTTGACAGCATTGCGTGTTGAGAGTCCATTTTGGACGTGTTTAGTAATTTCGAGCAATTCTCTATTGCAAACGTTGAAAGTGGCTATAATGTCAGACACACATTCCCATTTAGATTATGAAAAAATCAATTTTTGCAGTCGTAGCTATAACGCTCCTGGTAGTAGCATGTGTGAAGAAGCCTACTCCAGAGAAAAAGGAGCCAGCTCCGCTTGCCGTTAGTTCGAACGAGGAGAAAAAGGCAGAAGTTCGAGAAACAAAGAATGTTATTTATCAGGGAGTTGTTAAACCGGCAGGTATCAGCATTTACCAACAAGGGAGCCACAGATTACAGCTCGAAAACGGTAAATTTATTTTGCTTGAAAGCGATAGTGTAGATTTGAATGGATACGTGGGTGAGCATGTTGAAATGATAGGTGCTGTAAAACCAACCGTTGAGGAAGGAGGAATGATTATGCGCGTTGAGAGTGCGAAACTCATTGTTAGTGATGATGAGTATAAAGAGGAAACAGATGAATCAGAAGAATCAGAAGATGGAGAATCAGATGAATCAGAAAAATCAGAAGATGGAGAAGCAGACGAATCAGAAGATAAAGAATCGGATGAATCAGATGAATCAGAAGATGGAGATGATGATGACAAATCCTCTGATTCTTCTGATTCCTCTGAAACCTCTGATTTCTCATCAGAAGTTCAGCCTATAACCGCAGAATTAACTGAAAGAATAAGAAAAATGGCCAATGAAAGCTTTACTCCTGATCAGTGGACTCAGGAATATTGCACAGCCCATATTGGCTTCTGCATACCGGTTCACAGAAACTGGTGGTTCAAGTCCTTTGGCACAACATCATCTCTGCTGTGGCATATAGAGTTAAGTTCAGAAGAGTTAGGAGACTTGTATTCAGGTCCTATTCACGTAAACCTAGTATCTGGGAGCATTGGTTCTAGCGCTAAGGACGGGCAGATAAAACAGAAAGGCCCGAACGTAGTTGGATACAGATCCTGGACCGATGGACGCCATTTTGAAATCACTGCACCCGTCACACTGGAAGGGGCAGTAAGATATATTATGGAAAACTTAGATGAGAATGAGTAAACTAGAGTCATGCCAATATTTTCTTACACGGCACTGGACAAAGATGGAAAGACAATTCGTGGAACTGTTGACGCAGAGAACTTGCAAGCGGCTAGTGCAGCCCTAGATAATATTCAATTGGTTCCGGAAGAAATCCACGAGCAAACAATGAATGAGAATAAATCACCGAAGAAAATCAAATCTGTACCGCCTCAATGGCAAGAGGTACCCCCGATTCCTGCGGAGGACGAAGTGACATTTGATAAAAAAGACGAACTCCTAACAGATGACAAGGGACATCGAGTTTATTTCCACTTACTAGACACCCTAAGACTATATGCAGGATGGCTTCTTGTTGGCTACTTTACTGCTTACATTCTTGGACTTTATAAACTAACAAAACCTCTATCATTCGATATCCCTTACGTATTGGCATTCCTATATTCTCCTCTGATCCTAAGTTTTACTCTTGCGTGCTTCTTATTCCTATTAGCTACAAGTATTCACAAAAGAATCAAAGGAGGCACTGTCAGCGGTGTAATTCTGACTGTTTTCTCTGTAGGATTATTCATCTTCTACCGAGCTAATACCTAGAGTCCAAGCTGTTTTCTTATTTCATCTGCCTGAGCATCTTCTTCCTGCTTAGCTCCTTCTTGAACAGTAACTGATTGAAGATCTTTCCAGTCCTCTGTGTGCTTTTGCTCTAGCTTCATAAGCTGAAGCAAATGCTTGGGGCTAAGTTCAGAAAACTTCCTTTTTTCTTCCGTCAAGATCTTCTGAAGTTCATCGATCTGGAATTGACTCAAGTTAGGAATCGCCTGAACAATCCTCCACTTCTCATCACGTGTGAGAGAGATTGATCCGCTTAGCAGCGTCAAGAACATTTGTTCATCGAACTTAGTTTCAGGATGTTCTGGAACAACTATATTTTCATTCGTAAGAGCCGCTGCGATTGATCCAAATCTGTAATCGCCGACTTCACCAAGAATCCTTATATCTTCATCGTCATATCCCATCTCCTTAGTTGCCGCAGTTCCTGGAGGAAGAGGCGGAGGACCTGTGTCCTGTGGAGGTGGTGGAGGTGGTGGAGGTGGTGCTCCTGCACCAGGTTGCGCTCCTGCTTGTCCTGCTGGAGGCTGAGCTCCACCCGCACCTGCGGGCGCTCCAGCTCCAGGTGCTCCCGGAGGAGGCTGAGGAGGCGATGCGAATACTTGTGTTGGGTCCAATCCGCCCTGAGGTACCTGATCACCCGGCCTTGGAGGCGGTGAGCCATCCTGTGCAGGTGGCTGTGCTCCGCCTGGTGGGGGAGGTGGTGGCGGTGGAGGGGGTGGTGGAGTTGGGTCGTCTGCCATAATCAAATTTAGTAGAGAATACGGTGAAACAGTCTACCAGAGTATATTTATGAAACAATCGGTTTTTTCGCATAATTTTGGAACCCTTAAGCAGCTGCTCCGTCAGCAATTTGAAGGTTTTCCGAAGTCGTACCATCAGGGAATTTTATAATAACTCCCTGTACAAGCTCTCTGGGCTTCTCAAACAAATGATATGCAGATTCTTCGTCTCCAAACGTAGTCTCCTTTCCATTTTCCCACTTCTGAGCAATATCAATATGACCTCCATTCGGATACACAAGTAATTTGCCGGGGGTACCATTACCAAGCGACACAGCTGCTTCTCCTTCCAGCGTTTTTTTACCAATAGTCACGTCGATTTGATTTCTTTGATCCTGTGCTACTTCAAGCAATTTCTTTCGGACTTCTGCATCATCTCTGCAAATCAGGTTCCCATAAATATCTGTAAATTCAATCGGCAACCTTCCATTATGCAAAGAGAGTTTTCTTTCCAGCATGAGCCTCTCAATTTCTTGATCATCCAGATACCGTTTTGGCCTTTTGTGATTTTTTCTCAACCACTTGTGAGCATCGCGGGATCTAAACTGAGTACCCTGAAATACTTCATTGGGAATTTCTGCCACACTTCTGAATCTCTCTCTCACACCTGCAAGAATATCCGCGGGATACGTTGTTACAGCTTTCCATGGATCTTCCATTTCTATTTCATAAAACAAAGGACCGTTTTCTCCTTTCTTTATTCTTGGAGCAAAATTAACAAACAAACCGTTGTATATTCCAAATTCTTTTAGCTTTTCTGCATATTTCTCATGCCAACTTGAAAGAAGCCCTGCAACATGTCTTGGAATTGTAACGGGCCTTCCCCTTGTATTAAATTTAATTGGAAATCCGCCAGCGAGCCTTTCCATTTCATCTCTGTCATCATTCTCGAAACAATCTTCCATGCAAGCAAGATCGGTCTCGATAATTGCATCGATATCTAATGTAGCTTGTGTTGGGTCAGGCTCATTTTTTCCATATGCATCGGATAGATAGAGTCGATATGTAGGCGTATTTTTCATTATTAAGTAAGTTATATAAACAAAAACCCCCGCTCTTCGCGAGGGCTTGGAATTTAGAAATTATTTTTACATACAAGCAGACCCTCGCGCGGAGCGCATCATCATCATCTGCATCATCATGGCGAAGGACTTATTCAAGATGTGGAGATCATAGCCAGAGTTTTTTGTATGTCAAGGACAATAAGTGAGTAGTGTGCAGTGAGTAGAATTCTACACACTACTCACTACACACTACACACTCGTAATAGATCCTGCATCAACCTTCATCACCTTCATCGCCGCCCTCCTCGCCCTCACAACAAGCTCCGGTTGGAATAATCTCCTCAAATCCATATCCGGGATTCCGCTTTGCCTTATGCCAAAAAGCTCTCCTGGGCCCCGAATTTGAAGGTCTATCTCAGCTAACTTGAAACCTGAGTCATTCTCTTCCATGGCTTTTAGCCTTGGTGAATTCGCTTGAGCAGGAGTGGTTGTAAACAAGAAACAATTGCTCTTATGGTCCCCTCTCCCAACTCTTCCTCTGAATTGGTGGAGCTGTGCAAGGCCAAACCGTTCAGCTCCTTCAATGCAAATGATCGTTGCATTCGGAATATCGATCCCAACTTCTATGACCGATGTTGATACAAGTATATCTGACTTCTTTTCTTTAAAGTTTTTCATTACCTCATCCTTTTCCTTCGTAGTCATCTTGCCATGAAGAAACTCAATATTCCTATTCGGGAAATTTAGTTTGAGCCTTGCGACTTCCGCCTCAACACTCTTTAGCTCAGCCATATCCTCATTATCGGAAATCTGAATCAGGGGACAGATAACAAACACCTGTCTGCCTTCATCAATCTCGTGATTTATAAACTTCTCGACAGTCGGACGATCCTTGGGAGCCACAACTTTTGTGTGAATCGGCTGACGTTTACCAGGCTTTTCCAGAAGAACTGATAAGTCATGATGTCCATGTGCAGTCAGCGCCAAAGTTCTGGGGATTGGCGTTGCGGTCATTGCAAGGAAATGCGGGTTGCCTTTGTCTTTAAGTCTCTCTCTTTGTTCAACACCAAACCTATGTTGCTCATCGACTATTACTAACCTGAGATCCTTGAACTGAACATTATCAACAATCAACGCGTGCGTCCCAATTACAAGATCAACAGTGCCGGCTGCAATCCTCTGCTTAATTTTCTTTGAGTCTGACTCAGTCAAAGAACCTGAAAGCAATTCTACAGTCGGCAACTTCATTTTTAATTTCTCACCGGCAAACTTGTGAAAGTTAATTAGAGTTTTTCCGATCGAAATCACATGTTGTTTTGCCAACACTTCTGTCGGAACCATAAGCGCGCATTGCCCGCCGCCTTTAATTGCATTGGCAATAACTGCTACGGCAACAAGAGTTTTGCCTGATCCTACATCCCCTTCCAGAAGTCTCGACATAGGATGAGAATCCTCCATATCCTTAAGAATCTCGTATATCGCTACACGCTGACTGTCTGTTGGAGTGAAGTTAAGTGACTTGAAGAATGCTTTTATAAGTTCAACATCCATTGGAGTTTTAATTCTCTCTTCGGAAATCCCCTGCCACTCACGCTTCCTCTCCAGTACTTCTAATTGCATGTTAAACATTTTTTCAAACGCCATACGGTCGCGAGCACGCTCCACTTCTTCATGAAAGGCAGGAAAGTGCAAGGCTCTAACTGCATCACTTAAGCCCATCAATTCCTCTTCCTTGATTAAGTCTTCCGGCAAAGTTTCCGGAATATGATCAATCGCATCTTTTACATGCACCATCTTGTCTCTTATCCATTTAGTATTGATTATGTCATGCTGAGGATACACGGGTACCAATCGCCCTGAATGAACTAAAGGTTTATCATCTGCAATTTCGAAGGTCGGGCTTTGGAAATTTAGCTTATATCCCTTCTCGACTATCTTCCCAGTCAATACAACTTCATCTCCTTCTTTAAGCATCCTCATAATATGAGGTTGATTGAACCAAATCACTTCTACAACTCCACCTTCATAGTCAATAAATTTTCCAGTAACTAAGTTCTTTCCTTTTCTGGTTCTAACTGATTTTAATCCTTCAATACTTCCTCTGATTGTTACCTTTTCATCAAGAGGCGCAGTTGTAATTGTACTCATCTGACTTAAGTCTTCATGAGAACGCGGCAAATACATCAAGAAATCTCCAACAGAATTAATACCCATCCTCTGTAAAGCCTCGACATGGTCCTTGGTCGTGCGCAGTACTGATGAGAGAGGAGTTTTTAGATTCACACACTAATTATAGCGAAGTAAACACAAAATCTTAGCTTTTGTGGACTAAATAGAGGAAAATTGGTAACCGCTATGAATAACCTACTTCTAAGACTTTCTTCAGCGGCTGTTGCCCTGTCTATTCCCCTCTCGACATCCGCTTATTCAATCCATCATTTTTCTTATTTCAAGAAATCAGCCCCTTCTAGTAATGTTGATGTTCCATTGGAAACAGATGAAATACCGGAAGAAGACCAGTATCAGTTATGGGACACTAAATGCAGAGATGAGATTGGAATCCAAGGAGGAGATGTTATGGGTGCACTAAGGTTTAATCTAAACCGATGCATCAATACAAAGCGTCGTCAGGTTAATCTCTCCAAACGCCAGAGAAGAGGTGCGAGGCGCGCTTCAAAAAGAGTGGGTCTGCAAGTGCAAGACAGTCAGGCGCGAAGAGAAGCGACAAAAAAACAGGTGAATCGTTCTATTATTAATAAACAGCGAGTAAGAAGATCATTTACTTCCTCTCTTCCAAAAACCCAGCGTGAAAAACAGCGCTCATTTCAATCATTCCGTGCCCGAGAGCGTTCTCAGATTAGAAAGAAAGAGCGATCACAGGTTTTATCGGAAAGAGCAGAGCGCGATGCAATGATTAGAGCCAGAAATGCATGTGTGAGGAGAGTGAGCTTAGACAGAGCAAAATGCATCGAAGAAAAGAAGGAAGAATTCCTTAAGGCTGAGTAAATTCATCAATTTAGTTGACTTGATATGTGCCTAAGCATATAACTTTCTGCCAATGCCACGTAGCAACAGAGTCGGCGGTGCTTTCGGAAGTGATGGAAGAAGAATGCGACAAGTAAGATCCAAGTCTGAGCAAGCACAACAAGAACAAGATACTTTTCAACCTTCTGGCCCCAATTGCCGTCCTCTAAGTGCTTATTTGGGAGTTAAAATGTTGGTAGATAAAGAAAAGCCAGATATAGATGGGCAAATTGAAGAGGCACGAGCCATGCTTGCAGAAGTGTGCGGTGAAATTTCCTTTCGCTTGGACGGAGTAAAAATTGGAGTCTCTGACGATATTGCCGGCACTCTGGGAAAAGAAAGGTTTCCTGAAGGAGTCGAAATCCCCAAAATGTGTGATACCGCTCTTCAAATAAATGTTACTCCAACTTATGACACTACAGGACACACGCCGGGGAATATGCTTGTGGCAGTAAACAGACAACTCTGGACGGCTCTACAGCCCTTAGGCCTCAGAATTGCAACCCCATTCGCCCACCTTAGAAAAAACAAGCTCGAAGAATGTTATGCACACAACGTTAGAGCCAGAACAGAAAGCATAATTCATTTATCAGCTACCAAGTTTTTGGATGCGCTGGGAGGACTGCAGTATCAACAGGAAAGACGTGATGATGAGCAGACAACAGATTTTAGATTTGATGAAGCAACAATCTTTAGAGGCGAAGGTAAATACTTTGAAGTTAATCTAGCCAGAAGAGATGATGGGTACAAATTTGATAAACAGGCAAATAGTGCAATTCACAATGTGCATCAATATGATTCAGATATTCCGCCTATTAGATTTATGGAAAGAGATCAAGAGAGCAGATTCTCACACCACTAATCTACTTTAATGCGAAAGGATTAAAGTCAGTTTCTCTATCGTAGTAATCCTCACTCTCAGCCCTTTTTAG
Source organism: uncultured Candidatus Peribacteria bacterium (assembly GCA_964506185.1). Taxonomy (GTDB): domain Bacteria; phylum Patescibacteriota; class Gracilibacteria; order Peribacterales; family Peribacteraceae; genus UBA2144. Next base: position 13,708 of record CAZDKL010000005.1, read on the forward strand.
GAAGCCAACAACTTTGTAGGTAGCTGGCGTTAGAATAATTTCGATTCCAACTTTGAATATGTAATTCGCAACTATCAAGCTGAGAGCAATTGCCCATGGGAATACTCCAAGCGCGCATGCTATCACAATAAATGCAACAGTATCCAAACCCTGACCCACAAGGGTAGATCCTATGGTTCTGGTCCAAAGCCTTTTTCCTTCTGTCATTATCTTCATCTTTGCAAGAATGTAAGAATTCGAAAACTCTCCGACAAAATATGCAGCTAAGCTTGCGATGATAATTCCACCGGTGCTTACTCCGCCAAGTATGCTTGCGTAAGCTTCGTTGCCTGCGTACCCGAGCCATTCTGACTCACCAGGCATTTTTTGAATAACAAAGAAAGCAAACGCCATTAGTGCAGACCACAGGAAGCCGGTCCATATTACTTTCCTAGCACGCGCGTACCCATAAACCTCAGTCAAAATGTCTCCGAAGATATAGCTTAATGGAAACAGCAAAGTGCCAGCGTCAAACGCAAGCCTGAGTCCCAGTATCGACGTGTTCCAGTCGATAATCTTGGCTGATGAAGCAATATTACTAAGAAGCAAAACGGCAACAAAAGAGGCCATTACGAAGTCATAGTATTTGAAGGTTTTCATGAGGAAAATGAAGAATGGTCGGGGCGACTGGACTCGAACCAGCGACCCCCTGCTCCCAAAGCAGGTACTCTAGCCAACTGAGCTACGCCCCGACGTATTTCTATTATGATGAATGAACAGGTAATTGGCTAGAGTGCAGGTTATTTATTTGCTCGCTCCCGCTTCGCGGGCGCTCAACAGCCAACTTAAGCTAGCCCCGATCTCTTCCTATTCTACGTCAAAACCACCCATATGGCTAGAGTGCAGGCTTGTTTATTTGCTCGCCACCTATCTGAACCATGATTCACTTGATTACAGGATTGACCTGATTACAGAGAATTATCTTTAATCCTGTCTATCCTTAAATCCTTCTAATCATGGTTCAAGACTACAGGCATAAGCTATGATAACCTTCCATGCTCTGCAGAGTCCTTACACGTTCGCGCTCACCCGGAATTGGCAATGGTCTGACCTATGATTGCGGGGATTTCAAACTGAAGGAGGGCTCGCACGTTTCAATACCACTCAGAAAAGAAATGGTTGAGGGCATTGTTTTTGAAGTGATGAAGAAGAGAAAGGAAGAAGATTTTGACATCAAGAATGTCGAGGAGGTTTTTGCTGACTCCCCTCTTCTAAACTCAGCACAACTCAAAACGCTTAAATGGATGAGCGATTATTATCTCTGCTCACTCAGACAAGCGCTCCGAGTGTGGCTCCCCACTCCAACCTGGAAAAAGCTTAAACCCGAAAATGAACTTTACTTCAAGCTAGTTGATCCAAGTATTCCAAAACGAGGAGTTAATCAGCAAATGATTGTTGAGTATTTGCGAGATAAAGACTTCGTCCCACTTTCACAGATTAAAGATGAGATTAATGTATCTGGTTCGAGTTTGAAGAAGTTAGCAGATAAAGGAAGACTTAAGATGGAAGAACGTGAAGAAACATACAGCTCAGATAAACCCGAGATTAATGAACCTAATCTGACATCAGCGCAGACTTCAGCTTACAAACAAATTAAAAAAACTGATAAGCCTTCACTTCTCTTTGGAATAACCTCAAGCGGAAAGACAGAAATCTATGCTCAGTTTATTTCTGAAACTGTCAGCTCAGGTAAACAGGCAATACTTCTGGTTCCAGAAATTTTGCTGACCGAACATTGCATTCACAGATTTGAAGAACTACTCGGAGCTGAGCACATTGCAGTAGTTCACAGTCGGCTTACTTTAGCTCAGAGGAGGCGCATCTGGACCAAGATCCACAATGGTGGAATATCGCTTGTAATCGGCTCTAGAAGCGCATTGTTTGCCCCTCTGCCTGACTTGGGACTCGTCATAATTGACGAAGAGCATGAATGGACTTATAAGAATGAACAAAGTCCGCGATATCACGCACGGGAAACTGCAGTAAAACTTTGTGAGTATTCTGGAGCTAAGTTGATACTTGGCACTGCAACCCCTTCACTTGAGTCTTGGGCCAGAGCCAAGTCGGACGAATATGAATTCGTCAGACTCGCTGAGCGATACCAAGATCAACCACTACCAAAAGTCAGAGTAATTGATCTGGCTGAAGCTGACTTCGGATCACTTTACCCATTCACTCCCCCACTTCTTGATGCAATCGAAGACAGAATCAAAAAGGGTGAGCAGTCAGTATTATTTATAAACAGGAGAGGCGTGTCATCGAGCTTAATGTGTCTGGACTGTAGACGCAGAATCGTATCTCCCGAATCCAATCTTCCTTTCACAGTTCACAAAGACTATCGCGGGAATCCATATTTGCTTGATCACACTTCCGGACTTCGCGGAGAAGTTCCTTCTGTGTGCCCATCATGTGATTCAGTACGTCTTCATGCAGTAGGAGCCGGTACGCAAAAAATCGAAGAGATTCTAAATAGCCAATTTCCAAATGCAAGATTACTAAGAGCCGACAGTGATACTCTCACTCATCCGGAACATATGAGGTTGCTACTTAAGAAAATGAGAGAAGGGCAGGCTGACATTCTTTTGGGCACACAGTCAGTAGTTAAAGGCCTTGATCTTCCTAACGTAACCTTAGCGGGAGTTTTGGTTGCTGACGTGGGGCTTAGCCTCCCGCACTTCCGCGCAGGCGAAAGAATCTTTCAGCTTCTAACCCAGCTGACGGGAAGGTCAGGACGCGCAAAAGATGGCGAAGTAATTATCCAAACATTCAGGCCAAACACTCCGGAAGTTAAGCTTGCTGCTGAGCACCGAACTGAGGATTTCTTGGATGAAGAGCTTAAACTTAGAATCCATTCAGGATATCCGCCTGCAACCAATATGATCAGGCTTATCGTCAGAGAAGATGCTGAGGCGAAAGCCAAAGAGCTCAGGGATAAAATTAAAGCGGAATCTGACCTTATTGCGCATGCATCACCTCAATTGTTCGGCGGAGGAAAGACATGGCAAGTTTTGATAAGAGGAACCAAACCTGAGGAGATTTTGAAGAAGTTGGATTTGAACGGAGTAGTAATAGATGTAGATCCTATCGAAACAGTGTAAGATAGGAGTAATGGCTGACCCAACAACAACCATTCTCACATTCATTGTAGGAATGTGCGCGAGTTTCGTAGGATCGCAGGTAGGAAGCGGCGCATCGATTGTTGTTCCTGCAATGATAATACTTGGTCTACCCTCGCATTCTTCAATAGCCGTTCATAGAGTAGCAACGCTTTTTGGAACGGTTCCGGCACTTAGAAATTACAACAAGGCTCACAAAATCAACTGGAAGTATACGATTCCATTTACATTAATATTTCTTGTTGGAGGAGTAATTGGCGCGAAATTAATGCTGGAAATTAATGAAGATTTCTTAAGCAGAGCCATTGGATTCGTCATTCTAATCCCACTATTCTTTTTGTTTTTTGGCGATTTTGGCGTTAAGCATAGAAAGACATCCCATCACATGAAAATTATCGGATACGTCTTTTTGTTTTTCCAATCGATATGGTCAGGAATATTTCCCGGTGGTGGAATGACGATAGTTATTTATATCCTGATCTACTTCTTTGGATTCACGCTGATTGAAGGAAAAGCCACATCAATATTCCCAAAAATACTAACTCGTATTGTTGTTATTACCATCTTCATCATTGAAGGAATAGTCGTATGGTCATACGCAATTCCGCTTGGAATCGGTTACATAATTGGATCCCATATTGGCTCCAAAACAGCAATTAAGAGAGGAGATCAATGGGTTAGAGTGCTACTTGCTTTTGTAGTATCTGCCTTGTCAGTAAAGCTGATTTTCTTCTAGAGAATATTGGAGTAATGGAATATTGGGATAATGTTTGTATGCCATCATAGATAGCAACAGAGTTCCCAATACTCCAATATTCCATTATTCCAACTTCTGAGTGTATAATCTTCTGTATTCTACCCCAATACATAATGAATCGATTTCTAACTGTCCTCATATCCCTCGCAATTCCAATATCTGCATCAGCTGCAGTTTTTCAGGCAGCAGGTGGTGATGATGAGCTATTTACAGTTTCTGTACCCGTACAGGATGACTTGTACGTTGCAGGCGGCCTTGTGCATGTAAACGAAATGGTCGCAGGAGATTTGATAATTGCTGGAGGAGAGATAGAAGTATCCGGTGATATTAATCAGGATGTTATTGCTGCTGGCGGGGCTGTGAATCTTAGAGGACACGTTTTTGATGATGTAAGAGCTGTAGGAGGAGAAATGGAAATCGCAGGCACAGTTGGTGATGACCTGATAATTGCAGGAGGAAATATAAGATTAACTAAGGATGCAGTTATCGAAGGAGACGCTTATGTGTTTGGAGGACTCCTGATTATTGATGGACTAGTTAAGGGAAACCTGCGAACTGCAGGAGGAGATGTAATACTAACCGGAAATGTTAACGGAGATATTGATGTTAATTCAGACGCCTTTCAAATCGAAGGAGTTGTTAAGGGTAATGCTCAGGTTATTTCCGAAGAAGCAAAAGTTGGAGAGAATGCATTTATCGCGGGCGATCTTGAATATTGGATCTCTGATGATAACGAACCTTACGCAAACAAAGTAGGAGGGGCAATCAATTATAATCCTGAACTAAGAGCTGTTACGAAAGACATTCTTGAAACAACCGCTAAAGGCGCTTTTAAAGTAGCCCTTATGGCTATCTTTGGTTATTCACTTCTTGCAGCAGCTCTGTTTATTCTTGTAATGCTTTTGATTACAAAAACATACTTTAACGATTGTTCCATGAAAGCAATTAAGACCCCCGGCAGAAGCGCTCTTATTGGTTTGCTTTACTTTGTTTGCACACCAGTCATTGGAGTCCTGTTCTTGATCACAGTCATTGGAATCCCAATATCACTCTTTATATTCATGATGTACGGATTCATGATCTTCTTCGCTAAGCCACTAACTGCAATAGTCTTGGCCAAGAGTACAGAGATCAGATACAGAAAGAAGAAAAAATGGGGCAAGACGAAAATATTCTTTGTATCTTTGGGTTACTTTATTGCACTCAAAGTTATAGGAATAATCCCCGTCATTGGCTGGGTACTGGTACTAATAGGAGTTCTGATCGCCTTTGGAGCAATGCTGGATACAGACTGGGAGAAGTGGAAGAAGGTATCCTAAGCTTTCTCTTTAACGATTTCATTTAGAGCTATCCCCGTCGCAACAGAAACATTCAATGATTCTTTTTTGCCCTTCATTGGTATGTGCACAACATCATCACATACTTCCAGGATTTCCTTAGGTACACCTTTAACTTCATGCCCTACGATAAGGCAAATTTTATCCGGAGCTACAAAGTCATTTATATTTTGAGCTTTGTCCGTAATTTCCAATCCTACAATCCCCCACCCTTCTTTCTTTAGTTCAGAAATAACTTCAAGAGGATCTTTATGATGCTTCCACTCTATCCATTCCTCGGCTCCAATTGCAGTCTTACTAATCTCACGACGTGGTGGAGTTGCTGTGTAACCAGTCAGAATAAGTTTGCATACTCCAAAAGCATCGCAAGTTCTAAAAAATGATCCTACGTTCCATAAAGATCTGATGTTATGTGCGAGAAGGATGACTTGTTTTTCCATTAGTTAAGTCGTTCAAGAGAGCTTGAATGCCTGTTTGAGAGTACTTCAAGGAAGCTATTTGTACTAATATCTTGTTCGGTGATTTGCCCTAGCACATAACAAATTCCACTTTCTCCACCTTTGCCTAAGTACCCAGCCCCTGTATCTGGATCGTCCTTTCGAATTAATACAGCATCACCTTCTAATGGTGACTGAGTGGATTCTTCTTTCTTTGCATCAGCATTCCATTTAGATACTTCCCCTCCTCTTTTTATGTATGCAATCTCTTTATTTGGATTGAATAATGAAAGGTGAGAAAGAACTTCCTTAGGATCTTTATCTCCAAGTGCCAGATACTTCATCTGCTTTAATTTAAGCTCAGGAACTACTCGCCTTGCGGCTTGTTCAACGGTTCGTTCCTCGTTATTAACAATAATTGTATCAATAAATATTTCAGTTTCATTCGGATTTCGAATTTCGATTTTTATTTCATTGTCCTCCGCAGGTCTGGATTCGACAGGCTCACCACAGGGAAGACCTGTTCTGGTTTCTGTTGCCGATTTATTCTCTATCCATCTCCTCATCGATTCAAAATACTTTCCGCCTTCGGGTGAGCGTTCAGGATGCGGCATCAAAGCAATTACATTACCGGCTTGATTGCATATACCTGCAGTTCCAAACATAGCGCCATTAGGACAAATCGGAGCTTCATCGGAAACATTTCCTTCCATATCACAATAGCTGAATGCAATCTGATCGTTTTGCTTAAGTTCCTCGATTACATCTTTGTCCTTTGTAGTGAATCTTCCTTCCCCATGAGCAACGGGAACCTGCATCACCCCTTCCCAATCTGATGTTGCACAACGATCTTTTTTACATGTCGGTGTAATCCTTACCCACTTATTCAAAAATCCAACTGCTTTATTATCCACAACATTCCACGCAAGACTCATTTTAAGTCCTTGATCTAACGGAATCAGTCCACTCTCAACCAGAACTTGAGCACCGTTACATATTCCGATTACAACTTTTCCATTGCCAGCTTCCTCAGAAACAAATTGCATAACAGGATCACGCGCGCTGACCATTCCCGCTCTTCCTCTATCCTCATAACTAAATCCACCAGGGATAAGATATCCGGAAACTCCATCAAGCTTTTCTTTGGAATCATTCCACTTGAAATATACAGGTTCCATACCTGCTTTCTTGATAGCCCTTATAGACTCTACTTCGCAGTTATTGCCCGGGAATGATACGACAGCGATCTTAATCACGTTCTAAATATACCTTAAATCCGACTATATCCTCAACTAAACAGTCATAACTTCTTCCTCTTTCTTTTTCATGCTCTCCTCTACCTTATCATTTGCAGCTTTTGTAGCTTTATCCAGCTCCTCTATCAATGTGTACTTTCTATCCTCATCTGCCTCGCTCTTCACATCATCGTGTACTTCTTGTCTCTGCTGACGTATAGAAATCCTTGCCTCCTCTGCAATACTGCCTACGAGTTTTACCATTTGCGTCCTTCTCTCCTCGGTCATAGGTGGTAGATTAAGTCTGAGCACTACACCGTCATTAACAGGAGTTGTACCCAAATCTAATAAAGTCAAAGCTTTTTCTATATTACCAATAACTGAACGATCCCATGGCTGTACGACAATTGACCTTGCATCCTCAACGGTTATTCCTGCAACAGTTTTCAATGGTTGCATTTGTCCATAAGCATCAACCTGAGCATCTTCAACCAACGCAGCATTAGCACGCCCTGTCTGAAGCTTTGCAAACTCGGAATGGAGATGGGCTAAGATCTTTTCAACTTCGGCATTGAATGAGTCAATTCTAGGATCAGGCATATTTGAGTGGGTAGTGAGTAGTGTGTAGTGGGACCTTAGTAGGATACATCAAGTTTCAAGTGTTTGTATCATTTTATTGAGCATGCGCATTACCTCGTCCAATAAACTCAAAGCCTTTTTTTGTTTGTCTACTAATCCATAACCTCTCCTTAACGATATTTCAATTTGAGTCTCCAATTCAGCACCGGATGCATATGCAATCCTCAGAAAATTTGCATAATCCTTACTTGTCCTTCTTCTACTGCCTTCAGCAATATTTGAAGGTATTGATACAGCAGACCTCTGCATTTGGTCAACAAGTCTATAATTCTGATGTGATGGAAATTCTTCTGTTAATTCATATATCGAATCAACAAGCTCCATAGCCTTCTTCCATACGATTAAATCTTTGTACGAATATATTCCAACTGACATCAGGTGAACTACCTTACACCATTCTTAGAACTAATACATCATAAATCAAAATAATCTACTCACTACACACTACTCACTCATGAACAAGAGTCCCTACATCCTCACCTTTGGCCGCCTTGAGCAAATTGGTTCTATCCTTAAAGTTAAACACTCTAATTGGTAATTTCTGATCTCTGCAAAGGCTGAATGCAGCCTGATCCATGATCTTGAGCTGTTTTTCTAATGCTTCATCATAAGAAAGCTCATCATATTTAACTGCGTTCTTATGTTCATCAGGATCTTTGTCGTAAACACCGTCAACATTAGTGGCCTTTAGGATCACATCACAATTAAGTTCAGATGCTCTAAGCGCTGCTGCCGAGTCGGTAGTGAAGAAAGGATTACCGGTTCCTCCGGCACATACAACCACTCTCCCCTTCTCCAGATGTCTGATCGCTCTTCTCCTAAGGTACGGCTCAGCCAACTGTGGAATATCAATCGCGCTGCATACGCGTGTGAATTGTCCCAGTGATTCTAATCCTGATTGAAGCCCCACGCTGTTCATAATAGTCGCCAACATTCCCATTGCATCACTGGAAGTCCTTTCGATTCCGCTTTCTTTTGTATCCCTGTACCTCCAGATATTTCCACCGCCGCAAACCACAACAACCTCAATGCCCTCATCAGCGACTGCTTTGATTGACTTAGCAACCTCCATCAAAACATCGTGATTCAACCCAAATCCACCGGGCTTGGAAAGTGCCTCTCCGGAAAGCTTGAGCATTATTCTTTTGTACTTCATCGTAACTATTATACCTATTTCTATCAAAATTATCCACTAATGATGGTACCCCGAGCAGGACTCCCTTCGACTCGTCGCCCTTAGGCTCCTCGCTCAGGATAAACTTCTCGCCCTGCAGTATTGGACTTAAAGATCCTGTACTTGCTTAATAATCCTGGTGCCCCGAGCAGGACTCGAACCTGCGACCTACAGCTTAGAAGGCTGTCGCTCTATCCAGTTGAGCTATCGGGGCTCCTTGTTATTATACACTATTCTTATTATCAATACATATTTTGACTGTATGTACATTGTACATACACTCTTAAACCGCCCCGCTCCAGAGGGGCGGGGCTGAAAGCCATCAATTGATCAGAACGGGTGCGGCCACATGATCAGGAAGATTCCGATGTTAGTGAGAAAGAATAACGCGAACAGCATTGCATACAATGCAAATGTGCTCTGCGTTTCTACTCTCGACTTCGACATCGCCATCACAATGGCTGACGTAAGAGTCGCGCAGATGCCTAGGAATGGGTCTGTTATCTCGAGCCCGAAGACCCGAAAGACGAAACCAAAAAACAATCCCCAGCACAACGCGTAAAACAAGAACAAAATTTTCTTCCACATGTCTGTTTTCTCCTTTAAATGATCGGGTGATAGCTCAAATATATTATACAATAAATAGTATTTTATATCAATTTTAGAATGACCCGCCCCCCTTTTGAGGGAGCGGGTACAAAGAGGCTGTGACGTAGATCAAACACTAGAACAACGTCGTGATCAGATGACCAATTCCTAACCCGATTGAGCCAGGCGCGAACAGAAACACTGTCAGCACAATGAAACTCAACGGATTTAGATTGTCGCTCCTGTCCACAACAAATCCGATGATGACCGCGTACATCAGTACGCAGGCCAACTGGATGTAGTTGGGATCTCCTCCAGCGAGGGAGGCAATCGGATACGCACATCCAAGGATGAACGTCCCGCAGATCACAAACAATACATACTTCATCGCATTCCTTTCGTGCTAAATGTGACAATGATCGGTGACAGCTCAACTAATATAATAGTATAAAAGAGGACTAAAATCAAGTTCTTAAGTGAAATAATTCGCTTAGAAAAGCCGAATAGACGCTATTGACTTATATTAGCATTATAATTATAATATACTTGTATATATCCTTCCAAATAACCCTATGGCTGAACTAGATAAACAGAAACTCACAGAGCACGCAAAGGTGCTAGATGCGCTAAGGCTAGCACAAACTGGTGGACACAGAGAAAAGCAACAAGAGATTGCTGGTAAAGCAAGCAATGCTAAGAATGCAATCAGACAAGCTTGCATATCCAACCCATCCGAAGTTGCAGATCTGATAGAAGAAGCAGATCCCATTATTGATAGTGTATTTAGAAGAGAAGTAGGAGAAGTCTTGTCCACAGTACAAGCAATTCAGCTGGATGCTGCCGAACTTGGAGTAGACACAGATGGCGATACTGTTAAGCGATTAGCTAAAGAAAGATATGAATTCGATGATGCTCTTGCATCAGATGATCAAGAAGCTCTAGATGCCATTGACAGAAGAGATGTAGAAAGAGTTGAACAAGATATTAAAGATATTCAAGCAGGAAGATTCTGATATTAGGTTAACGTTAAATTGATATACATATGGCAGGCATTGGAGCACCCACAGGCAAAGCATTTGAAAGCGTTTTTGCAGACATACCCAGGTCCGGCGTAGAAAGTTTACATTTCACACTTAACCGGGGCCACTAGAAATGCAGCTGTTAATGTAATCAGCGCTCCATTTGCAACAGTATGGAATATGACCAAATCATTCGGAAGTAGAATGCTTTCGGTGGGCGGAGAAGCATTGAAGTTACCACTAAGAATGCCATGGATGCCTGTTACTGGACAGCCCCGTTAACGCCTCTTCAACTGTCCCCTGATAATTCCACTTGGGTGCTCATCTGTTGAAATCATTAAGTATAATTTGTTGCTGTAAAGACTAATAACTTCCTGATCAGTAAGAGACCTAGTTTCTCCATTAACTGAAACTAATCTAATTATTTCTTTGCCGGTTTCTCCATATCCTCCCAGATAAATTCCAATTGTCCCCTTTAATGATTTGGACACATTAATGGAGTATTGAAGCTTCTTATCCTTTTTAAGAACAAACACTGCATCCCCTGTTACATCCGTGAAAACCGGAGGGGCAACATTTTTACCTCTCATGTTTACAGCAAATGTAACTCCTTTTGGACATTTATTCGGATCGTAATGCTTCTTTCCACAGATCGGATTGCATTCACTTGGTTCACCCTGGCATACATATCCTGATTCCATAAGACAAATTTTGTTACAACCGTCTCCCAAATCTGCATTACCATCATCGCATTGTTCTCTGCCCCGAACCAGTTCATCTCCACAAGTAGTTATGCATGGTTTGCCTTCTTTTATGCAATCGAATCCTGATTCGATTACACACTTATTGGAACATCCATCATTATTCATCATATTCCCATCATCACATTCTTCTGATTTGCTTTTTCTTCCGTTCCCGCAACTTTGCTTGCATTTACTTTTTTTCTTGCCAGAACAAATGTAGCCCTGCTCAATCTCACAAAATTCTGAACAACCGTCTCCGCTTCTTCGATTTTTGTCATCGCATTCTTCGGATCCCTTCTTTATTCCATCTCCGCACTTAGGCAAACAGATACTTGGTTCGCCGCCGCACACAAATCCTTTTTCAATTTTGCATTTTTTCGAGCATCCATCACTATCATTTTTGTTTTTATCGTCGCAAGTCTCCGAACCGCTTATTTTTCCATTGCCACAGACAGGAGTGCATCTGGACTTGGAAGATCCCGTACACACAAAGTCGGATTCAACAGTACAAAATGAGGAGCAACCATCTTCGCCTATCACATTTCCATCATCACATTTCTCATATGGTTTTTCTAATTTCCCATTTCCGCATTGCGCGCTGGGAGCGCGGCATTGATTTGATTTAAACTTAATTTTATTATTTTTGCCTCCATCAATGCAATCCTCCAAACATTCACCATCAATGGCATGATCAAAGTTCATTCCACTTACATATAAACTTTTCATATCAACACCGCCCAATGGAGTTAGAGTCCATGGCTTGCCCTTAATCGATGAATGCACGCGAAGGAACTTGCATTTATCTCCCTTTAGCCTAAGCATTCCATTCACGCGCTGAGTCGTACCGCTATCTACAATCAAAACTCCCTCTTTGTTTGGCGGTACGATTTTCTCCAGATCATAAAAAGTATTATCGCCCGTGATTCTGCTAACAGGTCCTACAAAAGAAACCTTTCCATTTCCGGATTTAAATCTGCCATTTTCATTCAACCATGAGCCTCCGATTCTTACGGCCTGGTTTTCTTTTAGCTCCAAAACCCCGCTAACAATTCTTAAATCGTTTTTTACGACCAAGCTTCTCTTTGAAGGACGAAAAGTCAAACCCTTGCTTGATTCCAATGTCAGATTTTTATATTCAATATCGTCCAGCTTTGCGATTCCGCTGCTTAACTTGTAATGCACAGTGGAACCATCCTTCAGCTCGAGTTTTGGATGATCTTCGTCCCCTCTCATTATCAAAGTTGCACCTTTGCTTACGATTAAATCCGTATTTTTTTTGTTTTTAATATCATTTTTATTTGTATCCAATACGCCGGAACGCAATTGAATTTTTTGATTCTTCTTCGACAAATGCACCGGTGACATTAGCTTAACTTTGCCGTCACCATCCTTGTTAATTATCAGGTTTCCCTCGAATCTTGAAGGATGCGCAAATTTTAGTTTCTGTGTTTTATGGCCCATGAAGTTTAACGAAGTACCACCGGTTCCAATCAACGAGCTATATGTCACATCTCCATAAACTGTGAACGATCCTTTTCGGGGAGTACCTGATGATAGTATTAGATTTCCGCGAACCACTACAGTGGTACCATCCTCTATTTTTAGTTTTGATGCCTGATGCTTGCTTAGAATCAGATGCCCAAACTCTGCCTTATCCATATTCAATTTACTAGTCTGTCCTTTCAAAATCATTACGCCTCCATTATGAGCATACTTGCCTTTACTCTTTTCAAGGTCTCCGTAAATGCGAGTTTCGCTGGATGAGCCAACGAACTTGCCGGCATTTATTTCCAGATCGTCATTAAATACCATTGCTTTTTTGCCTCCTCTAAGTTCTCCACCCTCGATTTTAACTTTGTCGTTGGCATTAAATACTGCATCTTCCACCGATAGCAATCCCCCATTGATCTTCAGATCAGAATTAAGAGTTACAATACCTTCGTAAGCAATCATTTCTCCTCCATCTATTTTGACCTGATCGTTAGCTATTAAAGATCCGCTTCTTAATTCAAAACTGCCTCCATCGAGTTCCAATTTTGAGTATGTCCACATATTGCCTCCCTCAACAATAAATTTACCTTTACGTATTTTAAGCGGGTATTCAAATATATGAGATTCCCCCTCCGGATTATTATTGTTCTTGCTGCCAGAGGCTTTTAATTTGACTGTGGTTTTTTTCGAATCAAGTCTGATCTTTGGAACCTTGCCTCCTGCATTTATTTGAACTGTTCTTTCTTTTTTGCCTTCCAATCTCAGTTCCATTGTCCCTCCATCAAAAGAAGAACTTTGATCAACATCACCAAGTGCTTTCAAGGTGCCCCCTTTCACAATACCGTCGACCAGCTCTAGTTTGTTTTCCACGATCATACTGTCCTTTTCCTGCATTATTACGGCAGTGCCATCTGTTTTATTAATTATCACATCATAAAACTTTTCTTTTTTGTGGAAGTCGAATCCATGGGAAGTTCCTTTAATAACCACAGTGGAATCGTTGTGTTCAAATTTCCCCTTTGTTTGAAACCAATCTGTACTTATTTCCAGTTTCTTTGGTGAAATAAATGATCCGCTTTCCAACATAAACTTTCCAACCAGGTCATCCGTGAATTTCACAGTTCCTTTCCCTCCGCGGAATTCGCCTCCCTTGATCGTTATATTGCCACCGAAAACGGCTTCTTTGTTCCCTGCTTGGAATAAACCATCAGACTGCGTGTAATCACCATTTACCGTAATCCTGTTCTTGTTCTGTATCAGATTTCCTTCGAGCTTCAGATGATCGGTCTGCAAATCTCCTTCCAATTCCAATGCCGCACCTGTTCCAACATGCAAAACATTGTTCTTGAATAATTCAATATCATTGCCATCTGCAGATAACAAGAAATCCAATTTAGGATGTTCGAAGCCCCCGTTTCTAACCGCATCAGTAACGTTTTTCGTTGTATATGCTGTTTCTTTATTGTTATCTCCTTGCAGAATTATGTTCTTTCTTAACAACTTAACCTTGGGATATTCATCTGATTTCTTTTGAAATATAGCCATCGCCCTGTTGCCGAGACTGCCCTCAACAAATATTGTGACAAATGCACCATTCTTGATATCCAAATTTTTGAATTTAAATTTTCCTTTTTTGTTAGTCTCGGATCTTGCAACAACAGAGCTCCCATCTATGCTTAAAGCTATTGTTGCGCGTTTGCTGTCTGTCTTATTCTCTTTCTTATACAAAGTACCCGCAATTACACCCTTGTTCTTTTCCGGCGCTTCCTCCGGAGCTGCCGTATGCAATATCCTTGGAGGCGGAGGTTTTGGCAATGACATTAAAAACGGCATCTTATTTTCTTGCCTCTTCCAGATTCTTTCCCAGTCCCAAGTTTTATATTTTTTCTTTCCTTGCAACTCGCTATCGGTTCGCCCCTTTCCTTTTCCACTGTCATTCATACCACTCTTTGCCAAAGAGTAATGAGACTTTCTTACTTTTGCCTTTTTCCCCTCTGCACCAACTAATCCACCTCCATCTTCTACTTCACAAGTTGTTTTTTCTTCCGGATTATTTAAGCACAGTACTTGGCCAAAGGATATTGCTCTTGTCATATTCGATTTACCATGAAGTATTCCAAATCCACCTCCCGCTTGTTTATTCACATAAATATTCGATTCTGCATATACATCAGATATGGAAGTATCATCTGCAATTCCACCCAATCCTCCACCTCCGTATTTCCCCCTGATAACTGAACCTACGGAAGCGCTCTCTTCAAATGCTCCTCCATCAACCCTTCCTACAATTCCTCCAACGGCTGCCTCGCCTTCAATATCACTATTATATGCAGCAGTTGATCTAATTACTGATCCCGTTTCATTAAGCCTTGCGAAGCCAATCAATCCTCCCACACCCCAAGCACCTCTAACAGAACTTCCTACTGATTTTACTGCCTCAATTCTTCCTTCGTTCATACTTCCAATAGCAGTCCCGACAGTATTCGAACCAGTAATTCTAGCTTTTATTAAACGCACATCTTGCAAAACAGCTCTATCTGACCAACCAATGAGACCGACACCATCCGAGCCAGGACGTGAAATGTTTAAATTTGAAATGGTATATCCACCACCATTCAAGCTTCCAATAAATGGTTTACTCTTTTTTCCTATCGGCTCAAATCCATATTCATCTAAGCATGATCCAGTTTGTGTCCAATGCCCCTCGCAATACTCCGAGCAATCATTTTTGCTTTTTGCACAACCTATGAAAAGCTCATCTTCACATTTATTTTCTTTAATCCACACACAACCGCTTTTTTTCTTTGAGCAAGTTTTTTTATCCTCAATAGTTGAACAATCATCTACATCCCATTTGGCTGTATCACTACAATCAATATTTCGTTTTATTTCGTAGTGAGACTCGGGACTATCTTTCATAGATTGCAGATCTCCACAACTTAATATTCTAAAGGGATCGTGTTTTGATCCTGAACCAAGCAATGCTGCATTTACTTTGTATGACACTCCAACGCCAAGTACCAAAGTGAAGGCAAACAATGCTAAGGAGCCTTTGATGAATGTAGATTTATTCATCTATACAAATGGGGTTCTTTTTATTGATTTTGTTTAAGGTTGTTATCAACGTTCCCGCTAACAATATAGCGATAGCAGTAATAAATGATAATGCTGTTGAGCCCGCACTGCCTCCAATAATAGATCCCTGCAATGGGATCTTCTTTTTACCGCATTCAAAACTGGGCCTGATCATACTTTTTCCATTTATTATCTTCGAACAATGCTCAGAAACATCTGTTATTACCATAACATCCTTCATTATTTTCCCATCAAGCGCCACCGTGAAAGCCGATGGAGGTAAATTGTGGATTACGTTTCCATCTGCATCTGCAACTATGATATTCATCATTACTCCTTTATCGAATCCTTTTAAGTACCTACCTTTGTCCGTTATCATAGATACTTTAGGTGGCTTGTATCCCACATAACTTTTTTTCATATTGTTTTTTAACTCACTTGCAATCTTGTGAGCTTTAACATCTCCTTGTGCAAGAACTAGTTTTTTTGAAAATAGAAAACTCGCCTCGCTTACGGTAGAAGTTCCGCAAGTAGTATCTACTTTGACTTTTACGATATGCTCGCCTTCTTCAAGATTTTTTAAGTCCAATGTAGCACTATACAGTCCGCTGCATAGCTTGCACGTATCAGTACAGGCGCTATTTGGATCTTTGTTGTTTGCTCCATTGTCGCATTGTTCCAGATATTGCACTTTCCCATCTCCGCAATACTCAAGCTTGCAGTCTTTACTGCAACCATCCCCGTCCTTTGCAAAACTCATGCCCCCGTGCTTCCTGCACAAAAGCGCTGACTGTCTTTCATGCCATACGGCCCCATGATATTTCCCTCCGTAGCACATTCCTCCCAAATCACATTCCTCATCACCATCTTTTCTTCCATCTCCACACTCGTTTATTATTTGAGTTTCAACTTCCACCTTTCCGTCTCCGCAAACCGGAATTTCTATTAAGCGGCAACCGCCGCCTATTGCTCTGGGTTTTGAACAAAATACTGCATCGGTATTGTCTGCACATTTCGGAATCTTCGGATAAGACAGTACTCCATCTTTCCCATATACAGCTGTTGGTTCACATTCTTCTCCAAGAGCTCTTTGTACGATTCCATCCCCGCAAGATCCGATCTCTCTGTAACAATAGGATGAACACCCATCTCCGCTGTTTTTATTGCCATCATCGCACTCTTCGCCCAGATCAAATTTACCATTTCCGCACGTAATAAGAACCCTGCCTCTTACCGGCACATCCGGAGCATGTTTATACTCCGGATCTTTTCTTATACTTAGAACACTTTGAACATTTCTTCGCTCCGACCTGCCCGATATGGTTCCCACGGCAGAACTTCCCCCTCCGCCTGTACGCCCGGTACAGCTGTCACTGCAAGTGGCAGTTCCCGGAGGTTCGCACTCCTCATTATTAGCCCATACAAATCCATCTCCGCACGAAGCATCTTTGCATGTGCTTAAACAACTATCTGTATTCGTCGAGTTTCCATCATCGCATTCTTCTGATCCTTTTATAAGACTATCCCCGCATATTCCGGAGCAAACGCTTGGAGATCCCGTGCATGAATATCCTGTTTCCACTCCGCAAGATGCATCGCATCCATCTCCAGCAGTTGTATTACTATCATCGCACCCTTCTGAATCAGCCTTTGATCCGTCTCCGCACGATGTCGAACATGAGCTTGGTTCCCCCGTACATGTATAACCTGTTTCAAGAGTACAAATTTCGCTACAACCATCTCCAGCAGTAGTGTCATCATCATCACAAGCCTCATCGCCCTTTATAACTCCATCCCCGCAGATGCCGGAGCAGACGCTTGGATCACCGGTACATGTCCAGTATGTCTCCACTGCACAACTTGAATCACATCCGTCCCCGTTATCCGTATCTCCATCATCGCAATCTTCACCGGTTTCCACGTCGTTATTTCCGCAAGTAAATGTCTGCGTACAGGTACTGGGATCCCCTGTGCAGGTATAACCCGATTCAACTGTGCAAGTTGAACTGCATCCGTCCCCGTTATCCGTATCTCCATCATCGCAATCTTCACCGGTTTCCACGTCATTATTTCCGCAAACAGGATCCAGCGTACAGGTACTGGGGTCCCCCGTGCAGGTATAACCGGATTCGACCGTACAGGTTGAACTGCATCCATCCCCGTTATCCGTATCTCCATCATCGCAATCTTCACCGGTTTCCACGTCATTATTTCCACACTCAGCAGATTCGGAAGACGATTCGGAAGAAGAAGAGTCATAACCGAAAAGCAGCGGCAGACCAATACTTTCATCACCCCTTCCGCGTTTGCCAAAATCAATGCCAAACGTTACCAGAACGCAGATTATTAGTCCGCATAGAAGCACCTTTGTTTTATATGTATATTTGGCCATGAATCCTATAATTATAGCACAAATTTCAACTTTGAGCCTCCGTACGAAATTGCCATTATTAGTAATTAATGTTATAATTTACTAGTAGCGAATATTTCGCTTATACAAAACAAAATACACTGATAAAATAGCAAAATGCGGTCAACAAAGATCATATGTACCATAGGTCCGGCGACCTCAAGCCCGGAAGGTCTGTCCGCACTTATAGACAGCGGCATGAATATCGCGAGATTGAATCGCTCTCATGGCACTCAAGAAAAGTGCAGAGAGGTAATTAATTTCATTAGAGATTACTCCGAAAAACAGAAACGTCCCATAGGCATTATGGTTGATACCAAGGGCGGAGAAATAAGGACAGGGGCTGTGGTTCATCCCATTGAAATAAAGAAAGGGCAAGAGGTAATTTTTTCACCGATTCCAATGCCCGAGGAGGAGAGAACAGTAATCGAAGTCAGTTACGATAACTTTTATAAAGACGTGCCCGAAACCGACACAATTATTTTGGACGGCGGAGATATATTGTTCGATATAGTTTCTACCGGCAATAATAAGACAGTGATCGGAAAAGCCAGGGGAGATGGTTCCATAGGAAGCAGGCGGCATATCAACTTGCCCGGTGCTGATATAGATCTGCCATCAATAACAGACAAAGATTGGGAAGATATTCAATTCGCAATCGATGAAAACGCGGAATTTCTTGCACTCTCATTTATAAGAAATGCCGATGAAGTGAATGCGGTAAGAAAGTTTTTACAGGATAAGAAGAGCAATATAAAAATTATTACAAAAGTCGAAACTCATCAGGCCGTTGAACATATTTCGGAAATTATTGAGGTGTCGGATGCAATTATGGTAGCTAGAGGCGATTTGGGAACAAATCTTCCATTTGAAGAAATACCTGTAATTCAAGATCAAATTGTTTCTCTTTGCAGAGACAAAGGAATTCAGGTGATCGTAGCGACCGATATGCTCGAAAGTATGACAGAACATCCTATGCCAACACGTGCAGAGGTAACAGATGTAGCTCATGCAGCAATGATCGGAGCAGACGCTACTATGCTTTCTGGAGAAACAGCAGTTGGCAAGTTTCCATTCAAAGCAATTGAAGCCATGAGCAAAGTCTTGAACTCTACAGAGCAACATAAATCAAGATTCCCTTTACTAAGAATGCCTGTTCATAATGATAGAGAAGCAAGAGCAGAAGCTGCGGCTGTTTTGTCAGATTCAGCACAAGCTAATGCTATTTTGGTTTTTACACGCACCGGACAAACAGCTCAGGAAGTCTGTAGTTTTCGACCTTCGGTTCCAATTATTGCAGCCACAGAAGATATTGGAACCAAAAGGAAACTGACACTTTGTTATGGGATACATCCTATACAAATCAAATTTGGATCAACTCCGGAAGATACAATTGTTGAAGGAATTAAAACTGCAAAGGAATTCGGGTTAATTGAAGAAGGACAGAACGTGGTGCTTCTCTCTGATACAGAAGCAAAAGACGCTGTTGTGCAGTCAGTGCAAGTTAGAAAGGTGTAACGACAATTAACACGCCCCCCCGCTTGTGCGGGGTCGCTGTCAACACGTTTCACTCTCAACAATCAACTAACTCTAATATCGTCGAATGTCGATTGTTGACAGCCCGAAGGGCGTGTCGACAGCGCAGCGTGTTGTTAGTTATTTGTTCCACTTGTGCCACGGCATTTCAAGCTCATCCAATGGAATATCATCGAGAGAGATTTTTCCATCAGCTAATTTCTTGCTTGTCTCTGAAGTTTTAAAGATTTTCGCAATCTTTTTTCTTAGGAAGAAGAACAGAACAAGAAGAATGGATAATGTACTTGCACCGGCAATTTTTACTACATTTGAATTAATCAAAGGAGCTATTGTGCAGTCATCCAGACAGTTTTCTTCGCCATCGCACTCTTCGCCTTCTTCCACCTCATCATTACCACACACTGCTTCATTCATGCATTTCTTGCTACAACCATCGCCGTTATTTTTATTGTCATCATCGCATTCTTCATCACCCTCCAGAATTCCATTTCCGCAAACAGGAAGCCGGCAATGATTGGGGCAATCGTCATCGTCGTCATCATTACCATCATCGCATTGTTCTCTACCCTCTTTTTCACCGTCACCGCACTCTGCGAACATGCAATCACTTGGGCAATCATCCTTGTTATTTTTGTTTCCATCATCGCACTCCTCAAGTCCTTCCTTCACCTTATTCCCACATATTGGGAGCAAGCAGTTATTTGGACATTCATCAAAATGCTGGCGGTTTCCGTCATCGCATTCCTCTCCTTTCTGCACGGATCCATCTCCGCAAATCGATTTTGTGCATGAGTTCGTGCATTTGTCTGTATTAATTTGGTTTCCATCATCGCATTCCTCTCCCTCTTGAATTATGTCATCTCCGCATTTTGCTTGTCTACACTGGTTACTACATGAATCTGTATTGATCTTGTTTCCATCATCGCACTCTTCTCCATTTTGTTCAATGCCGTCTCCACACCTAACAAGTTTACACCTGTTCGTGCATCCATCGTCATCAATCATATTTCCATCATCGCATTCTTCTTTTCCCTCACGTTGCCCATCGCCACATTCCGGAGAAATACAATCGTTGGGACAACTATCGTAATCACTTCTATTTCCGTCATCACACTCCTCACGTCCTTCTCGAATTCCATTTCCGCAGAATGGCAATTTACAATTAGTTGGACATTCATCGCTATTAATATGATTACCATCATCACATTGTTCTATCCCTTCACGTATACCATCTCCACAGACAGGGTGCCTGCAATCATTTGGACATTCGTCGTAATTATTTCTATTTGCATCATCACAGTCTTCTCCTTTTTCCAGTAATCCATTTCCACATACCACAGGTTCATCCGATACTACCGGAGCTGCCGGATGATCATTATCGTCATCATCTGCATCTGGCGAAGGTGAAGGCGAAGGTGAAGGCGAGGGTGAGGACGGTGCTGGATTCTCCGGGTCAACAGGGTCAGGTGGAGAATCTGGACTAGGCTCATCATCAATACATTCATCTAAGAACGTATATGTACATCCACCGGAACAAATTCCATCATCCGTACAAACTGGAAGTCCACAAACAGTACCGCAAGTCTCTTCGACATATTTAACTTCCAATGTCATCTGTCCACTTGTCGGATCAACCGCGTAAATTTCTTGTGTTTTGGGTTCGCACTCTTCACCAATATGCGGGGAAACCGTGTCGTCTCCACAATAGAGAACTGAACATTTTTCTGTACATCTGCTCAAGCCATTAAATCTACCAGCATCGCATTCCTCGTCATCATTCAGCAATCCATCACCGCAATTAGGAGGAGGGTCCGTATCTGGTTCTTCTAGATTCATATCTGCCTTTTCCGGACATCCTGCAGTCCCATATGCTTTTCCTATACAACTTACTTGTGCCTGCAATGAAGCTGCAGCAAGCCCAGTTATGATCACCGCTGTTAAACTAACAAGGCCAATATGTATTTTTATTTTTCTCATTAATATCGAAATATTATACCATTTTTGCACATTTGGTTCTACCTGCGATGCTTGACTAAAGCTATCTTTAGACTTTTAGCTAAAGATTAATTCCCTGCCACCGTTTCATCTCCTTCTGAATATCTGGGTCTCTTAATTGGTACCATAGCCTGCACTTGAGGCTCATCCTCCAGCTCTTGCAAAGCCTGTGCTTTGGCCACTTGCATCTTTAAGACCTCTTCTTCCAAAAGCAACTGAGAGCGCTCTCTCTCCAGATTTCTAAGAGTATAGCCTTTTGTAGCATTGGCGTTCTGATGGAAAAGTATAAGCAAGGCCAGCATCAAAATAATTGATCCAATAGCAACCATCAAAAGTATTGTGCTTTGATTAATCAACCGTCCCAGGGACGAGCGTTGAGTTACTGAGGATGATTGGAAGGGGTTGAGCATGGACGCATGCATTGTAGCAGATTATTGGATTGTTTACTGTGAACTTGCAGTTTCGAGTGAGTAGTGTGTAGTGAATAGTATGCCATATCTACCCACTACTCACTACACACTTATTATTCATACAAATACAATCAGCGAGTTCTTAATATCACCCTGAATTTCGCACTCCTAGCCCGTGGATTCTCCTCAATCTCTGACTCTGACGGTACAACCGGCTTCTTAGTCATAACCTTGAATGGAGCCTCCTTCACTACCTGACCTGTCACTTGATCTATCTCGGGTTCTGACAATTTTCTGAATGCCTGCTTCACCATTCTATCTTCAAGTGAGTGGTAGCTAATTATTCCAACTCTCCCTCTGGATTTAATTATTTCAGGAATTGAATCTAGCAAAACTTCCAACGAACCTAATTCATCATTAACTGCAATTCGAAGTGCCTGAAATACTTGAGGAATTATGTGCTTTGCTTTGTGACCGGCTGACTTTTCTACACACTCTTTCAACTTGGATGTTGTATCAACACTGTCTGACTCTTTAATTATTTTTGCAATTCTTCTTGATGTCCTTAACTCTCCAAATTTCCATAGCACATCAGCAAGCTCTTCTTCCTTAAGTGAATTAATTAATTCAGTTGCAGTAATGCCTGAAGATCTGTCATAACGCATATCAAGCGGAGCATCTTCCCTGAACGTGAATCCCCTATCGGCTTCATCAATGTGAGGAGAACTAAGCCCGAGATCTGCAAACACAATATCAACTTTAGGAACACTTAAATCTCTTATCTGACTGAAGTTTGCATGGTGAAGTTCGTACTTTCCACCAATACCTTCCAATACTTTTTCGGCCTCTCTTAAATTATCCTCGTCCGTATCCAGACCTATCAGTTTCCCCGCTCTCTTAACAAACTCAGATGCATGTCCCCCCAAGCCCAAAGTAACATCAAAAACCGTCTCTCCTTTCTTTGGATCAAGCAATTCAATAACCTCTTTTAGTAAAACCGGAATGTGCTGCATTTCGTGATTCTAGTCTGAGTTCCAACTTAATCAAGTTGTATAAAAAATTTATACATAAAATGACTATTTAGCTCATTCTAAATATCAGCTTATTGGCTTACGCAAGCCATTTAGGAACAGTTGACATGATATTTAACATGTGTAGAATAGTTTACTTTGAAAAAGAACCTGTCTTCTCTTATAGGCCTGTCTTTAGGTGTTGCCATTCTGACCGCAATCGCCCCAATAGCCTCGTACGCAAACGAGGAAAGCAATCTAATGTCTCTTTTTGAGCGAGTTGGATTTCTCCAATGGCAGCCAAGAATTGGAGATAAAATGATAATTGATACAAAAGAGAACTTCGGATATCTGATTCATAATGACGGAAGATATTACAGATTCTCGTTAGTAACAGGCCAAAGAAAATACGTTAGCTATATTGGAAGATATTACAACGCTGCCACTCCAAACTGGAATTGGAGGGCCAAGCAATTGGAGATTAAAGGAGACCGTACTACATTTGGACCATCAGGCCGATTTGTAAGACTGTTTAAAGACGGCACAGTGCATACGGCATATGGAATTCATGAATATAAGTACGAGGACAGAATCTTCCAAAGCCCCGGCAGATACGGCTCAATGGGATGCATAGTGGTCAGAAACCCTATAATGGATATCATTGAGAAGACTTTCGAGGTCAATGAAGGAGACTTTGAGGTTGTGACCAAATATGGAATCGGGACGGAGTTGTTTGTGATGAAGTAAAAATCGAATATACTTAGCCTCAAGGAGAGGTGCCAGAGTGGTCGAATGGGACACACTGCTAATGTGTTGATCGAGCAATCGATCCGAGGGTTCGAATCCCTCCCTCTCCGCCAGCCTTCGCGTAGCGAAAGGCTGCCATCCGAAGACACGAAGTACGTAGGATGGCATTTATAGCTCAGCCACGCTACGGCTACGGCTGGCAGGCCATTCATCATTTATCTTTATGGATCAACAACAATTGCCCTTAGATCAAGAACCAGAGCCTTATACAAAGCCGACTCCTAAGAAGATAAAGGTCGGACTTAGAATTGCCATGGCAGGAATCATCACCTTCGCAATTTTTGCGGGTTACTTGATGTTGTTTTCGGGAGCTCCGAAAGAAATACTTGAGAGGAATATAATGCTCGGAATATCTGTTCTGATCTTGGGTATTCTCTTCATCTTTTTAGCGCAAGTAAAAGAATGCGGAGCGAGGAAACCAAATTACAAAGCACTCTTCAGCTTAGGAATCGTTTTTACAATAATTGGAATTGCAACAGATAACTTTTTAATGTGGCCAATTGGTCTGGCACTCGTGATATTTGGATTGTTTAGGAAGAATAAGTGGAATTAGTACTAAATTAGCCCATCTTCACTTATATCCCTATTTATGGTATAATAATCCTTAGAAACACATACATAAATATGGGTAGTCCCGAATTTAAAGAGAACATGAGGCCCAAAAATACCCCCGAAGAAACCGGGGAGAAGCTTAGTAATGACGAATGCTACGACAAGGTTTGGGATATGATGAAACAGGGGGAAGACCTTTTAAAAGAAGGAAAGATAGACGAAGCCGATGCCACAGTTAAAAAAACTAAACACTATGCTCTGGGCAAGAACAGACTATCTCTTGGAAAACAGCTACAACAATAATCAAAACAGAAGCTATCTGAGCTCTTTTCAAACTTTGGAAAATGGAAGAATAAGAGAATTAAGATTGGATATAAGCAGAATGAAAGCATCGAGTGATGCCTCAAGACTTAAGCAGAAAATGGAATCAGCTGAGCAAGTTGAAGATATTGATGTTAATAAGGGAGTAACAACAATGAAAAGGTTAATAGAAGAAGTTGGCGATGCTGAATTCAAAAGAGACGTAGAGGCGTACAATAATCTGGTTGCAGAACTTAAGGCTTTTAGAAAATCTGAAAAACAAATGCTCTCAAAAGACGGGAGAATTAAAGCCAGTGAATACACATGGAGATCCGGAACAGATTTTGAGGGCAACAAAGTAGATGTACCGAAAGAAATCGTAGAATATTGGAAACTTGAACCAAAATTGAAACTTGCATTCACACGAGCATACAACAGACTTACAGCTCCGGCAGGAGAGTACACTCCGCCTCCCAAGAAAGAGAAGAAGCGCAGTTATAATCCAAACCTTTATACAAACAGAAGAGGCTCTTCCAGTCAGGCATCAATAGATAGAAGTCGGCAGAAGAGATTGAAAGATGGAATATTTGGGTATGATCCAAATCACTAATAATAAAACTTATCTTGTTTTAGATGGCACCAACTTAAGAACCTCAAACAACGCAAACCCCGAGAAAGCAAGAAGCGATACAAGTCCCCACTGATTTAAGCTAAGTGGTACTAATCTAAAGAATACTGATACAGGTGTGTAAAGAAGTATCATATGAAGCATTAGAGGAATGCTGACAGCTCCAATGAGCCACTTATTGCTAAACACACCAATCTTCCAAATAGGTCTTCTGGAGCGGATATTAAATGCAAGGAACAGCTCAAAAATAACTGCTAGAGTGAATGTAGTCGTTCTGGCTTCATTCAATGCAACACCATTACTTATCTGCCACAGGAAGAATACGAAGGCTAATGCAAATGCAAAGAATCCCGCCAAAACCAGTCTCCCCCATTCGCCTGAAAGAAGATGCTCTTTCGGATCGCGCGGAGGACGATTCATTATATCCGCTTCCGCTTTCTCCATTCCGAGTGCAAGTGCAGGCAAGCCATCCGTCATCAGATTGATCCAGAGTATATGGATTGGAAGATACGGAAGCGGGAGTCCCAAAATCAGAACCGTCATAATCAGAAGTAACTCATCGAAATTCGCTCTGAGCAGATACACAATGAACTTCTTTATATTGTCATAAATCCTTCTGCCTTCTTTGACTGCATTCACGATTGTAGAGTAATGATCATCAGCCAATACAATGCTCGCAGCTTCGCGTGCAACCTCGGTTCCGTTCTTACCCATTGCAATTCCAACGTGCGATCCTTTAAGAGCGGGTGCATCGTTAACTCCGTCTCCTGACATTGCGACAATCTCACCTTTGGATTGAAGCGCTGCCAGGATATCAAGTTTATGCGAGGGCGAGACGCGTGCAAAGATTGAAACGTGTTTAAGAGCCTTCTTTAGATCCTTCTTATGAAGCGTGGACATCTCCTGCCCTGTCATTGCATCGCCTTCAATCCCAACCTGAGCCGCAATAGCTTTTGCGGTGATGATGTTATCTCCAGTGATCATTATAGTTCTGATACCCGCATGTTTCGCACTCTCTATCGCCTCTGCCACTCCTTCGCGCGGAGGATCTTCCATTGCAACGAGTCCCAAGAATTTGGTTTTCCCCCCCTCCTTAATAGCTGCGGCAAGAACCCTGAGTCCCTTGCGAGCAAACTCATCATTCTTATTCAGAACTTCCTTCTTATTTACCGAATCGCAAAGCCTGATCACGACTTCGGGCGCACCCTTTATATAGCTCTTTCTTCCATGCCTTGTTTGCATGTATTTGCTTTCTGATGTGAACGGCACTTCCTCGTTATCTATATGGAGCCTCTTTGCTTTGCGATTGTGTGCAAATCTGAGGAGTCCCACCTCCGTCGGGTCGCCCAAGTTCGGCCACTGCGCACGGTTGCATGATCCCATCACTTCTGCGATCAAGTCTTCTCCTCCTTCCTTACCTCCCCCGCCGGTCCAAGTATGCTTCACCTTCATTCTATTCTCAGTGATAGTTCCCGTCTTATCAGCGCAAATAACAGTGACAGCCCCGATTGTTTCCAGTGAATCCAATCGTCTGACCAGCGCATTCTTGCTTACCATGCGCCTGACTCCAAGTGCCAAACATACTGTAACCACAGCAGGAAGTCCCTCCGGTACTGCAGAGACCGCCAAGCTGACAGCAATCAATATTATCATCATAAATGGCAATGATTTCATGTAGCCAATCCCAATTACGACAGCACACAGAACAAGAACAACCAAACCAAGCAACTGACCCAGCTTCTTCATTCTTCTTTGCAGAGGAGTCTCAGGAAAATCGGTTTCCGAAACCAACTTCGCAATCTTGCCAATCTCCGTGTGAAGCCCTGTTGATGTAACTACATATTCTCCTGACCCGCGAGTTACCAAAGTTCCTCGGAATACCATGTTATGTTGTTCGGCCAAAGGCATATTGCCTCTGATCATCTTAACTTCTTTCGAGACAGCCGCATGCTCTCCCGTAAGACTAGATTCATTAACTCTTAAATGAGAAAGTTCGATTATTCTTCCATCTGCCGAAACCATATCTCCCGCTTCAACGATTACAATATCTCCGGGAAGAAGTTCACGTGATTCTATTATCTTCTCTCCCCCGTTTCGCCTGACCCTGACATGAGGAGCTGAAAGCTTCTGCAACATCGCAATCGCTTCCTCTGCTTTGAACTCCTGAACAAAACCGAGGACGGCATTAAGTATAAGGATTGCACCAATAACGATTGCATCCAGAAAGCTTTCAAACGTAAGCGCATGCCCTTCCATAAAAGGCATGACTATGGAAAGTACAAGAGCGCCTATCAGAATGTATACCAGCACGTCATTAAACTGTCTTAAAAAAAGCTTAACCAAAGACTTCTTCTTATGAGGGAGCTCATTAAACCCAAACTCTGCCCTGCGCTTTTTAATCTGAGGTCCTTTAAGACCGTCCAGGGAACTCCCCAGACGCCCAAGCACGTCGTCAGCTTTTAAATTGGCGTACATTGGCAATCATCTTACTACGAATTCTTCGTGAGTGCGAGATCTATACCTTGCCTCCCTGTGCTTCTATCAGAGCAGCAAGCTCGATAAGTGTCATGCTCATAACTGATTTAGTTGACTCACAAGCTTGCTCAGGCAGCGCAGGCCTTGAGTCTGCCGCTGCTTCCCCCTTTTGAGGACAAACATCAATAGGAGCATCCATACCAAATTCTTGTTGCCACTCAAGAAGTAATTCAAGAGCATCATTTGAATCATCCACAACATCGCTTACTGTTGTTAGTTCTCCAACTTCTGCATCCGGTATACCAGATCTTTCTACTGCAAGTTCTATAGCCCTATCTGCAAATTGTCTATTATCTAATTGCGTTGCCATTAAATTATGGGGGAAAAACTAAGGATTCGAAGGCTACTCTCGAGGATTTTAGCCGTCAAGATGAAACTCTCCTTCTTTATCTTTTAGCTCAAATCCGTGATTCCCGAAGAAATCTCGCTGTGCTTGTATTAGATTCTGAGGCAGATTTTCTGACCTCAAGGCATCCCAATAGTTAAGACTAGCTGACATTGCGGGCACAGGCACTCCCCTGCTGGAAGCGAATACCATAGTCCTGCGCCAGTCCATTTGGCGATCCCCCTGGAAACGCTCCATTATCGCCTGCTTTCCTGCTTTGACCTTTCCCTCATCTTTGCCAAATGCATTTTGAAACCTTCCCAAAATAGAAGATCTGATTATGCACCCACCTCTCCAGATTCTTACGACTTCTCCCATATCAATCCCCCACTTCTCGTCTTCATTGGCTTTCTTTATAAGGAGTATCCCCTGCATATAGGCCAAGCTCATGCTGAGCTCATAGGCGTGCCTGACGATTGAGCGAAACTTCATTGGAGGCGGCACAGGATCTTGTTCGTCCAATGATATCGGGAAGTTTTGTCCCGACTTACGCTCCGATTCACTGCCGGAAATGATTCTTGCATCGACTGACGCATTGATCGTCGGAATTGCAACGCCGTAATCAAGGGCTGACTGCGTAGTCCACTTACCTGTCCCCTTTTGTCCTGCTTGATCTTTGATCGCATCAAGTACATCTGACTTTGATGAAAAAATCTCAGCTGTAATTTCCAATAAGAACGAACTGAGCTCATCACTATCTCTCCACGCTTCAAAAGTTTCAGCTAACTGATCGTTGCTAAATCCACCGACTCTCTTAAGAAGATCGAAACTTTCCGCAATCAACTGCATCACTCCGTACTCGATTCCGTTGTGAACCATCTTCACAAAGTGTCCTGCTCCGCCGGGACCAAGAAGTGAAACGCACTTTCCTTCAAGTCCATCGTCGGCTGCCATTCTATTTAGGAGCTCATCAACCTCATCGTAAGCATCAGGATCTCCACCGACCATCATGCTGGATCCGTTAAGCGCTCCCTCCTCTCCCCCGCTCACTCCCATGCCAATGAACTTTAGACCTGACTTCTTTAAGTGCTCATATCTTCTTTGAGTATCTGAGGGATGACTGTTTCCGCCATCAATAAGAATGTCACCCGGACTTAAGTGTTCTCTGAGTTCATCGATTACCTCATCAACTGCCTCACCGGCCTTTACCATGATCAAAATCGGACGGGGTGGAGTGAGAGCTTGTACTAATTCTTTGTACGACTTATATCCCTCTATCATGCCCTCTTTGCCATATTCACTCATAAACTCATCGGTCTTTTCTTCGCTCCTGTTGAAGACCGCAACCTTAGCTCCATTACGAGCAGCATTACGCGCCAAGTTAGCACCCATAGTTCCTAAACCGATAACAGCTAATTGAGGATCCATATATACGGATTAAGTATTCAGAGGTTTTAGTTAAAAGTGAAGAGTTAAAAGTTAAAAGTTATTATAAAAAATCACTTTTCACTATTCACTTTTAACTTTTCACTTTTTCCCAGTCATCCATAAACCTCTTAAGTCCGGAGGTTGTGAGCGGATGATTCGGCATCTTCTCCAGAATCTTAAATGGAATAGTGCAGATATCTGCACCAATCTCACCGGCTTCAACTATGTGCCTCGGGTGGCGTGTGGACGCAACCAGAACCTCAGTATCAAAGTCGTAGTTATTAAAGATCGTAACAATCTCTGCAATCAATTCCATACCATCCTGCCCCGCATCATCTAAGCGGCCAATAAAAGGACTGACCATTGTCGCACCTGCCTTCGCGGCAAGCATTGCCTGGTTGGCAGAGAACACGAGCGTGCAGTTAGTCTTAATCCCCTTCTCCTTGCAGTAAGCAATTGTCTTTAGCCCGTCTTTGACCATAGGAACCTTAACAACGATATGCTTGTGCCAGCCGGAGTATTCCTCGGCTTGCTTTATCATTCCTTCGTAGTCAGTTGCGGTTACCTGAGCTGAAACCTCCGGAACGTATTCGCACATCTTGGTTACAGTCTCTTTGAAGTCTTTTCCCTCCTTTGCAACAAGAGATGGATTAGTCGTGACGCCGTCGAGTATGCCCCAAGAGGCAACCTCTGCGACTTCGTCTAGGTTTGCGGTATCAATGAATATTTTCATAAAGATAAGGAGAAATGTCAGAGACAGTATGCCTTTATTACTACAAGACTTCCAGAGGATTGTTATGCACCCTCAACTTCAATCTTAGTTGCAATCAATGATACTAATCTACTAAAAGGGAGAAACATCTTACCGGCTATCATAGCCGCAGTATCAGTTTGATTTGCTCTAAGAATTTCCTCCAACAAACGTATCAAATCTGGTTCATCATATTTATAATCACCGCTATCTGACATCCCCATGGCTTCCATAATTGCCCCGGCAGATGTTCCTCCGCCAAGAGACAAAGGCTCAGTTTGTTCCATCATCTGAACAACTTGAACATCGGAATGTTCGTGTATTAGTTCACCAAGTTCATCGAAACTAATTCCTAGCAATCTTGCGAGATCATCTGCAGTTTCGGCACCAATACAGCTACGCACCTCTTCTTCGAGAGCTTGCATAGAGCCACTGGGGTATTTTATTTCCTCTCCTCCCATAGCATTTACAGTTATTCCAAGTGCATCTGCTATATCAGCTACTGTAGTATTCCATTGGAGAGTAAGAGTTTTTGGTGCATTCGTTTCAGGTTCTACCGTCTCCTCAAACACCACATCAGCAACGCTTTCAATAAGAGTTGCAAGATCTGCCAGTTCAATATCCATTTGCAAACAGACCCGTTGAGCAGTGGTTGTACTGCCAAACATTGATAATACTTGCTCGAGTTGTTCCAAATGTGTATCGGCGTATTTATGCTCACAAGCTAAATCTGCAATACCAATCGCTCTTTCTATTTCACAAACCTGCGTCGTATTTTCCAGTCTAATTCTCGTAGTTCTTGGGTAGAATCTGTATTCCTTGTCCGGATCTAAACAGTTGGGAACATCAGTAACATTTCCATGATGGCGCCCCAGAACCGATTCCAAAGTTTCATCGTCATCGACAGTTGGCTCACCTAAAATATTGGTTATCCACCTTGCCCTTCGCATGCCACCGGGATTGTCTCTATCCTGATATCCAGTCTGAGCCTTTAGATCCCCAACCGTATTAAGTCCATCAACAATAACCGGATGCCTTTCCATCGCCCTATCTTCATCAAGTACCGTTACGCGGATTTTATTATCCGAAATATGAGCCAAAAATCTCCAAAGATCCCCATACCAATTTTCACGAACAATATTATCTGTTGTATTTTTACCCCAAATTTCAATAAGACGTTGCCACAAAGGCGTGTCCGGAGTTTTTTGAATAAGAAATACAGCTCTTTCGAACATTGTACCTTTCAATGCCTCAGGAACTCTTTCTCTTGCATAATCAATACCCAAATTACCCAAGAAGGTGCCGCAAGTTAAATTCATTGCTCCCTCAACCTCGAAAGTGGCATCAGGACTTTCCATCTGTTGCTT
Source organism: uncultured Candidatus Peribacteria bacterium (assembly GCA_964506185.1). GTDB lineage: Bacteria > Patescibacteriota > Gracilibacteria > Peribacterales > Peribacteraceae > UBA2144. The sequence continues at coordinate 45,412 of CAZDKL010000005.1, forward strand.
TCTATGCGCTATCCATTCGTCATCAACTACAACATCTCTCGCGGTACCTACCAATGCAATCAAGTCTTCAACTTCAATACCTAATTGTTTTGCAACGTACGGAACATCTCTGTGGCCATTACCTTCTTGTCTCAGTAACTGTTCTACAACAGCTAAAGGAGTTCTATCATATTTGAGTCTTTCACTCGGAGTATCAAGACCCAATGCAACTCGCAAATCACCCACTGTCGTACCTTCGTTAATCGCAACTCTTGGTGAACGTTCGAAGTGCTTATATCCACCATCGGATTTTAGGTTCATATCAATAACATCACGGCTCCATCCCATCCTCGTGCAAAAACTTGCCAGCGTTTCGTCATCTTCTGCCTCATTCAACCTTTGAGAAAAATGGCAATAGTCCACTCCTCCTGTTCCATCTTCAGTGTAATCAGTAAATCCGGTCTGTCTCTTTAGATCGCCAACAGTATCTAATCCGTCTACAACCACAGGATGAACTTGAGACTGTGCTTCCAGATCTTTGGCTTCCACCGATATTTTTCTATCTGCCATAACTTCCAGATGATGCCAAATGTCTTCGTACCAATTCGGGTTGTCTGGTGTACTATCAACATCTACTCCAATCTCCAGAAGCCTTACCCACATTTTTTGATTCGGAAACTTTTGAAGCTCCGGCAATAACTCTTCGAATCTTGTTCCCCTAAGTCTTGTGGGACACATATTATTTGCATATTTCATCATTAGTTTTGTATCGCAGAATTCGCCACAAGTCGTGTCCATATCTAAATGAACGTTGATAGCTCCTTCGGCTCCGCTTTCCAGGCTGCTCCTGACGGCAGTTTTAGTACTTTTTCCTACGGGCGGAAGCACATTCATTCTCCTCATATAACCTACATCTCCATTGTAATCATTCCATTCGTCTGGAGTTGGATTTCGTACCATAATCAATATATGTAACAAATAAGGTTGCCACGTTATCACTCTGGAAACACAATACAAGTGAAATGAGGCGTATTTTGATTATATCAGCGGTTTTACTTACGTCATGCTCTACCCAAGCCAGTTTGTCTGAGCAAGGTTCAGTCCTGCCTAAAAAGGTCCAAATTGAGGTCCCCTTCTCTCCTCAGGCCCCTCATGCCAACTGGGATGCTCCATATCAGGAGGCATGCGAGGAAATGGCTCTAATCATGGGGATTTACTTCCTGCAGGGAAAGGAGCTAACTCCGGAGATTGCTGACCGTGAGATCAAAGACCTCGTTAAATGGGAAACAGAGCACGGATATCCGGAGGATGTGACCTTGGAGCAACTCAATCAAATAGGATGTGAATACTACAAAGTCTGTACAAATTATGTGATCAACCAAGTGACAACTGAAGTTATCAAAGAGCAGATTGCCAAAGGAAATCCTGTGATTTTACCTGCCGCGGGAAGACGACTTCTAAACCCCTACTTCTCCGGAGACGGTCCTTGGTACCACATGCTCATTGTTAAAGGATATGACCGCAATGAGTTTATTACGAATGATCCCGGGACAAAGCGAGGCAAAGGATACAAGTATAAATATGATCGCTTAGTTAATGCTATTCACGACTGGACAGGTGTTAAGGAGGAGATTGAGAAGGGGCAGAGGAAGATGATGGTTGTGACATCCGGATAACCAAAGCAACCAAGGGGGCCTACCCTTAGTTCCTTTGGTCTCGTTCCTGTGTCCTATCCGAGTGTAAGCATTACGAGGCTTAATAGAATTATAGCTGAAATGTTCATACCGATAATCGGCGCTTTCGACTTAGGTCTCGTTTGGTGCATATACATACGGAAACGGACAAAAATTAATTTCGACCGATGTAAGTTACTTATCCTGAACTTATCGGTCAATGAGGTTTACTTGATTTTTCTTACTTTCTAATTATAGTTATGAGCCTGCCCGCCATGATTTATTTCTTTCCTTCTCTACATCATGGCAGATGACAGTCAAACACTTCATTCAATAAAGAACAAATTAAATGAAATTGAAAATAAGCTTATCAAACTTGAAACCAAAATTGAGTCGTGGAAGGAAGAAATTATAAGACATTTTGGTGTTATAGCTGACGAAACAAGACATGATGCAATTGGTGCTAACCATGACACCATAGAAATGGTAAAAGATAGGCAACAAATCCACAATATACGCATCAAGAAATTAGAAGATCATGTGGGAATCATCACCTAATAAGTAGTAATATCGGAACGTATGAATCTCCTGTCTTCTCAGCAGCTTTGGGGAGTTAAGTTCTCGGTATGGAAGAGAGAGATATTTGTTCACATGGATTCAAGATTCGATCAAATGTTCATGGATTTCCTCAATCACAAACCTCCCACGGTAAAAGAAAAATGGATTACAAGAAGAAGAATTAGAAGAATTGGCATACCATTTGAATTAAAATGTTAATCTATAAGTATTATTCAACCAATTATCTTCATGAAACGTCCAAAAACTTCCGAACTTTCAGATGCTCCAGAGTCCTGTAAAAGGGTCATAGAATCCTCTGTTCTAGGTGAGCACTTCTGGATTGGGGAGGATGATAAGGCGAAGCTAACTGACGAGGAGCAAAAAGCATATGACCTTGCCCACACAATCCAAAGACATTTGATTGTGCAGGCTCCGCTTAAGCACAAGTCAGGCCACCCGGGCGGACCGCTCTCTGCTTTCACTTTCAGTTACTTTGTATATAAAAGGAGGAATCCGCAGGTCGATCAGTCTTATAGAATGAGCGCGGGACATCTCTCTCTACTCAGCTACGGACTTCAATACTGCTTTGGAAGAGACAACGGCAATGAGCATCTTAAGAGCCCCCAGAGCATCATAGATGCCTTCAGAACTCCTGACGGATTACCAGGGCACATTGAGGCTGGAGTCGGCGATACGCCCTTTGGAACAGGTCCTCTTGGCAAAGGAGTGTCTAATGCGCTGGGAGTCGCTTTTGGGCTTAAATATCAGAAAAAACCTGGGGTTGTCGATGTGCTTTTGGCAGACGGAGACGGGCAGGAAGGACAGGTAATGGAAGCTTTCAGATTAGCCGCTCATTTGGGAACTGATAATTTGATTGTCCACGGAGACTTCAACGACATACAACTCGGCGACATGCCGTCCGAAACAGTATGGGCAGATTTTGCTTCGATTGCATACGCTACAGGTTGGCACGTGATTGAAGTTGAAAATGGCAATGATCCTCTTCAGGTTCTTGCGGCTCAGAACAAAGCTGACGAATTGGTTGGAAAAGGAAGGCCCATCTTCATCTGCTATTACACAACGATGGGATATGGGATCGACTTTATGGAAGAAGGTTCCAACACCGGTTCAAAGAATTTTCACGGCGCTCCCCTCTCGGAAGAAGAGGCTGAAGATGCGCTCAGTAAATTGATGCCACTTGAGGAGGCTGTGAAAGAGTACGAACCTTTCTACAAAGCTGAGAAGAAAAAGTTTGAGTCAGGTGAAGTAACAGTGACTGATATTCCAATTGATTTTGTTTCTAAAAATTTAAAAGGTTACGAAAGAAAAATCACTGAAGAGAAGGGCGCGGCAAGAAAAGACTTCGGTGCAGTGCATATGAAGAGCCTAATGACGGTGGACGATCGTATTATTGTGCTTCATGCAGACCTTGCGGGAAGCGGAGGATTTAACAAAGTTGAGGCCGATTTCCCGAATAGAGTAATAAATGTTGGAGTGGCAGAAGCCAACATGCTTATGATGGCTGCCGGCATGCGGCAGACCGGTTTGCTCCCCGTCACTTACACTTTTGCAGCTTTTAATACGAATGAAGCACGTGCAAATGCAAGGCTGATTGATATTAATTGTGGACACACGCGATGTGGAATAATTAATGACGGAACACATGCTGGAACTTCCGTCGGCGAAGACGGTGAAACTCATCAGGAGCAGAACTATTTGGACCTACCCTACTACCACACTCAGGTCTGGATGACGGCCGATTCTAACCAAGCCGGAGCAATGGCGGAGCGCGCAGTTGAAATAATCGCGGAAGGACACGAAAGTGTATTCACATTTTTCCCGCGTTCGTCGCACGAACAGATTAAGGCTCCCGACGGAGATGTGATGTACGGACCTGATTATACGTTTGATGGAAAGGCTGACTTAGTCAGAGGAAACGGAGATACGTCTGACCACGTGACAATCATCGCAACAGGAAATTGCGTCCATGATGCGATTGAGGCCGCAAAACAGGCAGAGGGACTTTCACAAAAAATCAACGTCAGGGTTCTAAATGTAAGCTGTGTAAGACCGATTGACTCCTCTGCAATCATCCAAGCAGCACTTGAAACGGGGCACTTGGTAGTTGTTGAAGACCACAACATAGACGGCGGACTCGCGACGCAAGTGGCAGACATTATCGCTGACTTTGCACTCCCATGCTCTCTTAGAAGACTCGGACTTAATCAATACTTCCCTTCTGCAAAAGCAGACGAACTCAAGATCTTTGCCGGGATTGATGCCGACTCGATATTGGACGCTGTTGAAGATGAGGCAAGAGCTGAGGTTTGCGGAGGTGAAGATGCGTTTGTAACTTCGATACATGAACTTACAACTAATATGCATTACAGTAAGTTTGCAGAAAAAGCACACGACTTTGTTCAAAAGTTAATAGGTGAGAAGGGTTACATGGAGAGTTTGCGCGAATACTGGGGTGGACGAGCGTGCCCAGAGGGTAAGTTACCTTCTAATGAGGATCTTAGAAAAAAGCTCAAGTCATGACATCCTACACGTCAGCCGAGGTGGCGGAACTCGATCGACACACAACCGAAGATCTTGGAGTGGACTTAAAGCAACTTATGGAAGTTGCGGGACTGCGTAGCGCGGAAGCCACGGTAAAACTTTTTAAATGTCATGGTGAGCCCTGTCGAACCATGACAGTTCTGGTTGGACCGGGAGGCAACGGAGGCGACGCACTTGTGTGTGCGAAGTTTTTAAAACTTTGGGGATGCAAAGTCGATGTAATACTATCGCATGAAGAGGAGAAGCTTAGACAAGTTACAAAGGATCAATTAAATATCTGGAGAAATTATGGAGGTGAAGTTTTAGATGAACCGCCTGATGAAACTGACGGAATTGTTGATGGACTTTTAGGTTACTCACTTGAAGGAGATCCGCGCGGCAAGTCAGCTGAACTTATTAAGCGGGCAAACTTATCCGGAGCTCCCATACTTTCTCTTGATGTCCCGTCCGGACTGGATGCGACTACCGGCGAGATCAGAGATCCATGCATCAAGGCAAATATGACCGTCGTTTATGGAGTTATGAAAAAGGGGCTCGAAACGGAAATCGGCAAAGAATACTCAGGCAAGATAGAGCTTATTGATATTGGATTTCCTGAGGTCAAATAATGGCTTCTAATCGCCATTTCCTGTAAAATACCTTACGGAAGGGTGGCAGAGTGGTCGATCGCGACGGTCTTGAAAACCGTTTGGCCCGCAAGGGTCACGAGGGTTCGAATCCCTCCCCTTCCGCCATGGTTCGACATGGCTCACCATGGCTCGATTTATGCTGGAATTGAGGGATGAGAAGCCTGTCCTGAGCGAGGAGCCGTTAGGCGACGAGTCGAAGGGAATCCCTCCCCTTCCGCCATTTAGTTTGATCAACAATACTTATTGATCCCACGAACCATTGCCGGTTGTATCAAGATAGAAAAAACCATCATTGAAAAGTCCCAGATCGTCTGAGCCATCCCCATTCCAGTCGCCGATCACAGGCTTTGCAGTTGTATTGATTTTTTTGATTCCGAAATTTCTGAATGTATCACCACCTTTAACTTTATCCCACGAACCATTGCCGGTTGTATCCAGATAGAAATATCCATTGTTATAAATTCCAAGATCATCTTGTCCATCACCATTCCAATCTCCGACTACTGGTTTCGCGACAACGTTAATTCCTGCAATACCAAAGTTTCGCAACATATCACCACCTTTAACTTTGTCCCACTTTCCATTATTAGTTGTATCAAGATAGAAGTATCCATCATTGAAAAGCCCAATGTCGTCGAAGCCGTTCCCATTCCAGTCGCCCGTGATTGCATGTGCCGACTGAGCAATGGAAGATATTCCGAAGGAAGACACAGAATCGCATCTTTCATGCTTATTATTACGAGCCCAAATGAGCAAATTTTCGGTGTATATTCCGTCTAGAGTGACAATATTTGCAGTTCCTTCAAATTCTGATAGATCGACTCCAGGATTAAGAATCAGGTCTCCATTAATCGCTTCAGCTATCAATTGATCATATGAACCGTTGAGTACGATCCCCGTATCCAGATTTGTGGAGAGATATGTTCCATCTTCTTGGCGCACTGTTTCCCAGGTTGAAATCACATCTCCTGACGGCAAATCAATAAGTTCAAAACCTGTAGTATCTCCAACGCCAACCGGAGTTGGTTCCGCGTGCGCATTTTTTGCAGTTCTAAACATATCAAAGAGACTATAAGTGCGTTCTCCTTTCGTCGGATGCCACGCTTGCATGCCATGAGGTATGTCGAAATAATCCAAAGTAAACAATTCCACGTCTTTCTGGGGAATTGCTGGGCTATTGGTATCCGTACGATTTGGGTAGCCGGTTGCTACCCAAGTTGGACGAAATGTAATTGAATCAATGGCAGATTGTTCGCCGCTCTTGCTGGCTTGAGTTACAACAGTGTGCGCTTCCAACCAACCCAATGGTTCTTGATTAGTTGTGTCCAATATCAAAGTGTTATAGGTCGGATCCTGAATAACAAATCTATCAAGAGCAGGTATATATATTTCTGTGCTTGCATGAGATGCTGAGTAGCTGTATCCCTCACCAAAAATACCAACTTGGCCATTGAAAGCATTAATACGATTTGTCTCGTATCCAAATGCGCGGAAAGCCTTGTACAAAGCAAAAGATATCTGGCCACATATTCCACGACTGGGATAACGCCATGCTTCTGCGATGTCTTCTCTGGCCGGTGCAATCGCTTCTCCATTTTTAATCAACGTACTGAGATATACATTTGCACTGTAATTAAACCTGTGAACTAAATCGCGAAGTATACCTGTTGAAACAATGGTTGGTTCGTCGAAGATTGAAGAATCGACGTCGTATAATCCAATTGCATAATCTAGAAGATAATTATGAAGATAATCATAATCATCAATCCCTCCAGTGTAGGTTGGAGCTTGCGAGAGATCGAGTGGAAAGGGCACGCGACTCGTAATAGTCTCAAGCTCTTGCATAGATTGCTCAACTGAAGTGGCTAGCACAGACTCGGTAACTCCAAATAATAAGAATAATCCTATAAATGAGAGTAAAATTTGCGATTTGCTAATAGGCATAAATAATTGCTGTAACGTAATTGGACAAATTCGTGTAGAAGTATATACTAACGTATTTTCTATGTAAACCACAATACACACCTCAGCTCATGTAGCGCAACACTCCCCTCTTTTATCCTGTTGGGAATCTTTCAAAGAATCCCGTTTTCTGCTATACTAATATAATTCATCGATACAGAAACAAATACACCTAATGAAACAAAAACTCCCGTCACGAGGCACTCTTCTAAAGCTCATAGAGCGGTCGCTCGATGAGGGTCGTGATAAGGATGTAATAGAAAGACTGCAATGGTTTTTGCACTATTCCACTCACGGATCTGTTAGCAAGACCTGCAAGGAGTTTGGAATTGCCAGATCTACGTTCTATAGATGGATTAATCGATTTGATATTAATAACTATGAGACCAGCCGAAAACCGACAACCGAAATCCGAAATCCGATCCTGATATCTAGACTCGCTTTCCTTATAGCTCTATTCCTAATCAACATCGGCGTCCTTCTTTTTGCACTCCCAACTCTGGCCTCTGCCGCTTCGTCCTGGAATCCAACTCTTCTTGTTAGCACAGAAGCATTCGAAAGAATTGACGATAGTGACACGGCATCGGACGTTTATCTGGAGTTCGGAGAGACACTTCAGGAAAGATTTATGTTCAAGAGGAATGAGACTGTCTTTGCAACGAGCCGAGGACTTAGAGTTGGAGGTAATCTGACTGCAACAGGCGCAATCGCATCTTCCGGATCAATAACTGCGGAAGGAGTCTTATCTGGTGCCTCACTGCATGTGAGCAGCCTGACTACTTTAAGTGGAGCAGTTTCCATCGAAGGCAATGTAACTACAAGTGGCACCTTAGTTATTGATGGAACTTCAAATCTTCAGGGAGTTGCCACATTCGGTACAACAGTTACGATAACAGAAGGAGCATTGACGGATGACACTATTGTAGAAGGAGATCTAAAGGCAGTTGATGCTGCTGCAGATGAAGACTTCCTCACCTATGAATCAACAACAGGAGATTTTGAATGGCACAGCGTAGCAGATATATCAGCTGGTATTGCTGCTGACATTGCAGAGGGAGAATTGGCTGATGATATCGTCGTTGAAGGAGATCTTAAAGCAGTTGATGCTGCTTCGGATGAAGATGTTCTTACTTACGAATCCACAACGGGCGACTTCGAATGGCACAGCAAAACAGACTTAGGAATTGGCACTGCCACAGCGATTACAGATGGATTAATCGTAGAACCGGACCTGGATGCTGATGTTGCAGCAGCAGATGGAGATTGGTTGCAATACGATAGTACCGGCACCAACTTTACTTGGAGAAGTTCGGCAGAGCTTTTGTCTGACTTAGGACAAAATGGCGGTACAGATATAACAGCTGACTTGGAAGAAGAAACACATGCATCTGAACACGCAAACGGAGGCGGAGATGCAGTGGATCATGACACCCTGACCAACTTCGCAGCAACAGAGCACGTAGACTGGGCAGGAGCTTCAGCAGGAACAATCCATACCGATAACTATATAGAGGATGATGATACAGGAGTTAATGAGGTTTACGGTGTAGGATGGAATGCAGATACTGATTCTCCGGAGAAGGATGATATCTACGATTACCTGATTCAGCTTGATACAGATGCTGATGGGGATATAGATACTCTTGATCCCAGTGTTGGCGGAGGAGGAGGGCTTACACAAGCCCTAGCTGACGATAGATACGTAAATCAGAGCGGGGATACAATGACAGGAGCATTGGACGTAAGCGCCACAGCATCAGGATGGATCATACATGCGCAAGACAAATTAACTTCATCTGGTGCTATCTCGGTTGAAGGTGTTGCATACTTCCAAAATGTTTCTGACTCTACTACAGGATTCCAGATCTTTGATGCAGACGGAGGTACGCCGATATTTAATGTGGATACGACCAATGAAAGAGTTGGTATTGGGACGGCGAGTCCTGCGAGAAAAGTACATGTTCATGTAGCCGGAAGTGGACAAGCAGATATATTGCATATAACCAATGATGATTCAGGTTCTACAAGTGCAGATGGAACCACTATAGGAATAGATGCTGCTGAGCAGTTTTTCATTATAAACAGAGAAAATAAAGATTTGTATTTCCAAGCAGGCGGGACTGAATTCATGAGAATGGATTCGGCTACTGGCAATGTCGGTATCGGCGACACTGGAGCTGATTCCAAATTGGAAGTATTAGACATAACCGCTCCCCAACTTAAACTAACACACACGGACGGAGTAGACGACGTAGATTTCAGCATTGATTCAAATGGAGATTTTGACGTTCAGATAAGCGGAGATAACTTTGTGATTCAAAATGATACGGATGGGACAACCGGTGTTCAGGTTTTGGATGCAGACGGAGGAACTCCGATATTTAATGTGGATACGACTAACGAGAGGGTTGGAATTGGTGAAGCTACACCCGATGCAAATCTACACATAACTAGAACTTCAGGCGGTGATATTGCAAAATTTGAAAACTCAGGACAAGCATCTGCATTGCTAATATCGGCCGATGCAGCCAACTCAATATTACTTGAATCAGGATCAAATGATTCTCTGCAATTTGGGACTAATGCAGGTGGGGCTGATATAACTATTGATAGTGCTGGCGAGGTAGGAATAGGATCTACTGATCCATCAACTGCCTTGGAAATTACGGATGGTTCAGGAACATGGAACATTGGAGGAGGAGATTTGCAATACAATGGACAATTGGACATTATCGGTTCAGGCAAAATCGAGGTTCAGCCATCAGCAGGAAATCAATTTAAAGTAGCATCTACAAGTGCAGGAACAGTAGCAACACTTGAAGGGAATCAAACATCAACAGCCGTTAATTTGGAAAACGATACTGCTGCTAATACTTCAAACGAAATGCTTCTAAACTTTAAACTTGTTACCTCAGCTCAAAGCAGAACTGCAGGTGCAATTGCTGGAAGCTGGTCTGATATCACAGATGCTTCAAGAACTTCTATGCTTGCATTTAAAACGACAGACACTGCTTCTTATGACACAAGAGTGGCAATAAAAGGAACTGATGTTGGTATAGGAACTACTAGCCCAACCGCAAGGCTTATGATTGCCCAGTCTGCAAATGAAACAGGAGCTCTAATTGATTCCGAAGCTACGAACGCGCCTGTGCTTGCGCTTGATACTGTTGCAACTCCAGCGCAGGTTGCAAATGCGCCTCATATTCTGTTCGGATACAGAGGAAAGCTTGATGTAAAGATGTACAGATCCGGTACCGGCGCATTAAGGATTGCATCCGAAAGCGGTGTCACACTAACACTCGACTCAGAATCATCTACTGCCACAGATAACGTAATGAGAATATACTCAGACAGATCAACTGATGAGAACATCATCTGGCGGGTTCAGGCTGATGGTAAGACATTTGCAGACGGTGCTTACTCCGCTGCAGGTGCGGACTACGCAGAATGGTTCCCAACGCAGGAAGAAAATCTGGAATCAGGTGAACTTGTTTGCATCGATACCGATCATGATAAGAGCATCAAGCGATGCACCGGAGGTCTTGATGATATATTTGTCGGAGTCATCTCCACCGATCCGGGATTTGTAGGAGGCTACCAAGACACAGCTTACGAAGGCACCCTTGTGTTGGTCGGACTTGTGGGACAGGTTATGGTTAACGTATCTGATGAAGCCGGCCTTATAAAGAGAGGAGACATCCTAACTCCGTCAGCCGTGCCGGGCGAAGCTCGCAAAGCAACTCCTTGGGACACGAACCACAAAGGCATCGCACTGATTGCCATTGAAAATCAGACTGAGCCAAGAGATAAAATAAAGGTTTTGCTTAAGTAGTTGTTCTAATTTTTAGCTCTGACTTTTGCCCTAGTTTAAGCCATTTTCTTAGTATGACTCTTTCAAATAGCATGACTCGCCCTTCGACAGGCTCAGGGCGAATCCATTATTAATAAGCCTCCCTTAGATAGCAAGATTCGCAATAGATCGTTTCTCTGCGATCCGGAGCATAGTTGGTATCAGTTTCTTCCCCGCACTTATTGCACTTCCTCTTCCAGAACCATCTGGGGTTTCTTTTGTCCAGTCTCTCGCGATGCCTTTGATGAACGTGCCTGGTTGGAATTGCAATACCCATTGATTTATAAAATCTTAGTTCTTGTGGAAGAATCTTGAATTGCTTCCCTGTCGCTTCGCACTTAAGAACTTTTTCACAAATCGACTCATCGGTTTCTTCAATGTCGCAGGGAACCTGACTCAAGATCTCGCCTTCTTCATTAATTTCCTCCTCATCATGCCACCACAAGTTCTCTGACTGAGCTTGCGCTTTATCTATTGGAAAGTAATCTTGTGCATTACTTTCGTTATAACAAATCGGAGCATACTTAGGAGCAAAGTAATCACTCCACTCGCCTGTCTCCCTCATGTGATCCACAATTTTTGAAACCGTCTTACCATAATCTTCCCGTGAATATTGTTTGTTCAAAATGCAGTACTCATTGTGTCTCATGCTTGCACATCCAAATAGGTGTTCGCTGTAGTGGCACTCCATTGAGTAGTAAACGTCATTGCAGTAATAAACAAAGAAGTTAAACAGAAGCCTGTGTTTACCAAGCGTTGAGTTGTTGAAGTAACTAAGTTCAAGCCCCACAGGTGCTGCGAAGTTGGCATCATACACATCAGTAGCAGTAGGGGTGAAACCAGTGTATTTGCAGTCCTCGCATCCTTTTATATCGAAACAGTTATAACAATGCTCAGAACTGTATATGTTATCTCCTGTACAATCCTGACTTCCATAAATATGAGATGTTCTGTGAGGCAGGTCTGCTTTGAGAGTCCTCAGTTTGTCATTGAGCAACCTGATTTTATCTGCATTCATGCTGCCCAGCTCCTTTCTTCTTTTCTCCCATTCTTCTTTGCCAACCTCCTCATTGAATATGCAGTACTTCTTCCTATGAAGCCCAAAGCAACCAATGCAATACTCGCAAGATAAGCAATCTTCGACTGCTACGCAATACTTGCAATCATTGCAGTTCATAAAACTAATACAGTCGTAACAACGTTCAGATGCGATCCCCTCGTAACACCTTTCGCAAGAATAAAGTGAAAGGCTATCAACAGTATCCGTACTATCAACAATATAATTGCTGTAATAACAATCCTCACATCCTCCTCCTCCCCAAACCAAATAACAATTCTTCATATTTAAAGCATGGTTTGTGTAATTGCTGTTTTCCGTATTACTTTGAATAAGGTTCACTCTTGGTACTTCCAGTCTTAGCTCCTGAAATTGCTCCAAAAATGGACGCGAGAAATCAACTTCCCTTCCGAAGTCCAACGGATTCCATGTGTCTGCCCACCACTCTTCTCTGCTAAAAACTTTGTAAGGTTTATCAGGTGAATAAAACGTGATTATATCTTCGCCTGAATGGTCGCTTTTGCGAGTGTAGAAGTGCCTGTCATTCCTAAACATAAGCCGCCTTCTGAATCTGCAATTGGGACAATTTTTTGGAGGATCTATTTGCTGCTTCTTGTCGTTAAAAGTAGGCGACACCCTGTCGTAAAACTTCATATCTTCCTCCGTTATCTCGAACTCTGTGCCGCATTGGGGGCAAGACTTTTGCATCAGACTCTTAGTATACCTCCTTCAGATAGCATTTTTTGCAAAATGACTACCCAGCTAGCGCAGAAAATGGGGTTTTGAGCTAAAATATTGGCAT
>CAZDKL010000006.1:0-57194 GCA_964506185.1 uncultured Candidatus Peribacteria bacterium
ATTTATTTTAATATGATTCACGGAACGTTCTCCCATATATGTATCATCTGTTTGCACCTGCAAGGTCCCGCAACGAGAAGCTATTTCTTCCAGGCAAGGCAATCCCAACTGTTCCCATCCATTGTCCGTACGACCAAGCAGCCATCTGTATTGGTCTCTGTTCAATTCTGTTCTCTTTCCAAAACCATCTGGATATTGGCGATCGGTATAATCTGTAACAGGCTCCAATTTTGCATTTAATACTCTATGAGGATCGTCTCCCCGATACTCTACAAAATCGCCAACGCGGATAGATTCAGATGACATTAGTAGTTAAGCATATTACAATAATGTTATATTAATGCAAATTTCTAACTTCTTCTAATGCCTCCCTTCATTGCCCGCCAAGAGCCATTCACATGCGAACACTGCTCAGCAGAAGTTAGCCCCTTAGAAAAAGGATCCTATCGCAATCATTGTCCATATTGTTTATTTTCTAAGCATGTAGATCTGGAAGGACCCGGTGACCGCAAGTCCCTTTGCGGAGGATTGATGCGTCCGGTTTCTTTAGATCAGTCCGGAAAGAAAGGCTGGGTCATAATTCATGAGTGCACGATTTGCGGGAAGAAGATAAATAACAAAGCTGCACCGGATGATCAACTGGATACGTTTAAACAACCTGAGATTTAGAGTGTATGTACAATGTACATACAGTCGTTATGTTAACTTAACATAATTTCTTGATACATTTATTTATACACCTTCTTGCCCTTCCGCAAGCTAAATAATTTGATCATTCATATCTAAGCGGAGTACTCTTCCAGTCCCTTCCCCCCGTTGCCATGAGAGCATTCTTACTTGTTGCAGTTTTTGGAGTCCTTATGATTAGTTTGTAGTTTGTAGTGAGTAGTACTACTTACTACTCACTACCCACTCGTAATACATCAAGCAACATCAACATCCGACAATCCGCCGGCAAATTGAGTCAAATATTTTTCACTATATGCAGGCTTGATTACCACTCTTTCTGACACATTCCCCTCCGGCGCAACAACCAATTGGTCTTCATGTGTATCCGAATTTTCTTCAATTGAAACATCAAAATCCCCTTCTATATTACCCTCCAATACTTCTTCAATCCCTGCTGAGGCAATGTCTTCTTTGATTTTTTCCTTGAGCTTCTCTTTTACTTTCGGTTCCGACTCCATGTTGAACTGCAAGTTAGCCAAGTGTTCCATGTGTCCAAGTTCCTTTTCTAAATCTTCCGGTCCTTTAACACGCTCTCTGAGCTTTTCATAAGCTGCAGGAGACATCTTCTCTTTTGCTTTCTTCATTCTTTCTCGAAGTCCCGGTGGTAATTCAAAAGCCATGGACATGCATAAATAGTAGCATATTTCCTATTCAGATTATCACCATATATTTCTGTAGTTCAGTTTACTAGTTAATTGGTTAACTAGTTGCATGTTTTCTAACAGTACGCTTTTGTTTTTGATCTAATCCTTGTAAATAACATATTAACTTAGTCAGCATTCGTCCGATGTATCTTGTTTGTTCAGTTAGTGATTCAAATTCTTGATCTGAAATATATCTCTCATCATGTGCATCGTATAGATGTGCCCTGACTTCAGAAGCAGACTTCCTTGCATGACCAAGATATTGAATAAAATCTGGATATGTAAGTGCCTCGCTACCCTCGGCAATATTTGCAGATATTGATCTGGAAGATCGCGTAATTTGATCAATAAAAGAGTAATCTTTTCTAACATCATCTCGTTTGCATATTTCACGTACTGATTTAACAAGCTTACGACTTTCTTTCCATGCATCAATATCTTCAAAAGACCTAAAAGTACTCATAGGACCAACTAGTTAACTAGTCAACTTGCAACTTGTCAACTACAACCGGAGGTGGCACCGCAATCCAGACAAACCTCGCAGCTTCCGTTGCGCTTGACTCGAACGGAGCCGCAGCCCGTACAAATGGAACCAGTGAATCCTTGAAGTTTTGCAATTTCCATCTTTGTTGGAGCAGCTTCAACTTCCATAACTTGCTCTTCTATCTCTGCAGATGTCTTTTCCTCAACTATCGCTCCCCTGTCTTCGACTTGAGCTGTAGCTCCTTCATCGAGTATCGGCAAGCTCATTGCAAACGCATCTTTGCTCTTTGTTCCTTCGTCGTATGCTTTTTGAACTAACTCTTTGTTGTGGAATTGCATTGCCTGTTCCTTTGGAAGGAACTTGAGGGCAAGCCAACGTCCAAGATAATCCATAATACTTGTTACCATCGGAATCTCTTTATTGGTTGTCATTCCCATTGGTTCAAACCGAGTGTGAACAAGTTTTGAGCATAAGACTTCGATCGGAACTCCATACTGCAAGTTCATTGAAATACTAAGTGCCAATGTGTCCATTACTCCGGAGAGTGTGGATCCCTCCTTACTCATTTTAATAAACAGCTCCCCTGCTGATCCATCTTCATACAAACCAACGTGGACGTATGCTTCGTGACCTGCGACTGAAAGTTTGTGCGTGATCGATCTTCTCTCATCAGGCAACTTCCTTCTCCTCGGCACCTCTTTATATACAACTCTCTCAACAATTTCTTTTTTCTCTTCCGATTCTTTTTTCTCTTTCTTCTCTTTCTTTGAATTTGTACTAAGCGGCTGACTTAACTTGCATCCATCTCTGTAAAGAGCATTTGCCTTGAGACCCTTCTTCCATCCGATCATATAAGCTTCTTTTACATCTTCTACAGTCGCTTCATTTGGTAGATTGATCGTTTTGGAAATGGATCCCGTGATGAATGGCTGAACAGCAGCCATCATGTTTATGTGTCCTTCTGCCGAGATACATCTGATGCCAGATTTGCCGCATTTGCTTGCGCAATCAAACACAGGAAGATCCTCATCTTTAATATGCGGAGCTCCCTCAAGTGTCATATGCCCGCAAATAACCGTATTTGCTTCATCGATTTCCTCCTCGCTGAATCCCAGTTCTTTAAGAATATTTAAGTTCGGAGATTCTATCTGCTCATCTGTAAGCTCAAGTTTTTTAAGAACTTCGTCGCCAAGTACGAAGCGGTTGAAAGCGAATTGAAGCTCAAAAACTGTTGGCAGAGCCTGCTCTATCTTTGCAATGCACTCGTCTGTGCATCCTCGACTTTTAAGTGACTGACGATTGATGTGCGGTGCCCCTTCGAGAGATAAAGTACCCAGCACATATTTCATAATATCCTGATTTTCCTGCGCACTGTATTCAAGTGAATTAAGGGCAATCGCAACAGACTGATTTACGATTTTCATATAGCCTCCACCTGCAAGTTTTTTAAATTTAACTATCGCAAAATCCGGTTCCACTCCAGTCGTATCACAATCCATTAACAAACCAATGGTTCCAGTTGGTGCAATAACAGTGGTTTGCGCATTGCGATAACCGTGCTTTTCTCCGGAAGAGAGTGCACGATCCCAGCATTCTTTTGCGGACTCCAAAAGTTCCGGCAAACATACATGTTGGTTAATACCTATCGGAAGCACAGAGAGTTCTTCGTATTCTGATGAAGGCGCATCATATGCAGCACGCCTGTGATTGCGCATGACTCTGAGCATGTGATCACGATTCTTTGAATATTCTTTAAATGTTCCCAAGTGTTTTGCCATTTCCGCCGAAGTTGCATAAGACTCTCCCGTAAGAATTGCAGTTAATGATCCTGCGATTGCACGACCGCGCGCTGAATCGTATGGAATTCCCATTCGCATTAGGAGCGCACCCAAGTTTGCATAACCAAGTCCTAGTGTGCGGAAGTCGAAGCTTAGTTTTGCAATTTCTTCACTTGGAAACTGCGCCATTAGAACCGATATCTCCAGAACTATCGTCCAAAGTCTAACTGCATGTTTATACTTTTCTATTTCGAATGTTTTGTGTTCTTGGTCATAAAACTTCATCAAGTTGAGCGATGCTAAATTGCATGCAGTATTATCCAAAAACATATACTCACTGCACGGATTGCTGGCATTTATTTGTCCACTTTCCGGACATGTATGCCACTCATTAATTGTAGTGTCATATTGCACTCCTGGATCAGCACACGCCCACGCGGCATATCCTATCTTATCCCAAAGCTCACGCGCTCTCATTGTCTTGCATGGCTCAGGTTCGGTACCCTCTTTTTTGGCTTTCTTAAGCGAAGTTCTCCATATCAAGTTCCACTCCCCATCCTTTTCTACTCGTTCGAAAAAGCTATGCGGAATGCGAACAGAGTTGTTTGAGTTTTGTCCGGAAACTGTCTGATAAGCTTCCGAGTTGAAGTCGGTTGAGTATCCCGCGTCAGCCATGGCCGCAACTTTCTTTTCTTCATTCACTTTCCAGTCTATGAACTTTTCGATATCCGGATGATCCAGATTCAGACAAACCATTTTTGCCGCTCTTCTTGTTGTGCCGCCTGACTTTATTGCACCCGCGGCGCGGTCGCCGATCTTTAGGAAGCTCATAAGACCTGAACTGACGCCGCCGCCGGAGAGCGGCTCTCCCTCTCCTCTAATTTTGGAAAAGTTTGTTCCTGTTCCCGAACCGTATTTGAAAAGACGCGCTTCGCGAACCCACAGTTCCATAATCCCTCCGGAATTAACCATGTCGTCTTTAACGGATTGTATAAAACAAGCATGTGGCTGAGGATGTGTATATGCATCCGTACTTTTCCTAACCTCGCCGGTGTTTGCATCACAATAGTAATGACCTTGAGCAGGGCCTGTTATTCCATACAAATAATTTAATCCTGTATTGAACCATTGCGGACTGTTAGGCGCCGCCATCTGGTGAACCAACATATATTTAAGCTCATCTTCGAACGCCTGCGCATCCTGCAAAGTTTCAAAGTAATTGAACTTTTCCCCCCAATTACGCCAGCATCCTGCCAAACGCTTGACTACTTGTTTGACACTTCGTTCAGGCCCAGTTACTACCTGGCCTTTTTCATCTTTGATCACATTTCCCTCTTCATCGAACTGCGGAACCTCAGCTTTTCTAAAATACTTGCTGACAACTATATCCGTTGCAACCTGGCTCCAGTCCGCAGGAATTTCTGCCCCATCCATTTCGAAGACAGTTGAACCATCTGGGTTTTTGATTGCACTGAGTCTTTTTTCATATTTTACCTCCTCAAGCGGATCGCTTCCGGGCGTCGTGAATCTTCTTCCGATAGTCATTCCTTTTTTAGAGGTTTCGCCCGAAGCCTGAGTAGTCTGAGCACTTGAAGCATGCGACGCGGGGGTGGCTTTTGCGGTAGGTTCCATTGTCTTTTTGTCAAGTAGGAAACACAATATGCTGTGTTAGGAACAGCAATCGCGCACGATATATAGTTACTTAGCACAGGGCAATTATTTAAGATTGACTTTGATAAATGTCAGTGTTGAGTGATATAAATCGTAATATTTAACGCTACTTCTGCTACAATAACTTCATGAAAATACTCATTCTAGTTGCTGGTACAAACGCTAAAAGTAACTCTCATGTACTAGCCCAATCATTCGAAAAAGGAATACGGGAGTTCTCACCTGAAATTGAGGTGAGTCTAATTCGACTTAAGGACCTCTCCATAGACCATTTCAATCTGGAGCATTACGAGGAGGATGCAAATGAAGAGGAGGATTTTTTGAGAATCAAAGAGCTTTTTTCAAGCTCAAGCGGAGTAGTATTGGCATCGCCAATCTGGAATTTCGGTGTACCGGCACATCTTAAGAATCTGATAGACAGAATGGGTAGCTTCGCACTAGATAAGACAAAGAGTCAAGGCACGCTCAATGGCAAACCTTTCTACCTGATCTTCACCGGAGGAGCACCGCTTCCGGCATGGAAAGGACTGATGAGAAAGACTAGTAGCTTTGTTCCAGAGTCAATCAAGTACTTTGGTGGAACAATTTTTAGTACACACTTTGAACCAAAATGTACTGCGGGTAAGGGGGAATTTAAGCTAGTAGTTGACAAGAGAGAAACTAGCTTAAACAAGCTAAAAGAAGAGGGCTGCCGTTTCGCAGAAATGGTGGATAAGTACGCGAAAAACGGCAAACTTCCTGTAAAACAGAAATATGTAAAAAAGATGTATTCACTGGGTCAGAAGGTTAATAAAAAGATTTCTTAAACGATATCTCAGAGATAAATCTTCCCTGAAACATCTTCAGGAGCTAATCGATACCAAAAAACAGTTTTTTTTTATGGAACAAATTTATCAATATTGCAACTCCTTTCTTTTTAATAATATTACATCAATCTATAAGATTTATAGAAAGTATTTCTGTTTCTAACCCTTTCCCAGATGACTACACCATCACTTCTCGCAAGAGACACTTCTTTACTTATGAAGATGAGCATTGCCATGCTCGCAATCTTCTTTTTCTGCATCGGTATCTCGCAAGCCCATGCCACAGTTTACTACTGGATGGGAGCCGAGAGCTCCAGTGGTGACGGCTGGGAAGACGGTGCCAACTGGACGACCACTCCATATGGTACGACTGCAGCCGACGCATGGCCGGATGGAAATGACGATACCGCCGTTTTTGCCACCTCTGGAACTACAACTAAGGTCTTGGGTGCAACCCTGACCGTTGGAGGTATTCACATTCGGCACACATATACTGGAACACTAGTGTTAGGTTCTGGATCTTATACCAATGTTGTTACCGTCGGTAACGGTGGTATTAATGTTGGATCCGGACGAATTATTGGAGGCTCTGGAGCAATTAACTGTTCTGGTAGCTACGTTCAAACAGGAGGAATTGTTGCTCCGTTGGGAGGACTGTTCACAATTACTGGAAGCTTCTTGCTTCATAGCGAGAACTCAAGCGGTAATGCAGCTCAGTTTGTTTCTACAGGAGGATCACTTAAGTTCCAGGGAACAGCTGATCAGACATTTGAAATTGAAAGCGATGCCTCTCTAACAATGAGCGGACTTATTATTGATAACGTAGGAGCAGGTACCGCAGATGACGTGACACTATCAGGAAGTAACATTTCCGCAAGCGCTGTAGTGATAACGCTTGGAGGACTTGATTTGAAGACAGAGAATCAGACGCTTACCGCCGTAAGCTTGGTTATGGCTGATGCAGCTCAAGCAACACTTTCTGCTGGCTCAGCTGTTTCATTCTCAGGAGATGTCACTGTGGGAGATGCGGCAACATTCTCCGTCACAGGTGGAACTTTGACTCTTAATGGAACAACTGCAGATCAAGCTGTTGATCTTGATGGCCAGCAAGTAGAGACTCTTGTCATTAATAACTCAGCCGGAACTACTGCCGACGACGTCATTATTGCTGGAGGCGCCTTGGCTGTTTCCGGTGCTTTGACTATTACAGAGGGTAATCTGCACATGGAACAACAGCACCTACAAGTACAAGGTAACATTACTCTTGCAGATGACGCTGACGCCATGCTTTCAACTTACAAGAATATAAGCACTTCTGGTTCCATCTCAGTCGGAGACGCAGCATTCCTTTCCATAACTGGAGGAACACTAACTTTGAATGGTGCTGCTGATCAAACTTTGGATCTCGATAGCGAAGGAATTAGCGCACTTACAATCAACAACTCTGGAGGAGGTACTGCCGATGACATCACAGTAAATGGTACTGCATTGAATCTTTCTGGAGCACTTACAGTAACTCTAGGTAACTTGGATCTTGCTACAAATGATATTCCACTTACGGTATCAGGAGGTCTTACATTGGCTAACGCTGCACAGGCAACAATGGACACCGATGCAAACGTAACTCTATCCGGTGCAGTTTCTGTTGGTACAGATGCCACACTGACTGCTTCTGTCGGAGGTACATGGCAAATTCAGGACAATGACACGCAAGTAGACTTCGACAACAACATTTTGTATGCACTTCAAATCTCCACGATTGCATCTGGTAGTGGAACAATGCTTTCTGGCACAGCGAGTGTAAGTACATCGTTGACTGTTGATTCCGGATCTATCCTTTCTCTTAGCGGATACGTCCTATTTGCAACAGGTGCAACCGTTACAAACAATGGATACATAGATGAAGAAGGAACCATTACTTCCGGTTACAGTTCCTGGATTGCACAAAAGGGATCTGCACAATCTTCAAAGATGGCAGCTGGAACCACCAACTCATATGGTATTGGTGAAACTATTTCATTTATTCTCACAGAAGGTTCCAAGAACGTTCGTGGACTAACTGCCGAAACTCTGACTGGAACAATTAAGGTTGGAACTGATACAGAGACAGGCGCGATAACAGAAGCAGGCTTGGCTTCAAATACATTCCGCTTTGATATTGGTACTGCTAATGCAACTGCCACCGCATACAACGGTACTTTGGAAGCCACCACTACGAGTACTGTAACGTTCTTCTACACAGATCAGGAAGGCGATGCAATGCAAGCAACTGGTACAACAACACTGGTGCTCGGAGGAGGAACAGACGCTGCAGATAGAGCCGCAAGAGCTGCAGCAATGCGAGCCGCATGGGAAGCACAGCAAGCAGCTCAGAACACCGGTGGAGGTGGTGGCGGAGGTGGTGGCGGAGGTGGAGGAGGTACTGCTAGCAGTACTCCAACCACAACTACAACAACTACAGATGGAACAACGGATGCAGGTGAAGGAGACGGAACAGCAGGAGAGAGTGAAGGAGAAGGGGCTACCGAGACTCAAGGAGCATTATCTCTTTCTCTATCACAACAAGATGGCCGTTCACTAAAAGTAACAATTGACGGCAAAGATGTAACTATGAGAGATGTATCATCTGCTGCTTGGTATGCGCCATTCGTATTCTCGTTGATTGATAAGGGAGTCGTTTCCGGATACAGAGATAGCAGAGGACGACCTACAGGAGAATTCGGTCCAGGAAACTCAGTTACATACGCAGAAGTAGCCAAGATGGCACTGGGTGCCGCTGGCAAGAATCCTCTTTCTGGCAAGTCCCCCAACCTAAGGTCTGCGAGAGGACAATGGTCTGCAGGATACGTAGCAAAGATGGAAAGCCTTGGTGTTTCTATCTTCAAGAATGATCGATTGAATGTAAATGACCCTGCCCCAAGAGGTGCTGTGATCCAGACCATTATGGAAGTGTTCGGAAGAAATGTAGGAGGTGCAACCGGAGGCAAATACTCTGATGTTTCAACAGGAACTCCAAATGCAGGAGCCATCGAAACAGCTACTACTGATGGTCTAGTATCCGGTGATGATAACGCTAGCACCTTCCGACCTCGCTCACCGATCAACAGAGCAGAGGTTTCCAAGGTAATTCTGAACGCGATTCAGATGTATTAATAGAAATGACATGAAGTGTTGGTGAGAAAGACCCCGTGCGAGCGGGGTTTTTCTTAATAGGCTGATAGGTGGGGAGGTGAATAGGTTAATAGGTTGGCATGCGGGCTGGCTCCTATAAACCTATCAACCTGTAACCTATCGACCTATCAGCACCACTTCCTCATCCACCATTCCCGCATCTCTGAAGTATTTCCATGTCCTCTCCCCTCCTTCAACCAAAACACTCATAATCCCCTCTTCGGCTAATGAGGATATTAGCTCCTTCAGATCAAACGGATAATCTATGACCTTTGTGTCCTGACCTGATACTTTTGCGTCCTTAGGCATCCTCTTATTAGGATCAAGAATTATTCTGATTGGCTGAAAAGTTGTATCTCCGTATCTGACTGTGAGCTGAGGATCATCATTAATTACAGTCTGAACTCCAACCAATATCGCATCATGTTTAGCTCTCAACTGAGCATGTGACCATTCGTCCTGTTCCTGAGATGTAATTTTGAGAGGGGATCCATCTTTATTAGAAATCTGACCTGTGCGCGTTTGTGCTTTTTTTAGAGTGATCCATGGCCTTCCATTATTCTGTACTGACACAAATCCCCTATTAAACCTTTCACAAACCTCAGACAGTACAGGCCCAATAACTTCAATGCCGGCTGACCTTAGAGCTTCGATCCCCTTTCCGCTAATCTGAGGATTAGGATCATACATTCCGAATACAACCTTTCTGACTCCCTTCTCCAGAATAATATCAGTACATGGAGGAGTTTTTCCCTTGTGACAACAAGGCTCCAGATTTACGTACAAAGTATCATCAGAGTTAATCTGACCGTTGTAACGCTCTAGCAATGCCCGCTCAGCGTGCAGCTGACCGAAAGCCTCATGGAATGCCTCAGCCACAATTATGTCATCCTGAGCGAGTCCCGAGCTTGCTGAGGGACGAGTCGAAGGACTGACGAGGACTGACCCCACCATTGGATTGGTTTTGACCTTTCCACGGCCCTTTGTGGCGAGTTCGAGGCAGCAACGAATATATTGCTCATGAGACATCGGAAAACAAGTATATAAGAAAACCCCGAGTTCGGTTAAAAACTCGGGGTTATGTGGTCAGTCCTCCTTTACATGGAGGTATGCCTGTACATTCTGTACAGCAATTGCTCTTCCGCCTGACTTTGCAATCTCCGGAAGCACAGAAGGCAATTCCATCCGCTGAACGCAGATTTCAACTGCTAACCAATCTCCACGCGAAAGATGAGCAACCGTCGGAGCAACAGCAGAAGGTAAGTCCAGATCTTCCAACGATTCAGATGGAATATCAAACTTGACCATAACGCGTGATTGAGCACCGACTACAGCATTCAAACAAGTAGCAACAGCATCTAGTGCTTCCGTTCCTTCGGCACTGAGATCGGATCTTGCGACTATCTGTGGTGTGGAAACAAACAGATCATCCCTGATTACCTTCAATCCTGCTTCCCTTAGCGCTGATCCCGTCTCTGTAACACAGACTACTGCATCACAGAGTCCGTCGCTAATCGCCATCTCCTCATTTCCTTCCAGTTTCACCAGCGCATAGTCCTTTATCTGAGGCTGTTTCCTTAGCAACTGATCCGCAAACTCTGTCAGTTCGCATCCAATACGAACTCCAGAATGGCTTAGTTTCGACGGATCATCAGATGTAAGTACCCACCTGGTCGGCCGGTTTGTTCTCTTTGCATAACAAAGTTCACAGACCGTGCTAAGATCCCTGACACCACTATTTATCAGAAGATCCTTTCCAACCAGGCCGGCATCAAACGATGCTGCCACATGATACGGAATCATCCGGCGATCCCTCTGCCAGAATTCAATTCCACACCTATCATCAAATCCGCAGAAGCCCTTGGAATCAGGTTCGAAAACCTGGAAACCCATGGTCTGCAACATGCCCACCCAACGACTCAAAGAGCCATTGGGACCAACGAAACGTAAAGTTGTACGCATTGTTCTCCTCCTAGTTAAGTGCCAATTTCAACAATCTCAAGTTTTTCTTTGGGACCTGCTTTGGGTGCGTCCATAATCTGCCCCCTAAAGCATGAACGAAAGAAACAGGAATGCGCCATCGTGTGGCATGCACCTTCTCCGCGCTGAGTCACGATATAAACAATTGCATCTCCATCGCAATCCACAAGAATATCGTGAACTCTTTGAAAACACTCGGAAGTATCTCCTTTCTTCCATATCTCTTTCTTGGAAGTAGAGAAATAATGAGCATATCCGGTTTCTACAGATAATCTGAATGCTTTCTCATTTACATAAGCAAGCATCAGAATTTCATTGCTCGAACAATCCTGGGCAACAGCGGGTATCAAGCCGCCTCGCTTTTCGAAGTTCGGCATGAGTAATTTTCTCATTTTCTTAGCCCCTTATGTAAATGTATATCCTCGCCCCGAAGTTCGGGGCAGGGATAGCATGAATGCAATCAGCACCCAAGTGCTTCTTGCAACGTGAACCGCCCCTCGTACAAGGCCTTGCCGACTATTACACCGGCCATTCCCATGTTTCTCAACTTGGGAATTTCTTCAAGCTCAGCTACACCGCCGGAAGCCAAAAATGGTAATTCCGGAAAAGTGTTTCTTAGGCCTTGGTACAACTCAAAACTGGTTCCTTCCAGCATTCCATCGCGGCTAATATCCGTGCATAGAATGCTCTTTAGGCCCATCCCTGTGTACCTGTTGAGAACGTCGGCAGCAGAGAGTTGTGAATCTTCCTGCCATCCCCTAACCGCTACCATGGGAACACCTTCCATGTTGATTCTCACATCGATTCCCAAAGTAATGAAGCCACTTCCGACTGCCTCAAAGATCTTGCAAGTCTCATCAGGATCCTTGGCTGCAATACTTCCAAGTATTACTTTGTCAGCACCAGCCTCCACAAGCTCAATTACATCGCATGCATTGCGAATACCTCCGCCTGTTTGTATCACCAGACTGGTATCCCTCAATATGCGCTTGATGAGCTCGGTCTGAACCGTCACGCCTGTTTTTGCACCATCCATATCTACGATATGGAGATACTTTGCACCGTTGTCAGCATGCCACTTGGCTACACTAAGCGGATCGCTGCTATAGGTTTTTTGAGAGTCGAAATCACCTCTTTTAAGACGGACAACCTTACCCGCTCTCAAATCCATAGCAGGGTAGACCTTGAATGGACTACGCATCGCACTTCTCCTTTTCAGTGATGTAAAAGACCGACCACACAAGTCATAAACTCACATGAGCCCATGACAAAACTCTTCCCCGCACTGAGCAGAGAAGAGACGAGATCGGACTTATAAATAGTTTTGCAACACCGATGCCGTCTTCTCCCTGCTCGGGGAAGCGCCATGATGATGCTTTTTGTCGGTCTTTAAATAACGAGTGTATCCTCCTGTTCCATCTTCCATGAACCTTGCAACCCTTGTGACTGTGGTTGTACTCGCTCCGGTCATCTCTGCAACCTTCCTATAACTTAGTCCCTGAGCTAAGAGCTTCGCTACTTCCAGCCTTTCGCTCCATGCCTGCAATTCGCTTAAGGTTCCAATATCCCTTAGGAGTTCCGCTACTTCTTCCTCATTCTTGCATGCAGACAGCGCTGAGCACAGAGCCCTGAACCAAGGGTCTTTTCTCCAGCCGGCTTCTGTAAATCGGCGTTTAGCCATAATCGTAGAATGAATACTTAGGTGTGCCTGCACACCGTAGCGTGCCCACACAAGATATTGGATGATAGATTAAAAATTTCAAAACAGGGGTAATATACAGGGCACGCGAAGGCGTGTCAATGTTTTAATTCATTAAAACACTTACAATATATTAAAGCCCACGCGCCGGTTCGACCGACGCGCAGGCTGTAAGGTATCAAGATGGTGGGTCATCCATCGAGATGTGAACTCACTTCAACACGATTTTGTCTGCACCTAGTTGCAGTGTGTTCTTGGCAAGCTCGAGGATCGCAGGCCCAAGTTCAGGGAAAGGCCTGAATCCAAATACGGCGGCGTTGTAAGCGACTGTTCCAGTAACAATCACTGATAACCAAATGATCAGCCCATTTGTACGGCACATTGCTAAACTGATAAGGATCACTGTGCCAGTGACAAACGCGGCAACCATCGGAGCCATGTTGAAAGCTGAGTTGGGGTGGAGAGATGCTTCGGGTCCATGAGAATAGTCATAGAAACCCTGGGCCACCGTGAGCCCGATCACACAACTCATCAACAACACACCTAGCAAACGCCCCATGTCCTTCTCCTTTCTTGGAGAACAAGGGAACCCATCCTTGGAAATGAACACTGTGGCAATTCCCTCCTTTGCGCACCAAAGCAATTTAACTTAATTTTGCATTTAAGTCAATTAGGACTTTAGCCCTTATGCTAAGTGTTTAGGTTGATAGGTTACAGGTTGATAGGTTAATAGGAATAATTAACAACCTCCCAACCTATTCACCTCCTAACCTCCTAACCTATTTCCCTCCTCCCCTCTTTGTAATTATCTCCTCTGCCACGTTTCGCGGAACCTTATCGTAATGCCCAAACTCCATGGAGGAACTCGCGCGCCCCTGCGTCATTGATCGAAGGTCGGTTACGTAACCAAACATCGATGCCAATGGAACATGCGCATTAATTGTTTTTGCATTTCCTCTTTCCCCCGTGCCCTGTATTAGCCCTCTTCTGGAATTCAAATCACCCATCACATCTCCCAGGAATTCTTCCGGGGTAACAACTTCAACCTTCATAATCGGTTCAAGCAAAGTTGGATCTGCTTTTCTTGCAGCTGCCTGCAAACCTACTGATGAGCATGTCTTGAAAGCAATTTCGGATGAGTCCACATCGTGGTAACTTCCATCGAACAGATCGACCATTATATCAACCAATGGATAACCGGCCATCACTCCCCTATTCATTCCCTCCTGGAATCCCTTGTTACAAGGATTAATGTATTCTTTTGGAATCTTCCCACCGGCAATGTGATTAACAAACTCGTAACCTTTGCCTGGTTCCTGAGGTATAAGCTTGAAGATGACATGTCCATATTGACCTCTGCCTCCAGATTGCTTTATGTACTTCTCCTCATGTTCTACTTCTTTCTGAATAGTCTCGCGGTATGCAACTTGAGGCTTGCCGACATTAGTCTCGACTTTAAATTCGCGCTTCATACGATCAACAATAATTTCCAAATGAAGCTCGCCCATTCCGGAAATAATAACCTGACCGGTTTCTTCATCGGACTCTACCATAAATGTCGGATCCTCCTCTGATAATTTCTGAAGTGCAACACCCATCTTTTCCTGATCGACTTTCGTCTTCGGCTCAACTGCGATCGAGATAACAGGTTCTGCAAATGTTATTGATTCCAATTGAATAGGCTTAGAGTCATCGCAAAGAGTATCTCCTGTTCTGCAATCCTTAAGCCCAATTACAGCAGCTATGTCTCCTGCTTCTATCTTATCTACCTCTGAACGCGAATTGGCATGCATCTTTACCAAACGGCCAATACGCTCTTTCTTTGTGGTCCTGCTGTTATAAACCGATTCACCTGACTTGAGGATTCCTGAATAAACACGAACAAAAGTCAGTTTTCCTACAAACGGATCGGTTGCAATCTTGAACGCAATAGCAGCCAAAGGCTCAGTATTATCCGGCTTTCGCTCTTCCTCTTCATCAGTTTTTGGATTGATGCCTTTTGCCGCCGGGATATCAAGCGGTGAAGGAAGGTATGCAACTACGGCATTAAGCATTAGCTGAGCTCCCATGTTCTTTAAGGCTGATCCACAAAGTACGGGGTAAATTTGGTTCGAAATGGTTCCTATTCTGATTCCTTTGATTATTTGTTCGTCAGTTAAAGCTCCGTTCTCCAGATAAGCATCAAGGAGCTCTTCATCGCATTCCGCAACCTTCTCCATCAGCTGAGAACGATACTCAGTTACTTTGCTTTCCATATCAGCAGGGATGTCTATCTCCTCAACTTTTTCTCCCATCTTTCCTGTAAATGTGTAAGCCTTTTTCTTTATCAGATCAATTACTCCGGAAAAACTTTCCTCTTCTCCTATTGGAAGCTGGATTGCAACCGCACTCTTGCTGAGGCGATCATGAATGCTTCCCATGGACATATAAAAGTCTCCTCCTGTTTTGTCCATCTTGTTTACGAAAGCCAAACGGGGAACATTATACTTATCCGCCTGCCTCCAAACAGTTTCCGACTGAGGCTCCACTCCCTGTGATCCATCAAAAACAATTATTCCACCATCCAGAACTCTGAGGGAACGCTCAACCTCCGCAGTAAAGTCCACGTGTCCCGGGGTGTCGATAATATTAATTGTGCAATCAATCTCTTGACCGGTTACATCCGGAGCTTTCCAGTGGCACTGGGTCGCAGCCGAAGTGATTGTGATACCACGCTCCTGTTCCTGCTCCATCCAGTCCATAGTTGCCTCTCCTTCGTGAACCTCTCCTATTTTGTAGTTAATTCCTGTGTAGAAGAGTACGCGCTCAGTAACAGTTGTTTTACCTGCGTCAATATGGGCGATTATTCCGATGTTCCTTAGGTTTTTTAGATCCATGATAAAAGCAGGAGAATTTCCGAAAGAATGTACATAAAGAATGGGTTTATAGCAATGGTTTTATGACGAATTAGGTCATGTAAGTAAGGTACGTATTTTGGGTCATGTAGGTTGTTGCGTATGATAATAAAAGGTGTACATTTGTACACATGAAATACAAACAATTCGTCAAAGGATTCAGAAAATTAATTGTATGGCAGGAAGCTCATAAGCTCACAAGAATGGTTTATGAGGCCACATCTTCATTTCCTAAATCAGAAATGTACGGTATCACAAAACAACTAAGAAATGCATCTAGTTCTGTTGGTGCCCAGATAGCTGAAGGTTCGCGCATGAGAACAAAACCACACAGAAAGATATATTATGAGAGAGCTTATTCTTCAGCTGCAGAAGTAGATAACTTCCTAGAACTTGCACTTGACCTAAATTACTTACACGCAAGTCAATATAAAGAACTTCTTCATCAAATTAATAAGGTCTCGTATTTATTGCAGCATTTAATAGATTCTCCAAATGCATAATAAACTTACCTGACCTATCTGACCTACAATACTTACATGACCTAACCGTAATTATTTTGCGAGGTGTGCAAACGCCTTATTCGCCTGCGCCATTTTAAGAACATCCTGCTTCTTCTTAACTGCATTACCCTGATCAGCCGAGGCATCAAGTAGTTCCATAGCAAGCTTCTGAGCCATGGGCATGCCTTTCCTTTCACGTGCAGCATTAACAACCCATCTGATACTCAGGGCCTGTTGTCGCTTTGGTGGAACCTCAGTTGGAACTTGATAGACTGACCCGCCTACGCGCTTCGGCCTGACTTCGATAAGAGGCGTTACATTCAGCAAGGCTTTATTAAATATATCCAAAGGATTCTCGTTAGTTCTTGTCTTAATTATACCCATTGCATCTTCAAATATTCCTCTAGCAATACTCTTCTTGCCATCAAGCATCATACAGCTAATGAACTTCTCGATGAGGGGATCGGAATTAGAGGGTATATATTGTTTGATTGGCTTTGGCATAAATTAGAGCAATTGGCAGATTGGCAGATTGGCAGATTGGCTAATTGCTAATTGCCAATTGCTAATTGCCGGTGGTGAATACGATAAAAACATATAACTATGATTTTGGCTTTTTGGCACCGTAACGCGATCGTCCCTGCTTCCTGTTCTGCACTCCTTCTGTATCCAGGTTTCCTCTGACGATGTGATATCGAACTCCGGGAAGGTCCTTTACTCTTCCTCCTCGGACGAGGACCACTGAGTGCTCCTGAAGGTTGTGTCCTTCTCCCATTATATAGGCCTTAACTTCATGGCCATTCGTGAGCCTGACACGAGCGATCTTTCGCAGAGCTGAGTTAGGCTTTTTGGGAGTCATTGTCGTGACCTTTACGCATACCCCGCGCTTGAACGGAGAACCCTTTGGAAGGGGTACTTCCTTTAGTTTTAGCGCATTCCAGGCATATAGCATCGCAGGAGCTTTTGACTTCCTGCGTTTATCCTTGCGAGGCTTACGAATTAATTGGTTAACTGTGGGCATAAAACTTAGGGGGTCATTTGCGCCTCGTCCTGAGCCTGTCGAAGGACGGACTTTCGGATGGCTGACGCATAGAAAACCTACGGAAGAGGCTCAAATAAGCCTCAATTAGCTTAGAGACAGCTTAAAGGGTTAAATCAAGCTAGTAAAGCTAAAAAAGTGCGGAAATATTCGGTTTTTTACCAAGAATCCGAAAGACTTACATATCCACCCTCACCACTTCGAATTGTATCATCTCTTTTCTTAGCTTGCTGTCCCCCCCCCTCTCTCAGCCCGAGCTTCCTCGGCTCTCTTTTTTGCTAACGCGTTATAATCCGCTTCTCTCAAACCGTCCGTAAGTTGAGCTATGTAAATATTAAGGACCTTAATTTTCGCATGATGGGTTTCTGTGAGCCTTTCGATTTTTCTCTTTTCTCTCATACTTTTCTTATCAAAATCTCTGCCTAATGCAAAATTCTCATCTCTAAGTTCTTGCTTTTTATTTGACAGCCAGTCCTTGAAATCTACCACGTCTTGCAATGATATCTTACCATTCGGACCAGAACCTTTTGACGGCGCATTGCGCCATACTTCGTTACGTATCTTGACCATTGCATCGGCATGTTCTTTTTTTGTACCGCTTACTTTGGCCCTATAAATTTCCCACTTGTTTCTAAATTTTATAACATTTTCTTTGAATTTCTCCATTTTAGGACTGTAATCTCTTTCAATCCTTTCCTTTAATTCCTTCGCTTTCTGAATCACTTTTATAATTATTTTCTTTTCGTTATCAGTCAATTCCGCACCATACTTCTCAATAATTTCTTCCGTAATCTGAGCATCATCTTTTCCTGCTTCAATTCCTACCTTCATAATCTCTTGCGCTTCTACCCCATTCTCCCCAAGTTTTTCGAAGAAATCATGATTAACTTCATCAACGGTACATTTAGCAATAATTCTTGCTAGTTCAATACCTTTTTCACTTGCAACTTTCTCGGCAAGATCCTCAACAGGCTCTTCACCACTTTTGATTTCAACGCCTTTGTTTTCAGCCTCTACTTCTGCTTCTGCAATTTCATTCAAAGTACTTTTTACCTCTTTTACCTCCTCCTTAATTTCAGCAGTTACTGGTTTTTCCTCTCCAGTAATGACATTTGTTACTGTTACAGTGATCTCTTCGTAATATTCATTCTCCACACGATCGGTCTCCCGACTTAATTTACCAATTAGTCCATCAACAACTTTATCATATTTATTCAAAAGACCATCCAATGTTCTCTCGTGTTCATCAATTTCTTTTTGTCTGCGAATCATTATCCAGCGGTAGTACTGACATCTTCCGCACTGCTGGACAAGTTGCTGTTGATAAATCGGGTTTTCTTGTGCCTCTTTATGCTTAGCCCTAACAGGCATGTAATCTTCATATAGTTCACCTTCGTGTTCTGCAACCTTCGTTAAGTATTCCTCCTGATAGAATTTGTTTAATTCCTCAGCAGCTTCATAGTATCCTTTTGCAGTCATAATTCCTTCAACATTTGAAAAATCTTCTCCAGCCTTATCCATCTTGGCCTGGATAGCGTCCCTTTTCTCGGTCAAGGTTGCCACCGTTACTTCCGTATCCTCCTCCTGATCTACGTATTCTGTAGCGCTAACATTCTGTTGTGCTTGTTCAGCACCCCCTCTTCTTCTGCATCGTCTTGCTTGTCGTCTTGCACGTGCTTTCTTTCCGAAGAAGTCGCATAGGCGTTGTTCCGAGAGGCTGAAGTTGTATTGTGTGTTTTCCATTTGTGTGATGAGTAAGATAGTTATTATGAAAGTTGTTGTTCAATATCAGCTAATCCTTCCTCCTGCTCGCCTTCTTCTTTTGCCATTCTATCCAGTTTAGTTACTTCCTTCTGGAATTGATCTGTGTCTTTTTCCATCTGATCCTGAGCTTTTGCTACATTGCCTACAGCTTCTACCATCTCTCCTTCTAATTGCTCAAGCTGTTCCAGAGTTTCCGCACATTCCTCAGGACTCATTTTGTCGGCCAAAGCCTCAAGCGATTCGCGTACCTGGTCGGGTACTTGTTTGAGCTCTTTTAGTTTGGCCAGAAAGTCTTGTTGATGTTGTTCCATAATTATTAGGGGTTAAATGGCGTCAATTCGCCCAATGTAAGAATCAACAGATTCGATTAATACTTTAAGGTCCTTGACCTTATTGTTGTCTTCGAGATTGAGTCCGTTGCCACCAAACGTAATTATTTTTCTAAACGTACTTGCTCCATCCAATGTCTTCTTCTGATCAGTTAACAGTTCTCCTTTGTACCTTTGAATAGATGATTTGACTTTCTTGGGATCATCAGAAGATTTAACAATTTGTTCTAATCTCTTGTAGTGCTTGCTTTCTCTTTGAAAAGTCTCTTTGTTCTTTCCTTTGTACTTACTTGCATGCGCTTTCGCCTGCTGGGTTGCAGTATAAGTATCCATAGTTCCACTGGAACTGACTCTGGGGGGTCTGTAACCGGCTGCTGTAGAGGCAGCGCGACTAGCCTTATTGCCGAGTTCTTCAGCTAATTTATCAAGTACTTTATTATCATCAAACTTCTCCTGCGCCTCTTCCTTGGTATCCAAGACCTCCACTTGTTGTTTTTCAGTTTCACCTGGCTTTCCAATTTTCTCTATATCTGCTTCAACAGTTTCAAGTTCAGGAAGAGTGTCTTCAAACTCTCGCATCTTTCTATTAAATCCTTCGCAAAATGGATGATACTGCTCAAAAAGCTTAATCATCATCTTCTTCTCTGCTTCAACCTTCCTCGTATCCTTCGCATCCCATGCTTCGTAGTATTTATCGACATGTACCAAATATTTTTCACGTAGCATTTTCAAATCTTTAGAAAACTTCTCTTTTTCTTTTAGCAAATCTCCCAATCTTTCTGCACCATAAGTATCTAGAAGCGTTGCATACTTACTATCAACTCCAGCTACAGCTTCCATAGCTTCTGTTCGCCTGTCCTCAACCTGCCACATTGGAATTTCTTTCTTCACCTCCTTTTGCTCCGGCTTTTTCTCAGCCTTCTTCTCCTGTTCAGGCCCCGGCCTACAAGATGGTCTAGACCTTTTGCGTCTGCATCTGAATGCACACAGCCTTCGTTCATTGAATATATTTTTCATAAGTATTTTTTGTATTTGTTTAATGGGAATTACATGTATATTTTAGCATAAAGCAGTAATTATCACAATGTGTAAAATTCTGTGCTTATTGAGTAATCTAGACCAATTTACGACTCTATCTCTGGGACAGGAACAGGCTCAGGCTCGGATTTGGGTTCAGATACAGAATCTTCAGATTCGCCAGATTCGTTTATTTCGTTGCCATTGTCCGTTTCCTCTGCATATTCGCCTCCCACAAACCGCTTTCTGTACACTTCTCCGGTT
The DNA here is from genome assembly GCA_964506185.1 of uncultured Candidatus Peribacteria bacterium. GTDB lineage: Bacteria > Patescibacteriota > Gracilibacteria > Peribacterales > Peribacteraceae > UBA2144. The sequence continues at coordinate 20,773 of CAZDKL010000006.1, forward strand.
GGAATAAGGCGTCCAATTATCACATTTTCTTTCAAGCCTTGGAGTGTATCGACCCTTCTAGTGGTTGCTGCTTCAACCAAAACCCTGATGGTTTCCTGGAAGGATGCACCCGCAAGCCACGAATCTGTGGCAAGTGCTGCACGCGTAATTCCTAGGAGAAGATGCTCATACGTGGCCTTTTTCTGTGCTTTAGTTAATTGCCTATTCTCGTAGTTTACATCTCCAACATCAGCTGTTTCTCCGGGAAGGAATGTGGTGGCTCCAGCATCGATAATTCTGACCTTAGAGAACATCTTCCTGACGATGATTTCCAGATGCTTATCGTTGATGGTTTGACCCTGAGAAGCATAAATATGCTGTACCTCCTTTATTATATAGCGCTGTACCTCGTAAATTCCCTTCTTTTCGAGCAATTCTTGAAGGTTGAAGTGGCCCAGATTGATAGGTTGTCCAACTTCAATTAAATCTGAATTCTTAATAAGGAGAGATTCACGTGGACCAAACTCGTATGTGCGTTCCTGAATTTCGGCATGCTTGACCTGGATAACACCATCCTCTGTCTCGATCACTTTACCTGCAACAGTAGCCTTCACCGTGCTTTTATCCATTGATGATTTGGCAAGTACTGTTCTCTCTTTTACCTTCTGGCCTTTCTTTACCTTAACTTCGAATCCAGCAGGGATCCTATAAGTGTCAGTCCCCTTTTCCGATGCAACAACTTGTACAATGGTCTGACCTCCCGGATGAGACACTTTCGCAATTCCAGTTATATCGGAAAGGACTGCCGGTGTTCTTGGGGAGCGAGCTTCGAAAAGCTCCTCAACACGAGTAAGACCTTGGGTAATGTCCGCCCCTTCCGCAACACCTCCCATGTGGAACGTTCGCATAGTCAGCTGCGTACCCGGTTCTCCAATTGATTGTGCGGCAATTATTCCAACCGGAGTTCCTACCCACACTGTTCCGTTGTCACCCAAATCTCTTCCATAACAATTAACACAAATTCCTTTCCTGGTTTGGCATGTCATAACCGATCTAACGTCTACTTCGCCAACTTCTTTCTCGATTATTTGTTCCAGCAAAGCATCGTCAATCTCATCATTTCTTTTTGCAATTTTCTCGCCATTGATCGATAGATCACTCGCTAATGTACGACCGAATATTCTTGCTTCAAACTTCTCACCAATTTCATCAGATTCTTTTCTGGTTACAGTGTGAGCATCTTCAGATCCACAATCCTCTTCTCGAATTAGAATATCCTGTACTGCATCAACCAAACGTCGAGTAAGATATCCCGCTTCTGCGGTTTTTAGTGCAGTATCTGATTTTCCTTTTCTTCCTCCATGAGTTGCGATGAAATATTCTAGAACAGAGAAACCTTCCAGCAAGTTGGACTGAATTGGTAGCTCGATTGTACGACCGGAAGGATTCGCAACCAATCCTTTCATTCCCGAAAGCTGTGTAACCTGACCCCAGTTTCCACGAGCGCCGGAGTCTATGACATACGTAATATTGTTTTCATCATATTTTCTGAACTCTTCGACCATCTTTGCCGAAATATCATTTTTTGTTTTGGACCAAATTCCAATTGCATGGCTATATCGCTCATCAGCAGTGATAAGTCCCTTCCAATAATAGTTATTGATTAGACGAATTTTTTCGTTAGCCTCCTCTTTCAACTGATCGCGCTCAACCGGCACTAGCATATCTTCAGCAGAAATTGATACTCCAGAAACAGTTGCATACTTGAATCCGATATCTTTGATCCTATCGGCAAAAGCGATGGTTTCTTTTCTACCGGAAGTATCCAACGCTTTCCTAATAAGATTGGAAAGCGACTTTTTGGTCTGAGTGGTGTTTACAAAACCCAGCTCTTTTGGAACTACCTCATCGAAATACAAACGACCAACGGATGTTTCTACAATTTCGGTCTTGTCTTCGTCGATATCCAACCTGATATTTACTATTGCCTGAAGATCAACCACCCCCTGTTCATAAGCAATGAAAGCCTCTTCTTTTGTACTAAACGTCATTCCCTCTCCCTTCTTTCCTTCGTGAACCTTGGTAAGGAAATAACAACCCAGCACCATGTCCTGTGATGGATTAATAACGGGATCACCAGCAGAAGGTTTCAATATATTTGTAGCAGAAGACATCAGACTACGAGCTTCATCTTGAGCTTTTTCTGAAAGAGGTACATGTACGGCCATCTGGTCACCATCGAAGTCCGCGTTAAAGGCTGCACACACAAGCGGATGAATCCTGATTGCAAGACCTTCAATTAGCTTTGGTTTGAATGCCTGGATTCCCAAACGGTGAAGAGTTGGAGCTCTGTTGAGTAACACATATTTATCCTTAATTACATTTTCCAAAATATCCCAAACCTCCTTACCGCTTTCCTGAACCAATCGCTCGGCTCCTTTTACATTATGTGCAAGTTCGTCACGGATAATCTGTCCAATTACGAATGGCTTAAACAATTTCATTGCCATTTCTTTTGGAATACCACACTGATTAAGATCGAGTTCCGGGCCAACAACAATCACGCTCCTACCGGAATAGTCCACACGCTTTCCAAGAAGGTTTTGTCGGAAACGTCCTTGTTTTCCTTTAAGCATATCCGAGAGGCTTCTTAACTTCCTTCGATCACCTGCTGTAAATAATGTCTTACCTGCTCGCGCTGAGTTGTTGAGCAATGTATCTACAGCTTCCTGAAGCATTCTTTTTTCATTTCTGCAAATAACTTCCGGAGCTCCAATACTCATAAGCTTTTTAAGACGATTGTTTCTATTAATTACTCTTCTATATAGATCATTAAGGTCAGATGCAGCGAACCTTCCTCCATCAAGTTGAACCATCGGACGTAGGTCCGGTGGAATCACCAAGAGTCGTTTAAGAATCATCCACTGCGGCTTGATCTGTGCTTTCATAAGCGAGCTGCAAAGCTTAATTCTCTTCATAATTTTTTTGAGTTTCTGTCCGCTGCTTTGCTGGCGCTCTTTCTGAAGATATTCAAGCATCTTATCCAAATCAATATTCGAAATAATTTCTTCCAGAGATTCCGCTCCTGTACCTGCTCTAAACACATGCCCAAACTTCATGTTCATTTCCCTAAATTTAAGTTCAGACAATACGGAACCTACAGCTAAATCTTTGAGGTCACCTATTGCTTCAAGATGGTTACTCTTAAGCGTCTCCAGTTTGTCTGCCATTTCTTTATCCAACGCATCCAACTGCTCCCTTGTTGCTTTGCTATCCTGTAGCTGCTTCTTGGCTTCATCGAAGTCTCTTTTAAACTGGCTCTTTCTGGTTTCCATAGCCGAGTTTATTTCCTTCTCTGCAGCAGCCTTTGAATCATCATCAACTGCTATAACAATGTAAGCAGCGAAGTACACTATCTGTTCCAGTGTCTTTATTGGGAGATCCAAAAGTAATCCGATTCTTGATGGTGAACTTCTAAGGAACCAAATGTGCGTTACAGGAACCGCTAAGTTTATGTGCCCTGTTCTTTCGCGTCTGACTATTGAGCGTGTTACTTCCACTCCGCACTTCTCGCAAATAACTCCGGAGTATCTGACTCCTTTGTACTTACCGCAAAAACATTGGAAGTTCTTTGTCGGTCCGAATATGCGTTCGCAGAAAAGCCCGTCCGGCTCTGCGCGCTGGGTTCGATAGTTAACGGTTTCCGGTTTGGTAATCTCGCCGCGGGACCAGGCGATTACATCTTCCGGGCTGGCAATTGATAATGCTACAGCATCAAAAGAATCTGTAGCGGCGGCGGGGGGTCTGGATGGAGGCATAGCTTATAAGGAGAATGAATTCATATACGAAAGACCGCAGCTCCCCCCGGCTGATCGTCTCAATCAGTGGGGAAACTTCGGTGATTTCCCATGAATTCTACTTATATTTGGGGTGAATGCAACAAAAACTAGGATTTTTGGAGTCTGATTTGAGCCTACATACACCCTCCCCCCAGGGGTGGGTTAAGCTTCAGGGTGGCGGGGCGGTAGTTATATATAGTGATCTTGAGAAAACCTTAGTCAATACTCTCTCAAAATTTTCCGGCACTTAAGCCCACTTTCCCCCTCAAGCTAGGGATGTTTATGGTTCCGCACAGAAGCGGAACACCCTATTGACTTGTTCTTTTATTATTGTACTATATCGCCATTATGTCAGAAATGCCGTCAATGGAGAGGGTTGGCAAGAGTTGGGGTCCTGAAGCAACGCATGCATTCGATCTTCTGCAAAGATCAGAGTTAATTTGCTCAGTCGCAAGATCAGAGGATTCGGTTACCGTTGTTTTCGATGAATTTGAAGACCCAATCGAAGGATCTCCAAGCCTAATCGATGGAAGAGTTGTTCAATACGGAGCCCGAGCTGAGTACGCGCAAAAGATTAGACTTCTTGCAACATGTCTAAATACTTTATATGTCGAACTCACCGGAGAAGTCGTTGCCGATATGAGCAGAGTAAACTCAAGCAACACTACGGTATTTATTGCCTGTATGATTGGCTTGTCAGGAGCTTTAGGTGGTGACGGAGTTAGATGCATCGACCATCCAATACATCGACGTAACACCGAAGCAACCCAAGAAACTACAACTGCTAAAGCAACACAAGTACTCAAATAAAAACTAATCCCCCAACCCCTCATCAATGAGTTCCTTGCCCTCTTTGATCTTTTTTACGCCTGCCTCAACAGCGTCAACTCTGCGCTTTATATCTTCAACTCCTTCCTGAGCAGAATCGATAACGGATTTTCCGGCATCCATTGCATTTTTGAACTGCCCGACAGTTTCCGTTACAACACCAGAAGCTGTTTGTTCAAAGCCTTCCAACAAATTAACGGCCTTCTTCTGCCTATCTTCAACAGAAGTACAACCAACCAGAAGCACTCCCACAAGCATCAGTACTAAGAGGAAAGCTGAGCCCGTGCAGAAGCGGCGTTCACGCATAACTATTCAGATTCACCAACATCATATTTCTCAAATAATTTTTCGAATGAGCCATCGGACTCTTCCAAAGCCTTCGCAACCATCTTGGCCTCGTCTGTTGCAATGTTTAGTTTCGAGGAAATGTTTGCAGTCGCAACTTCCTCTGCCTGTTCTGCCTTCTTCGCAGTACCTGCAATCGAAGCATGCAGAACTATGTACGAACCGCACCCATCACACTTTAACTGAAGCAACATCGCATCATCGGCAACAACTTGTACCGACGAAAAATTAACCGGTACCCTGCTTCCGCATTGTGGGCAACGCATCTGTTGGTATATGCGCTGAAGAATTTGCTGGAGTGTGTGGGGGTCTATCTCCATGTCTTCCTATTATAGCATGACCAGGCTTTTTGGACAAAAAACTAAAGAAAAAATGTCCGGATAAGTTAAGTAAACAATACATTTATTTGATAATCAGTAGTAATATGCAGACATGGCTCGTCCATCCCAGCACATATTCGCGCTTCTGGTCCTGAGTGCATCCATTGCAATATTCGGGATATCCGGCGTTAAGCGAGCTCAGGTAACACCAAAGCAGCGAACGGAAAATACCGTTGAAATTGGGATCGAGCACAACGAACCTCTGTCAGTATCAATTGAGGCAAGCGAGATGAAAGGCAGAGGACTTTTTGAAATTGAACAAAAGGGATCCGAAAAAATCCTGCTTTCTGTTCCGGGCGAATGGATAAGGAAAGAAGTCAGGAACGCTTCAATAAAAGATGTGATTTACGAGTCCGCATCGCTCGGATTCAAGCGATGGCATATGCCCGCCGGTTCATCAATCCTCTTTGAGCTGCCCAAGTTTCCAACTTCGTTGATTGTTCATAATCCTTCGAAGGTAACAGTTAAGGTTGCTCTAACGAAAGTGGATATGGAATCAGGATCCACTGAAAATGAAGTAATGCTTGTACAGGAAGGACCGGTTAAACTTTGGTAACTATGAAAATTATTCCCATCCAAACATCATTGTTAGAGAAAGGGTCTGATCTCGTCTCAATCCTGACTGATAATGCCGATTTTGAGGAAGGCGATATACTCGCGGTTTCATCCAAAGCAGTTGCAACAGTAGAAGGCGCGGCTATTGATCTGAATAAGGTGCAAGTTTCCGAAGACGGCAAAAAATGGTCAGACAAATGCGGCAAGACTCCGGCGTTCAGACAGGCTGTGCTAAATGAGGTTGAGCGCCTGAATGGAAAGGTGCTCGGAGATTGCCCGCACGCAATGCTCACGCAACTTAAGCCTGACGGGTTTTCTGACGGGATTATTCTCGCGCCAAACGCCGGCTTGGATCAATCAAATGTAGATGAAGGATATACAATCGGTTGGCCTCATGACCCGGTAGAATCAGTGCGCAGACTGAGGGAGGAAATTCAGAATAAAACGGGAAAGAACGTTGCAGTTATTCTCACTGACTCTTGCTGCAGACCAAGAAGAATCGGCGTCTCTGCATTGGCTCTTGTTGTTAGCGGAATTGATCCCCTCTTCAGTCACATTGGAAAGAAAGATTTGTTTGGAAATGAGTTGAAAATGACGCAGGAGGCAAGAGCTGACCAGCTGGCTACGGCGGCTAACATGATAATGGGAAATGCTGATGAGTCCACGCCTGCTGCGATAATCAGGGGGAACGAGATTGAGCTAACTGACTACGAGGGATGGGTTCCGGGGCTCAATCCGGAGGTTGATCTGTTTGCCGGGATAATGTAGAATACAGCCATGAACTTCATAGTACTTTGCTCATCCAGAGGCACCACATTCCAGGCAGTGATTGACCGTCTGGCTGACGGTTCGCTGACTGCCAACTGTTTGGGGCTGGTGGTTGACCGTGAAGATAGAGGCGCCGTGGAAAAAGCCAAGGAAGCTAATTTACCGATCAAAGTAGTCGGAAGAGTTAAAGGAGAGCCGCGGGAAGAATATGACTGGAGACTGAACGAAGCTATAAATGAAATGGGCAAAGTGGATGTTATTGCCGCGCTCGGATGGATGTTTATTTTAACTCCATGGTTTGTAAATAAATGGGAAGGAAGAATCGTAAATGTTCATCCTGCACTTTTACCCAAGCACCCCGGAGCTCACGGCATTGAAGATGCTTTGGGTGCCGGTGATAAAGAGACCGGAATGACCATCCACATCATTGATGAAGGTGTTGATACAGGGCCAATCTTAGTTCAAAAAAATTGTTCGATAAATCCCGACGACACTGTGGATTCCCTTAAGCCCCGCATCCAAGATCTGGAAAAAGAGTGGTATCCCAAAGTACTTCAAATGATTGAAACCGATGAAATTCAATTACCCATACCTGCTAAAATAAAATAAATACCACATGCCTACTCCAACCTATACAGTCACCTGCACGCAAAACTTGATGCTAAAAAAGGATATTCATGAGCTTAAGTTTACAAAACCCAAAGGATTCGATTTCAATCCGGGACAGTTCATACTCTTTCAAGTTCCTGATATTGATAATCCTGATGATTTCCAACCGCGCGCATATTCAATCGCTTCAACTCCGGACGAAGATGAACTTATGTTCATTGTGCGGATTGTGCGGGGAGGCAGAGCCGGCAAATGGTTTTACTCGATGCTGACTGAGGGGACGGACACCGAGATGCAGGGACCCATGGGCAACTTCATTTTGAACGCTGATAATCCCAAGGACTATTTGTTTGTTGGAACAGGCGTGGGCCTAGCACCATTCATCTCGCAAGTCAGACATATTCTGACTCAAGGTGAATCGAGAAACATAGACCTTGTATGGTGCACTTACAACGAGAACAGCAGTTTTTGGACCGAGGAGCTCAGGGCTTTTGAAGAAAAATATTCTAACTTTACCTTCCATCTTTCATATACGGATCCTCAGCCTGAATGGGATGGTCTGACGGGACGAGTCCAACAGGTTATTCCAACGGTTCCCGACTTTAAGGAGAAGCAATTCTACATATGCGGGAACCCTGCAATGACAACTGATGTCAAAAAGATGTGCCTTGAAGAATGGGGCTTGGATAAAAAAGATGTGCATATCGAGGGATATATCTAGAGCGATCCCACAAATTCATCAAACAGATAATTAGCGTCCTCCGGCCCCGGTGTTGCTTCCGGATGGAATTGTACGGCGAGGAATTTTTCTGATTCATGCTTTATGCCCTCAATCGTTCCGTCGTTAGCGTTGGTAAACCAAACCCTCCAATCCTTAGGAAGGCTCTTCTCATCAACTGCAAAGCCATGGTTTTGTGAAGTTATAATGCACTTGTCAGTTTTGTTTCCGGACTCGTCATGCTCTATGCACGGTTGATTGACTCCTCTGTGACCGTACTTAAGTTTGTAAGTATCTCCGCCAACTGCGAGAGCAAGTATCTGCGTTCCCAAACAAATTCCAAATGTCGGAGTCCCCTTCTCTATCGCTTTGCTGACCTGTTCGATTGTCTCTTTGCACATCTTGGGGTCTCCGGGACCGTTCGATATGAACACTGCATCATAATCTAAATCCGATCCGTCCAGATCAAAATCCCAAGGTAAACGATGAACCTTAACTCCCCTCTTTAGAAAAGATCTGATTATGTTATTTTTTATTCCACAGTCATAAACTGCAATCACCTTTGTGTCATCCCGAGCTCCGTCGAGGGATGAAGGTTCATAGGTCTTTACTTCTTTGCAACTAACCTCAGCAACAAGATTGCTCAGGTTCGGATCTTCAATCTCTCCCACACCCCCACCCTCGCCCTCACCCTGACTAATCTTCCCAAGCATCACTCCATGTTCTCTGAGCTTCTTAGTCAGCGCCCTTGTGTCCACACCCGTAATCCCCGGTATGTTGTGGTGTTCCAGCCAGTTGTGAATGGAACTGACTGCATTGAAATGAGAAAAGTCCGGACTCTGCTGAGTAACAATTACTCCTCTGACTTGTATCTCCTCGCTCTCGAAATTCTTGCTAAATCCATACTCATTCATCTCTGCACTTGGCACTCCATAATTGCCTATTAAAGGATACGTGAAAACCAGTATCTGTCCCCTGTAGCTGGGGTCTGTGAGGCTCTCCACATAGCCCGCCATTCCCGTATTAAAGACTACCTCCCCATCAATATCGCATGCAGAACCAAACGACTGGCCTTCGTACGAAGTACCGTCGGATAGGGTTAACTTGGTCATAATCGGACGGAGTCTACAGAAAGAACCTCCGGAAAGCTAAGGTAAATGCTTTGACAGGCTTCTGTACTGCCACGCCAATACTAAAGATTTGGCTTATTCAAGCCATTTTCTAACCCTAATCCTCATCTAAGCCTATTTTAAGCCAAAATCCACAAAATACTGGCAGATAGAGCCCGAGAGGCGTAAAATTGATGTCCTTTTAGGTATTGACATTTTCTCAATATATTATATCCTAATAGGTGCTGAGTTGATCTTTGAAATCACTGATTTTCTCTCCCCACAATACTAACTTCCCCGTATCAGACTCCTCTGGCTTCGGCCGGGCGGATATGATCTTGAAGTTAGTAAGTGGGGAAGTTTTGTTTTGAACCATTACGTACGTTGAACTTGGTGGGCTAATAGCCCGCCGCATCTAGGAGACTTGCTATGAACCGTAACGACATGGTGGCCGCGATCCGGACGATGGAAGCTGATCTCAGTATTACACCTCCGGATCCCATTACGGCTACGGACAGCCGTGCTGCGATTATCGCAGTTGTTAACAGGCTGGTCGGCACCTATGCTACGTTGACACCACCCAGACCAGCACCCTACCGGGTGATTGCTGGTGGTTCACCCGACGTAGCTCCGGTCACGCCGCCTACCCCGACGCCGACGCCTACCCCGACGCCGACGCCTACCCCGACGCCGACGCCTACCCCGACGCCGACGCCTACTCCGACGCCGACGCCTACTCCGACGCCGACGCCTGCACCTGCTCCTGTCCCGGCCCCGGCTCCCGCCACGGCCAACAGTAGCAATACCCCTCTGTGGGTACTGTGCATCGTGATCGGCGCGATCTTGGCATTCGGAATCTTGTTGGGAAGCCTGGCTGTCGGTGGTGCGTTCCTGAGTGACGGCGGAGCCGTCTCCGGTGGTGGAACCACCGAGGTGGTGGTGGTGCCCAGCACCACTCCATCAGAATACCATTACCACGAATCCGGCCCCTCCAAGGAATTGTGGGCCTGGGCGCAAGCCCACGACGGTAATGCCAGGCACTGGCTCTCAGGCGACTGAGAGTAGTGCGCGGAAAGGATGCCGCACGATGGAAAAAACACGCTTCTCTGAGGACCTAGCCGCTCTGGCCGGGTCCTTTTCTTATATACAAAAAATGCTGACAACTGACTACTGACTCCTGACCACTGACTACTATTAACTAATTTCCCTCCCTCGCTTATGCGGCTTTCCTTTGCCTACATTAACACTTAAAGGTGTTCCCATAAGTCCATGATCATCAATAGGTACTATCGAGAAATTGCCGTCTATAGCTCCATTTTCAAATGAAACTTCATACTTCATTGCATCAATCCTTCTTACCCATACGCCATGAGGGAATCTGTAAGGACGACTGTTATTCTTATTCAGCTTCCCGATTATATCCACATGGATTCTATATGGCTCATTCTGGGACTGACCTAGGTCTCTGTCTCCAACAACAATCATAAGTTCCCTGGGTTTTACGTGTGCAAGGTTTATTCCCGGCTTTCCAAATAGCTTTTTTAAATCAACTGTTTGTTTTTTAATAATTTTGCTTTCGTTGTATTCGTGTGCAGAATAATGGTCAACCTTGGTATAACCAGGATATTTGTCATGTTTCCGTACCACAAACTGCTGATTGTATCCACCCGGAGCTTGAACCGTATATTTACCCTCTCTTAGGAAGAAGACATTGACTCCCTTAATAGCTCTCCTGGCTCCACCATTTATGAACTTACTATTGTAGTAAACGCGATCAAAAACGATTCCATAATCCGCCATGCGCTCTTCTGCTCCGGGATCGCTTCCGTAAGCAGTTCGACCGCCAATTTCGTAGTAAGGCTTGTAAGAAAACCTCGTCATCTTTCCGCTTTGCTCCTCGCAAGTAACGGCTATTGTATGACCTGGTGTGAACCCTAGACCAACTGTCGATTCAGGTATATGTATTTGATGATAAATACCCGGCCTCTCGCTTTGCCCAATCTCCCTCACCGCAGACATATGCTCTTGGTGTTGCCTCTGGTTCATTAGCTGTTTCTGCAGTTCGCCTTCCATAGCCTTCAGCCTCATCAAGTCTCCCGGGATTCTATCTTTATTTGTCCTCCAATGACGCGAAAACATATTCAGGTTCCCCATGAAACCGCTGTAAGCAGGTACACCTCTGAACTGATCGTAATAACCTGAACTCAATTTCCTCTGAAGTTCTTCACTGCGAATTTCTCCGGATACTGCGCGCGCTCTCTCTGAGCTTGCCTTGTACCTATCCAACCAACTGCCTCCCTTATATTTCTTTGGTCCGCCGGTTCTATCTATGTATGTGGACATTGGTTTTATGGGCCCGCCGTACTTCCAGTCCGCTCTTGAGCTTGTTAAATAATCAACTGCTCTTTTGCGTTCATATGCCCTTCGCCTCTCCGTGCGCGCCGCATACAAGCCTGTTGCATTTCCCCCGTATGCCGCGACCTCTGCCGGATCCAGTCCCCTGCTTCCATCCCATGCAGAAGCCTCTCTACTTCTGGAACTAAAACCTCTTGTTATGATAGAACGATGACTTCTTGCGTTTGATGAGACAGCACTGCGCGCTCTTTGTTCGAGAAGCATCGCTCTTACTTCTTGTGCAGTTCTACCCTTCGCATCGCAAACCGGACCCTTGCGCGGAGCGCTGGATCCAACCTTTCCCTGGCGTTTTCTTATTTCATAATCATGTCTTTTTTTGTTAATTTCACCGTACATCACTCCTGTTTGCTCATGGAACTGCCTGACAAGATATACCCTCTGCCTTCTTAGGCATTCTTTTTTCCGGTTGTTTGCGCACATTCGTCTGCGTGCCAACATGGATCTTCCATGCAGGCTTTGCCCGGTCCTCAAAACTCTTCTTAACTCAATATCAATATTTCTAATCTGTTTTACCAATGGATGATTTTTGTACTTCTCATAATTCGTAGGACCCGGCTTTTTTTTGGGTGCTTTACGTTCTTTTGGCTTATCCCACTTCCATTCGCCTCCCCAATAACTTTTTGAGCTTGGTGTATGCGGTTTTTGCTGTTGTCCCCTCTGCCTTACAAGCTCCATTCGCACAAGAGCATCAACGCTGGTGAGGCCGGTTGCAACTGCAAGTTCTTTCACATGCCTGGGCTCGGTTGGAAGATGCCTTCGGATTGCCTCAACGGCAGACGCTTCTGTCAGTTTTCCTCCGCCCACAGCCTCTGCAATTATCGCATTTGCAAACTCCTCCACTTCTTCTCTTCTTACTTCGTTATCAGCTTTTATCTTTTCCCAGGCATTCCTTACCGATCTCCCATCGGTATCTTTGAGAATTTCCCTGATGTATTTTTCTGTCTTCTCTTTCTCCGTGAATTTTAAATCCTCCCACTCAGGTTTTTCCGGACTGCCTCCAGGACTCATTTTGTAGATCAGTCTTCTTTCTGCCGAGTATCTGAATTTATTATTTTGCATCGTCGTCCAATGGCATATTATTTTTCAAAACCTCCAGATCAATGTCCGATTTTCCTTTGGCGAGTTCTTTATGCCAAATGTCCATAAGCTGTTCGTATCTTTCGGTAAATACTTCGAAAGCCATTCGGTATCTCTCGAGTCTTATTTCCTTCTGATCTTCCGTTTCTCCCTCATAAGCTGTATCCAAATACGGCATATTCGCCGTTACAAGCTCAGGCTCAATATCAGCCATCAGCAAATCGTAGATGTATTTGAAATCTACTTCGATGGTTGGCGGAGATGTATTGTCTGTTTGCATTTATTACTACTATTATACTATATTTAGACAAGTTTAACAAGGTACCAAATCTGAGTACTATTCGCTTCTACACCTGCAATTCTGGGGTAATACTTATCAAGAAATCGCACAATTTCTTATTACTCCTCATTGCAGCATTCTGCCCTTGTGCCTGTACCGTCACGTATCTATGTCTGTAAACTTTGTTAGAAGGAATATTGTCAAAATTAGCAATTGTCTCAATTGGATTGTCTGCATTTACTCCCACCCCACCTAGTTTGTCTGCCAACTCTATGAAGATTGCCTGGTTGTCTCTTTTATCTTTTTGAGATAAACCTTCATTTCCATACATGCCATACGCAAAGAAAATATGTGCCAACCAATCTCCACATTCAGGCCCTTTCATAGTTGCCATGATTGCTTCTGCCTTTTTATCTGTCATGCTTTCATACTTCATAAGCTCGTTCGTTAGTCCTTGCTTTAGATCCCCTTCAATTGTCAATCTTCCACTACGACCCTGATTTACTGGAACAAACTTTGAAGCAATTAAACTCAGCGGCATGTTTCCCAACGCTGCCTTTCCTCTAAACTTTTGTCTTTCTGGGGTTTCACCATGTTCAGCAGCAAATTTAGCTGCGGCATCCAGAAATTCCATTGCAGTTTTTGTTTCACCATCCTCCTCCATGCTTTCACTGGCACTTTGCCCTTTCTTATTTCTCATCGCCCACCTGTCTCCAATTCCATGAACAATTTTATCACCTCCAATAAAGTAACCACCGAGACACAAAGTAGTTAGGGCTCCCATTTTGTATGCACGACTGGCATCTTTATCAAATAATTTCTTGAGGAACATGACAGCAATTGCAATCGCAGCAAATCCAAGCAAAGCCTTTTGACCGGTTCCAAGTTTGTTGTATTCCTCCCATACAACATCCGAATATCTCTCGGGGCTCTCCATAGCATCCGAAGATCCCATCTTTGATTCAATCCGCTTCCTGAGCCCCAACAATTCCTGACGCCTTTCCAGACTTGATGCAGCTTTATCAAATTCTCTAGCTTGGTTTTTGGCAACAAGCAACTTAGCATCTTGATCATTGATTATTCCAAGCTTAAGTGCACTTTTAAGCCTTGAATTCGGTAGCTGAGAAATCAGGTCCACAGCAGTTGCTGTCGAAGGATTAAGTATCCTTGCTTCGTTTCTAAGGCCCGGTTCCTGATCTGCCATATGATAATAATCATCGTATGCATTTTTTGTTAAGTTTCCACGGGGCTTGTATCTATTCACCAAGCTCTCCCTGACTTCTGGATTTGTAGTATTGCCCTCCATCTGTTCTTTTCTCAGATCAGTCATCAACTTGTATTCAGCTTCGCTGTTTACATCGCTATATCCTCTAGCTTCGATTGACTGGAATCTTGCTCTCAAATCAACTTTTGGGAAGTACTCCGTCATGTAAGCCTTAAAGAGTTCATGTTTTTCTTTTCTTGAAAGTTTACTCCAAAGTAGATGTACTGCATGATCTCTTGCAAACATTTGCTCTGTAGGTACTCCAGGTAATGCTGTTGCCGGCATGAACATAGGTCTTACCACTCCAACCGCCTTTATTATTTTCTCGCCCTGATAACGCAACCATTCAGCATGACTATGCAATTCCTTGAATGCTTGTCTCCATTCTGCATCATCCGTCAGTTGAATGTATGATTTTGTTGGCATTTCTTCGCTATTTTTGTCTTGCATTAGATACATCGCATTTCTTAGAAACTCGGATTTAGTTCCCAAAACAAGAGCTTCATTCTGCGCTCTTGGATCTATCTGAACCCCTTCCTCCGGCTCTTTTACTTCCGGAGTATCGTCTTTGCCAAATCCAAATAAACCGCGGCACAGTCTTCTCTCGGCAATGAAGCTTTTTTTGAATGCCCGATATTGGTGTCTGAATATATTCATTTGTTTTTAAGTTGTTCCATATTTAGGTTCGCGCATGCCAAGCATTCCGGAAAGGAATCTGCCTCCGAATTTACCAGTTTCTTTTACCGACTTTTTAAGCCACCCAAATCTTTCTTTCTTCTCCTGTTTTGCAACCGGTGTGACCGAAGTTTCTGTTCCAATGTTAGCCTCTTTGGGAATTTCTTTTCTGGAAGTTGCAAGACCTTGGAACTGACTTATCACTTGTTCGCGTTGTCCTTCTTCGATTGCACCTGACTCTATTTGCATCCTGACCATTTCGTCCAAGACTCCTTTGGGATCAAGCTCTCTGATGCCGGAACGTTTTTCTTGGCGAATGAGTCTATTTGCATCCCTACGATATTCTTCATTTGTAACCCAATCCTCAAGAAAGTGCGTATGATTTACACCGCCAGGATCCATAAATGTATTGACAGTTACTTGTTGCTGCAAAAACGGGTGTGTTCTTAATCCCGCTCTGGTAAAAGTACTTTCGGTGTTTGGAGGAAAATTACAACCCATTGGAACTCCCAGTCTTGCCCTCCATTGAGCATCGCCCGTAATCCTAGCAAATTCATCCATATGCCCTCGCAATTCCGTACGAGTGACTTCTAAGTCCGTTACCTTCTTCCTGGATTCAGAAATCTGAGTATTCAATTCTTCAATACGTGCTTCATTGGCCTTAATAGTATTGTCATATCTTTTTTCAGCGAGTGTTGGCGGTGTACCATACGGAGAAGTATTGACTATGCCTTCAAGTGTTAATTCCAATAATGCTAAATTATCTGCTTCATCTGATATTTTTGAACCTGCAATTGCAGGTCCTGTATTCATCGGATTTCCCAAATTTTCATATTTTTCATCATTCATAACATCAAACATTTTTGCTACCTGATCCATACACTGAAGTCTTCTGGCTTCTTCATAACTATCCACACGATCAAAAGCCCATCTAAGTCTGTCCTGATTCCCAGTCCAAAGCTGTCCGTAGAGATGCAAAAGCATTTGCCCTTCCGGCGAGTATGGATTTCGAACAAGCCAATCAACTCTGTTTCCATCTACGTTGCTCAGTCTGCCAAGCCTACCCGCTCCCCTTCTCTTCATTTGGTAAAGAGATGAGAATCCAACACCTTCAGCTGCAAGCACTTCTGCCAACTGTTCCCTGACTCCGTTTGTGTTGTCATCCAGTACTCTCTGGATATCTCTGTTTAGAATGAAATCCGGAGTTACTCTGGCCATTCCAAGCCTCGAAGTCTTTAGAGTCGGAGAATACCAAGCAGGCATTGTGGACAAGGTTTCCGCAATTCGAATACGCGCGTCACGGCTCAGCTGATTAATGTTATCAAGAGCGTTATCGTAGAAATCCAATGCCTCCCTCCTCGTCAAATCTGACAGTTTGTTTTCTGCATTGGTATTATCGTCATCTGATGTATTGTTTGTGTTTACAGACATCGAAACATTATACCAAAAAATGGGCTTCTGGGGTAGGGGTGATTTAGGCCTGTTTTCGGGTTCGTAGAGGCAAATTTCCCGACTGTATGTACATTGTATGTACAGTGTCAGAATTCATGATCTATACACCAATCTCTAGGATTATTCTTTATGTACTGACGCAATGCCTGTAATTCATAAATATTTCTGATTTTCCGCTCGTAATAATTCCTCTGCCACACCCTTGAATTTGGTGTTTTGTCCAATTTATTGATTGCTTTTGCTGATGCTGATTTGAATGATCTGATTATTGTTGGTAATGAAGCTGAAGTTATGGTTCCGAATTCTCGTGGTGTATTTGTAGGGGCACAGCGCGCTGTGCCCCTACAACTATAATTCAATCCAATAATCCCATGGAAATGATCCGGCATTATAACGAAGTCATCCAGGAAAACATTCGACCTTAGTTGTTCAGTGCGTAACCATTCATCACTGACAATCTTCCCATATTCATTCAACATAACCACTCCATCATCAATCTCACCAAACAGCCAGCCTTTTTGTTTAATACATATCGTTACAAAATATAAACCGCAACAATAATCGTGATTCTTTAAACGAATAGAACGACGATTATGTTTTCTATTTTTCATCCCTTCAAAATCTTTAATGCAAATAACCCAACAGACGAAATGACCCCCAACACGATCACAGATACCTCCAATATCGCAGAAGATGAGCTATCTGAATCGATGATTACCTCGTCTCCATCAACAATATTTAAATCATCCAATGGTAGAGGCACGTCGTTTTGGTTTTGTAGGGGCACAGCCCCTACATAATTCCCACCATGTGCCCCTATCTTATTTGTATTTTCCTCGGCCCCATCCAGCCCATCCTTTTTTTCCCAATACCCGCCAGGTGTAATAGAAGCACTATGCGCCAGGATGGGCTGGGTGAAGCCGAAAGTTTCATCTGACTTTATTTTTGGATATTCAAATCCTGTCTTATAACCAGTAGGTGAAATTAACCAAACCTCGTCACCTCCATTGTTCAAAGAGATTCTGGACTGACTTTGCATTATTTTAATTTTTTCTTTTGGTGGTATAGAAATTTCTTCGATAGTCCAAGGCTTACTTCCTCCCTTCTGAACGTCATCCAAAATCCACCCGCATAAATTGAAAACTTCATCAGTTTTATTTTCAATTTCAATCCATTCTTCACCGGTTGAAGGTGACGGGAAGATTTGAGTGATCAAAATTCCGGTTGATGTTGTTGGAGTGCAACTGATTGTGTCCTCAACTGTCTGCGCCTTCGGCGCAGGCTGCGACTTCGCAGTCGCAGCTTCAACTTGTTGCTCTTCCTCATACTTTTCAAAAACCTCAACATATTGAGTAGCTTCTTCGAAGGTTCCACATACAGTTTCAACGCTCAGAGTTACTGCAAACACTTTACTCTCACCAAAAGTATGAGACGGCGGATTGCATTTGTAACTTTCAAATCCATCATCAAAATTCCAAACACAAGTCGCAGAATTTAGAGATCCATGATCAGAGATTGCTTTGAAATTTACTGTTGTTTTGCCCTCTGCCCTCTTTTTTCCGGACTCAGTAAAAATCCTGGGATAGAGTTTTTTAACCTTGTTTATCTCGCCCTTAGTCGGTACGCAATATGAGGCAAATGAACTTTTTTCTCCTGGCTTGCGACCGAAACTGACTTCGTCATAAGCAGTTGGATAGCTGAGTGAATCAATTAAAATCGAGCCGCTAAAAATTTTAATTTCATCCCCTGAATTTTTTAAACTAATTTCAGTTTCAGATTTCATAAATACTGCAATCGACTTTGGACCCAAAGAAAAATCTCCAAAAAAATATTCATCACCGCTTCGTTTGATAATCCAATTGGAAACGTTAACTTCAAAATCCTCATCATTAACAATCTCTATCCACTCCCCATCATCTTTGCCCTCAGGGTTTGGAAGAATTTCTGAGATGTAAACATTGGGAATGATTTGTCCGCTTCCATTGGGCACAGCGCGCTGTGCCCCTACATCATTATCTGACTCTATATCAGAATCCTCTGATTCCTCTGTTTCTTCAAAATATCCCGGACTTCCAAAAATCTCCTCCCCATCATCAAATCCCACTGACTTATCAGCTGTTCTCCAATTGTCTGAATCTGATCCTGAAGACCCCAAATCAATCCGTTCCATGCTCGCCCAAGGCGACTTACTTCCGGCAAACGGCGCACCTACTCCATCGTCAACCTGATCAATTAGATTACCATTGTTATCGATTAAACTAATAAGAAGTTTGGAGTTTGGAAGACTTATCGAAGATGTAATCAACATCGGCTCATCACTCAATCTTGACTCATCTAAATCGTAATTGCTCACCACTCCATACTCCCCTGCCCCAATCGCAAATCCATCCGGAAAAACTATCATTACCTTTTCTTTGCCACCACTTAGATAACTCACCTCCCATCCGGAAAGAACAACTGAACCTGTCGAAGTGTTCGTGATCTCCATCCACTCATCTGCACTCGATAGATCTGACCCCGCCCACATAACTTCACTAATTACTACCTGCGCCAAGGCCTCTGCCGGACAAACTGCCGACGCAAGGGCGAGCGCGCATATCCAAATAATGCCGTACTTAGGAAAGTGACTAGACATAAAAGTACAACAATAAAACAGAGCTTGAGCACGATATAAATAGCATTTTAAAATTTCTTTTTTTGGATTCCGACTTTTTGGCTTACGTTAGGCCCGTAAGACGTTCCGCTCCAAAGCGGAACACATAAAACATAACAAAAAGCGTTATTTAGCAAATTTGTAAAGTCCTCTTTTGTACTTAGATACACAGGGATGGCTTCTGTTAGCCCCAAAACAGATACTCGCATCTTAATCAAAAGACCGTTATAATATAAGCAGAGCTTAGTCGCTCTCTCTAAATTGATTTTAACCTGATGACACTTACAACTTTGGATCTGCACTGCAAGAGTTTTGATGCCCCCTTCTATAAAGGGCAGTTGTCTGTGCGCAAGTGAAAGAGAGGGCGGCAGAAGTGAATTTAAATTCTGCCCCAATAAATCATGAACACTACCACAATTTATCTGATTGTATTTCTGGCTTTATGTGCCGGTCTTTTACTTGGTCTTTTGGCAGGCTGGTTTTGGTTTTCAAAAGGTAAAAGAATTAGTGAACGATTAAGAAGTGAAATAAATGAACGCGAGAGATCATTGGAACAACTAGAAAGTAAAATCAATGAATCCGAAGTAAGAGTAAAAGCCGCCGAAGCAGAAGCACGCGCTGCAGCTAAGGAAATAATTAGCGAAGCTAAACTGCGCGCTTCTGAACTCGAAAGTAAATTAGAAAAAGACGAGGCTAGATTGGAAGAAAAAGAACGCGCTCTAACTCATCGTGTTTCCGAAATCGACCAACAGAAAAACACTCTTGGCACCCAACTTGAACAAGCCAAACAGCTAAAAGCTGAACTTTCCGATGCAAGCAATAAGCATCGTGAGGCACTTGAACGAGTTGCAAAGTTAAGCCAAGAAGAAGCCAAACAACAACTCTGGGACGAATTAAAAACGGAATATGCAGACCACTTTTCTACCAATATCAATCAGCTGAAAGATGACATGGAAGAAGAAATGGAAGAGAAAGCAAAGCAATTGTTAACCGAATCAATTCAGCGATATGCAT
Organism: uncultured Candidatus Peribacteria bacterium; assembly: GCA_964506185.1. Classification (GTDB taxonomy): domain Bacteria; phylum Patescibacteriota; class Gracilibacteria; order Peribacterales; family Peribacteraceae; genus UBA2144. The sequence goes on from CAZDKL010000006.1 coordinate 40,733, forward strand.
CGGAAGTTGCCACAGAATCAACATCCACAATCGTCCAACTTCCTTCTGATGATGTTAAAGGAAAAATTATTGGAAAGGAGGGACGCAACATTGTTGCATTTGAACAGTCGACTGGAGTGGACATTATTATTGACGACACTCCAGGAGCAATTGTCATTTCCGGATTTGATCTGGCTAGACGATATGTTGCCAAACTTGCAATGGAAAAACTTCTTAAGGATGGAAGAATCCAGCCTGCAAGAATCGAAGAAGTTGTTGTGAAAATGAAAGAGCAAGTCGGAAAGATGATGCTTGAATTTGGTAAGCGTGCAGTTGAAGAACTTGGTATTACAGGTTATCCACAGGATCTTCTAAAGATTATCGGACGCCTAAGATTTAGGACAAGCTACGGACAAAATATCCTTAAGCACTCAGTAGAAATGGCCAATTTGGGAAGAATGCTTGCAGAAGAAGCTGGAGCTGACAGACGAGTAGTTGTAGAAGCATGTCTATTGCATGACATTGGAAAAGCTCTGGACCATGAAGTTGCTGGAACGCATGTTGATATTGGAGTTGAGATCTGCAAAAAATTTAAGATTCGTCCCGAAGTAATCCACTGTGTTGCATCACACCATGAAGATATTCCAATTGAATCTCCGGAGGCATTTATTGTGGCTGCAGCTGATGCTGTTTCAGGAGCACGTCCCGGTGCCAGAAGAGAATCATTTGAATCTTATCTAAAGAGACTAAAAGATCTGGAAGGAATAGCAAAAGAATTCGAAGGAGTTGAACGTGCTTTCGCAATTTCTGCAGGACGCGAGATTAGAATCTACGTTGATACGGAGAAAGTTAATGATCTGGAACAACAGGAATTAGCTAAAAATATCGCCAAAAAAATTGAGGAAGAACTCACCTACCCGGGAGTGATTAAGGTCAATGTGATACGGGAAAGGAGAATTGAACAGAACGCTCAATAGCATCTTAAATTATCCAAAAAGACGGTCACTGGGACCGTCTTTTTGGTATATATGTGAATATTGCCTCATTTTCGTATTTCTGGTATAATAAACGCGTAAATGAAACCACAACCATACACATCAATATTCATCATCCTTGCATCAATTGGTTTTACTTTATTGATTGCTACCGCCATTGATCCCCATTCGGGATCAAGAACCAATCTTGCAGACAAGACTGTGTTCGATGAAGTTTTGGGTGAAGACATGGCGCGAGCTATTTACGCCAATAACTTGCGAAAAATGAATGCGGCAGCTCCGGTGTTTTATAGAAATGGAGAAATAGTGGAAGTCGCACCGAAAAAAAGAGAATCCAAATCCAAGGTAGAAGATACTTCGGATAGTGGCAGCCAAGACTCTTTCGATGACCCTGCTGCAGACTCTGGTGACGATACAGACGCGGACAAAGATACGCTTCCAAAAGGATCACTGGAAAAAGATGCGGATGACAAAAAAGACGAAGCCGACAAAGCGGCAACGGTAAAAGATGATGACGGAAAAGATGATGATAAGAAGAAAGATAAAAAGGACAAGAAGAGTAAAAAGGGTAAAAAGAAAAAGGCTAAAGCCAAAGGAGTTCCAATGGGACTTGTCATGGCAGCCGGCGGTACGATTGTTGCTTTATTTGTTCTAATGTTTCTATTTGTTTTCAAAAAAGGCAAAAAGGGCAAAGAGGACAAGCCATCAGATGAAGAAGTAGTAGAACAACAACCAACAAAAGATGTTCAAAAAGGATCAAGTAGATTAGAAAAAGCTTTGACATCAATGGAAAAAGATAAAAAGAAGAAAGGACCAAAAGCTCCAATATTAGATGCGCAAGGTAAACCTCTTGGGCCAGATTCTGTGTTACCCGTAAAACCTATTCAGCCTGACGATAGCGGTGAAGCACTAGGACCAGATTCTGTTTTGCCTGTGAAGGAAGATGAAACATCCGAAGAGGCTGAGGGAACTGAAGAGGTTATTGAAGAAGAAGTTGAGGAAACCGCGGAAGAAGATACTGAAGTTGCTGAGGAGACTGAAGATGTCGAAGAAACCGATAACGACTCCGCAGCTGCGACTGAAGAGGTAGCTGAGGAGGCTGCAGATGAAGAGGAAGAAGCAGAAGAATCAGAAGAAGAAACTGAAGAGGGTACAGAGGAGGAAGATAAGTCAGACGAGGATGGAGCTGAGGGAGAAGAGGAAGAAGAAACTGAAGATGAAGCTGAAGATGAATCAGATGAAGGTGAAGAAGAAGCTGAGGACGAAGAAGAAACTGAAGATGAAGAAACCGAGGAAACAGAAGAAGTCGAGGGAGAATCTGAGGACGAGGCAGTCGAGGAAGAAGAAGCTGAAGAAGAAGTTGAAGAAGAAACATCAGGCGAAGCTCCGGGGTTCAGCGAGGAGCCTCTTCCGGGTGAAGAAGCCGAGCCCGAGCCCGAACCAGAGTCTAAACCCGCCGAAGGCTCCACGGAGCCCGAGCCCGAAGAGGAGGATAAACCTCAAGGCTAATGGGAATGTTTATTAAGACTATTTTGCAACAAATCCCCTTCTTTATCGTTTCTACTCCTTGATGCCCAAATCATCACGCCACTCGCAGGTTCTTGGGTTCGTATGGACCTACATAAAACGCCACTATTGGCCGATAGGGCTCATGTGCTTAATTCTCCTAGTCTCAACAAGCCTGACACTCGCACAACCATTCTTCTATCGCCAGGCAGTAGATATTATTGCCGAGAACTCGATCGGAAACATGATTGCACTCAAGTCAGCAATAAGAGTAATACTGCTTGGAGTGCTATTTGGTGCTTTGTCGCTGACTCTTCACGAGGTAGCTTCTCTCATTCTTGGGCGCATAGAAGTTAGAATAATGCGGGAGGTTCACGGCGATGTATTTGCACGCACCCAGAGACTCTCGACTAAGTTTCATGTAAATACTTTCGCCGGATCAACTTCGCGCAAAATTAACCGCGGTGTAGGAGGAGTGGAATCAATGATGGATAGGCTATGGTTTAACTTCATACCGCTGATAGTTTTCACAATCGGGCTGGCAATAGTTCTCACTTTCTTCGCTCCAATTATAGGCATCGCAATGCTGATAAGTATTTTTATCTACACAATCATTTCTATTTCACTGAACATGATTACGATGAAATATTGGAGCTGGGTGGATAAGCAAGATACTAAGTTGACCGCAAGCTTGGTTGATACAATCAGTGGAAACACATTGGTAAAAACTTTTTCTGCAGAAGGGCGTGAAGAAGAAAGGCACGGAGCAGTGCTTTCAGAATGGCAGCATCGACTTCACAAATCTTGGCAAATCTCGAGCCTTGTCACATGGATCCAGTTCATGATGCTGATGGTTATTGAGCTTATTGTTTTGGCGCTAGCGCTCTGGCTTTGGTACAAAGGTGAATTTACAGTCGGCGGATTCATTGTTGTAATGTTCTACGTGGGACAGCTTTGGGGACGCCTGCATGACATTGGTAGGAACATGCGAGATTATCTGAGGGCTGTCACCAACTGTGAAGAGATGGTTGAGATGGCAAGTACTCCGGTTGAAGTAGAAGATGTTCCCGATGCGGAGGAGCTAAAGATTCCTATGGGAGGAATTGATATTTCTGACATCACTTTCCAATACGAGAACCAGCAGGACGCAATATTTAAGAATTTTTCACTGGAGATTTCTCCTGGCGAAAAGATTGCATTCGTCGGACACTCAGGCGGAGGGAAGAGCACGGTTGTTAAGTTGCTTCTGAGATTATATGACCTTAATGATGGAAAGATTCTGATCGACGGACAGGATATCGCGAACGTAAGTCAGGGAAGCCTTAGGAATGCAATGAGCCTTGTGCCTCAGGATCCAATCCTCTTCCACCGCACTATTAAGGAGAACATAGCCTATGCTAGACCCGATGCTACTTCGGAAGAGATAGAAAGAGCAGCCAAGCTCGCTCATGCACATGACTTTATTAAGGATCTTCCTCAGAACTACGAAACACTCGTTGGTGAAAGAGGCGTGAAGCTTTCTGGAGGAGAGCGCCAACGCGTCGCAATCGCGAGAGCAATCCTTGCTGATAAGCCAATTCTGCTTCTGGATGAGGCCACGAGCAGCTTAGATTCTGTGTCTGAACAACATATTCAGGAGGCCTTGAACTATCTGATGAAGGACAGAACAACTATCGTTATAGCCCATAGACTCGGGACTGTGAGGACCGTCGATCGCATCGCAGTACTTGAAAAAGGCTCTCTAATAGCCTGTGCACCACACAAGGAGCTTATGAAGTCATGTAAGGTCTATCAAGAGATGGTCGACTTGCAGGGTCAGAGCTTGCTATCGGAGTAATAGTCTTATTTAAAATATTGCTTTTTATTAGGCTGAGGGCTAGACTTTTCCGGCTACAGAGGGCATTATGCCCCAGATCTTGATTTTAAATATCAGTTTTCTTACCCAATTTTTCCCCTTTATCGTATGGCAGACCAGAAATTTGACCGTTCTAAGCCCCATATTAATGTCGGTACCATTGGACACGTTGACCATGGTAAAACGACTTTAACGGCCGCATTATCAACAAACTTCTCACCCGAAGGGGAAAAGAAGGATTTCGCAGCTATCGACAATGCTCCAGAAGAGCGAGAGCGCGGAATCACAATTGCAACCGCACACGTTGAGTACGAATCTGACAAGCGCCACTACGCACACGTTGACTGTCCAGGACATGCTGACTACGTCAAGAATATGATTACAGGTGCAGCTCAGATGGATGCCGCTATCCTTGTTGTATCAGCCGCTGATGGTCCTATGCCTCAGACTCGCGAGCACATTCTTCTCGCACGTCAGGTGAACGTACCTCACATTGTTGTTTACATGAACAAGGTTGATCTTGTCACTGATCCTGAACTTATTGAGTTGGTTGAAGTGGAGATCAGAGAACTTCTTAACAAATACGAATTCCCAGGCGATGACACTCCAATTATTAAGGGTTCCGCTCTTAAAGCTATGGAAGGTGATGCCGATCAGATTGCAATTCTAAAAGAGCTTTTGGACCAATTGGATACTTACATTCCAGAACCAAAACGCGAAACAGAAAAACCTTTCCTTATGTCAGTCGAAGACGTCTTCTCCATTAAGGGACGAGGCACAGTTGCCACAGGACGTATTGACCAAGGAGTAGTGAAAGTGAACGAAGAAGTGGAGATTGTTGGAATCAAAGAAACCTCCAAGGTAGTTGTAACCGGAGTAGAGATGTTCCACAAGCTTCTGGATGAAGGAATGGCAGGAGACAACGTTGGTCTTCTTCTGCGCGGAGTTGAACGCGATGATATTGAGCGCGGACAGGTGCTTGCAAAGCCCGGATCAATTACGCCTCACACCAAGTTTGAATCCGAAGTTTATATCCTGACCAAAGAGGAAGGCGGACGCCACACTCCGTTCTTCAAGGGTTACAAACCCCAGTTCTACATTCGTACAACAGACGTAACCGGTACAGTGGAACTTCCGGAAAATGTAGAGATGGTTATGCCCGGAGATAGCGTTAAGTTCGTTGTTACCCTTGGATGTCCAATTGCAATGGACGAAGGTACCAGGTTTGCAATCCGTGAAGGAGGACGAACTGTTGGTGCCGGAGTGGTTACAAAGATTGTTGAATAACATATCGCAGGAACATTTTCCTGCTAAACTCGCCCCCTGCTCTTTCCCTCTCCATCATGACTCCTGCGAAAAAGAAGACTGAAGATACTAAAAAAAAGGCTCCGCCTAAGAAGAAAGCACCTGCAAAAAAGCCCCGCACTAGTCGCTCCGCTCCAATGCAGGGCAAGAAGCCTGCCAAGAAGGATGCATCGATGAAAGAGGTTGCAGAGACAGTAAGTACGGATACCGCCAAGAAGAAAGACGCAAAGAAAGCCGATGCGCCTATTTCTTCTATTCGAATTCGCTTAAGCGCTTTCGATCACGTTGTATTGGACGAGGCCACGGCTAAGATTATTGATACAGCTGAGCGCTCAGGAGCTATCATCCACGGGCCTATCCCTCTGCCTACCAAGATCAAGAAGTTCACAGTCAACCGCTCCACATTCGTCCACAAAGACGCACGTGATCAGTTTGAAATGAGGATACATAGGAGATTGATTGATCTGACTGAGACTACTTTTAAGACGATTGAAAGTCTTCAGAACTTAAGCCTTCCATCGGGTGTGGATATCGAGATTAAGATGGGCTAAATAGCTTTTAGCTTTTAGCTAATAGCTTGATTAGCTTACGTTAATCATGTTTGTTATTAGACAATAAATTGGCGTTCCGGATCAAATCGGAACACGCTTTTTAGCTAAGCCAAGACTAAATCGGAGGATTGCAAAAAGATTTTTTTTAACAGGCATAGACACAACTGATTCTAGCATTATTATGAAGAGCTTATTTATTTCCAATTTTTTATTATGGCCACAAATTACATACGTTCATACAAAGATCTTATTGTTTGGCAGAAATCTATGGATATTGTAGAAGAATTATTTAAAGCAACTGATTCCATTGCTAGCAAGGAAAGATATGGACTCATAGACCATATGAGAAAGACTTCAATATCCATTCCTTCAAACATTGCTGAGGGTAGATCAAGGGGTTCCAGAAGGGATTACATTAGATTTCTCAGAATTGCTTATAGTTCAGGATCGGAACTAGAAACTCAGATTGAAATTGCAACACGCATAGAAGACATTAAAAATATTGATTTTTCAACTGTCTCATCATTACTAGAAGAAGTAATGAAAATGCTAAATGTGATCATCCGTAAACTCAACTCTAAACGAGTACCAGCAAAAGCTAATGAAGCTAAAAGCTGATAGCTATAAGCTAGTAGTTTACTTCCACTTCTTAACTTTTAGCCCATTCTTTGCCGCGTCCTGTTCCGCGCGTTGTTTTGAGTTGCCTGATCCTTCTGCGACCTTCTCATCTCCCAAATAAACTGCACAAGTAAATTTTTTGTCATGATCGGGACCTTCTTCATCCGTTACCTCATAGTGAGGAGTGATGTTAAGGAGGTCTTGAGACTTCTCCTGGAACATACTTTTTTCATCTCTGTCCTTTCCAGCTTTTAGAAGCTCCTGAAGATGAACCAATATGAAATTATCGCAGAACTCTTTAGCTTGTTCATAACCCTGATCAAGGAAGATAGCTCCTATCAACGCCTCTACCGCATTTGCAATTGTCGATATCTTTTCACGTCCACCACTAGCCTCCTCTCCCCTACTCATATGAATATACTCGCCTAATTTGACTTCATTACCAACTTTGGAAAGATGTTCCCCCTTAACAAGTGCCGCTCTCCAGTTAGTTAATTCTCCCTCTGACTTGTCTTGATATTGAAAGAGATACTCGGTCGCAACAAGTTCCAGAACAGCATCTCCAAGGAACTCCAATCTTTCATTGTGGCCTTGCGCTCTTTTGCCTCTGACTGCACTTCTGTGAGTAAGAGCCTGAACAAGAAGATCTTTATTCTTGAATGTAATGCCGATAGTTTTCTCCAAATTTATGAATGCTGATGCGGGCATATGCAAATAGTATAGCGCAGTACGAAGCTGGCGCAGTACAAAATTTCAGACTTATGAGGATTTTGACATTGCATTCAGAACACCATTCACAAACTTGCCACTTTCGTCCGTTCCATATTCCTTTGCAATCTCGATGGATTCATCCATGACCACAGCCGGCGGAGCATCATTATTAAACAGAAGCTCATAGGCACCCACCAAAAGTACACAACGGGCAATAGGATCCATTCTTTCAAATGACCATTCGGGAGCATTTTCTTCTATCGACTTGATGATCTCCTCCTTTTTGTCAGTTACTCCAGCAAGAAGATCTATAGCAAACTCTTCATCCACTTTGCCCAATTCCTCAATATTTCTTTCCAATGATTCAGAAGGCTCAACCTCGCGTCTTTCGACTTCGAATAATGTCTGAACGACCGCAATGCGTGATAGGTGTCGTTTTCGAGGCATAGGAAGGTAGGAACTAAGCTTTAATTCTAGTCACACCCTTAAGAGCTTTCTTTTCCTTATTCTTTGGTTCAGCAACTCTTGAATAGGGCGAATTCTGTCGATTAGTAATCTTCTTTATCTGACTAGCCTCATAGACGCTTTGTTGATTGCGTCCTTTGGATTTTGCTCGCCTTTTCTTTGGTGTGGGCCTTTTCGCCATCCGCAGTAGATTACGGAGAGTTGACTCTTAAGTAAAGAAAAAGCTCAGGAAGTTTTTATCTTCTATCTCCCGCAATAATCAACATGAATCTGAGGATATATAGGAACAGATTGAATATATCCAGATATAAACTGATTGCTAGAAGGAATGGATTCATTCCCTGCTTTGACAGATGTGCTATCCTCTGAAGATCGTAAGCAGTAAAAACTGCAAATATTATTATTCCTGCACCGGACAGCAGAAGCTCGAATTGAGTGGTTTGCAAAGCCGGAATAAATATTTGAGCAATCGTGAGGAGAATCAGACCGATCAAAGCCATGAATAAAGCCCTGCCGAGTACCGAAAGATTGAGGCTCGTTGTACGTGCAAAAACGGCAGCTGCCAAAGCCATAAACACCGTTGCGCCAAATGCGTTAATCAGAATCGGTCCCCCATTCGCATATCCAGTGAGGGTGTAAAGAATGTACGGAGTTATCGTGAAGCCGGAAAGGAACGGAAAAAGAGCAAATAAGAAATAATTAAGCGGATAGTTATTCATCCACAGGCGTGCAGAGAAAATAAGTCCCAATTCTGCAATCAGAAGAATAAAATGAACTCCGGAAGTTAGAACTTTTGGAGCGTATTCAATACCCACAAGCACTCCAACGACGGTTATTGCCATTGCAAGAGCAAACAAGCCGTAGACTTGCGATTCTTGCGAGGATGCCAAAGGAATTGGCTGGGATTGGGTTTGGATTGGTTGTTGCATAGCCGGTGAAGTATATCAATATGATATATATCGATGTAATAAATTCTGAGATTGGCAACTTCCAGACTGTTCTCTAAAAAGCCATTTTGAGCTATAATAATAAGAATTCAAATAAATATTATGCGTTACTTGAAGCTAATAACAGGTTTGATTGCAGCACTCTATCCAACAGGTGTCGCTGCTGTTGGTTTGACACCGGGAAATGCCTGTGTTTCTGGTACGGGAATAAGTTGTAATCCGAATGTAAATACTACACTCGTTAATCTCGCTACTGCCGGTATTACAGCATTTGGCGCTTTCTTGTTTGCGATGTTCGTTTTCTACGGATTTAGAATGCTTGTGTCATCCAGCGATGAAAATGTCCAAACAGAAACTAGGAAGGCAGTAGTCTTCGCAATCTTTGGAGCCGTATTGGTAGCCGGTTCCCGCATCTTTGCAAATAGCTTCACTAACTGGGGAACTATCGTTGATTCGGGCAATCTGGAAGCAAATGTACTCACTCCAGTAAAACTATTCATCGAAGGTTTGGTGGGGATAGCATTGATAGTCACAATCACATTCCAGGGAATTAGAATGATACTTTCGGAAGATGAATCTCAATCAAGCGCGGCAAGAAAGCGATTTATAGAGGGGCTCATTGGAGCTATTGTGATAGTTCTTTTGGACACAATAGTAGATGCATTTATTCCTACAGGTGGCGGAATGACTAATTTTACAACAGAGATGGCAGGAATTGGAAAATTCATGGCAACAATATTCGGATTCTTGGCAACGGTAACAATAATCGTTGGAGGCATAATGCTTGTTGCCTCTGTTAATGACACTCTTAAGGACCGCGGTAAACAACTGATAATCGGGGGAATAATTGGACTGGTTGTTGTCTGGATGTCTTACGCCTTAATTCACGCATTCATAACTTAAATGATTAAAAAAATTCCGTCAGCACTGGTACTTGCTCTACTTTTTTCCGTCATCCCAGGAATTGCAGGCGCCTATTCTCCGCCATCTCCAGGTTCAGCAGTAGGTGGTGTGTCGGGCGGCTTGGGAATTGGGGGAAGTTCTTTCGGTGATGTATTGCGCGGAGTGGCCAGTGCACTCAAGGTAAATATACTAATCAGAGCTGTTGCCGTAATTGTAATTGCAAGGGCTGCACTGCTACTAATTGTGGAACAAAGCGAAGGAGAACTTGCTAACTTCAAGAAGCAAATAGTATCAGCAATTGTTGCAATAGTTCTTATATTCATTGCGGACCCAATTTCCAATGCTCTATTTGGTGGAGGAAGCAGCAATCTTCTTTCAAATCCAGGAGGTGCAGCAACAGGTATTAAGGCTGAGTTTTTGGGAATCATCAATATGATCGAAGAGCCCATTGCAGTGGTCGCAGTCATAATGATTATTGTCAGCGGTATTCGAGCTATCATCAACTGGGGAAGCAGCGAAGGAATTACACAAGTTAGACGTACAATTATTTCAATACTTATCGGAATTTTCCTGATCGTTGCTAAGGGAGACTTTGTAGATGCATTCCTAAATACTCACACTCCTGATCCAATCATCGACCGAATTAATCAATATGTAATTATTGCACTTGGTTTTGTAACAATTGTTGCTGTTGCAGTAATGATATTTGCAGGATTCTTGATGATCGTAAATGTTGGTAAAGACGAGCAATATCAGCGTGCCAAGGGCATCATCATTAGAGTCGCTATTGGACTGCTTGTAATCCTGTCATCTGTGGCATTGGGAAGCGTATTCCTTGTATAGAAGAAGCAGAGGTTTCAGAGGAATCAGAAGATTCAGAGGATTTATTAACAATTAGTATATTGATCATTTTCGACCTGATTTCCTCTGATTCTTCTGATTCTCCTAACTCTTCTGATTCTTCTTAAAATGGTTGATTTGAAGCCAAAAATCCATAGAATGGCGCTATTATGGTTGTTTCTACTACCGCCATTGACGACAGAATTTTCCGCGCATATGACATTCGCGGTACTGTGCCAGATCAGCTAAATCCTGATCTTTGTTATCTTATAGGCCGTGCCTTCGGATCGATAATGCGTGAAAAATACGAGAAGGACCATCCAACTATTGTAGTCGGACGAGATATGCGTCCTCATGGAATTGAATTGGAAAAGGCAATAACCAAAGGCCTCACAGAATCTGGATGCCATGTATATGCAATTGGAGAAACCCCAAGTCCCATCAGTTACTTTACAATTTGCACCCATGATTTTGACGGAAGCATTCAGGTAACAGGGAGTCATAATGAAGCTGAATACAACGGACTTAAACTGCAAGTTCGCGATGCTGTTGCATTTGCGGGGGATGATATTCAGGATTTATTGAAACGCGTTCACAGCCAATCTTTCTTGGAAGGCGAGGGCAAGCGCGAGCAGATCGACTCGATTACTCCATATATTAAGTTCATGAATGATGCTTTTGCCGGAGTTGGAGAAGGATTAAGAATTGCAATTGATTACGGTAACGGAGTTGCAGGTCCTGTTTACGGCGAAGTATTTAAAGCAATTGGCTGCGAAGTTATTGAACTAAATAAGAAACCTGATGGAACATTCCCCAATCACATTGCAGATCCTGCCAAGATAGAAACCTTAAAGGATCTAACCGAAGTTGTACTCAAAGAAGAAATGCATCTTGGAATCGGCTTTGACGGGGATGGAGACCGTGTAGGAGTAATCGATGAGAAGGGAGTGTTTAGAACTTGCGATGAACTTTTACTTCTTATGGCTGAAGATTTCCTGAAGAGAAATCCGGGAGCTCCCGTCATCTTCACAGTAAGCTGTTCAGGACTGTTGGATTCGGAAGTTAAGAAATGGGGAGGTGTTCCAATAATGACAAAAGTAGGCCACTCGATTGTTGAAAATGCAATGCATGAACATCAATCAAAACTTGCAGGAGAACAATCGGGGCACTTCTTCCTTGGTGAAAATTATTTTGGTTACGATGATGCGTTCTTTGCAATACTGAAAATGCTTCAAATTTTGTCTGAATCGGGCAAAACGTTTTCTGAACTCTTCGAAGATTATCCAAAAGTTTATCAGGTTCCCGAGATCCGTCCGGCATGTCCCGATGAAGATAAGTATCGCATAGTCAATGAGTCGATAGAGCACTTCAAAAAGGATTATCCCGTGAACACAATGGATGGAGCCCGCATAGATTTCGGAGACAATGCCTGGGCCGGAATTAGGTGGAGCAACACCGCTCCCAGGATATCGATTTGCATTGAAGCAAGAAGTGAAGAGAAGATGAATGAGGTGAAAGATGTTGTTCTGGATTATTTAAAAGGATTCAGTGAAATCCGGTTTTAACCCCAAATTTCCTTCTAAAGACCCTATTGTCAATTCTTCACTTCCTATATAATACTAAAGATGTGGCCGTTTAGAAAAAAGCAGGCCCCCAGTAAAGCAAAACAAGCCATGGAGCGACTTGTCGCAGGCTTTGTTATAGGCGGAGCTATAGGATCCATATTGGGGAAAAAGCTCATTGATGAAAACGGAGATGAAATTGATGAAGGAGATGAAGACGGAGTTGAATAGACTATTTCCTTATTTCATCAAACTCACCAACTAAACTTTTCTCCATTAACTCTCTTAGACGTCCCATATTTTTCGCCTGAGTAATTGCCCACATTAGTTTTGCGGCAGCACATTCAAATGTCATATTGCTACCGCTCATAATGCCAAGTCGTTCAAGAGTTAACTGCCTGCGATATCTCTGAAGATCAACCTGCCCGCGCACAGCTTGCGAAGTTGTAATTACAGGAATATTTGCCTTCGTAACTTCTCTGAGCCAGTCAAACAAGATCTCTGGAAGCATTCCCGGACCATAAGTCCTAAGTACTATTCCCTTAGGCTCTGACTTAAGCATTGAATCCAAATAGTTAGAATCAAAAATTCCTGGAAATATAGTAACAATCCTAATTCTTGGATCAAAAGTCGGACTGCACTTAAGAGTTCTTTTTCGTCTTACCAATCTTTCGGGATGCAAATGTATTCCCAGATTAAACTCAGCTAATGCCGGCATAGTAAGAGTGTCGAAAGTTCTGAATAATGATTGATCAACTTTCTTTACTCTGTTGCCTCTTAGAATTCTTGGTCCGAATACTACACATACTTCTGCAATGTCTTGCTGGGCAGCCCGAATTGCGTAAATCAAATTCATCCGACCGTCCCCTGCAATGTCATTTATCGGATGCAACGCACCCGTCATGACAACCGGCTTGCTTAAGCCCTGCAATGCAAAGCTGAGAGCTGCAGCAGTGTAGCTCAGGGTATTTGATCCGTGTACCACCACAAAACCTTCATACTCATCGTAGATCTCATTGATCTTCTCCGCGATTTCCACCCAGTTTGCGGGGGACACATCAGATGAACCTACATTCGTTAAAGAAAAGAATGTTAAAGATACCTCGCGTTGTAATTCCGGCAGAAAGCGGTGGATTTCAGTGAGCGATTCGATTGGTTCAATTCTGTTCGTCTTCTGGTTAACCTTCATACCAATCGAACCTCCTACGTAAAGTAAAGCTATCTTTGGGCGTGGCATTATAATAATGCTATAGAAAAAAAAGCTTAGTGCAAGTAGCAAGTCAGCTAATTGTCAACTGCTAGTTTAGCCCAAGCTTTTGCTCTATTTCCGCTACAGCCTCATCTAATTTGTCCTGAGCGTTAATAACCTGATGGTCGCATAATTCAGCATATGTCATCTCCTTTTCCATGCTGGCAATCCTCCTTTTTAGCTCTTCATCTGATATTGGAGCCCTCTCTGTAATCCTCTCAATCAGAACCTCCTTGCTCTCCGGCAATATGAATAATGACTCAAGTTTGTACGGCGCTTCTGAGCCTCTGAAAAGCTGATGATTTGTGATCGAATCGAATCCCTGCACATCCACCTCTCTGACTACAACTTTGCCATTCTCAATGTGAGGAATAATCTCATCAGCCAATGTCCCATATCTTGCCCCGCCATGCACAACCGCCCACTCTAAAATATCTCCGTCCTCGATAAGCTGATCAAATTCACCTTCATCTACAAACCTATAAAGCTCGTCCCCTTCTCCTTCTCTTCTCTCGCGCGTTGTAGCACTCCTTGGAAAATGCAGATCTGGGTGGTTCTCCTTAAGAGCCTTGAGGATTACGCTCTTTCCCACTCCGCTCGGGCCAATGATGAGGACTAGCTTACCGTGAGAATCATCCATAAATGTGATATAATAGTTATAGATTAACATAAACAAATGGACGCTGATACAGACAATCAACAAGATGATCCGTTGGCGGAATTGGACGATGCAATACCTGAATCTTCTGCAGAGCCAGATGAGATTAATGCAGATAACGTTGATGCAATGATTGAACAAGGGCTATCGCAAACACGAAGCACAATTGAAAAAAGGGAATCTACTGAAACATACGGATTAACATTTGATGATTTATTGATGCTTAAAATGGACAAGTAGGACTAAGGCATGTTTCAAGCGAAGCATGCATGGAAAGAGAAGCAGCAGAAGGAGTTAGTGACGGAGATGCAATTCTATTAAGCAATTTAAGAAGCCAGATACCGGATGAGCTAATGCCACCACAGATATTGGAAATCGAGAATAAAATGGGTGTCAAAATTGCTGTACACAATTACAAAAGCAATGTCTCTGCAGATGCAAGAAAAGCTACAGAGATTCAATTTGCAAAAAATCTTCATCGATTTGTTAGAGGAAGTTTAAATTTTATTGAAGTTGAACCTGTGCAAACCGGCGCCCAAATGATTGATCAGCTTTTGCCTAGTCATGCATTTGTAATATTAAAAACAGGCAATGTCACAATTTACGACGCCGATGCCTATGACGGCTTTGGTAAAATGGGTAGACGTGATATTCCAAAAGAAAATATATACGCTACAGTTAGTCCAAAAGAAATTGAGGTAGCATGGGCAGATATAAGAAGTGAATATGAATCGAAACAAACCGATCCTGCATTCGATAAAGCAATTGAAGATGCGGTATGCAGACTGATAGCTCAAAAATTAAAAGAGATTGATGCGCCGGAGCCGGAGGAACCAACTCTTCTGGTTTAATCGACTAATAGACGTCAAATTAAACGATTCTGGGCATATTGCCCAAATTCCCTATTTGTGATAGAATAATCTGTTCGGTCCTTAATATGATCGTTGGTAAAGAGAGGCGAGAAGTGACGCCTTGTATAGCATGGTTTGCCAGGCTTCTCGCTCAGCATCCTCATGCGGCTTGGTTCTTTTCCCGGGACAAGTGCCTGGGCATAGGGGTGTCTCATTCTTATGTTTTTAGTCACTTCTCTCCCCTCTTTGCCTCATACAAACAAACAACATCCGTTCTATTGGATTAATTATAGACTCGATACCCGAAGCTTCGGGTTATAACAAACATCAAAAAAAGAGCGTAATCTCAAGAAACTAGTTTGCGAAGAGGTAAGGGCATCCGCCCTATGGACGGATGCCCGTTTTAATTATGACCTCACCCCCAAACCCCCTCTCCTCCACACTCCACTTGCCCACCAGGAGAGGGGGCTTTTTTATAATCCCAAAACCCCCTCTCCTGGCAGGCCATCGTAAAAACACCGATCAACAAAAATCTAAATACTCCTAAAACATTAGGGGGATTGGAGGAGAGGGGGTGCCCCGGAGGGGCGGGGGTGAGGTCACCCCGCAATTTTCTTCATCGCCTTTTCCTCATCTTTCCCTGCATCCAAGAATCCAAGCACCCAGAAAACAATAAATGCTGCCATGCACATTCCAACAAAGTTGGATATAAGAAGGATTGATGAATTCTCAACCAACGCATACTTACCAAGAGAAAGACCAATACCAACTGCGCAAATTGGAGGCAGCAAAGAAACCGTAACAGCAACTCCTGCAATTGCCTGAGCCAAGTTCTTTTTTACAAACGCAAATGCACCTGCGATTCCGCTGCAGAATGCAAGAAATACATAAATGCCCGGAGTTATCTGTGTCTGCATCAAGCTGGTAGGCTCGCTGTAAGCTCTGGAAAGAACAGTGGTAAGTATTGCTGAAGTCACTACAACCAGAACGATTGAAATTAAAAGTATTTTAAGTGATCTAAGCATTCCATGGCCATTGCCTGATACTAGTGATAGCGACAGTGACAGAATTGGAACAATCAATGGCGCAAGGATCATTCCTCCAATCACAACCGCTACGTTATCGATCAAGAGTCCCGGTGTGACAATCAGAGTTGCCAGAAACAACATCAGATAATAGCCGCTGTGCAGGGTCCCCTGATTGATCAGGCTCTCAACAGCTTCCTTCTGTTCTTTATCTGTTGCTTCTAGAAGTGATGGTTCTTTTTTCTTAAATGGCCATTTCATAAGATTGAATGTTAAAAAGGATATGGCTATTTTGCACTAAAGCATGCGGAAAATCCACATTGCACAGACATTGACATATCCCATAATATCATTATAATTTGTTCATGCGTGAAAATGCTCAAGAGAGGACAATTATCGATCCGACCATCGAGCGCCGCGAATTCTTAAGGAGATCGGCAGG
>CAZDKL010000007.1:0-51489 GCA_964506185.1 uncultured Candidatus Peribacteria bacterium
TGCTTTGCCCATCAAGAAAATACATGCTCTGGAGACTCCTGAATATAAACTATAATTTGCTTGCGTAAGCCTTTAGATGAGCTAGAATACGCACGTAGTTTCCCCCTGAGGGGCTTTTTAAGAAGTAAGCATCTATGGAAAAAATTCGACTTTACATCTCAGAGGCATTGGAAGAACTCCACCACGTTCGTTGGCCTACCCGCCAACAGGCAATTCGACTATCGATAATCGTAATTATTTTTGTATTTGCAACCTCCGCAGTCTTTGGAATAGTTGATTTTGGACTTTCACAGGTTGTCAAATTCATGCTCAATTTTGCATTCTAATATGGGAAAACAAGATCCAACAGCTGGTAGAAATTGGTATGTGATTCATACATACGCAGGTTACGAAGATTCCGTTCGCGAAGCTTTACTCCAACGAAAGGAATCATTTGGAATGCAGGACTATATTTTCGACGTTCAGGTTCCAAAAGAGAAGCAGTTGACCTTTAAAAAAGGCGAACCAACCGAGGAAGAGAAGAAGCTTTTCCCGGGATACGTACTTGTAGACATGATTGTGACTGATGAAAGCTGGTATCTGGTCAGAAACACTCCAAATGTAACTGGCTTCGTTGGCTCCGGAAACATTCCTGTCCCTGTTACACCAGATGAGTACGGAGTTATTCAGCTTCGAGTTGGTGAACAGGAAGCTAAGTTCAAATCTGACTTCCAAGTCGGAGACTTAGTCGTAATTATTGATGGACCATTCAAGAACTACGAAGGTTCAGTTAGCTCAGTAGATATTAACAAGGGCAAACTGACTGTTATGGTCCTGATCTTCGACCGTGAAACTCCAGTTGAATTGGACTTCACTCAAGTTAACAAGAAATAGCCTATGCCAGCAATAAATCTTCGAGTAACCGGCTCTGTCCAAGGGGTTTTTTATCGGGCAACTACTCAAGAGAAGGCTAAGGAACTCAACCTCTGCGGCTGGGTTAAGAATTGTTCCGACGGTGCTGTTGAAATATTTGCAGAAGGAGCAGACAAGGCTTTAACTGAACTCACAAATTGGTGCCACCAAGGTCCGGACACTGCAGAAGTTGATGGAGTTGAAATAAAAGAAGTAAATGAACAAGGTTTAAAGGATTTTGAGATTGTCTGATTCTTAATTCACTGTATGTACAATGTACATACAACGTCTGAACCTTGATTCACATGATTTAAGGATTTTCTTGATTACATAGAATGAATTTTGATGTTGTTATTGTGGACACGCTTATATTGGAGACTTTTAGCCCCAAAATTTATTAACAGACCAATACCAAGCTTATATGCCTCCAAGTAATTAATAGCCTGCGCCAAGTGTACATCTTCCAGATTTGTAATTGCTTTTAACTCTACCATAATCTCTTCTTCAACCAAGAAGTCTACTCTCCTTGTACCAATCGAACGATCGTAATACTCAATCTCCATCTCAAGTTCTCTTTGAAATCCAAGACCTGCATTCTCCATTTCAATTGCTAATGCTCTTTGATATATAACCTCCTGAAATCCATTACCAAGAGTTGAATGCACTCTCATAGCACTTCCAATTATTTTGCCTGTGATGTCTTTATGTTTCATAAAGGACCTACCAAGCTACTCATTCTCTGTAATCCTGTCCATCTTTTAATCAGGAAAATCATGGTTCAGAAGTCATTTTCTTAACCCTTCTTGGAAGCATAATGCTCAGACCCAATAACTGAACAGCCTGACCAATCATAAATCCAAGTGCCAAACTGAAGACCCCAAGTCGCGGTGCAAGCGTCCAAGCAACTACAATTGCCACTCCCCCATTAATAACGCTAAAGATTGCAGGGGTTACTGTGTGCTTTAATGCATAAAATGATCTAAGCAGGAGATGATTTATGCTTTCAAACGGAATACTTATTGCATAGATACCAAGACAAAGTGCAAATACAGGCAAAACATGAGTTACATTCACAAGCCAAGCTGCAACAGGAGCCAGGAACGCAAGTGCAAACGCTCCGGGGATCGTCAAAATAAGTAAAATCGTAATCCCCTTCCTTAAATATATATAAAACCTATGAAACTCTTTCTTAGCAGCTGCCTGACTTAAGAGTGAATACGCAGACTGAGCTAAAGCGATGCCTACAATGCCTACAGCAACTGCCTGAAAGTTCCTTGCATACGCATTAATTGTTACTGACCCAACTGTAAGTCCTGATGCAACTCGATCAAACATTAAAAGCTCAAGCTGAAGCGCACCAAGTGCAATCATTCTCGGCAACATCAGTCTTCCCATTTCCGTAAGGTCAGGATGCCAAAGTCTAAAGTGAGGACGGTACCCCCAAACTGTAATTGCAATGACTCTTAGTACTACATAAATGATAGCTCCACCTAGCGTTCCATAGATCGGACCAAACGCTCCGTAAACTGGAGTTAGAAAAACCGTCCCAAGTATTGTTCCAAGCGTGTATAGAATCGGAGTTAGCCCGTAAATCCAATAACGCTGGATCGTAATCAGGTATTGTCCATATGCATTGCCAAATACAAACAAGAAGTTGGTCAGCAACGCGATGCGAGCAAACTGAATGTAGAGCTCCAGACTCTGGTCATCGAACTGAGCAAGCAAAGGTGCGATCTTCGGCATGAACATAGCTCCAACCAATGCGACTAAGCCGAATGTGATCGCAGCGACCGTCACAACCGAGCTCAGAAGCTCCGTCATCTGCTTCTTGTCATTCTGAGATTTATACTTAGCAAGCAGTGGTACAAGAGCGACTGAAAACCCCGCCATAATCATTACCTGAAACAGGAGGTCGCTAGGCCTGAATGCCGCGATATATACGTCCACAACATTCAGCTGAGGAAACGTACCCGCAAGCACCCTGTCTCTGATGAGCCCCATTAAGGAGGCTCCAAACTGCATTACAGCCAAAACCATCGCACCGCCGAGGATTCTGTTTTGCCCGAAACAATTAGGAATTCTCACAAAGGAAGGATATCAAGCTAACTCAATTTACAGAAGGGATTATGTTGACTTTGAATCCCATAGTGATAAAAACCAATTGAGCAATCTCATGATTGCTACAAACAAAGGAGAGGTGTTTAAAGGTCTTACTTGCCAAGTAAGACCGGAGGACCTTGTAGGAAGTTGCAAGCTCGCCCTTAATGGCTGAATGGACTATGAGTCCAAACTTGCTCTTTCTTACCTCTCGGGAGGCCGGCGGATGTGGTGGGCTAGCTACTGCTGGTTCGCATTGGGAGAGTAACGCACTCCCGCAAATTCCGATTCAGCTATTGGGTACTGGTCCCAGGCTGTTGACCGGTCCACATCCGCCGGTATTTTTAATAAACTTTTCTCTTTTAACTTTTAACTTTTAACTTCATAATCAGAACACATGAATTCAACCACGACTCTCCCCTTTTCAAAGCAAAATGACGAAGAGGTTTCAGGTGAGCTAAAAAAACACAACATAGGACTTACAGTCGATGAAGCCAGAAAGATTTCCGAAATGCTTGGACGAGATCCTACTTTGACTGAAGCTACTATTTGGGGAATCCAAGGTTCGGAACACTGCAGTTACAGATCTTCGAGTAAGTTTCTTAAAGGACTTCCGACTGAAAGCTCCAAAGTGATAATGGGACCTGGTGAAGACAGTGGAATTGTAGCAATAACTGACGGACCTGAAGGAAAAAGATGGGGGCTGGTCTTAAGTCACGAGTCACATAACCATCCTTCACAGATTGTTCCCTACGAAGGAGCGGCAACAGGTATAGGAGGAGTTGTAAGAGACGTTGTATGTATGGGCTCAAGAGTTATTGGATCTATGGATTTGCTCAGACTTGGAGACTTAAAGACCGAAGAATCCAGAACAATAGCATCTGAAGTTGCTCGCGGTATCGCAGGTTACGGCAATCCTCTTGGAATCCCCAACTTTGGCGGTGATACGGTCTTTGATGCTTCATATAATTCGAATTGTTTAGTTAATGCAATCGCAATTGGAATCGTTAGGGAGGATGAAATCATTCATAGCTACGCACAAAAGGAAGCAGGCGAAGTTGGATACGACATAATACTAGTTGGGAAGCCAACTGACCGCTCAGGATTCGGTGGCGCATCGTTT
Source organism: uncultured Candidatus Peribacteria bacterium (assembly GCA_964506185.1). Taxonomy (GTDB): domain Bacteria; phylum Patescibacteriota; class Gracilibacteria; order Peribacterales; family Peribacteraceae; genus UBA2144. Next base: position 4,112 of record CAZDKL010000007.1, read on the forward strand.
GCAAGTGCTGTAATGGATGAAGGAGAGAAGGAAAAGAACACCGGAGCCGTACAGGAGCCCAATCCTTTTCTCGAACGCCACCTGCTCGCATCAACTTATGCACTATTTGACTGGTTAGCTACAAACAAGAAGCTTGATAAAGTTAGCTTCAAAGACTTGGGAGCAGGCGGAGTAGTTTGTGCTTCTGTTGAGCAGGTTGCAGAACTTGGATTTGGTGCAGAAGTTGCTATTGATAAGGTTCACGTTGCTATGGATGGTCTTCCTCCGGAAGTAATCGGATGTGCAGAGACTCAGGAGCGCTTCTGTTGGGTGTGTCACCCTGATCTAACTGATCACATCATTAATCACTACAACCGTGATTGGGACCTTCCATCAGTAGCAGAGAACGCACAAGCCTCAGTAATAGGTAAAGTGAATACTTCAGGTGTTTATAAGCTCACCTTTAAAGGAGAAACTGTATGCGAAGCGAAGGCCCTAGACATTACATGTGGTCTGACTTACGAACGAGCAGTTGAACCAAAGAAAAAGGACTATAAAGAACCTGAAATTAAGTGTGATGGAGATAAAATATCAGTTAACAGCTTAGAAACATCAATCACCGATGTGTTCAAAGCAATGATCAACCACCCCAACTATGCATCGACCGAGCCTATCACTGTTCATTATGACAAGAATGTCATAGGTAACTCACGTATTGAGGCTGGCGAAGCTGATGCAGGAGTATTCACTCCGCTCGGCGATCTGGAGAGTTACGTACTTCAAGGTGAACACCCCGATTGGAATGTAGACGCGTATGGCAAACGCACTGGAGTTGCAGTTGCAGGAGATGGATGCGGAAGATATGGGAGAATCTCTCCTTACTTACAAGGACTTAACGCAACTTTAGAGTCAATGAGGAATGTTTCGGCAGTTGGAGCAACTCCTCGCGCATTTTCAGACTGTTTAAATTATGGAAATCCCGAAATCCCGAATCAAATGTGGGAACTTACAGAAGGTATAAGAGGAATTTCTCACGCTGCATCGAAAGTGAACATAAATGGTGAGTGTGTCCCGATAATTTCCGGAAACGTTAGTCTTTATAACAGTCAGCCCGACGGGAGTTCTATTGATCCAACTGCAATTGTTTGTTGTGTTGGTGTTATTCCGGACGCGGATAAGGCAATTACTATGAATCTTAAGAGTTCTGACTCTTCAATATACTTAATTGGAAAACGCAAAGACGAATGTGGCGGCAGTGCTTACTATCAAATGCTCGAAGAAATGTCAGACTCGCCCCGCAACTCAATGATTGGTACAAATGTTCCAGAGCCTGATCCAAAAAAAGCATCCGAAGAAATGGAATTTGTAATTCAGGAAATTAATGAAGGCAGATTGTCCTCATGCCATGACATTTCTAATGGAGGAATGCTACTTGCCCTATTCGAAATGACTTTATCTGCTCGAAATCAGGGTGGTGACATTGGAATTGAAGTTGATTTGGGAGATTTATGTTCAGATTTAAGCCCAGACAAACTTCTCTTCTCCGAAACTGGAGGATTTCTTTGCGAGGTCGGTCCTGATAACGAGGAAGCATTCTTAAAAACTGCTAAGAATGGTTCAGTCGAAGTAATTAAGATAGGGGGAACATCTAAATCCCCTTCCCTAATAATACAAAAATCTGACACTTTATTAGTCGATCTCAAATTAACTAAAATTGCCGATATTTGGACTTTTGGGCTTAAACAAGCCTTAAACCCATAGTAAGCGAAACTTGACATTTGTCAAATCGAGGCGTAGAGTAATCCCCTTTTTACTCTTCACAATCTTAGACATGGAGTCATCACATTCAACAGCTTTTAGATCAGCGCTTTTACTCGGCGTAGGCGTATTCGTCGCACTAGTTTGTGTAATTCACAATGCAGATGCATCGGGAATGGGCACAATCATAATGCAGCAAAGATCGGATACACCAAATCTTGGAAAATGGACCATTACTACTCCAGACAGCAGAGTCTATTCAGATCATAGAGGAGAGCATATGGAGAAAATCCACGAAGTTGAGGGTGGAGTTTACTCACTCAAAATCGAATCACCAGTTAAATCTTCTACATTTACTGTTGTTTATCAAGACAACCAAGTAATCGGACGAAGTGCCAGCAAATACATTACATTTTCTGTTCCTAAGTACTCTAATGTAAGAATTGTAATGACTCATAGGGCACTGGTTGAAAGAGAAGAGAAAGACTTTGTTAGTATTAATCTGGAATCCAATCCAGGTGAAGTTCTTCCTGGTGGAACAGCTAAGTACACACTGAGCGTAACTAACTTAACTGACTCAACAATTAATAATCTAAAGACATCTGTTCAATACAATCTCGCAGAAGGAGAAGTTTCCGGAGTAACTGACTTCGGAACAATGGAAATGGATAACTTGATTGTCTGGAACATCCCTCAAATCTTTGCAGGTCAGACATGGACCACTCAATTTAATTACAAAGCCTCAGAAATTGTTAAGACAGGAGACTTGATTGCAATGTCATCCCGTGTTTACGGACAAGGACTAGTTGAATCCGGAATGCCTCAACAACATTTGAGCACAAAGATAGGAGTAGTCGAATTGCCTAAGACCGGTTGGAAAACCGATGCTCTATTCGCAGGATTACTGGCGTGCGTTTCACTAATTATTGCCATTTCGATCCGCCGAAGACAATTTGTAGAATTAACGGTATAGCGGTAATACGTACGGGGAAGGGTTCTGTCTCAGCAGTAGGCGCATATGCACCGACTGCTTTGACAGTGGTGCTTGCTCGCTTGATTGTTATCTCCCAATGGTCAATAATATCGAGTCGTTAACCCATCATTTTTATGAGAAAACTAAGAATAATAGCCCTTTTAGCTGTTTTATTCGTGCCATTGACCACCTTTGCCGCAAAGATTGAAATTAACCAAATCAGCCCTGTTTCTGGCTACTACAGCGAATGGACTCTACTTAAACCAAACACAATGATTGTAGAAGGAAGACATATGAATCAGGTGTTAGACGAACTTCCGGCAGGTGGATATAGCATCCGAGTGGATCCCCTCGAAGGAGCTACTGCCCATGTACGAATTTCAAAAAATGGAAGTCAAATTGTTGATAACGATTACCCTCAAGGAGCCGTAACATTATCTGGTGGGGATAATGTAATAATTGAAATCGAAAACATTTACACTCGAGTTGGAAAAGTATCAGTTCAATCCAATCCACCCGGTCTAACTTTTACAATTATCGGACCTAACAACTTCAAGGAAGAAAAGACTACACCAGCTGATTTTATTGATGTTCCAGAAGGGCTCTACACCGCTACCTACGATGCTATTGAGGGTTGCATTGAGCCTGTGTCGCGCTCCAACAGACTTCAAAAGGACAGTAGGATAAATCTAAATTTAACACTCGATTGTGACAACATCGAGCACCTAGAACAAACACAGGATCAGAATAAAACATTTCAGTTTGTTTCTGCGACTATAGATGGGAAATTAGTTATATTCGAGGATGTTCCCATCGACTCTTGGTTTGCCCCTCACGTTAATGACGCCATTAGAACTGGTATCATGTCTGGTTATAGGAATAATTTAGGCAATATAAAGGGTCAATTCGGTCCTTCAGACAGAGTGAACATTGCACAACTCGCTAAAATCGCACATGAGGTAGCAGGTATCGATGATAGTAGAACCGGAAGAATTACTCCTAAAAACTTGCGAGCAAGAGGAACTTGGTTTGAGAGTTATTTCTCTTCAGCTGAGTCTCTTGGTTGGCAAGTATTTCAAAATGCACGTCTCGATCCTTCCAAAAACGCTACAAGAGGAGAAGTAATCGCTACAATTCTACAGGCTTTGGATGTTCCACGTGTTTGGCACAAGGGCAAAATGTTTACAGACGTTAATTTCGATACGCCTTTCGCATCATCTATAGAAACAGCAGCTACAGACGGTGTTATGACCGGTTATAATGACGCACTTGGAAATCCAACAGGTGAATTTAGACCCGATGGAGCAATTAATCGTGCTGAAACTGCAAAACTTGTGACTTTGGCAATATCTTTATATAGAGAAAAAACTGATGAGATAAGGTCTTATCAGGATTTGCAGTAATTTACACAAGTCTCCTCGCCATATTCGTAATATCACCTGCCCCTAAACATATCAGCACGTCTCCGTTTTGTATTATCTCGTTTCTGAGCGCGTGTTCAGTCTCTTCCAAGTTGCCTAAGTACTTTGTTCTGACATTACTCCCCTTCTCAACATCAGTTTTGAGCTTATTCATATCAACTTTTTCTTTTTCAACATCGCTTCGCGCATCATAAACGTCAGTTATAACTAATTCGTGTGCTCCTTTGAAGCAAGTTTTGAATTCTTCGTAAAGTTTGAGTGTTCTGTCATGCATGTGGGGCTGAAAGGCACAAAGAATCCTCCTGTCAGGATATGCTTCCAGTGCCGACTGGACGGTGGCAGCAATTTCACGAGGATGATGAGCGTAATCATCAATAACTGTTGCACCTTCGTAAGTTCCAATCACTTCCATCCTCCTCCAGCATCCGGAATATTCTTTAAGTGACTCTAGCGCTTCGTTTTCATCTATTCCAATAATCTGAGCGAGTCCCATTACAAGCTGTGCATTCTCCCGCATGTGCTTCCCCGGAACTCCGAGCTCAGGATATTCAAAACTATCTGTGTCCATAACTTCTTTTTTAGCCTCTCTTACTATTTTTACGCAATCAGGGTCGTTCATATGAGTGATTACAATCCCTTCGCCTGATAATAGATTCAAAAACTCAACAAATGTCTCCTGATAAACCTTAACTGACTCGAATGCATCGAAGTGATCACCATCCGCATTCGTCATCAACACAATATCAGGCGAAAGACTTAGGAATGAACCACGATACTCACAAGCTTCGAGAAGAAAATACTCGCTATTACCCTTTCTCCAGTTCCTCCCATCGAGTTCCTTGAGCTTTGTACCAACCACTACTGACGGATCCACGCCCGCATCCATTAAAACTCTCGCCGCCATAGCGACTGTCGAGGATTTACCATGCGTTCCACATACTGCAATGACTTTATAGTCACGAGATAAGTCACCAAGCGCTTCAAAGTAGTTTTGCATCTTGACGTTAAGCTCACGTGCCCTAACCATTTCCGGTGCATCTTTTGGCATTGCCTCAGTGAATACAAATAAATCTATGTCCTCAGGTATATAAGTCCCATCCTGATTTAAGCCGACTGATATTCCCTGACTCCTCAAATCGTCTAGTAGCTCGCTCTCTGACCTGTCACTACCAAAGACTTCATGTCCGTTGACATTCTGCATGGCAGCATATGCGCTTAGGCCTATTCCTCCAATGCCGGAACAGTAGATCTTCATTAATATTTATTTTAACTCATTACATATCTACTCACTACAAACTACTCACTTTATTTGATTAATTACGAGTGAGTAGTGAGTAGTGTGTAGTATAATTGAAATATGGCATATAAAGACCTAGAGCCAGTTTCTAAACAGCTAACAATTGCAGTTGGACTGACGGTCGTGGGCTTTATGGCATTTGGATTGATTCTTTCTTACTACAGAAACGTTCTTTTCGATCAAACTCTGATTGATATGAAGAGGCAAAACAACGGTCTTCGAGCCAGCATCGAAGAAGGTTATAGAAGTCTTGAGTACTATAAATCAAGTCAATATAAAGATAAGTACGCAAAAGAAAATCTAGGGCTCGTTAATCCAGGGGAAAAAGTTCTCATTATCCAGAAGCCATCTGTTCCACTTAATACAAATGAGGAAATTTCTGAAATGCAAAAGGAGCAACGAGATGCTGCTTTTCTGGAGTTACTAAGGCAAATGCCAATCTTGGAGCATTGGAAATTGTATTTTTTTGACAAAGAAAAGCTTGAAGGGCTTAGAAGAGGTGTATAATTAGTTCATATGCTAGATACCAGTATTGAGCTATCATTAGTGAGATCAGAAGGTGAAGCGAAAGCAGAACAAGTAAGAGCTAGAACACAGATTGATCATTACAGAAGAATTTTGGAGATGGCAAAAGGAATCATATTTGATTCAGCGCGATACTCTACCGGATCTTCAAGACCTGATAAGCTCCATCAAACTAATAGTGTTACATGTTGATTTGGTTGCGGGGGCAGGATTTGAACCTGCGACCTCGAGGTTATGAGCCTCGCGAGCTACCGGGCTGCTCCACCCCGCGTCGTACTTGAGGGATTATAGTCAAAGAATCTAGAAGCTAAAAGCTAAAAGCTAACAATCTTTATTCTCTTGTTTTTTCTAGACAGTCTCATCTATATCCGTAAAATGCTCTTGATATGGCCCATAAGAAAGCCGGAGGCTCAACATCAAACGGCAGAGACTCACTCGCAAAGCGCAGAGGCGTAAAGCGCTTTGGGGGCCAACACGTGTCTGCAGGAGAGATTTTGGTGCGTCAGAAGGGATTTTGGTACAGACCCGGTGACAACACCCATATGGGTAATGATTGGACAATTCATGCAGATGCTGACGGAAAAGTCACCTTCTCTAAGAAAAGACTCACAAAATTCAACGGCAAACGTGAGATTTGCACTTTTGTTCACGTTGAGCCAGTAGCTTCAAAATAATAATCCCCGTATAATTCAATTATGTCCGAAGAAATTATTGGCGGCTTGGACGTAGATGGTGGTCCCGGTGAAGGCGGGAGCGGTGTATCTGAGCAACTGAGTGAAAACGCCAGACAAAAGTTTGCTGCGGCTGCTGCAGCGATGCAGCAGATTAAAAGAGAGGAGAAACAATCAAAAAAACGTGATGACCAGGTAGCGAATGCCATAATCCAATTCCTTGGAGATGAAGGAAATGCTCACCTATTCACACTGATCGCAAGGTTAGTCGCTCGCAACTGCCCAAGCATATTCATTCTTGCAATTCTCTCACTGATACATGAGGGATGTCAGCAGGCAGTTCAGGAATACCTGAAAGAATCAGGGCACAAGTCCGCCGAAGATGCTGTTGATGAGTCCATGGCGTTAACAAAGACCGGCGAATTGGATCCTGATGTAAACAAGGCTCTGGTTTCTTGGATCACACGTATGCAAATGGTCCTTTCGATGTCTTCTGGAAAAATTATTGCTAGACTGATGGTTGATGAAAAGAATATAGATGGATCAGTTCTTCAACTGACCACCTTTGTACTTCAGGACTTTTTCGAAGAACGTAAAAAAGCTATGCCCTTCGAGAAGCTCCAGCCACTTACAGCAAGCATTATGCAGGCAGTGCTTCAACCGTTTATGAAAGAAGCAAGAAAAGTTTTAGCTGAAGCAAGTGCTGAGGAAGAAGATGATATTGATGAGGTCTAGAGAAAAACAAAGTCCTCAATCGGAGTCTGCCTACGACCCTCAACCATCCCATAAAGCCTCAGACGATCAAACTTAATTTCAAACTGACAGTCCTTGAGCTTCTTCATTACATTCTTTTTAACTACTGCGAACTTTTGCGGGTGATTCATGCGTGCAAGTGTTATGTGAGCCTTAAATGGACGACTCTCGGGCCACGGACATGCCTTTTTTACTCTGGCTAACTCGTCAGAGAATGCACACTTAAGAAAAAGTACCCTATCTTCCCCTCTTGATCCGAAAGTTTCAGCTGATTCGACACTTATAGTGAATGGCGAAGTGCACTGAGCGATCTTAGCAGCTGTTTCTTTGATCTGACCTAACTCAATCTCCATAACTTCTTTCCAATAATAAAGAGTTAAATGAGGTGAAGCGGGATTTTGGAACCTTAAGCAGTCAGAAAACTCTTTAAGCTCTTCTTGAAGCGCCTGGAACTGCCACTTGGCTTCATTTTCGAGTGGAAGTGCAATGAATGTTGCCTGTAAAGGGAAAATTAACTCCATTGTTATCATTGTACATCGCAGGTCGAAGACCTGCTCTGGTTTTTGTTTTCAATTTATCACTTTTAACTATTAACTTTTAACTTTTCACTATTCACTTCATCTTTTCAGCACCGACAGAAACGCCTCTTGAGTTAATGTAACCTTCCCCATCGCTTTCATCCTCTTTTTTCCTTTCTTTTGCTTCTTTAGAACTTTCTGCTTTCGTGTTACATCTCCACCATACAATCCTGCCGTCACATCTTTTCTGAATGCAGGAAGAGTTTCACGTGCAATTATTTTTGAACCAATAGCAGCCTGAATAGGTATCTGATATTGTGCCTTTGGAATTGTTTTTTTAAGTTTTTTTGCAATAGCAGCTCCAGCTGACTGTGCTTCTGACTTATGAATAATAGTACTGAGTGCATCAGCTGGTTCCCCCAGCAAAAGAATATCCATTTTTACTAAGTCCTCTGCTCTAAAGCCCAGATGTTCGTAACTCATGGAACCAAAACCGGAAGTAGCGGACTTTAATGCGTCAAAAAAGTCCAAAACAATCCCCTGAAGCGGGACTTCAAAGTGAAGAAGAGCGCGATCGGCTTCCAGGTACTCAAGTGACAGATAAATTCCTCTCTTTTTCTGAACTAATTCCATTACAGGACCAACATCTTCTTTTCTTCCAATGATCTCGAGCTTTACCCATGGTTCTCTTACTTCTTTTATATAAGTTGGATCAGGATAATCAGCTGGATTGCTAATTTCTGCTACGCTTGGTTCATCGGCCTTCAAAATACTGGACCTGACTACTTCGGCAGGATTATTTGAATTAAGTTCAACTTCATAAAGAACGCTTGGGGCAGTTATAACCAGATCACAGTCGTGTTCCCGCTCCAATCTTTCCTGAACTATATCCATATGAAGAAGGCCCAGGAAGCCACACCTGAAACCGTTGCCGAGAGCCGCGTTTCTTTCCGGTTCAAACTTAAGTGCTGCATCATTAAGAGCAAGTTTTTCCAAAGCTTCTCTTAGCTGAGGGTAATCATCAGTCGTAGAAGGATAGAGACCGGCGAAAACCATCGGTTGTACTTCCTTATATCCAGGCAAAGGTTCTGATTCAGGAGACAAAGCAACTGTGTCTCCTGTTCTAACATCCGTAACTTCCTTTGCTCCTGTAACAAGATAACCAATCTCCCCTTCGGAAAGCTTATTATCTGACACATAATCCGGGGCAAAGTGTCCGCAATCTGTTATTTCCACCTGAACTTTGGTTCCCAGCAGATTCACTTTCTGACCTTTAACAAATTCTCCTTCAACAACTCTTACGTATGCGACTGCGCCGCGATATGGATCCATAACTGCATCGAAAATAAGAGCTTTTGATGAACCTGATATATTGTTTGAGTCCGGCCCTGGCACTCTTTCTATTACCGCGTTCAAAACATCTTCAACTCCCCTACCATCTTTTGCTGAAATTAGGAGAATTTCATCTTTTTTGCATCCAAGAAGTTTCATTACCTCTACGCTAACTCCCTCCGGGTCCGCTGCAGGCAAATCAATCTTGTTTAGAACCGGAATGATCTTAAGATCATGCTCCATGGCCATATAAAGTACTGCAAGTGTCTGTGCTTGAATACCTTGGGCAGAATCCACAAGTAAAATTGCCCCTTCACATGCCGCAAGTGATCGGCTAACTTCATATCGAAAGTCAGTATGACCGGGAGTATCAATCAGATTGAGTTGAACACCTTCATGTTCCATTCGTACAGGCTGAAGCTTGATCGTAATCCCCCGCTCCCGCTCCAAATCCATAGTATCAAGAAGCTGCTCCTTCATCTGGCGCTTATCTTTTGTGCCTGTAAGCTCAATCATCCTGTCTGCTAACGTAGATTTGCCGTGGTCTATATGAGCTATTATGCAGAAATTTCTTATATCCATAATGTAATAGTGTATGTCCTGAGCGAGTCCGCCTCAGACGGACGAGTCGAAGGGCAGAAATTGCGGATTTCCATTCACAAAGAGGATACCTAAAAACCGGCAGTTTTACACCAAAAAGTCCTTTTCTCTAAATGATTCCGAACAGCGATGTGACAGCATCATTAGACGACTTAACCCCATACTTTTCATTATGAAAGTTCTCTCCCCAGGCCATCATTTTATCGGCTTCTTTCTGACTCTTTCTGAAATCCGGTTTTTCCCCCTTCTTGAGAGCATCCCAAAGTGCCAATCCCGGGTCATCGATAAGCGTTACTCGCTTTGCACTGTATGTCGGATTCTGAATAACTGCCTTTATCCAGTTAAAATCAGGATCGTTCGGGTTTACAAACTTACCATTCTTATCAACAGGTACCCAATACGACTTACCTTCATGCTTAACTGAAACAAATTTACTTGGCTTTGCATCAACTAAATATTCCTTCATGGATTTTGTTGATATTTCCTTAGCTTTGCCAGCCAAAAATATTTCAATACCCTCAATATCCTTGCTTCCGTCCTCCAATTGCTTCATCAAAGGCTCATACATCTCTTCAAATTTTCGTCTAAGTTCTATCCTTACAATATTTGCTCCATCCGGACTTAGTTTTGCAGTCGCAAGTCCATCCGCCAGAAGCATTGTATGCTTAAGTCTGTCTTTAAGAATCTGTTGAGCGTATTGCTTTGCCTCTTCGGGTTGAGTTTCTTTAAGAGATGCATAACGAACGCGTGCAGACTCAAGTTGTTTCACATGGAACTCGTTAATTTGCTTATCAACATTCTTCCAGTAATCAGGGTATTTCTTTTCTCCTTTAACCAAGTTTAATTGAAGTAATTTTTCATAAGTGTCTGTTCTTCGAATATGTTCCTCCAATGAGAACTTATTTTTTACCGTTGAATATTCAAAGTACTCCAGCTTTCGCCTTCTCCATTGTTTGGTTTCAAATGCCAAATCATCGAAATACCGTCTCGAAATTGCAGCTTCCTTTGAGCCATATTTTTTAATATGACTTTTCTGAGCAGATTCGTGTATTCCGTTAAACCAATCTTCAGCTTTCTTGTACTTCTCCGGTGAATGATTAGGAGTTGCAGTCTTAAACAAATAGGACTCGAATGCAGTTTTTGCTCTAGTTCTTTTAGTCTGCCATTCACTAATCCCCGTTCCAACCAGAGCCGGATCCACCCAGTTAACTCCAGGTTCTGCAACTTCCACAATTTCCGAAATTAATTCCCCAGTACGCATCTTGTCGTATGCTCCGTTCGATACTTTTTGCATTGATATTGCAAACTCGTAAAGATGATCCGCATAAACAGCGCCTCCAACCAGAGGAACAGCTATCCATCCTGTTGGCGAAGCAATAAGTAAGACTCCACCCGCTCCGGTTAATATCAAACTCTCTCTCTTGTCTTTAAGTATACGAACTTCTTCCATCTTTCCTTGTTTGGCCAGGTCCTTTATTCGCGCTTCGTTAAGTGCGATGAATATTCCATCTATTAACAAACCTATTCCAACGATTTTTGCCATACTACTACGCCTGGCAAGTACTGTAGCCTTCTGAAGTCTCACAGCTTCATCACTATGCTTGGCTGCCTCGCGAAGAAGAGTTGGATCACTTACAATATCCGCAAGCTTACCGGAACGAGCAACCGCATCATCCATTCTGCTAGCTTCTCTTAATCTCTGAATAAGTTCATCTACATCATCAAGTTGCTCAAGTGACCTTCCGCAATATCCTTTCTCAACCATATATCTCGCTTCAGCTCTCATAAAGTTATCTCCTTCCTCAAGTATTTTGTATTTTGCTTTCAGATCCTTCATTTCCCACATGCGCCATTCTCCATTACTGCACATTCCGGCCCCTTTGGTTCCCGGAGTAACTATGTCTCCGGTCGGTTCTATTTTATGAGCCTCATTTATCAACTCCCAATCTATATCCCTGCCTGCAAAACGATTTTTACCATCAATTTTTTCAAGATCTGCGTCCATTGCTTTGCGTGCTCTATCTATTCTTTCCGGACCTTCCATTTCATCAATTACCCGTGCCAGATCTTCTTCAAACGATGCTCCCCCCGGCGACCTTACAGGAGCCGGCGTTCTTTCGAGCCCCGGAGGTGGCGCGTTTCTTGCGGCCCTCCATGCTTGATAGCGTCTTACTCCCGCTCTTCCGCCATCACGACCCCATACATACGGACGCGAGACCCCCCAGTTCACTCCTCGTCTTACTCTGGTTGCAATAGGATTCCCCGGCAGATATCCCCTTGCATAAAGGTACCCGCCTGTAGCTCCGGTTGCGACTTCGGCAATGGTAGTAATAACCCCGGCTGTTATATAAGCGGATAAGTGCTTGAGATAATCATACTCAGCATACTTAACAGCATGATGATTGAATTGCCCGCGGAGCTTCATCATCATTCCCCTTGTTCCTCTGTCCATTGCTTCTATATGTTCAAAATGAAGTCTGAAAATCTTTGAATATGCACCGATTATTTCTCGCTGTACCTGCATCAGCTCCGCCTTTGCGCTTTGAAGTTCCGCCTGATTGGCATTCGGTTGCGCCTCAAGAGCTTCAATCTTCTCTTTTGCCTCTTTGTACCTCTGCTTGAGCTTAGCAACATCCTTTTTTGTCGGCATTACGGACACAAAAGGATCAAATTCAGGTGCCACAGGACTCATTCCCATTGCACCCCGCGCTTCTTTGTATTTTTCCCTGGCTTCTTTCCCTCCTTTCTTTGTTTTTACCGATTCTTCAAGATTTTTTCTGGACGAAATAACTCCGTCGCTCAAAGTATTGTACTTTTCTATGTAACTTTCTATCTGATCTTCGGGAACTCCCCAAAACTTTACCATTTCCTCACACTGCTTCTTCAAATGCTCCACTGTCGGTTGGTGGCCTTCGGCCTCCGCTGCATGTATTGCGCCTCTCAGACCTACAAAATCCTCCAATCTGGCATCTTTCACCGTATAAACGAGCGATAGAGCCTCAGGCGTCTCAATTTCATGAAGATCTCTTAGCATGTCCACGCTTTCTTCAATCAACGATCCTTCATGGCCCGTGTCCAGCATTTCGTTGTAAAGTCCTGCCTCTTCCAGTATGGATTTAATAATTGTTTTCTTCTTCCTTAAGTTTTGCACTTCTTTTTGCATTTCAGTCTTTTGTTTTGCAACTTCGGCTTTAATTTTTCTTAGTTCTTCCGGATCCAGCTTCGCCCATTCGCATCCCATTCTTTTTGCAACTGCTAAAACGCCGGTGCCCACGTTCACTTTACCAATACCCGTATGTTTCGGAAGCCACCAGGACCAATGCTCTGCTTTTTCTATCATATCCTCAAGCTTTTCGATCGCATCATCGATAAGTTTAAGCAATCCTTCTCCGAATCTCTTAAGTATCGCATTTTCTTTCTCCGAAACTTGACCTATTGCCTCCACATATTGTTCAAAACCAATGCCATAACGCTCATGTTCACTTTGAATCTGACCACGTAAAGGTTCCGGAAGCTTTTTAGATTGATGTTCAGCCTTTTCACGAACATCCAGCCGATCTTTTATGGGACCACCCGGCCTCGAACCGGGACCGATGTGCTCTCCCTTCATAAGATACTCCATCAGATTGCCGGCGAAGTGAAGGTCATCGGAATTTGCCTGTATCCAAGCGTCGATACTGCTGTTGTGTGCATCAAGAATCTCTCCGATTTCAATATGCCTTCCAAGCTCAAGCACTTCTTTGACCACCACATCGGTATGAGCTTTGCAGGCTTCCATATGCATTGCATTAGCTATTTTGATTTCCTGTTTTCCCTCCTCTCCGGAAAGCATATGCCACGGTTCTCCTACGCTTAGCTGCTCCCTCATCTCTCCCGTGAACTGTTCTGCAATATCTTCCAGCTCATCTATGTCCGCATCACGCTGACTTTCATCCAAGTATCCCTTTCTAACTGCTATTCCTCTAAGAAGTCTTACATAAGCTTCCAGATCTTCGCGCTTTATAGGTCCATATTGTTTTTCTGCCTGATCTTCTAATCTTTTGAAGCAAGACTTAAGCTCTTCAACAGGAACATCCTGCAATTCTTCGGGTAACAACGCTTTCAGTTCGGCTGAATCTTCACAATTGGGTTGCGCAAGCAAGCTCGCAATCTTATCGTGCAAAAGCATATTCTCGTAATGCCAGATCTGCGCAACAGCCGTGCTTTTTTCGAGTATCTTGTCTATTTTTTCGTGTATCTCTTTAACTCTCTTTTCTCTCTCCTCCATCTTCTTTAATCTTTCCGGAAACTTTTCCCCGATACGCTTCCTAAGATCGGGATATCTTGCCATGTATAACGCGTACTCCTCTTCAGTTTTCCAAAAATCCTCAATAAGCGCCTCCTCGTACACAATAATTTTTGCGCGAAGATCCGACTCCACTGTCATCGGCAGAAGTTCCGCAATTTTTCTTTCCCTTTCCTGTTGGCTTACCTTCGGATCGGCAACCTCACCGTACATTCGCACTCTATCCATCCTGTTTCTCTCGGTCGCCATAAGAAACATGCTGTGCGGATCTATGAATTCCGTTTCCATGTATTTTGCCCTCTCCGCAAGCTGAGCATGAACGTCCAGCATTCTCTGCTGTGAAGGAAGATAATTCTGTGTTTCACCGTCTTTATATGATCCAAGCCTCGGCTCTGGCATTTGCCTCTCCAGATCTGATCTTTTGTTACCTGACTTGTCCCTAACCAACTCCTCCAATAACGTTTTTTGATCCGGCCCTGCAAAATACCTCTCTCTGGATTCACGGACCCTTTTTAATGCTTCCCATTCCGGCGTACCTTCCCTCGGCTCAGGCTGCGGCTGAGCCTCACCCTGTTGCAGGCTTTCTCTGTTCCCGCTATCAGGAGCTTCATCCGCCATACCGTTATTTGTGTTTGTTTAAGAAGTGAAAATTTTAGAATATTTCCCCTCCGCCGGGCACATGTATTGGATCAATGGGAGGAGGTCCTCCGGGTCCGCCGGGAATTGAGCCTCCGACCCCCTCTAATCCTGGTGTTGGATTCAATGCGCCGCTTCCTCCTTCTATGGCACCACCGATAGACTCAGCAGTTGACTCAAGCGCAGCTCCATGAAGACCCTGAAGCGCATCTAACAGATAATACGCAGCTGCTCCAAGTAGCAATGTGACGGCAACTCCTACAACAACATATGTAGCTACTCGAACTGACCTCTTTGCCCACAACTTTTTAACTCTTTCCTTCGCCCAATTGAACATTCCCCCTCCCTCCTTTGCCCTTTCCATTACTTCACCCTTTTCTGCTTCTACTTCTCTTCTAAGAGCCTCTGCTTCCTGATCTATATCTTCCTGAAGCTGTCTTGCCTGATCCTTGAAGTCCTCAACCATTTTCGCATGCAAAGCACGCTGAAGAGAATCCGGTTCCTTTGGATCCCACTTTAAACCAGGGTATTGCTGTTGAATCTGCGCCAAAGCCTCATCGTCCTTCGCAATACTCTCTGCAAGCGACTGAGCAAAGCCTGATCTTCCATCATCACTTGTGATCTGAGCAGTTATACGGCTGTGAACTTCATCCCTGATGTGGCTTAGAAGTTGATCTTCGTTTTCTACTTCATAAAAGGCGGTATACCCCTCTCTTGCAGCTAAATCTTCCCTCATTTCGATCAATCTTTCGGCTACAGTTTCCGCAAGCGCTCTACGTTTGTCTCTATTAGTAAGAGTAATTGCAAGTCTGGCCCTTTCGTTTTCATTCTGATATTGATCACCGAGCAATCGTGCGATCTCATCGAACGTTCCAGTGAACTGCTCAGGTATTGGAGCCACCTGAGATTGTGGATCACTGGTTTGAAAATCCACATCTGGTCTGGCTTCCGATGGTGCTGCTGTACTAGGCATCTGTCTTTGGGGTAAACATTACATGGCGTATTGCTGAGATAGCAGCAACGTATTCGACATCATCTGCTTCTTTGGCCTCGGCAAGCATTTGCTTGATCATATTCGAAATGGATACAGGACCAAGAGCATAGAATATCTCATTCATATCGTCATCATTTAACTCGCTTAAGCTCAAGGATGACACCCAATTATTGAATGCTTCTTGATCACCCTCCTTAAGGTTCTGAACCTCATCAAACGCCTTTTGAAGCGCGGGATCAGACAATTTCATCAGTTTACACCTCATTCTCTGCTTATCTGCGCTTTCCTCGTACTCAATTATCTCATCTTGAACTTCCCAATCCCCTTTAAGATCATCTGAAAGCGAATTGAATGCTTCTTTTTCCTCTGTGTTTAGAAATATAGTGGTATACATACATATTTATTATAACATATTTTTCAGGTTTCACAAAGTCTTTCAATTAAAGCATTTTCGCCAATTAAAGCCATTTTCTTTAGTTCATCAATTGGTACATCTCTTTTTAGGCTTTCCAGCTTATCTCCTTTCCCTTGGCTCACAATTTCGAGCTCTTTACCTAAACCCAAAGCAACCAAACCTCCATGATATCTTTGTGAAATGACACAGCAGCTTTTACTAATTTCTCTACATAGCTCCTCCATTGACTTAACCTCTCTAATTTCACCACCACATTGCACCCTGATCTCTTTACATATTTTCCTCTCTTCATGATTGTCCGGATTCATCGAGAGAATAGATACAAATTCCCATTTGCAGAACTCAGCTTTTTCTTTAGCTCTTAAAACAAACTCCTTGCTAGAATTTTCACGAGGAATAACAGTGAGTATATTATGTGTACTATTTGAACACTTTTCCGCATCTACAAGCAAAATAACGGGGTCGAAAGTTTGAATAATATTTGTATGCTTAAACCAATGCTCAATTCTTACTTCCGATTTTATATCTCTAACCGAGATGAACTCGGCCTTATCGACAACCCATCTGGTCAACTTTTCGGCAAGACAAGTTTTATACGGCCCCATTCCCTGAAATGCCAGATATATAGGTTTTCTTAAAATCCAAGCAACAAATGCATGCCACCACCAAAGTATGCATGCCTTACGAGACTCAATATCTGTGAATAATGATCCACCTCCAAATACCACCCCCTCCGATTTTTTAAGAGCAAAGAGAGTTTTCCACCAAGGCTTAAAGAATGATCTTAAGCCCAATGGAAATCGAGCCAACTCTCCCTTTATTGGATTTGCCGATACTACCTTCCAATCAATACTCGAAAATCTCTTAAGAAAATAATCTTTTAGAGCTTCATCACCAAGGTTCCCCGTGCCATAATTGCCTATGAGTAAATAGCTCATGGGGCGATGATACACCGATTTTAAGCAGATTCATCCTTCTTTTCTTCTTCTTTGGGCTCCTGCTCAGGCTTTGCTTCTGGCTCAGGCTCTTTAACTGACTCTTCTTCCGGCTTAGCTTTTGCTTCCGGCTCAGGCTCAGTTGTCTCGTCACCCGATTTTTCGACAACTTCAGTTTCTTCAGCTTCCTTTTTATCATCATCTTGAGCTGCTGCTATCGCGAACTCCTCTGCTGTAGTAAATCTCTCGGATAGACGAGCTGCCTTACCGTGTCTACCCCTTAAGAAGAAGAGCTTGGCCCTTCTTACTTTTGCCACTTTTTTAACTTCGATTTTAACAATCTGAGCTGAATGCAGAGGGTATACGCGCTCCACACCAACGCCCGATACTATCCTCCTTACAGTAAATGTTGTATCTGTAGGCACACTGCCCTTATGCATTGAAATTATTAATCCCTCAAAAATCTGGATTCTTTCTTTTTCACCTTCCCTGATTTTTTCATGTACACGCACAGTGTACCCCGGCCTAAGCTCAGGCCTTGGTTTAACAAATGATGCCGACTGATCTTTTACTGTCTGAGTAGTCATATTTCCGATGTAGGCTACAGATCAAGGCTTTATGTGTAAAGGAGAATGATACTGTTTTTAGACTCAAGAAAAAACTCCAGGGCTTCTTGTAGGCTGAGAGAGTGTGGTCCTAAGAAGCTATTGAAGCTTTTTCGTCCCGATCTACCGGGATTACTACCTATTTTTTTTGGGCTTCCTCGATTTGTTTCTGAATTAAATTATGCACAATCAGGTGTCTTGGATCATTAATAATCGTGGTTATAAAGCGGTCTCTCAAGCTCAATCTATATAGGAAATCACCCTGAGAGAATATCGAATACTTGATGTTTTTGAGGCCCGGATCCTGCAAAAGCAGTGCTTCCAACATCTCCTTTTTTACCTCTCCAACGATGAGCAAATCTACCTTGCTTTCCGTACCAACAAAATTTCCAGCCAGTACTATCAAATCAGTATCAGGCAATTTCTTTAGACTGGATACCACAGGGCTTTCTGCCTGAATCTCCTTTGAGAATATATTTCTAAGCTCAGGATACAGGGAAAACTCTGGGTCTACTCTGTAGTACTTCTTTCTGTTCCTATGTCTTGCTCGCACCAGACCTATCCTCCTTAGGTTTTCGAGCTCTCTTCTGATCGAATTGATCTGCTCATGAAGAAGCCTGGTGAGCTCACGTATGTAGTACTCCTCTTCCGGATGCAATAGAAAAGTAGAGAGTAGTTTTACCCTCGTTTGTGAGCTAAACAATGCTTTTAAAATGGTTGAAGACATGTGTTAGAAAAGGCTAACTTCGTGTTCACAAATCGTACTCAAGTACATACCCTAAGTGCAAGAAAATTGATCAACCCAATGATTAGTATAATAGATCAGACTTTTCGGCTAGTTAATAAGGAAAACTAGTGATTATAGGGCTTCTTTTGACCACTTATTGTATAAAATTTCTACTCAACTAATTATGTCTTTTATGTTCTTGTTATAGTTAATATACATAGACACTGTTTACTCAGTATATTGCTCAAAATATATGGATATTAGAGAGACCATCTAAATTGCTCTAAATCTCTATTTCTGCTAGAATAATAAGAATGTTTACACATAAAAAAATCCTTTCTGCCATTGCCGTTGCAATTATTTGCGGCGTGTTTGTGTGTAATTCATCAGCTCGAGAATTAATAATTGCAAAAGCCTTTGCTCAGCCTTCTTCAAATCCCAATCAACAAGCTAATGATGCTTTTTTGTTACTGAGCTTTGTGTCGTCGTTATTTTTTACACTAACGATGTACATCGTACATATACTAGAATTTTTACTTGATCCAAATACCTTTCTAGAAATCGCGTATTTCAACAACTCTCTGCATATGATCTGGAGACTATCCAGAGACATAGTTAATGTAGCTTTAGCTGTATTACTTATTGGAGGAGCGGTCTATACCATCATTATGGCAAAGAGAGACGTGGTAATGGGTATTTTGCCAAAGTTTATTATAGGTATGATTTTAGTTAACTTTTCCTGGTTTTTCCCACGCGTTATTTTAGACATATCCCATGTCCTTACAGCATCTGTATATACAATTCCTGCTTACATAAACGCAAATAACTCCACAATGACGTGCAAGAGGAGAAATCCTGATACAAATGCAATGGAGAATTGCACAATTTGGAGTGAAGTCGAGTTCAATGTAGAACCCTCAAAGGTACAGAGCTTTAAAAACAATGGTTATAAATGTGAAAACCTTGGTTCAAGCCCCGTCTGCTTCAAAGAGGTTCCACTTAATACATCTGCAAATACTCCTCAGTCGATTTTGCTTGGATTAGTGTTTAACCATGGACGAATAACGGAATTAACAAAAGTGCGCAATCCTAGCAATAATTCTCCGCCTAGCGGAGGCAGTGGTGCAAATTCAAATCAGACGCAAAAGTTGTTCATGGTGCTTTTTAATACGGCATTTGCTTTCATCTTGATGCTTGCGCTCTTCCTGCCGCTTCTCGCAATGGTTATTGCATTTACAATACGAATACCAGTGCTTTGGATAACCATAGCCTTTATGCCATTTATGTTTTTGGGATTTGTTCTTGGAGACAAGATGAAAATCGGGAACCAAAGCTTAAACAGCATGGTCATATTTCAGAAATTTGTTGCCTCTGCATTTCTTCCATTCGCGCTGGCCATTCCTCTTTCGGCCGGCTTCATATTGCTTAATGCAGCTGCATATCTAGCCGAAAACTCAACCAAGTTCCCTGCACATCAATATATACATAATATGCCGATTAGAGGAGTCGCCACTTTTTTGGATCTCTTATGGCTAATAATGACTTTTTTGGTTTTCTGGATTGGAACATTCACCGCATTCAAAATCGACGAAGTTTACTCGAATGTCTCTGAGCCAATAAGGCAGTGGGGCGAGGGTCTTGGTAAAGGAATTGCGAAACTACCACTTAGAATGCCATTCTTGCCAATTCCAGGAGGCAAAGCTCCTATCTCTGCAATTGCCGGACTTCCAGGTATGGTTGAACATGGAGGCAAAAACCTTGCTGAAGGTAAACCGTTTTCACAAGGATTGGATAAATACTTTGGAGGTGGAGGTGGAGGCAATGCACAACAAATGCAAAATTTGAAGACCAACATAAAAAGTAATACTACCGTCCACAATTCTATCAAGACTAACATTGGAAATATGAATTCAGATTTGAACAATAAAACTAAAATCAATGCACTACATTCCAAAATCGCAGCTGGTACTGCAGTTGGCACAGCGGAATTCCAAAAATTTGATGAACAAATGAATCAATTGAAAGGCGATCTAAAAACGCTCAATGCTGGCGATTTGACTTTCGACAAAATGAAGGAGGCCGCTAGCCAAACAGGACAAACAATGAGCAATGACATGCAACAGCTAGTCGAAGAATGGATCAATGAGCATGGCTAGGCCTTCCTCTTCAACTCCTTCACAAACACTTCCATAATATCCCCTTCTTCTATAGTGGTGGTGGTTTCTACTTTCATACCGCATTCGGTACCTGCTTTTGCCTCTTTTATATCTTTGTCTCCGTGCTTCAAGAATGTTATTCGCCCTGTACCAACTTCCTTTTCGTCTCTAAGAAGCCTAAATTGAAATCTCTTTACCAACCCATCGGTCACTTTTCCTCCAACTATCTGCTCGTTCTTTTTGGTCATAAAGATTGCCTTGATATCTATATGACCCATCAACTGCTCCTCTTCTTCCGGCTCAATCAACCCAGTTATTAGAGCCTCAACGTCATCCAAAAGTTTATAAACAACATCATATTCTCTTATTTCGGTACCTTCACGTTCGGCCGTTTTTCTGACTGCAGAGGGTACTGGAACAGTAAATGCGATAACTACTCCCCCCTCGGTGGCTGCTGCCATCATTACATCGGACTCACTTACGGCTCCAACAGCTGCGTGTATCACTTTCACGGATACATCGCCCGCGACTTGTTTGGCTAGTGCATCCTGAAGTGCTTCCAACGACCCTTGAGTATCGGCTTTAAGCACAACCTTAAGCTGAGTGAGCTTTCCTTCCGATAGTCTGCTAACCAAATCAACAAAGCTTCCTTTCTTCTTACGAGCATGTTGCTCCTTTACTTCCTGAACGAGCGTCTTCGCCTCCTGTTCGGATGCAACAACCTGCAAGATATCTCCTACCTCCGGCACCCGCGAGAATCCTGATACACGAACTGCACCAGAAGGTTCAACTTTTTCTAAATTCTCGCCATGCGCATCCATCATTGTTCGCACCTTGCCGACTTTTCTGCCGCACACAAACGAATCACCTTTATTAAGAGTCCCGGCATTTATAATTATCGTTGCCAGAGGCCCATGCGAAGGATCCAGATGGCTTTCTATTACTGTAGCTACCGCTGATCTGTTTGGATTTGCTTTAAATTCGTTCATTTCCGCAACAAGCACTATCGAATCCAACAAGTCAGTGATTCCCTGATTATTTTTTGCACTACATTGCACCACAGGCACCTTGCCCCCCCAATCTTCCGGTTGCAATTCGTGCTGAGCCAGCTCTCCTTTTACGCGATCAGGATCTGCGCCTTCGCGATCCATCTTATTTATGGCTACCAGTATCGGCACGCCCGCATCTTTTGCATGATTTATGGCTTCTACGGTAGTCGGCTTTACTCCTTCATCTGCAGCAACAACTATTACTGCAATGTCCGTAACCTGAGCGCCTCTTGCCCTCATAGCAGTAAATGCTTCGTGCCCCGGAGTATCCAGAAAAGTAATTGTATGGGATTCTTTCGATCCCTCCGGCGTGTGATCTATTTGATAAGCACCAATGTGTTGGGTTATTCCGCCGGCCTCCCCCGCAACAACCTCTGTCTTTCTTATGGCATCCAATATGGAAGTCTTTCCGTGATCTACATGTCCCATAATAACCACAACCGGAGGCCTCTTTTCCATATTCTCCGGCTCATCCCTTAGAAGCTCTTCCAGATTGCGGCTAAACAAATCTTCCGCAGATGCAACTTCCTGCTGTTTTTGTACATCAACACCCATCTCAGAGGCCACAATGGCCGCTGTGTCGTAATCTATAGTCTGGTTGATTGTAGCCATGATTCCGTTCTTCATTAGTACACCAATAATCTTTGGTACTTGAACCCCTGTCTTTTCGGCAAACTCTTTAACAGAAACTTCGGATGGAAGCATAACCACTCCCTCTTTTTTCTTGATTTGCTCCTGCACAGAATCTTCTGCCTTGATTTTGGAGACTGCCTTTGCCTTTTCTTGGGCTGCCTGATCTTCTTTTTCCTGTTTTTTGATGGAAGGATCTATGCTTTCTTGTTCTTCAATGGCCTTTTTAGGAACATCTTCCAATGTGAGCTTGCGAAGAACATGAAGCGGACTTTTTTCTCCTTCCTCTACCTCCTCTGCCTCCTCCCTGTCCTCCGTAGCTTCGGCGGAGGAGGATGTTTCATCCTCTTTTTCAGACTCTTCTGTCTTAACAGCGCCTTCTTCCGGAGCAAAACCAAGTGCCTCCATATCTACTTCTATTCCATGTTTTGAAGACAAGAACCTCAAAACTCCCTGCGCCAGATTGTCAGGCACCTCTCGGTCTGTTGGCTTAACTCCAAAATTAACCTGCTCCAGCTCGTGGCGGAGCTGTTGTCCAGTCATACCCAATGCTTTTGCCACCTTTACAAGGCGCATAGAAACTCAAGAAAGAGCCAAATACTGGCTGATTATAGAGAATTCTTCCAATAAAGGAAGAGATATTGCCTCCTTTTAGCCCTTTAAGAAACGTCGTCCTTTTTCAGCTCCTCCACAACATCGATTACTTTGCCAACTTCCTTTTGAGGTATATCAACTTCCTCAGGTTTAACCTGCCTTTCCTCGGTCTGATGCTCTTGTTTTACCTCCGGGATCGATTTCTGAACTGGCTCCTTGGGAGACTCATTCGAGCTATTCTTCTGGGCAACCATCCCCTCTTTAAGTTTTTGAACACATTCCAAAACCGTTAATTGAAAATTATCAAATTCTGTAATTCGAAATCCGGCCGCCCGGGGATGCCCTCCTCCTCCGAATATTTGGGCAGAAAGAGCACTAACATCAATAGCTGGGCTCGACCTCATACTTGCCTTCAGTCCCCCTTCTTCCAGTTCCGTAAACATAACATAAACATCTGCATCAGGTACCGTTGAAATCAGGTCATCTAGTATGCCACTTGTCTCCTTGCTATTTGCATCCATTTCCGCCAGATCTTCTTTGCTAATTGCAGACCATACAATTCTCGCATTCTTATCTATCTGAATTTGATTTAATGCTCTTCCCCAAATCTTCAAAGTGGATAAAGGCTTTGTTTTATAAACATTCTGGATAATCTCCTGTTGCCTTGCGCCCATCTCCAAAAGCTCTGCCGCAATATCCAAAGATCTGGGAGTTGTGTTTGGATTCTGGAAACTTCTGGTATCGGTAATAAGCCCTGTCAAAAGTAAAGTAGCAATATCTTTTGTCATCTTATCCTTTAGATCATGGCGAGATGTGAACCAGTGATACAAAACCTCAGTTGCACTTGCAGCAGTCGGATCAATCATTTTGATATGACCGTATCCTGTATTGCTAATGTGATGATCGACATTGATTATTGGTACCTGCGAAAACATATCCATATGGTCCGTATATACCGAACCAAGCAAATTCAAATCAGCACTATCAACCACAACAATCAGATCATATGCAGGCTCTCCTTCACTTAGAGTAACGTGCTGGGATTTTATACGTCCGTTCTTCGGGCTGACTATTATGTTTACTTTGTTTTCTTCAACAGTGTATCTCAGCTTATCCACCTCCATCCCCTCATCCAGATTCACAGTCATTATAAATTGCTGAGCTTCCGAAATATCTTCTTTAACAGCATCAAATCCAGGAAGAAATGATAACGATTCCGGAGGAGTCTCCGGTACTATAACCGTAGCTTCTTTACCAAGGGATTTTAAAAACATGTAGCAAGCAAGTGCAGAGCTCAGTCCATCTGGATCGATATTTGCATGCGGAACAATCAGGATGCGCTGAGCGCGCTCTATAGCTTGGGTTGCCGACTCAAATTCTTGCTGGGATAGACTCATTTGTTAACTTAGTATTATAACATATTTTGAATATATTGACAATCCCCTTCAAAAGATAAATAAGATGACATGAAATCAAAATATGCCTTCAAGCGCAAGTATCTGTGGCGAAATTCGTTGTTCTTTTATGCTATACTTCTTCTCCTATGACTAAAATCCAACTACTAATATCATCATTAATTCTCTCGTTTATCCCTGTTATAGCCCACGCCAGCCTATTTGGAGACGTTCCAGACATATTCGGAGACGACGGCTTTGGTGACGCCCCCGTGATATTTAACGACGATGGCTTTGGCGAAGTCCCCGACTTTGGCTTTAAGGGGGTATTTGGCAGAGTCCCTGACATCATCTGGGACAGAGATGACGATGTTGACTTGAATAACTGGAGGCTTGGAGGCAGGTCCAGTGGCATGTTTGGCAATGTGCCTGATTATTGGGATTGATTGCCTGATTCAGATTTTTAGGTTATAATAATAATTGCAATAAGACACGATCCTTCAACCTAAAAGGGGCTCAATATGTTTGGTTTCTTTTGTTCGTTGGCTTTGGCGTTCTCTTTGTTCGTCAACTTCCTACGAAGCAAATCCTGCTTGCGTAGTGAGAAATCAGTGCGGAACAGGATTTCGGTCGTTTTGTCGGCCGTCGCGATGATTTTTGCGATTGTTTGGCTTCTGCACGAAGTCGTTGCTCTGTTGCTACTGTAGGTGCAACTGCGCCTACCCCCGGCGGTCGTCTCTGACGGCCGCCGATTCGAACTGGACCTTGATTCACATGATTTATGGATTTGCTTGATTTAGAATCTCAAGGTTAATTTGTAACTGTATGTACAATGTACATACAGTTAATTTCTTAACTATAATCCTGTCCATCGATTAATCTTTTTAATCATGGTTCAGACAATGGTCGGGGCGACTGGACTCGAACCAGCGACCACACGGCCCCCAGCCGCGCATTCTACCAACTGAACTACGCCCCGAAACTTAACTTAGTATAGTATTGGACATAGAAGACATCGAGTATAAAATCGATTCATTCCTACACTTCATATGATTGAAGCATTACAACTTAGAGGCAGGAACAGAGGAACCGACCGCAATCCGGTACTTAGAATTGTTGCCGATGGCCAAGACGCCGAAGCTGTTGCAGAAGTAGCTGCCAAACTGGATGCCGCGCCCGCAACAGCATTACAAACATGCGCTGAATTGTCCCAACTTTTGGCTGCCAATGGCAACACACATGATCTGGTTATTAGACCAAGGGATGGAAGACCGGATATTATTGTACGAGATGGAAGTATTCTTCCTCAAGTTTAGTTATGACCAACCTCGAGAAAAAAATCGACTCAATACTTAACCGCAACAAGCGAGTTGAGGCAGACAAGGCTTGGGAAAGAAGCTTCACACGAAGAGGATTCATAGCCTTAGTCACTTATGTAGCCGCATACCTGTTCATGAGCTTCAATGAACTCCCCTCCTCTGAACTTCAGGCTCTGATACCTACTGGAGCTTATATTCTCTCAACGCTTTCACTTCCTCCTCTAAAGAATTGGTGGCTAAAACGGTGATTTATACCCAGCTTTCGATCCCAGATGCTCCTCGATTCTGAGCAGTTGGTTGTATTTGCACACACGATCAGTTCTGCTAAGTGATCCTGTCTTGATCTGACCGGTTCTAAGTCCGACTGCAAGGTGAGCAATGAAGGTATCTTCGGTTTCTCCCGACCTATGGCTGACGACAGAGGTCCATCCCTGCTCATGCGTCAGATTTATAGCATCAACAGTCTCGGTAACGCTTCCGATTTGATTTAATTTCATAAGAACTGAATTCACAGCCTTCTTTTCGATCGCTTCTTTGATGCGTTCCACGTTTGTTACCAGCAGATCATCTCCAACGAACTGCATTTTGTCTCCTATTGCTCCGGTCAGCGCCGCAAATCCATCCCAATCGTCTTCGCTATGAGAATCCTCAATCGATACCATTGGATAACGCTCAGTTAAATCTATATAAAAAGCAGTAAGCTCTTCTGAACTAAGCTTCTTGCCATCAACAGCATACGATCCATCCTCATAAAACTCTGAGGCTGCGGCATCAATGGCAAGCTGAACCTTACCTTCGTATCCTGCCTTTTTAATAGCATCCATTATGAAGCCGAATGCCTCATCCGTATCCTTAACTCGCGGAGCAAATCCTCCTTCATCCCCTACCGCAGTCACATGGCCTGCTTCTTTTAGAAGCTTCTTGAGTACATGGAACGTTTCCGCTCCGGCCCTGAGTGCATCCGTAAATGAATTGAAGCCAGTTGGTACAATCATACATTCCTGAATGGCAAGACCTGAATCCGCATGCTTTCCTCCATTCATAACGTTCATCATTGGAACCGGAAGAAGAGTTGGATTATCAACACCAAACTGATCAGCTAATGACTCGCACAGTGGCCTTCCCTCACTACCCGCTCGTGCCCTGCATACCGCCATCGAAACTCCAAGAATTGCATTCGCTCCAAGTTTGGACTTGTTCGGAGTCCCATCCATATCAAGCATTTTTTGATCAAGAGCTCTATGATCAGAAACTTCCTGTCCTGTTAGTTCCTTTGCAATTTCACCAGCGTTTCCCACGGCTTTTTGAACTGATTTCCCTCCATACATTTTTTTATCACCGTCCCTGAGCTCAAGCGCCTCATGAGTACCAGTTGAGGCACCCGAAGGAACTGCAGCGCGTCCGAAATTGCCATCATCAAGTTCACAATCTACTTCAACAGTCGGGTTTCCACGGGAGTCGAGTATCTGACGGGCTTTGAGGGATTTGATTTTGGGCATAATCAAAATGGGAAGGATAACCTTATTGTAACAGCAAGTTGTTTTCTAAGCATAAAGAAAAGGGCAGGACGAGCCTGCCCGATATGTATCCAGTGGTCTACCAACGACGCTGATCGCCAGGACTGGTACTTGGATATCCGCCTGGGCGGTTTCTCCTAGCATCATCCTCTTTCGGAGCGAAGGAAACAGAGATTTTCTTCGTGTCACCTCCGACGGTGATGGGCGTCTGAGAAAGGACTTATACCCTCCTTTTTGCCCTTCTATGTAGAAGTCCGCAATATCCGGAAACCATTGTAATCGCCAAGAAGCCTAATCCTGCTCCTGACGATGGAAGCTGATTAGGAACTGTTTTTGCTTCGCGATACTCACGCCCAGTTCCGGTCTTTTGTGATGTAACCGTTGGAACTGTAGGTTGTTTTGCTGGTTCCTGAGCCTCTGATTTATCCTCAGAGGCATCTGCGACTGGTACAGGTTCGATAGGCTCATCAAAATCATCATTTGCCTGCGTCGCAATCTCCTGCCTTCTCTTTTCAAACTCTCTAAGTCTTTCGCGCCAAGCCTCTTCCGCGGGATCTGCTGACGAAGATAAATTCTTTGGCTCTTTATTATCGAGTGCAATTTCTACGGAACCTGTTCCACTTATCCCCTGCTGAATATCACTCCAAAGACTTGCATCCCAGAGGGCGCTTGCAAGTACTCCATTCCAGTTTCTTTTGCCCTCCCCTGCAAATGCAAGAACTGCAAATGGCACGAATACTACCAATAATAGGAGCATTCGCGGCAATCTCCTGCGTATAACTCTAAGGCAAAATATCATTATTCCGAGTATCCCAATCGCAACAAATCCAAATGTCCATCCCCATTGATAATAAGATTGTACTGATCTCGCAGGCTCATACACCTTGGCTAAAATTTCGATTATCAACCAAAGGAGCAAAATAAGCACAGGAAACCAATGAAGCCACCTAAAAGCATAATCAGCTCGGTTTTTCTTGAATAAATGAGTAAGACTTAGTGGATATAAAACCGCGATTGCTAGTAAAACAACCCAAGGTAAGCCACCCTGAGGAAGCGGAGGCAACGTGGCAGTTAATACCCCAAAAATAGCTATAACAAGCCCCAAAACAAATACCAAGACCGTTTCTGTGGCGTGTTTAAGAGGCATAGGAGGGAGATTCTCCTTGTCTTGGAGCTTTATGTCAATATTTGGTTGCACACATTATGGGTTCACTGGTTATTGGTTATTAGTTATTGGTAAAAAAGTGGTCGAATTCTTCAATATAAACACAACTAAAAACTAATAACTAATTACTAGAAAACTGGTATCGGTTCACCAATTACGCCCACATACTTCAGTTTACAGCTTTTTTTAGAGCCACCCCTTCTTGGCAAAATACCCCAACAATCCTGAAAGTATCAGCACCATTCCCACAATAAGACCTGCGAATGCCAGAGGATGCTGTTGATAAGGAAGAACTACATTCATTCCGAATAATCCGGTCAAAAACGTTAGCGGTAGCATCGTGACGGAAAATACGGTTAGTATTCTAACAATAGCATTCGTCTTATGAGTCAACCATGATTCATGCGTGTCCTGAAGAGAATCGATCATTTCTTTGGCTGTATCCAAAAGAGACCATTGCCTCTCGATTGCATCCAAGATGTCATCGAAATAGAGAGATAATTCTTTAGATACAAATTTCCTGTTCTTATGCTCAAGTGCACCTATCAAAGTTCTTTGAGGCAAAAGTATCGCACGCATCGTAATTATGTTCCTTTTAAGAGTCATAATGTCTCTGAGTATGTCCACTTGTTCCTCTTGCTCAAATAATTCATCTTCCATCTTTCTGATTTCTTTGGTTATCGTATCAACAAGGGGAAAAACGCCATCAAAGAAATGATTCATTAGTTCATACAAAAAGAATCCGGTTCCATGCTCCATGTATTCAGATCTTTTCTCCTCGGATTCCTTTAATTGCTTCCATAGCGTGTCTAAAACTGCAATTTTGCCTCGATGCAGAGTAACAAAGAAATCTTGACCCAAGAAAATATTCACTTCCTCCTTAACCATGCGCCCTGTTCGCTTATTTAGATAAGGAATATGGAAAACCAAGAAGAGATATTCGTCATATTCCTCAACTTTCGGCCGTTCGTGTTCACTCAAACAGTCCTCAATATCCAATTCATGGAAATCAAATTTCTTTTGCAATTCCAGAAGATCCTTTTCCTGCGGATTCGGATCATCCAGCCATGTGATGTCTTTGTAAGTGAGACTTCGCATGATGGCGAGGGGGCATAGGTTCGTTATATTTAAGCCTTTGCGACCGATAATATCAAGCCATTAATAGCTTAAATGAATAATGAATAGTGAAGAATGAAAAATACTTACAAGTGAGACCATCCAAATAATTATTCATTATTCATTCTTAATTA
Source organism: uncultured Candidatus Peribacteria bacterium (assembly GCA_964506185.1). GTDB lineage: Bacteria > Patescibacteriota > Gracilibacteria > Peribacterales > Peribacteraceae > UBA2144. The sequence continues at coordinate 33,610 of CAZDKL010000007.1, forward strand.
TTCATTTCTTTTTCTTTCGCTTTGGAAGATACTTTTTTCTCGGATCATCGATAGTCTCTGATGGTAATTTCTTGTAGTACTTAAGCTTAAACATTTTTACTTGAAAGAATATGTATGCAACCCATGCAATCAGCCACACAACCCACCATAGTCGCATTGCAACATAACTAATCTGCTCCGCCCTTGCTATAGTTAGAACCAGAGCCACTATCCCAAACCAAAGGCAGGCACTCGGCCATGACCTACTAAGCTTCTTAGTTACTTGATTATCAAGTTTTTTCCTCCACATGCGAAGAGTAAATGAAACTACAATTATTCCGAGCGCCAATACTAGAAGTGCTGTAAGTTTTGGACTTCCATACGGAATTACGGGATTGTTAGGCCAAAGGAGATAAGTAACTAACTGCTTCATGTTTGCTGATTCTTTACTTTTACTACTTTCTTCTTAGGTGCTTTTTTCTGAACTTGTTTCTGGGCTATCCCTTCCAAAATCGTCTGCATCATTCTATCCAAATCCCTTTGTTTAACAGTTCTTGCAGGACGAATTAGAATGTAAAGCAAGAATCCAACTAAAGGAAAAAGTGCTACAAGCAAAATGCAGAAAAGCATGTATATAAATGAGTGGGTTCGAAGAATAATGTCCCTTGTTGTGTAAAAAACGAGGAATATAAGAAGGAGTCCCACTACAATCAGAACGACTTGCCCTATTCGGAGCATAGGGTTTTCAGCGAATAAAATTAGCCAGGGCTGAAGAACCGGCATTATGGAGGCGAGTAGGTTTTGCATGCGGAGATTATAGTATTTGTAGTCCTGTAATACAATCGACAATCAACACGCTACGCTTTCAACAATCGACAATCTTCTATTCTTTCAAGAATTAATAAGTTGATTGTTGAAAGGGCGCGAAGCGCCCGTGTTGATAGTCCGAAGGACGTGTTGATTGTTGTTATAGATGCGGATACTTCCTCCTGTGCACAAGAACATACACAACTGTTGCAAGCACTGCCAAAATTGCCAGGAATTGGCTAAACCTGAGCTCAAATGTAGGTAAGGTTACAACAGACCTCAGTATCAGATATCCTCCAAAAATCGCTATAAGGCAAATTTCGTACATAATCAGTCCAGCTCTGGAGAGTTTAAGCTCGACTGCGGCAAAAACTCCAAGACTTATAAACAGTGCAACAAGAACAACGAAATCCAGCTGTGTTGCGAACACAGGTATAGAGAAATCTCCTCTGAAGTACTCAAAAATAAAGGTAAATGCACTTGCAACCAGAATGCCAGCCAGAGTCTCCGCACCTGCACGCTTGTGATACTTGCGCACAATTAGAAGAAGAAACGTTAGTACAAGAAAGAACAGAGCATAATAGATCTGAACCGGATGAATCGGGACTGTATACCTTACTCCTATGGTGTCATAAGAGACTCCCCATATAAGATCTGTTGGTTTTCCATACGAATGTCCGGATAGAAACTTACCAATCCAGTCGAATACCAATCCGAAAGTCGTAGCGGGAAGCAATACATCCAACCACTGAAGAAAAGTAGCCCGCTGAGTCCTGGTTGCCATGTATAGAACTACGGCAATACCAATTGCTCCTCCCAGAAAACTAAATCCTCCGTCCCAAAATATAAAAATCCTGAATGGATCACGCAAATAAATGCGATATTCAGAGATAATTGCAATTAATCTGGCGCCAACAATAAATGTGATCAAATATCTAATTGAATTATCCTTGAAGTTTTGAATTGATAGATTTGCGCTGGCAGTAAGACGTAGAAAAAATTCGGTGCCCAGCCATACGCCCAGAAGTAGAAATACTACTCGCATCCAAATCATGAATGGGCCGATCATGAAAGCTTCAAACATAACAATAGGTTAATAGGTTATGGGTAGGTAGGTAAATAGGTTTTTATAGAAAACCTATTAACCTATTAGCAACTATCAACCTATCGAATATTATAGTCTTCTTTCTCTCACATCCTCCACCGCCCTCTTTATAAACTCATCCAAACTGACCTCTACCTGCTCCTTTGTCTTTACATTTCTTAAAGCAACCGAGTTACCCGAAACTTCTTTCTCTCCCAAAACCAAGAGATAAGGATACTTTTGCTTCTCCCCTTCTCTGATTCTCTTTCCAAGCGATTCAGATGGATCCATGTAGTGCGGACGAAGCCCTTCGGACTTTAATTTCTGGACAACTTCCTGAGCATATTTAACGTGAGGTTCTGCAACAGGCACAACTCCCATCTGAACAGGAGCAAGCCAGAGCGGGAATAGACCTGCGAAGTGTTCTATAAGGAATCCGACTGTTCTTTCATGCGTGCCAAGTGGTGCGCGGTGTATGCAAAGAGGAACTTTTTCCGATCCATCTTTATCTATGTACTTAAGCCCCATCTTTCCAGGGACATCAAAGTCAATTTGGTTAGTTGCGATAGTGAATTCTCTTCCAATAGCACTCCAAACTTCTATATCAACCTTCGGTCCGTAGAAAGCAGCTTCATCTTCCACCTCCTCGAACTCGCACCCCGACTTTTTCATAACATTTCTGACCATTTCTTCCGTCTTCAACCACAACTCTGGTTCGTTCACATACTTTTTACCGAGTCCATCCTTTCCATGCAGTGAAAATCTCATCACATACTTTTCAATCCCGAATATTTCGAAATATTTGAGGTACATTTTTGTAACCGCCATGAACTCATCTTCAAATTGCTCCTCGGAGCAATACATATGAGCATCATTCATAGACAGTGATCTGACTCTCATCAATCCAAACAGCGCGCCCGAGTCTTCGTAACGATAGCAGCTGCCATATTCAGCAAGCCTTAGCGGAAGATCCCTGTAACTGCGCGGTTTTGATGCAAATATCTCATGATGATGAGGACAGTTCATTGGCTTCATGTAGTACTCCTCCCCTTCTTCCTCTCCCTTTTCCTTAAGCTTCATTGGTGGGAACATTGCTTCCTTATAATGAGCCAAGTGACCTGTCTGCTCATAGAGTTTTCCTTTTGCACAATGAGGAGTTTTGACTTGGCAGTAACCATCCTTATCCTCCATTTCCCGTGCAAGCTTCTCCAGCTCATTGCAAATGACTGTTCCTTTCGGAGTCCATAGAGGAAGACCGGGGCCAACCCTTTCACTGAACGTAAATAGGTCGAGTTCCTTGCCTAGTTTTCTGTGATCTCTCTTCTTTGCCTCCTCCATCATGGTGATGTATTCCTGCAATTCCTGCTTGGACGGATACACGGCAACATAAATGCGAGTTAACTGCTGATTTTTTTCATCTCCTCTCCAATATGCACCCGCTAAACTCATTATTTTGAAACCGTCAGCCGGAATTTCCTTCACATCATCTTTATGTCCGCCCGCACATAGGTCTACGAAAGTCTCCGCACCCTTTGCATCAACATTTTTGTAATGAGTTACTTCAGTCTCCCCATCTTTTTTGAGGTCTTCGACCAACTCAACCTTAAACGGCTGCTTCATTTTCTTCCAAAACTTAATCGAGTCTTCGGCTGACATCTTTTCTTCTTCAAACTTCTGCCCTTTGTTGATGATCGACCTCATCTCCTTCTCAATTTTCTTAAAATCATCATCAGTTATCGGCTCTTTGAACTGGAAATCGTAATAACATCCGTAATCAATCGGAGGACCTATTGTAATCTTTGTATCTGGCCACAAGTTTACTACCGCCTGAGCCAAGACATGCGAACAGGAGTGTCGTAGATTGTAGAGATCCGAATCCATTTCCTTTGCCATATGAGAGGATGGTAACAAATAAAAACGCCCTTCGCTATTGGAAGGGGCGGTATAAGAGTATTTGAGTATGCAGGAGTCCCCTTCCTAGAAGGTCGTTGTGGTAGTCGTAGTTGTCGAAACTGACTGCATACGAACTTATTATACCAAATCTTCCCACCCTTTTAACTCTTTTTTCTCTTTTTTTAAACCACCCCCACCTCCTCCTCAATGGCCCTAACCTCTCTTAAGAGCTGAGCATCATTTAGGAGCTTTCTTTCAATTTTGGATACTGCATTCATAACCGTAGTGTGGTCGCGGTTGGAGAAGACTTCTCCGATTCCAACATAACTCATATTCAAATACTTCTTCCCAAGCAACATTGCGATCTGGCGAGGCAAAAGTATGTCGCGATTTCTCTTTGGACCAATCATGTCCTGAACTGATACCGAATAGTAGCGGCTGACTGCCTCTATTATTTCCTGAAAGGTCGGACGCCTCTTTTCTTTCTTCTCGAAGCCCGTGTCTTGCTCTTCCAAGTGAGGATCTTTATTCAGCTTCTTCATTATCTGTGCAATTGATTGGATGGTGGGCATGCGTTGTTCAAGTTCGTAAAGCGCAACAGCCTGCATCAGGATTCCTTCGAGTTCCCTGACGCTATTTGTAGTATGTTCCGCGATAAATTGGAGTACATTCATCTCTATAAACAACTCATACTCTTTCGCTTTCTCCACAAGTATCGCCAGTCGAGTTTCGTAATCCGGTTTGCTTACGTCCGCTATCATTCCCCTCTCGAATCTGGAGATTAACCTATCTTCCAGATCAAGTTCCTGCGGAGGACGGTCGGCTGAAATAATTATTTGCTTGTGTTCTTCGTAAAGAGTATTGAATGTGTGGAAAAATTCCTCCTGAGTGCGCTCTTTGTTTGCAAGAAACTGAACATCATCAATAATCAGAATATCAACTTTGCGGTAACGGCCGCGTACTTTCTCCATCTTTTGCATTCGAATGGCTTCCACCACTTCATTCGTGAAATCTTCGCTAGTTGTATAAACAACCGTGGCCTTTGGCATGTGTTTTAAGATTGAATTCCCCGTCGCCTGAAGCAAATGAGTCTTCCCAAGTCCCACTCCTCCATATAAGAATAGCGGATTGTATTTTCCTCCGGGCTGAGTAGCTACCGCCTGGCATGCGGCATGCGCGAGGCGATTCGACTCCCCCACTATAAAGTTATCTATGGTGTAACGCGGACTGAGTATCTTGCTAACAATTCCCTCCGCCATCTTAACCTCCTGTTTTCCGGGAAGCTTTCTCTTTTTTTCTTCAGGAAACTGGACAAGCAAATCAATCGACCTTTCCGGATTGTCTTTTAGGCCCACATCCACTCTGTAAACTATCTGTTCAATTGTCGAATCGCACTCCTTAGCAGCAACCAGAGTAATGCCTTTGTAATGCTCAATATGCCAATTTAGTCCCATTGGAATAGGCAAGCCAACTATCAGTTTCCCTCCATCTCTTCCCAAAACTGCCGTATTCTTAAACCAAGTTACAAACTGGCCTCGCTGTACCTGCGGCTCCAAGCGCTTGAGTATTTCCAACCAGAGGTCTTTGGTCGAACCGGTCGGAATGTTGACATTAGCCTTCGCCGGTGAAGAGACGGACGACGTCATAGTAAGTAATAAATAATAGTAAGAATATCAGGAACAAAAATCCTATTGTGTTCGTCATTAGTTCAAACTTTCTGTTAACCGGCCTTCTGCTGATTAGTTCGGCAATTACAAACACCAATCTTCCTCCATCGAGTGCCGGAAAAGGAAGAATATTAAGCACAGCAAGGCTCAAGCTAAGAAGCGCAACCAAACGCAAATACATCATGAATCCTTCCTGCACCGATGCGTGAGTTAATTGTGCAATTCCAACAATACCTGCGATTCCCTCCGGAACTCTTCCGCTTTGCGCAAGCGACTTCATCAGAGTACCAATCCCCTTCACAGTCAGAGTGCTTACCACCCACGTTTCTCTGAATGCAAGACCCAATGCAACAAAAATATTATGCTCGGGCGCTTCGAGCTTTATCGGATATGGAGTAAGTACAATGCCGGCTTTTCCATCCTTTAATCTGACTGTGAAATTTTCTTCTGTCTCGAGTCCCTCTCCAGACTTAACTGTATATTGCACTACCCTTTTTCCTTCCTGAGCTGCAACAACATCCTCAGGAATTGTCACAGGAACTCCATCAACCGTAGATAAAACGCTTTCTTTTGGTACTCCAGCCTTAGCTGCGCTCTCTCCACTTATTACATCCGATACATAAACACCTAGTTCCAAATTAATAATCCCCTTCTCTGCTGCAAGCTTCATTCCATCCAGAGTTGTATAAGTAGGAATCCATTTGCCAACAGAAAATCCAATTGTGAGAATAATTATTGCAAGTAAGAAGTTCATAAAAACCCCTGCAGAAAGAATCACAACTCGTTTCCAAATTGCAACTGATCCAAAACTTCCTTTGGATGTTCTTTCTTTATTGGTTATTGCATTCTCACCTTTTAATCTTACAAATCCTCCAAACGGGATCCAGTTAAGAGAATATATTGTCCCCTTCTTCTTCCAAAGAGTTCTGGCTCTTGGGGGCAAGCCTAAGCCGAACTCTTCGACCGTGACTCCACTTAGCCTGGCGGCAGTAAAGTGGCCCCACTCGTGGATTAATATGAGTACCGTTAGGAGAAGTAAAAATGCGACTACAGATAGTAAGACTGTCATGAAAAATGGCAGGTATAGGGTTAGTTCGCACATGTTAGACCTTATGTGGAAAACTTAAAAGATATCCACACCCACTTCCTGTTGCAAAGCAAAAAAAGCCTTTTGGAATGTATTAATGTGAAGTTCTTCCGGAATGGTGGGCAATACTGGGGTCGAACCAGTGACCTCCGCGATGTCAACGCGACGCTCTAACCAACTGAGCTAATTGCCCTGATAGAACTCACAAAGGTTAGCAATCTTGATGGAAATCAACAAGAATAATTAGTAATATCCATCACCATGCCTACGGCTCTTGACCTTTTCTTCCCGCGCAAATCCCTCTCCGGAAAATCCGGCAAGTGGATAACCAAACGCGAACGCAAGAAGCTCCTATCGAATCCCGTAACCGAAGAAGCTAAGCAGCTCAGGCAAAGAGGACTGGAATATATCGATGCGATTTATGCCGGCAGTTCTTATGAACATAGTCCCCTTCTCCACAAAGCAATTCATACTTACAAATACAAAAGAATCAGAATGCTTGCCGAGGATATGGTTGAGATAATGCTTAAAAATAAGCCTGATCTTGGACATACCGTTCTTTGCCCGGTTCCACTTCATTGGAGCAGATTGTTTGCGCGCGGATTTAATCAGTCCAAACTTTTGTCTGAGCTCTTGGCGCAGAAGTGCAGGGTTCATTCGATGCATCTATTGAAAAGAAACAAACCTACCGGTCATCAGATGAAGAGAAAAAAATCGGAACGACTGACCGCGTTAAAAGGAGCCTTTTGTATCAATTCAAAATTACTGCCTTCTCATGTGATTCTGATCGATGATTTATCGACTACAGGGGCAACTCTTGAAGAATGTGCGAAAGTGCTTAAGGAGGCAGGAGTTGAGAGAGTTGAGGGGTGGGTAATTGCGCATGGATAAGCGAAACAGAGCAAAATTTCGGCTACTTGCTATCAGGCAATAGTATCTATATAGCACAACCCCTCAAGGCGGATAAAAGTCGGTTTTTAGGCTATAATATAAGGATTTCATACACCCAAAAACCATGGAAACACCCACTCCATCCGAAGCGCCTCATAAGGAAGGTCAAAACACACCTCCAATTGAGGATAAAGTACTTCTGTCCTGGCAATCTTCCAGTCGGCAGGAACATCAAAGAACAATGCTCTGGTACATACTGGCTGGAATAGTAACAGTATTGCTGATTGCATATAGCGTAATAACTAAATCTTGGAGTTTTACGTTTCTTCTTGTTGTTTCCGGAGGATTGTATATAGCTCTGCACAGAAAAAAGCCTAAACAAGTAACAATAAGCATCAAACAGCTTGGGTTCCAGTATGGAGAGGAATTTATTCCATGGTCATCGATAAAGGGTTTTTGGGTTCTTAAACACGCGGATATTGAAGAGTTGCATATTGTAAGAAATGCCAAAATGGGTAATGAAATCTCTGTCTCTATCAAAAATATGGATACAGAAAGCATTAGAGGGCTGCTGGCGCAGTTCACTCCCGAACTTACAGACAAACATGAAAAACTATTTGACAAGATTATTAGAATTTGTAAACTGTAACCCAATGCGCAGTTTGCGCGTTGGGCACATTGCAGTGAACTCCCCCGACTCTGTCGGCGGAGCCTCTTCTTGGTACCCAAATCCTTTCAAAGAAAAACGTCTTTGCTTCTTTGCAGCTGAAGATGACAACAATGCAAAAAATGACGATGATCAGCAGCCTGATCCTGATACCGAAGCCGGAGAACTTGCTGAACAAGGAGCCGAGGCAAGTACGGAGAAAATTGCTGATGTGGGATCTGATCATCCATTGGACATAATTCAGGACACAAGATCTGATATCATGGGAGAAGCACCGGAGCTTGTATCGAGTGCGCCGAAACAAGTCCTTGAGTCCCCTGTCGTGACAGACACACTTCTTTCTGCTGATTACTTAACTCCTGATCAAGAAAATTGGTTAAAAGATCAGATGGAGAAAAAATGGCTATGGGCAGGAGCAACTGTGCTTGATCTTAAAAAGCATCTGCAAGAGTGCAGTGCAGAAGACCGAGCAACTATCATCAAACAACTTGAACCACTGGTGCAGGATGTACTCAGAGATCCTTATTCCACATGGAAACTCTGCCATGATTACGAAGCCTCAATAGAAACAGTCAAAGAGGATATGAAGACTGTTAAAGATATTCTTGGACCTGATCCAATTATTGATTATGAACAAATTCAGGCAAAGAAAACTCAACTGGAAACAGATGGCTCAAGTTTCGGAGAATGGATGAACGATCCGGGCAACTTCGATGATGTGTGTAACTTCTTTGGAATGGATCCAATGGACGTTGATCATTATATTGAATTGAATGAACACTTAGGAGAAAGCAACAAAAGCATAATCAAACGCATACAAAACAGATGGGACAAGGCAACACGAGCATGGAAAGTTGCAATGAACCATATGCCGTGGGGCAAAGCACAAGAAAAAGAAAGTTCTGATGTAACTCTCGAGAAACTTGAACAAGAAAGTGCTGAACTTAGAAAACTTCTTGATGCACTTCAGCAAAATGACGCTGAGTTTGCGTTGCAAAAACTACAGCAAGTCGGGAATGCAGCATGCGAGAATCTGAGTACAGATAATCCGGAATCTTTCTATGCACAAATGGGAGTCAGCATGGAAGCGGCACAACTCCATAAAGCAAATTTAGAGGCACAACTTGGAACAATCTTAAGGCAAGTGGAAGAAGATCCTGCAATTGGTACAAGAAATGCACTTGAGCCGTTGGATCCTGATGGCAAACCAACCGAAGGGTATTTACAGGAAGCAAAAGCCAATAACGACCGAATCAGACTGGTCCACAGAAAAATTAGTCAGGAAAATATTAAAGCCAGGTTTGATATTGCGCTTGAAGACGGCCGAATTACGGAAGAGGAGTACGAGAGATTCATGCCTTACCCGCAAGGAATGGAGGTTACTCCCGAAGGTTGGCTGTTTCTTGAACTGGAATCCGAGCGGGAGGATCATGCACAGGCGATGTTGCTCTTGCCTCAGATTCTAGAGAAATGGGAACAAGCAGTAGCCGCCGGCGATGATGGTGCGCTGACAGCCTTGAGGACAATAATGCCTGAAGGAAAAACAGATGAAGTTTTGGCTGCCGCCCAAAGAGTCAGAGACGGAGAACCAACCGGAGAAGATCATTCAATTATTTACATGATGACTCCCCGGCTGCCCGATATTGAAGCAACTCTGAAATTGTTCGACCAACCTGAAACAGTTTCACAATTAATTGCAGGACGAGAACAATTTGAGCAAGCAATGAAAACTGATCTGGAAAGCAATGATGTTTTGAATGGAAGACTAAATGCAATTTCCGAAAAACTTCTGCCTGGCGGGCAACTTTGTGCCGAACTTGATCATACAATTACAAATACACTTCAAGTTGGCAGAGGTCTTCAAGAACAAATTGATAAAGCAGAAGGACTGCTTATGAGATCAGACAAAGAAAGTGTTGCTGTTGGGCAATGGATTGTGGAAACGCTTGAAGAGTGCCACAAGCAAATCACTTCGCTAGAAGTCAGGAAAGTAGATCAAGCGACTTTCACAACTAAGGCCGGAACCAATACCGATGAAGTATACGGCTGTTACAATCTTGATGAAGGGGTAGTTTATCTTAACGAAGACGCTCTTTCTGGTTTTCCAGACCGTGGAACTGTTGAAGCTACTACACTTGCACATGAGAAGGGCCATGCAATCATTGATATTCTTACCCGTCGTCCCGGAATTCTTGCCGGTCTACTAACTCAAACTTACACAATCTTCTCTAATGAAAATGTAACTGTTGGTTCAGAGACACATAAGTTTTCGGAACTTTTAGAGGCTCAAGCAGAAAGATGGCAAATACCTGTCGGTCCAAACGATCCAAGATTTAGGGATTACCTGACCGATGAACTGATGAGCAAGTATTCATCTTGGGTTGCATCGGGGCGTTCTGATCTTCACTTCGATGAGGACAGAGCATTGTTTGAGGCAATTGACTCAGCATTTGGAGCTTCTACTTACGAGACTCAAGCTCCTGCATCATCCGAAGCCATGTCTCTTAAGGCAACACAGATGTTTGCAAACAACGCTCAGCCTCCCGCTCAGGAGAGAGCAGTTGATATCAACCAAGAAATTAGAGACTGTAGAGCTCATCTTCACACGATTCATGAATACATAGACAAGCACCCAGGATTCGAGAATATGACAATGCCACCACACCCAATTGTTTCTTACAGAGGTGGAGCAGAACTTGTAACAACCCAACAAGACTACGAGGATATGAAGAAGTTCTTCGAGGAGGAGATTGATAAACCTCTTGAGGAAGGCGGATTCAGAGATGCAGCAAACAGAGCCAGAATTGAAGAAAACTTGAAGCACTTCGGTGAGCGCTGGGAACAGTGGAATGGCTTCTTAACAGAAATGAAGAAGCAGGAGTTGGATGCTGTTAACTCTGCAAAAGCAGAAAAGAAAGATTTGTTAACAATGTGGAGGACAGGCGACATACAGTTTGCATCCATAATGGATATTTGGGTTATGGGAAAAAACATAGGTGAAGACTGGATGAGGCTCTGGAACAGACGAGGAGAACTTGTGCGAGCAAGAATGGGAGCAGGGCTCACAGGATGGATTCCTGATGACGTTCCAATGGTAGGAAGGCTAAAGCATGAGTTTAACCGTCGTGATCAAAATGCTGAACTGGATGAAGTTCGACAATGGCGCGATGCTTTCAAAAATGTGGATAGCACTAAACTTTTGGCGCGCATTGCGAAACCAAGCGTTAGGAACAAAGATGAAATCAAAGCGCTTTTCGAGGAACTAACCGAGAGAGGGCGTCTCGACTGGAATGATGAAGCCATATGGAAAAAATTAAACATGCTTTCCCATTACAGGATGCCAATTGAACCGTGTATGAATGATGATTTACTCAGAGACGATTGGTTGGAACGCTTGATCTCTGATATCTGGAATGACAATGACCTCTTTAATAACTGGAAACGTGCAAATGATGCAAGCATTAAAAGTGAAAAAGATAAATTCACCCCAAAAGTAGATCAGCTCGCAAACTTGGACTCAATGGGAGAAAAGTTGGAGACTATGTTAAGAGACTGGGTAGAAGGCCGTCCTGGAAAGGAACGAGTAAATCCTCATTTGTACGAAGAGGTTGTCCACTATGCAATAAGAATGGGAAAAATGTCTATGGAAGGCAAATTCTATTACTTGATTCGTGGGGTTGCCGAAGGCCTGCTTTCAATCGACCGTCTTCGTGTTCTTGCGGGTGACGGAGGAGGAGTTCTTATGCGTTTCCCATTCATCGACTACTTCTATCAGAAGAATAATGATCCAGCATACATGAAAGCACTTGCTAAGCGCCTTATTGAAACAAAGGATGGAAAAGATACTTATAAACCTGGGCTAAAAACCACAATGTTCGTTCGTCTGGAAATCGCGCGCGAAGGAGCTGTTAAAGAACGACTTAGAAAAGCACAAAGTAAAAATGGAGAAAACATTGACCACGATGATATCCCGTACTTCATGCCAGAGCTTGATCACACACAAGTAGCTGACTGGTATACAATGGCCGGAGGACGCAGGCTTAAGCTATCTTTCGAGGCCCTAAAAAACAGTTATGTAGGATATTCAATGAAGTTTAAATCAATGTCCGCTTTAGCAAATATGAATGATGGCAATAGGTTCTCTGATGCTGACATTGATGATCTTGTGGGCACAATCGGTGGTTATATTATATCTGATAATATTTTAACTAGTAATGGCTTCGACAAAGAAGCGAGAGCAAAGCTCAGCCAGTCCGAAATTGAACAAACATGTCCTGTTTATGGTAAGAGCCACAAGGTTTCCGAATATAGAAATGTACTTAATGGATTTACTTCGGAAATTGTTCATATCGATGGATTAGACTGGGAAAGAATTAACGGAGGCAACAAGCATACGGGAGCCAATGAGCAAGTAACCGCCGATAATTTTACAGCAGGCGTAGGACCGGATAGTTATCTGAAAAATATGAATAATGACAAGCTTGCAGACAATATCCACACAGCTATTGCACCATTTTTGGAAGAACTGCGAAAAGTAGCGCATCAAAACCCCGACGTTCTTATAGATATACTTAGCAAGTACGGAGCAGGTAACCGATTTGTAGCAGATGATGTTACAGGAGATGATACCTCTGTTGCAGATATGCAGAGAGCATATGAAGAATCGCTTTCTCCAGTTGAATAGTTGGAATACTCAAATATTCGATTGCAATTAATCCATTCATCATCGATGATTTAAGTATGCAAGTTTCCGTGCAGAGAATTGATCCGGCTCTCCCTCTTCCACAACATGAAACAAATGGTTCAGTGGGTTTTGATTTGATCACTCGTGTTGATACTCTAATCGAACCAGGAGAGATTGGACTCGTGCCATCAAACGTAATAGTACAAGTTCCCGAGGGTTATGCTTTGCTGATACTTCCCCGCTCTTCGTTACCAAGAAAAAAAGGTCTTGTGTGTCCGCACTCACTTGGAGTTATTGATGAAGACTATCATGGACCGGAGGATGAGATTTTTGTGCAGGTTCAAAACATTACATCAGACCCTGTTGTCATCAAACGTGGAGAAAGAATTGCTCAGGGACTGATTGTAAAAGTCGAAAAAGCACAATGGATGGAGGTCGTTGCTCACGAAGCCAAGACGCGTGGGGGGTTTGGGTCAACGGGATAATTGTAAGTTGTAAGTTGAAAGTGGAAAATGAACTTTCAACTTACCATTTTCAACTTTCAACTATTTACTGACTGTCTTCCTCATAAACGCTGGAACTTCCAGTTCCTCTTCGTTCAAATCAACTGCCGTTGATCTTGCTTCAAAGGATTGAGGAGAAGGCTCTTCTTCTTTCTGCGAGAAATCAGAAGTAGCTTCCGGTTCAGGCGCCCCTAAGGAACGAAGCGATGGAATAGACTTTGCAGCCTCGGATATATCGGGAGCCATCTCGAATCCTGTAGCAACCACGGTACATTTAACCTGACCTGTGTAATTATCATCAATAACGGCGCCGAATATTACGTTGGCTTCCGGGTCAGCAGCCTCTGTGATAATGCGTGCTGCCTCGTCTACTTCAAACATGGAAAGATCTGTGCCTCCTGTAACATTGAACAGCACTCCCTTCGCTCCATCTATCTTCATCTCCAAAAGCGGGCTATCAACCGCTGCACGTGCAGCTTCCGCTGCTCTGCTATCCCCTGTTCCGTATCCGATTCCCATCAATGCTGTTCCTGCATCTGACATAATTGCTTTCACGTCCGCAAAGTCGACGTTAACAAGACCGTGAATTGTAATGAGAGAAGAAATACCTTCAATAGCATGCTTGAGTACCTCATCTACTACCTCAAACGCTTCTGTTAGAGGAGTGGTCTTGTCTATCAAAGACAGAATTTTGTCATTTGGAATAGTAATTAGAGTATCCACTTTCCCTTGTAGGTTTTCCAAGGCTTCCTCTGCCTGCTTCTTGCGTTTTAATCCTTCGAAACTGAATGGCTTTGTTACTACACCAACGGTGAGAATTCCCATGCTCCTGGCAAGCTCAGCAATTACTGGTACTCCTCCACTTCCTGTCCCACCTCCAAGGCCTGCTGTCACAAAAAGCATATCAATCCCTTCCAGATTCGATTTCAATTCTTCGTTGCTTTCCTCAGCTGCTTTTTTGCCAATATCCGGATTGGAACCTGCACCAAGACCTCTGGTAATCCCTCTTCCTATGGTAACTTTCTTCGGAGATGGATTATGGTACAGAGCCTGAACATCGGTATTCACAGCAATAAACTCAACTCCATGCAATTTGGAATCGACCATGCGTGCAACTGCATTCGATCCGCCTCCACCAGCACCAAGTACGCATATCGTAGCTCCGGGAGCCATATCTGGGCGTACTTCTCGGGAGGAGGAAGGGCTTGCAATTACATCGTCATCATCGCCTGTCGACGAGGAACCTGCTGACGAAGTCTTGGATGCTGAGAACAATGATCTAAGTGTGTCGGACATGATACTGAGGGGTAGATTGTTAAGACGTAAGAATTAAGACTTAAGAAGTAAGAAAATTTAAGGAAGTAAACTTTTGAACCAAGAACCAACTTGATTTGCTGCTCGTTTGAATTGAACTGAACCTACTCGTGTTCCACTCTCGCCTTCTCTCATCCCCCACACCAAAGCACCAAGAGCAGTAGCATATGCAGGATCATCAACTTTCTCGATCACCCCTCCAATGTCGGTCGGGAATCCCATTTGGACCGGAAGGCCAAGCACATCTCTGGCAAGATCCAATACTCCCGGTGCTTTTACAGCGGCTCCGGTGAGCAAAGCACCGGCTGGGAGCATTCCGCTCCTGCCAATTCTTTCCAACTCCTCTTTTATCAAATTGAAGATCTCGAAATACCTGGCCTGCATTATCTCCGCCATGTAACGCTTGCTTACTGTCTGAGAATCAACCTTGCTGACTGATGATAAATCTATCATTTCGCGCTCGGCAATCTCTTCAGGCAAGACTGATCCAAATTCAATCTTAATTCTTTCTGCAGTGTCGATAGAAGTCCTTAACCCGATCGCAATATCGTTCGTTACACTCTCTCCTCCAACCGGAATAGAGACTGAATGAAGGATAGTACCCTCTTCATACACGGCAAGACTGGAAGAGCCAGCTCCAACATCTATAACAGCAACTCCCAATTCCTTTTGCCTCTTCGTAACAACGGCTTCGGACACCGCAATCGTCGAAGGAATCAAGTCATCAGTATCCACACCTGCCTGATCTACGCATTTCTCAATATTTTTTACATGCTGGACATGCCCTGTGATTATATGTGCCTCCACTTCTAATCTGATTCCTGTCATTCCGACCGGATTCTTGATACCTCTTTGCTCATCAACTGAATATGTCTTTGGTTCGATGTGAAGTATGCGTCTATTTGCAGGAATGCTAACTGCTTGAGCTGCATCAAGTACTCGCCCGACGTCTTCCATTGTTATTTCTGATCCCGAGATTGCGATCACTCCCCTGCTATCGAACGCCTCTATATGAGATCCGCTCATTCCAACATAAACATGGTTGATTGGAACGCCTGCCATCCGCTCTGCATCTTCGAGTGAGGCAATTATATTATGAATTAGTTCCTCGACATCTATCACATGGCCTTTTCTCATTCCAAGTGACGGGGAAAGTCCAACGCCTATAACGTTGGGAACTTCCTGCTCCTGTGCGCCGTCGACTACGGCAACAATTGTTCTGATTTTTGAGCTTCCGATATCCAGACTCGCAAGCACGCGTTCTTTAGGCATAAGAGATTGAGGGTTGAAGAAATCGAGAAGAAGTCTAAGGCAAGGGAAAAACTCAGCGCAATAATATTGTGAATACCAAAGGTATTCAAAGACACTTTTTTGATACTAATTTGTTGTTCCGACTTTTCGTTTATTTTTAGCCATTATATGCAACGTCTAGTATCCTTAAATATGAGCAAAAAGAGGGTGAATACTTTATATGATCAAAACAAAGTTAACTGCTCTTTTTTATCCTTTATCTCATCACTGCCAATCTCAATCTCTTCAAAGTGTTCACTTCCGAAGTCTGTAAGTAACTGCTGTTGAAGTCTTTTTAGAAGCAAAGTGAATTCCATCTCCTTAAAAAAGCTTACGATCTCTTCTGTTGGCAACTTGCCCAGCTCGAGTTCTTTTATTGGAACCGGCAAAGGCATATCGCTGATAAGAGTTGCCATTTTTTCACAGAAAAATGCCTGCTCGCGATCACGCTCAAGCTTTTCCCTGACCTTCGGACGTATGTCAGCAAGATTTTTGTAAATTCCTTCCAGTGTTTCGTAGTTTGCAAGGAGTTCGGACGCCCCCTTAGGTCCAATACCATTAACTCCGGGTAAGTTATCTGACTGATCTCCGCAAAGTCCTTTATAAGACGCCACCTGATCCGGTCTGACTCCGAGTTTTTCCATCACCCCTTCCGGATTTAGGTACTCTGCCTGTTGATATCCTTTGTGAGGAACTACAATTGTTACTTTGTCTGACGCGAGCTGAAAAAGATCACGATCACCGCTGACAATCGTCACCTTAGCACCCTTCTTTTCGGCCAACTTGGCATACGCACATATCAAATCATCAGCTTCATACTTCGGATCAGACACATGATGTATTCCGAATGAATCTACCAGTTCAATAATCCTTGGAATCTGATCATAAAAGTCATCGGGAGTTTCCGCTCTCCCCTCTTTATAGTCCTCAGCCTCCTCGTGTCGGAAAGTTTCCTCTCCTTCGTCAAAACAAACCAGAAGCCCGTCAGGCTCTTCCTTCGAAAGCATTGCAATGAGCATGGAAGCAACTCCAAATACCGTATTTACCTGCTCGCCTGAGCTGGTTTTAAGAGTTCTGGGGATTGCCCAGTAGGCGCGGTACATGAGGTGGTGCCCATCTACTATAACTAAATGCTTCATTGGACTGATGATACCACGTCAAATGGTTCAAAGAGACTTAAATTTAGCACCTCCTGAGAGGTGTTTTTTTAATTATTTCATTCAACCATTTATGCGTTTACGTCAACTCCCAAAATCTATCGTGAAACCGACTTTTCCGCTATAATAAGAGGATAAATACAAATCATACTTCGATTACACTCAGTACAAGAAAATGCCTGATTTGAGCCCATCTACAGACCAAACAATCGCTCAGCGATACTCAACAGATACCTTGGAAAAGAAGGTTAAGAATAAGACTGCTCTTCAGAAAGAATTGGGTTGGGCTGTGGAACCAAAAAGGATGATGCTTTGCCTCCCCGTTGGAATGACCAAGGCTCTTGGAGGCGAACTTTTGGAGGAACTGATTCAGGGACTGGAGACTTTGCCGATTGAACTTCTGATTCGCGGAAAAGGAACCAAGGAATATGGCGAACTTTTTACAAAACTTGCTCAAGACAAAAAGCACCGCTTCGCAATCGTCCCTGATAAGGAGGATGCGGTGAACGCAATGTTCGCCGCAGCCGATGCATCGCTATTTTTGTCCGATCCCTCCGGACTTTCTGAACTTAAGTCCTCTCTTGAGTATGGATCAGTTCCAATTGCACCCGAATGCAAGGAGTTGGAAACTTATGATCCCATTCAGGAAAGCGGAGTCGCTTTTTCATACGAAAATTCGGATGTTTGGTCAGTCTTCGCAGCAATTGTAAGAGCATTGGAAACTCACAAGTTCCCATTCGATTGGAGAACTGTGCAAAGGTACTGCATGGAGTCGGTTAAGTAAATTTCATCAAAGATAAGGCGACAACGCATCCAGTAACTCAGGAAATTTTGTGTAACCTGCAGATTCGTTGAAA
>CAZDKL010000007.1:51589-57149 GCA_964506185.1 uncultured Candidatus Peribacteria bacterium
CGACAACGCATCCAGTAACTCAGGAAATTTTGTGTAACCTGCAGATTCGTTGAAATGACCTGCGTTGGGAACGAACGAAAGCTCAACACCAAGTTCATCTGCTGCATGCTGTCCATTCTCGATACAAACAAACGGATCATTATCTGAATGAAATACTATGAAGTGACTTGCGTGCTCACGAATTCTGCCCCAGTCGAATCCTCCTTCTAAAAATGGCGAGTCTCCTTCTATATATTTTATGGGAGGAATACCAAGAGCTGCGCTCACAACTGCAACTGCATTCACAGTAGTTTGTATTTTCTCCAGAAAACGCAGAGCAATCGCTCCGCCAAGACTGTGGCCTATCACAATACTGTCTTCATCCACGTCATCAACTAATGAATCAATGACCGGATACCACTTGCTTGGGTGCGGTTTATCTGCATCAGAAAAATCGGGAATGATTAGATCATATCCGCGATTTTCTAATTCCTCTCTTATCCATGGAAACCAGTTCTCTTTACTATGACCACCGGTGCCGTGGAATAGGAAGGCTTTTGGCATAGAAATAGTGTGAGGAAATTGGCCCGCCAACCGTAGTCGGGAGGTGTTCGTGATATTCAGTCAACCTACGCTCCGCTTCGCGGAGTCTTCGGTTGACAACCTCCTGCGGAGGTTGGTGGGTCAGGCGGGGATCGAACCCGCGGCCAATTGGTTAAGAGCCAACTGCTCTACCACTGAGCTACTGACCCGCGGAAACGTTATCAGTAACTTAATAAAACGTAAAGATTCACTTTGATTTTTTTAGCGGGGGGAAGGATGCGACTTTGACCTTTTTTCTTTCCCCGCTGATAGCCGCTTTCTTCTTACAGCCGTGGCAACAGTTCTCCAGGATATCCATCCTCATGTGTCTCGGATGATCTCACACTTGAAGAAAGTAATGTAACACACTTTGTAAAAAAGCTATCGGCTTTTGCTCCTTATTTGAAAGGCTTCGCATCCTCCCCTTATCGACCACAACACGGGTGTGTGATCACTTCTCATTATACTATAAAACCTTCCTCGCATGCGCCCTGCCTCCTGCCGGTGTAAGAACAGCTATTGGAAATCCCTCTGACCAAGCAATCGAATCCTTCTCAACCTTTATGTCTATATCTCTGCCATGCCTGACGTCTTCTGCCTGATCTCCTGTAAGATCAATCTTTATTCTCTCGCTGAGTATCTCCTTTAATGGAGTAATATCCGACCATGTAATATCCTCAAGTTCTACAGAATTCTCTATAGACCAGTCCCCTACTTTGGTGCGTCTGAGTTCTTGAAGATATCCCCCACACCTAAGGAGCTGACCTAAGTCATTTGCTATTGATCTGATGTACGTTCCGCTTGAACAACTGATTCTAAGCTTCAAGATCGGATAATTATAATCCAGAATATCGCACTCCTTTATTTCAACTTCTCTCGGAGGAATGTTTACTCCTCTGCCCTGACGCATTTTTCTGTAAGCACGTTCCCCTCCTATTTTTATTGCCGAGTGCGCTGGTGGAACTTGATCGATTTTCCCAATAATTCTATTCACAATTGCATTCTGAATATCAATCATAGTCGGCAAGTATACTCCTGGTTTTATTTCGAATTTCTCGATTACACCTTCGCGATCGTAAGTTGAACTGACCTCGCCGAACCTGATTACGGCCTCGTACTCCTTTGGAAGCTTATTGAAAAGCTCCACAACCTTGAGGGCTTTTGAACCTACGGCCAACACCATCAATCCTTCAGCTGCAGGATCAAGCGTTCCCAAGTGCCCTATCTTTTTCTCATGCAAGAGTCTCCGCGCTTTATAAACGCAGTCATGACTCGAAGGGCCTACAGGCTTGTTTATGAGGAGAAAGCCATGTCGCATGAGTGGAAGATTAAACATATATTTGCCTAGTTTCTATAAAAAAATGTACAAAAAGCAATTAGCAAATTGGCACGGGCGCTTCGCGCCCTTTAGCATATTGGCTAATTGCCAATCTGCTAATCTGCCAATTGCCCTTGAGTACTAGCATTACCTACACAAATTACGCTAATATATATTCCATGGATTTGACGCTCAGCTGGGATCTCTTCATCATTGTGTTCTTCGCAATGGTGATTGCGTATGCTTTCATTATAGGAAAGCACGATTCAGTAAAGCTGGTAATCGCTACTTATATAGCCACGGTTGCCGTACAGGGACTGGGTAATATTTTCGAAAGACTCACAGGAGAATCTCATGCAATGCTAACTATGCTCGGCCTGTCGGTTGATACAACAATACTTGCAACAACCAAATTGGTATTTTTCGCCGCAGTAGTGATCTTTATCATGATTAGAAGCGGAATTAATATTGAATACGGCAAGGAGCCTGGGACAATGTTGAGCACTGTCATTACAGCAATGTTCGGTTTTGCTACAGCCGGACTGATACTTTCTACTCTCCTAACTTTTGTGACCGGAGGTGTAATATTGGATACTGCGCTTGCCGATTCAACGAGTGTATCTCCTATCATTCAACAGAGTAAACTTATGCAAGTCCTAATCTTCAATCAGGACTTGTGGTACTCACTTCCTGCAATACTAATATTAGGAGTTGGCTTATTAAGTAGTGAATAATAAACAAACTTAAGTTTAGACACTCAATATTATTAGTGGTCAAGCTTCTTTTCATACCTCAGAGCATCTTTGTATTGCATTTTCGCTTACTGATAACGCAGAATGGTGAGCAACGTACCCCTTATTTTTTATGATTACATCAATCAAGCACAAGTCGCTTAAGGCTTCAGCCATAATGTTTTGCTGGTTGTCAGCCGCCCCGTCCGCTCTTGCAATGTTCGGTTCCAATCCAAACATTGGTGGTGCAACCGATATCGAAGGAACTGTCACCGATATTGTTAAGGACTTTCTGAACTTGATGGCCCTAATCGCAGTGGTAGTAATAGTTATTGCCGGTGTGAGAATGGTAATCTCCCAAGGTGAACAGGAAGCTGTCGAAAAGAGTAAAAAGACCATCCTATTCGCTATCTTAGGTCTGATTGTGATTCTATTGGCACGAGCAATCGTACAGTTCGTTGCAGACTTCGTTGAGTAAGGAATTACAAAAGCTATCAAAGCCCCCTGCTTATTAGGAGGGGGTTTTTGTGGTAATCATCCTGGCCTTACAATCTTCGGATCGGCAATTTTTTCCAATGTTTCTACCGGGTCAATTGACTCCTCTTTCACCTCCTTGGTTACCTTGGGGTCGCAAACAATTATTTTTTCATTTTTTATTTCTTTAATCTCTTTTGCAGGAATAGCCATTCCCCACCTAAGAAACTTCTTAGGAAAAATCCAGGTCATAGTCATTTTATCTGTATCAAATTGAACATCTTTGCAAACACCTAAACTCTTTTCATTTTCATATACTACTTTTTGACCAAGAACAGTCCTTGGATCTTCCAATATTTCTTTTAATCTAACTCTATCACTAGCAAGAGATAACACTTCTCTATCCTGAATCGAAACCCTAGTCCCCCATTTAACTGTATCAAGTGCAGAAAAGAATAAATCCTCTTTTGACATCAATCCGGGAACCTTGGCATAAAAACCCTCAATTTTACCTGAATCTGGATTAATCAAAATTCCCGAAATAACGCCTACAACGTGGTCATCGTTCTTTTCAATAATTGGCAATCCGAGAGACGAGGAGAGGCGAACGTGCATACAAATACATTATAACCCTTAATTCTGCAGTCCTACCATAAAAGGCTGAAATCTAGTATAATAGATACGAAATGCACTTATTCTCGGGAACATCTCATCCGGCACTTGCCAAGTCCCTGGCCAAAGAAATGAATATTGATCTGGGTCGTATTGATCTAAAGAGCTTCAGTTGCGGAGAGAGATATGTAAAATTTCAGGAAACTATTCGAGGTAAGGATGTGTATCTTATCCAAACAGCCACAAATGACTCTAATGCTGATCTGATGCAATTATTTCTGATGTGCCAAGCCGCGAAGCTTAGTTTCGCAGAAAACGTTCATGTTATTATTCCTAACTTCCCATACGCCAGACAGGACAGAGTTGCTGAACCTCGTGAGCCAATATCATCTAAGCTTGTAGCACACCTTCTAGAAGAATCCGGAGCTGATCATGTTATAACTCTTGACCTTCACTCTAGTCAAATTCAAGGATTTTTCTCGATTCCTGTTGATGCACTTTCGGCTCATGCAATATTTGCTGATTACTTTAGAAGCAAAAAGCTTACTAATGCTGTTGTTGTTTCACCTGATGCAGGCGGTGCTAAAAGAGCCAAGAAGTTCGCGGACATGATAGATGCAGATCTAGCAATTATTCATAAATCCAGACCCCAACATCACGAAGCTGAAGTAATTGAGCTGGTTGGAGATGTAACCAATCGTCCCTGCATTATATTCGACGACATGATAGATACAGGAGGTACTCCCATAGCAGCAAAAAATACTCTGATTGAACGCGGCGCTTCCGACGAGATTTATGTTGCAGCAACGCATGCCATATTCTCAGGTCAAGCTGTCGAGAAGTTGTCAGCAGCGGGATTTAAAGAAGTAGTTATTACCGATTCTGTACCAACAGAGAACAAAAGCTTTGATTCACTTAAAGTTCTTACGATTGCCCCGATGCTTGCTGAAGTAATAGAGCATATCGAGAAAGGCGAGAGCGTGACTCAGGTCTATGACAAATAGGCAAATTTTAGAGACCATTTCACATTTTCTTTGAAAAATGTCTTTTAACTTCATTTAAATTGCATATAATAGCGCTACCAACACTTTCCACTTTTTATTATGAAAAAACTTACATCCGTTTTACTCAGTTCATCACTGCTTCTTACAGCTATGCCAGCATTTGCATCTGGCTTCACGATCGAAGGCGAACTACTTGCCAATTCAAACCGCGCAAGGCACCGCCGTGCAAGGCTAATGCAAATCTACAGCACGCCTGCAGAGACAGAAGCTGAAACTCCCCAAGAAGAACCAGCCGAAGAAGAAGCACCCACAGAAGAAGCTCCAGCAGTTGAGGAGACAGCACCTGCAGTAGAAGAAGCTCCAGCTGAAAAAGTTGTTGCACCCAAGAAAGTTGAAACTTCTAACTTACAGAGGCTTCAGAATCGTGCATGTCCTCGTGCTAAGAGAAGAGCAATGGGAGACGCGAAGATGATGGAGAGAATCAATGAAAGACTTCTCAATCGCTTCGGATTCCAGTGCATGTAGTCTTATTAGTATGATATTTAAAAGACGGAGCTTCGCGCTTCGTCTTTTTTTGAATTTCCGAACCTTCTTCTTTCAGAATTGGAATCTAATGTTGCCATAGGATCGTTTTGCCGAAGAAACTGTAAAAAAACTGCTTTTGTAGAATTACACTCCGTTCCTATGCCACCACATACTGTCGCATCATTCCTATTCGTATCTGGAAATGCATATATCGTATCTGTTCTTCTCGCCTGAAGCTCTGCATCTAAACTCATAATAATCTCTATATACAAAATACTATTTGGTGGGCGATGGAAGACTTGAACTTCCGACCTCGACATTATCAGTGTCGCGCT
>CAZDKL010000008.1:0-20797 GCA_964506185.1 uncultured Candidatus Peribacteria bacterium
GAGTTTTTGAAAGGTGAATAATCAGTTTTCAGCCCAGAAAATTGTCCACTTCGCCAATATTTTGACCTTTTTTTGTTTCAAAAAGGACCACCATTTCTGGTGATCCTTTATCTTTCTTATTAGTACTTTCTAGTTATTCTTCATTTCTTCTAGAAGATTCCTATCTCTACCGTTCACATTGTAGAAATAACCGCTGCCTCCTCGGATATCTCTTCGAGTTGGGCGATCGTATGCTCCTGCAGCACCAGTTTGAATCAATGCAGGTGGCAAAGAGGATCCTTCGAGCATCCTTCTGTAGTAACGGGTATTTGGCCTAAGGGCACGGTATCTATCTGTACCAAGCTTGGGTACTCGTCGCCTGTTTCTTCGTCCTTCATAAGCTCTTGTTGTTCTTTCAAGATAAGTATCTTGAGTAGCAGTGGTCACACTTGTTCCGCGATTGCGAACTGTGCGCTCCAAGAGAATAGGACGATCGCGATTATCGCGAATGTAGCGTCGAGTTGGTTTTCTTACATCTCTCATAGACTTTATAGCTTCAACCTGCATTCTATTTGAAGGCCTGACAAATCCGCTGGAAGGCATGTATGCAAACGCTGGAGCAATAATCCCGAAGGCAGAGACTAGGGAGATGACTGATACGATTGACTTTTTCATGGGTGGAAAGAGGTTACAAAATACAGAGGTAGCCTATGGTGGCGTAAAAGTGAAAGCAATGCAAATGTATTTTCTGAATACAGATTGTATACAAGGTTAGACTTTGATGATGCACAAGCCAAAATTGTCATAATAACAATATTAACCATAGATTCTCACACAATAACAATCGTAAAAGATCAATTAAATAATATTAGGTTTTGAGGGTCATAAAACTAATATTTCTGAATTCTAGAGAATTAACACCAGTCGCGGGTCGCGAGTCATGAGTCTCACGACCCGTGACATGTGACTCGTGACTCCCAAAATTCTATTTTCTTCTACTTTTCTTCACTGCCTTTTTCGCTTTCTTCGCACCTTTCTTCGCCACCTTCTTGGCTTTTGTTGCCCCCTTCTTTGCTGCCTTTTTTGCCTTACATGATCCTTTGCAAACCAGTGCATCCATTTCTACCTTTGCTTCGGATACTTTTTTCTTTGCAAAGCTCTTCGCCTTGCCCACGTTTTTTTGCACATCTTCACTCGCAACAAAATCCTGAACCTGCTTTGCAATCTTCTTTCCATCTTTCTGCAAATGTTTTCCAAGAAGCTTGGCTGCTTCTTCTGCATCCTTCGCATTAGCTAGCTGATCGCGAAGCTTTTTGTTGTGGAGCAAGTACCCTGCCATTGCTCCGCCTAACGTGCCTACGAGTAGTGAGAATCTTTTCATATATTGATTGGGAAAGTGGTATACATTATAAGGAAGTGGATAATGAGATGCGAGAAATAAGACTTGCCTGATTTAAGAAGCCAATTGATTGATGATGATGGTTCCCGCCCCCCGGGGTGGGGTATGTGCTCAGGGTGGCGGGGCGGTTGTTAATAGTGGCACCTGAAAAAGTGTAGTCAATATCATCTCAAAAAAATCTTTTTGATGATTGGACTTTTCAGCTTAAACAAAACCTGCAAGACGTTCCGCTTCGAAGCGGAACGCAAAGGATAGTTGACACTAATTATGTGATTAATCTAATAGGCTTTTGCAAACAGCCCCATTCCCTTTTTATCCCCCTCCCCAACCAATCTAACGGTTGCCTTGGTTTTGGATTGAATCTGATTCGCCGATTTTATATCTCCTTCTTCCCATGGAGCCCATACAAATCCTCCTTTTTCATCCAAAATCTTTTGAAGATCTTCCATAGACTTGGCCTCGTGAGTATTGTCTTCCACAAACTTCTGTGCCTGTTCAAATAATCCTTTTTGAACTGAGTCGAGGATAGATTTTGCTTTTTTCTTATCAAAATCTTTGCTTTTAATCATCTCCTTTGCGCCAGTGTCGCGCCTGACTATTACAACTTGATCCTTTTCTAGATCCTTGGGACCCACTTCAACTCTAATTGGAACTCCTTTTACTTCCCATTCATTGAACTTAAACCCAGGCGACTTCTCTTCTCGATCATCTAATTTAACTCTAATGTCTTTCAAAGACTTAACCAAATCTTTGCATGCACTTATAACATTCTCCTTCTCCTCATCTGACTTATATATTGGAACTATGGCAATCTGAATTGGAGCAATTGACGGAGGTATTCGCATTCCCTTCTCGTCTCCATGTACCACAATCAAAGTGCCAATCAAACGAGTTGATACTCCCCAACTTGTCATCCAAGGTCTTTGTTCTTTCTCTTTTTCATCCAGATAACTTACATCGTAAGCCTCGGAAAAACCTTGTCCCAGATTATGTGATGTCCCTGCTTGAATTGCCTTACCATCTTTTGCAAGAGCTTCGGTCGCAAGTGTATAAAGAGCACCAGCAAATTTATCATGATCCGGTTTCATGCCCGTTAGAACTGGAATCGCGAGAGCTTCACGGTCAAAATCTGAGTACATCTTTAGAATATCCTCGGCCATCTCGTCCGCACCTTCTTTAGAAGCATGTGCTGTGTGCCCTTCTTGCCACAAGAATTCCAAAGTTCTCAGAAATGGTCGAGTACGCATCTCCCACCTGACTATGTTTGCCCACTGATTTATTTTTAGAG
Organism: uncultured Candidatus Peribacteria bacterium; assembly: GCA_964506185.1. Classification (GTDB taxonomy): domain Bacteria; phylum Patescibacteriota; class Gracilibacteria; order Peribacterales; family Peribacteraceae; genus UBA2144. Next base: position 2,667 of record CAZDKL010000008.1, read on the forward strand.
GAAGATCGCGATGCGAGTGTATCCACTTCGCAAAAGTCGCATAGATAATTGTTTCTGATGTGGGACGAACATATAGTTTTTCTGCAAGTTCCTTTCCTCCTCCGTGAGTTACAACTGCACACTCGGGTGCAAAACCTTCAACATGCTCCGCTTCCTTAGCCATCAATGATTCTGGAATGAATAGCGGAAAGTAAACATTATCAACTCCTCTCGCTTTTATCCTTGCATCCATATCTTTCTGCATATTCTCCCAAAGTGCATATCCGTAAGGCTTAAACACAATACAACCCCTTACTTCAGAGTTTTCAGCAAGATCAGCTCGCTCGATTACATCGAGATACCATTGTGGAAAATCCTTTTTTTGATCAGCAAGCTTTGGCATACGCAAACTTTACTAGCTTAGCGCTATGCCCACAAGTGTTACAGTGCCTCCAAAGGCTATTCCGACAGCAACCTCCCACAATGTGTGTCCCACTTCATCGGAAAACTTGTGTATTTGCTGAATTAAATTAAGCGCTTTCGCATGCTTGCTGACAGTTCCTCGAACAGCAATGGCATCGTACCAAACGATTCCGGAAAAGACCGCAGCAAGAGCAAAATCAACTGATTCCAACCCTGATTCTCTGCCTACTACTATTAGGAGAGAGGTTACGAAAGCTGAATGAGAGCTTGGCATGCCACCCTGCCTAAAAAACAGGCGCTCACCGGACCCTTCGCGAACTCTGTTTATTACCTTTACAGCTTCTGATAGCAGAAGAACTGCAATAGGAATAAGAAATGGATATGTACTTAAAAGGTTTTGTATATATTGCATGCAGAGCATTGTATCAAACAGCAGCTACATCACAAATTCCATTGTAATGACACCTCTTACAAGCCGAAGCAGATGGACGAGGCTTGAACTCTCCCTCCTTTATATATGTTTTGACTGAAGAGATCTGCTTGATGGCATCCTTGAGTTGTGATTCTGACCTCTCGGTCCTGATTTCTGTTACTGAGTCCTCATTTAAGTAAAGCATGACTAATTCTGATGGAAATTCTCCGTATAGTTCCTTAATTGCCAGTGAATAAATTGAAAGTTGCAGATCTGCATCCACCTCTTCCTGAGTTCGAGGATTGGTAGTCTTATAATCAATGACTTTGATGCCTTTTTCGATGCGATCAATTCTCCCGCCTATAAGTTCTCCTTCAATATTAATCTTAAAACTTGTTTCAACTCCCAAAACCTGACGTGGCTCTTCGCTCCACCATTTAAAAAACATTTTCATGACTTCTTCTCCCCTTTTCCTATGAAAATCGGCTTCGACTCGGCTCTCATAAGTATCGATTATAAAAGATTTATTCCATAAATCTTTTAAGCAATTAGCACTTAGCTTTTGGCTATTAGCTTCTTTTTTTTGACCAAACATAGCCAATTGCGAATCTGCCAATTGCCAATTGCTGTTCGATTCAGCATTTTCTAATTCAAGTTCGCCCCATTTTTTAAGACAATTATGAACGCTCGAACCAAAGCTCTCCGCCTGACTAATTCCTCGCGAAAGTTTTTTTATACTTTGATACTCGTATTGCCTTGGACAAGCCAGATAGGTACGCAGTTGTGAGTAGCTGAGGGGCACATCCTAATTCTACACCGAGTTACACCGCCCCCATAACCCCATGTACTGTAAGTGCATATGAATCCTTTCCGATTTCGATATATTTCTTGCCTCTTCCGTTATAGATCTCCTCGGTTGCAATATCATTTGGCTTTCCTTTGAAAGCATTAAGGAACTCGCCTCGTATCTGATTGTAACTTGATGCTTTCCATGATCCAGCATCTATTTTGCCAGCAACCTTTCGAACACGCTCCGCAAAGACACCTCGTGCAGCTTGCCTGTAATCTTCATCACTTGCCCATCTGCGCCAGCCCGTCCAGCTACACACATTTGAATAGTTTGTAGAAATAACTTTCTTCTCACACAACGCCATCTCATGCGATACGGAATTCAACATATGGTAAACAGCAGTCACTTTGAACTCTTCTGGGCTTGCTTTGGCAAGAGTATCCAGTTCTGCTTTGACCAAGCTTTCACGTTCCACAAGCTCCTTGTCAATCATCTCATCTGCTTTTGCATCATCGGCAAGGGGAAATGGTTTGGCACTTTCCGGGTCAAGCATCTCCCTGCGCCATTCTGCAACATATAAACGAGCGTATGCTTCCGCTCTTCTCATAGTTTCAGCATCTTTAAGATCAAACGTCTTATTTGTCTTCTCTCTTATGTATCTGGATGCAGCCGAAACATACATTCTTACCTGATCTTCATTTAATGTTTTCAAACGTCTTTCGATCATTTCGTTTGCTTTATCATCGCTTTCACATTTCTCAACATCTTCAAGTGTTTTGTCATCCAAAAACATAGGAGAAACCGGTTCACATTGAGCTGCTGCGGACTGAGCAAAATAAGCACTATATGCTTCCCACCTTGCAACAGAGTTTGCAGTCATAAATGATTCTTTCATTCCTCCAAGGTGCTTCAAGATTGGAAGATTGTTATCTGGAATCAAAAAAGAAACTAAATGCGGATTGGCAGCTACAGCCTGTCCTACTGTCGCATACTTACCGGACTTCGACCTGCCAACCTCATTTAAGCAAGCACCGGCAGAATAGCCCTGCAGATCGCTCTCATCCTGCAAAATATAACGGGTTGAATCTTCGATAGATGACCTCAAAGCATCTGCAGCTTCGCTTGTCGCGATGATCGCATATCCCCCAATCATAACAGGCGGAAATGGAATCAGAGTACAAACTGATCCAACGACATTAGCCCCCATTCGAATGTGTTGTGACGACATCTCGCGTTCGATTTGTCTTCGTTTCATCGGATCTTTTTCATTCTTCAACATTTCCTCCAGCTGAGGCTTAAGAGCCTTGTAGTAAAACACGTACTCACCTCCGGTGAGACCGATTGCACCAACAGGACCCAATACCCTGCCAACTTTTCCTATTCTTCCGAGGCGCATAAGTTGGGTTAACCTGTTAAGTCTTGCTATACGAGCAAGATTGGCAGCTTGACCAAGAACAGCTCTTCCCGCAGCTGCAGTTCGCGGAAGCATTCGGCCAGCAAAATGCGGGATGCTTTCAAAGTTTCTCATCATAACTTTAGCTCTGCCATAAAGCAATTTACCATCAACACCCTGTCCGTATCTTAAATGCAATAGCTCCCTGTTTAACTTCTCTATTATCGCCCTTCTCAAAAACTCTTTTGTGATCGGCGCTCCTTTTGCACGGGTAATCTTTAGTTTGTCAGCCACCCATGCCAGATTCTCTCCCCTTTCAACATATGCAATCAGCTCCGGTCGAATTTTTGCACTTCCAAATACGGTGTTGAGTTCTCTCACCATTCTATATCTTCCAATACGTTGTTTTAGAGAGTTCCCACTCGCAAACATTTTTGCTGCCAGCTTTACATCTCTTGCTCCGTGTAAAGCTGCTGTTGCAGTTGATACCTGTCCATGAGCTGGTATAGCCCGAACACCAATACGACTGAGTGTACCCTTGGCACTGCTTACTGCACCGCTCCAACTTCTCATGTTAAAAGTTTTTGGTCCACCCACTGCAACCCTCTTGATCCAAGACAAGCACTCAACGTTAAGTGAAAAGGCAAGTGAATTAACTGCGCCCGCAGAAACTGTACCCCAGAACTTGGGACCCGCTCCGCGTTCTCCAGCTGCAAGATCTTTGACTCTATCAGCGATATCTATTGGTACAACATAATATTTCTTTATGTTATCTAGATCCAAAAATCCTTGATGTGGCTTGTCGAACTCGAAACAATACATAAAGTTTCCGACAATCATTCCAAGACCCTTGCTGCCCATGAGCATGCCAACTTTATCTAAACCGCTTTGCTGAAGCTTGCGTATTTCCTCTAAACCTTTTCCAAGAAAACGTGTAAACGAGCCTTGATTCAAGTAAACATCATCTGATTTATCAATAAATTCGTCTTTATCCGCAATCGATGGATCAACACATAAATCGTATTCCAGGCTATCGCTTTTCCAGCTAACCATTCCATCAGTAATGGTAACTTCAATTTTTGGATCCACATTTCCAAGAGCTTCCTTAAGCCCCTCAAAAGACTGCATTAGTTCATCATTCTCTGATAGCTCTTCACAACCGCGATTCCTATATAAATTATAGAATACTCCAACAGCAGATAACGCAGCTTCTAAAGCTGGGGCACCTTCCCCCGAGCCCGTACTATCATCTTCAAGTCTGAATTGTAATTCCTGTTCGAGTTTATCTATTCCTGCAAGGTTATTCTGGATAGCGCTTTCTTCCTCTGTAAGACCAAAGGCTTCTACACCTTTGTCAACCAGCACTTCAACCAAATCACTGGTCTGACTCGCAGCCCATTCGCCGGCATCATCTGTGATATTTCCAATAGTATTCATGTGCTCCTTGATTGCCTCTATATGTTCAGCTCCAACTCCTTCCAATTCTCCAACCAAAATATCCTGATTCTTGCTGCAAGCAAGAGACAAAGCAGGAAGATTCTCCGGCATAAAACCTTTTTTCTTTCTTGCACGAGCTACTGCATACAGAGCAGCAATCGGAGTACCAATCATAAATATCGAAAGCAAGGGATGCTTCCCTACAAATTTGGCTGCTGCCACCGCGAATTTCCTGCCATACCTCATTGTTAGCCCTGCCCCTTTTAACATAACTCTTGTAATTCCGGCTTTATGCAAAATCATTGCAATAACCGCGCACTCACCCCAGTGTTCTAACAGATATCTGGAGACACGCTTAAGCATTGTCTCTGTGTTCTGTTCATAATTGCGCAAAGCAACAGCCATTGTTGCGTACCTAATACCTTCTACTTCCTTATACTCATACTTTTCATCCATGTGCTTCATAAATCTCTCATAATCCTTATTATTTTCTCCGGGCGCTAAACCGAATATGGCACGAATACTATTCTTTTCAGCTTCATCTAATCCATCATCCTTGGCCCTACTATAAATCTTATCTGCTTTGTCGTATTCATCTTTAGTAAGACTAAATTCCTCTGCCAGCTTATCCATATCATCCTTATTCCATGGCAACCAGCCTGTAACCTTATCCCAAGCCTCACCGGCCTTTTTCTTTGCTTTATCAATTCCTTCACCAACTTTCTTCCTAGCAGTTGCAACCGCACTCTCAACCTTATCCGCATACATTCCAAGCCCCACAAGACAGGCGCCTCCTACCAACAAGCCGGCTAAGATTCCCGTACGTGCACCGGCACTCTTTCCTTTACTTGCTGAAGTTGCAAGCCATGCAACAAGTAGAGTGCCACCTATTGTAATGGCGTAACCAAGTGCGCGCTTTTTTTCCGGAGACCAATTCTTTGTACCCGGCATTACCCCGCCAACCTTTTCTGCTAGAGCATTCGCCCTGCCCACAAAACCTTCGGGCTTTTCTTCTTCTTTCTTAGCTTCCTCCTTGGCCTTAGCGTCGGGAGATGCCGCTGCTTCTTTCTGAGCATCCGGACTTGCATTCGCTGCATCTTCCTCCGCTGGCGGTGCCTGCTCCGGTTGCTGCGGCACCTTGGGTACTATCGATTCTCTTGTTTCATCAACTTGCTGCCTGAGTGCATCCAAAGATCCTTCACTTGCCTTTTTGGAGAGCTCAGTCAATTTATCGTAAACTTCCTTAAGGGCAGGTGTTTCCATACTCTCCTTAGCTGAATCAACATTTGCACGAACTTTTTGAAAGTCCTCCTGTGCTTTTTCTTCATCGCCCATGTCTACCAGCATAGAAACTGCAACAATTTGATTTGTGATCTCGACAGCATTTGTAGGCCCGCCCTGCAGGTAGATCAGACGTCGTTCTTTGGAAGTAAAATTTTGGTGTTTGTGTAAGTAAAACATAGCTTAAGTTGTAGAAGGCAAAGGAGCACTACCACTACCTCTCTGCCAGCCGCGCTTTGCAGCTTGCCATCCCCCTCTGCAAAACCAGGTCACAAACTCAATTGTTTCTTGCGTAAACTCATTGACCGGCCTTTTTACCATACGCACAGCTCTTGCAGGCAAGCTTAATACACTGGCAAAAAATCCTCTGGTAGCTTCTTGTTCATGAGCAATTCTTCTCGTACTTTCGTAAATGCCTAAATATTCTGTAACTTGATTCCTTTCCTCTTCTGTCAGCTTTTTCATAATCACCGTCATTTCGTCCATATCCATCTTTCCATCCTGCCAAGCCCGCAATGCAGTTACTGCTTCCCTGAGGTTATCAGGAGGCTCCGGCATTTCTGCCGTAAGACGTTCAGTATTGGAATCTTCTTTTGGAGGCATGTTTTTTTAAGGATTATTCTGAGGCGGGTTCTGCTGAGGTGGAGGGTTTTGCTGTGGAGGTTGATTCTGTTGCGGAGGTTGATTCTGTTGAGGCGGAGGATTTTGCTGGGGCTGAGGCGACGGAGGGAGCGCAGTCGAAGGGCGAGTCGAAGGGTGAGGGGCACAGCAAGTATTATGCCCTATTAGCGCACTAAAATATCGTTATACTTAAAGAAGTTCTCCAGAATCATAATCTGATTCATTAATTCTTTCTCCCGTTTACGCTTCTTCTGAGGATTCGAGATGACCAGATTATCCAGTTCTTCTTTGGCTTCGGCAAGTTCCTGTTGTTTTTCAAGGAACTTGAGAATTTGTGCATGTTGTTTTTTATCATCCTTTAGCCTTTCATAAAATCTTTCTGGAGTATCGCCCAAGAAGAAATCTTTGATTTCTACAATTGTATCTTCCAGATGCCTTTCTTCCAGTTCATCAATCAAATTATTGAATGCAGAATCAGACTCCTCCCCATTCATCTGTTCTTTTACTCGCCTTTGAACCAATTCGGTAATCTCTACACTCTTTTCTTCAACCATCTTCCCGAATTTTGCAAACATATACATTTCCAATTCAACTTTCTGAGTTGTATCCAACCATGGAAAATTGGCTTCCTCACATCTTACTTTGAATTCGAGAATAATATTCTCCGTCCTCTTGTAAATCTGATTTGAAATCATAACTCCAAGCATTTCCTTGGCCTTTTCTTTCTCTTCTTCGGTTTCTCCCATTGCAGTTTGGATAACTGCCTGTGCATACAGAATCTCAAGTTGCTGTCTCTCATGATGTTCTCTATATAAAACTGCTCTATCCTCATCACTTCGAGTGTTATCCAGAATCTTTTCCAAAGTAGCCACTGTTTCGTTGTCTTCTGCTTCTTTTGCATGCTCCAACTCAGCTTTAAGATCGTCCTCACTAGCTTTTAGGAGTGCAAAGTACTCTGCATTCTCCATAAGCTTTCGCACATCCGCACCTGCTTTAATCGGATGAGTGTGACTGTTGCTTTGCGCTTTGATATAAGCCACTTTTGCTTTTACGTAAGCCTTGGCTTTTTTCTGAATTACCTCTAACTCTTCCGGTTTTAGATCCCTTGGTTCACCATCTTCTCCCATTACCTGCTCCGGAACAGTCATTGTTGTAGTATGGCCAACCAGTGCTTCCAATTGTTCGTCATTCAGATCCCTCATTTGCTGAGCTACCCTCTCTATTTCTTTATCTTGCCTTCCGGATACCCAATCATAAATCTCCAGAGGCAAACAGAATCCCGACACGAAGTTGTACCACGAACCTCCAAACATAGATTCCGAAGCTTGTCGTACAGATTCGGTGAAACCCTGGGAACGCATCAATGCAATAAGCTCATGCGCTTCGTGTGAATCCATCCAGTCTTTATCTGTCTTCGTAATGTCTTCCTGCCACTTGTGATTTTCGTATGCAACATACAAAGCAGCAGTTATCGGAATAGTTGCAATAGCAACCGGTGTTGCAACTGCAGATGCAGTCGCGCCCCCAAACCCGGCAACCAGCCAAGCTCCCGCACCAATTCCGCACATTCCTAATTCCGCATAAAGATATTTGTAGCTTCCTTCCATTAGTTCTTTTAGTTCTTCGTTGCTCATTTTTTCTATTTCTTCAGCTGTATCTCCTATTTCTTCCCATACAAACCAAAAGCCGGCAATGTCTCCAACAACGCCAAGAACATCCAGCACTCTTGCAACCTTTGCCCATCCTCTGAACAACTTCGTAACGTCTTTGCATTTATCAACAGCCGAAACAAACTTGGCCACCTTCCTTGGTGAGTTCATCGCTCTCGCGAGCCTTCTTGCTTGAGCAACATCATCAATAGCTCCAAACGCATTATCCATCTTGCTTACGATTCTCGCAGCTTTTGCCGAATCCATGTGCGCAATGTGCTTCGCAAACGCTTTTGCAAACTTCGGATTGGCCTTTAGAACATCTGTCATGTTTTCGGAGATTTGTAGACCTTTAACTGCATCGATGACTTCGTCGGAGGCGCCAAGCTGTTTGAGTATGTCTGCAAATTCATCAACTTTTGTAAGATCAACTGCATCATCTGCTCCATTTATCACACTTGCGTTTCGAAGTATCTGCCTCGCCTTCTGTTTTTCTCTGAACCTATCCATAAACTCGTTAAACTTCTTGTTTATCTGCCACCATTTCTTGTTACCACGTTCAAGCTTTTCAATTCGATCTGCAACCTTGCATGCAGCAGCATGTTCAGACTTAACCATTTCGATTGCCTTCTTGGTTGCATCATCAATAGACATTCCTGTTTGCCTGGCTATGCGTTTCGCAATGCCATTTTTGTTGATGAAGTTAATCACAGAATCGGCATCATCTATATCCACCATGGAAAGATTGTTTATCAAATCTTTATAAACCTCATACCTGAACATTACCGTATTTGCGACAGTCCATTTTGCGGTCGCCTTGCCATTTCTATACAACGCACGAATAGCTTTCCATCCAAGATAACCACCCGCTCCGGCAGTAACAGCAAAACCTGTTTTATTCCTTCTCCACATTGATTGTATTTCTATCAATGTATTCCAAATCCACGAACCAGCTTTTTCCTGCAGATAAAGCGCAGTATTGGAAAGCCCGATTGCCGCTTCTTCGGACAGATCAAACTCCACAGCCATTCTATCTATGGATAATCCTGCTTTAATAAGCCCTTTTGTAATGTAATCCATGAAGGCCTGATACCTATCCGATGCAAGATCACGCCTTCCGTGTTTATCGTAAAGCGACACAAGCTTCATTGCGAGCATTTGCGTTCCTGCAGCTCCGCCCCCTTCAACAATATGGAATATTTGATAGGCATCAGACAAATGTATTTTCCCTTCACCTAGTATTTCATCAATGCCATCCACACACTTTTGCTCCACTTCATCCCTATTCTCCTTCTTAATAAATAATGATGCATAACATTTCTTTCTAAGGTCCTGATTCTCTTTTACGTGCCTGAGCATCTTTATTGCCAGCTTGTATTTATCATCGTCAGGTTCCCAAGGTAAAATATCCGGACTGTTTAATACCGCCCCAACGGAAACATCACTCTGTTGCACGCACCACTCGGCAATTTCTTTGGAATCCTTGTGGAATTTTTCCATATCTCCGCTTGGCGCTTCAATAGATCCGAAAACGCAACCAAACTTCTGCTGTTCCATGAACTCGCCTCCAACTTCGAACATATTGCCCGTTAGCTTGGAGAAGTCAGGCAAACTGCCAAGATCTGTCCAATTTGTTGATGCGCATTCAATAATGAAGTCTGTTCCCTGAGCATAACAAACTGAACTGTTGGCAAGTGCATTGCATACATCCAAAATTGTAAGTTCATTCCCGCTGTTTTTCCCATAGTACTTGGCAAGCTCATCAATTTTTTTCCTGTTTTTTGCAAAGTACCCCGCAACAAGCATCATCGCATTGAGCATTTTTGCTTTTTTCTCGGGACTTAGTTTTTCGAAGTAGTCCTCAGACTTATATATCTTGTTTATTAGTTTGATGAAACTAGAATCGTCGTCACCCTCATTGATACAATCAAACACTTCACCCATTTTCAAATCTTTGGACAAAGTCATAATCTCCCTGGCCTCGGTTAATACTCTCGAAGGCGAGTCCAATCCCAAACCATTTGCCACATCATATTGGAACTCCAACCTGTACTTCGCAAATCTCATACCCAAAACTTCGGCTCCGGTATCCAGAACCTCATCCGAATCAATATCTCCTTCATCTGCTTCCTCTTCTTCCTCTTCCTCCTCATCCCTTTCGCCATTCTTTATAGCTTCAAGCTCTTCTTTGAGTTTATCGTACTGCTCTTTAAGCTTTTCCAATTGCTCCGATGTCGCATTCTTCATCTGGTCTTTGATTTCCTTAAGTTTTGCTTCCAATTTTTTGATTACCTCCAGTTTTTCTTTGAAATCCAAAGCCTTTTTGATTCCAAAGTAAGCACCAACTCCTACTACAGCCAAAACTGCTCCCCCGACTACCCACTTCCAAAGCGAACCTGCCTTTTCTTTGACGGCGCTTGCCGCCTTTTTGGTTCCGCTTGTAAGGGCATATACAAGAAGTCCTCCTGCAACTACCAAAGCGCCGATTCCCAGAGCTTTTTTTGCAGTTTCTCTTTGTTCGGGAGTCCACGTACTTGGCTTGTACCAACTGGTCTTATCAGCTGACTCTGCCGGAGCAGGAGCTCCTCCCCTTGCCTGACGGCTAACTTGCATCTTTGCTTCCAAATCCCCCATCATAACCTTTAACTTATCCCTCGCATCGGTATTAACGCTTGCGTTTAGGTATCTGAGGTTTTCGTAAATCTCCTCAAGCTCTTGTCTTTCCAATGAATCCGAAATCGACTCGACTGCATCTCCAAGGACTGTGAGCTTTTCACTCACTCTGTCGCTGAATCCTCTATGTGCATCGTTTGCAATTTCTATGATTTCGCTCTTTACATCAGCGGCGGTTTTGATTTGTGGGGGCATAATGAATTGGGTATGAATTTTAGGCTGCGCGTCTTGTCGTTTCTGCCGGATCTATGACAACCGGATGAGTCTCGATCCACTTTTTGATGTCATCGATTTGACCGTAAAGCTCTCTTTCGCGTGCAAACTTTTTCTGAGCATTGGCAATAACCAGATTATCTAATTCGTTTTGCAACTCAGCCATTTCTTGTCCCTTTTCCATAATCTCTTGAACTCGCTCATACTGCGCCGGGTTATCAACCATTCGTTCATATAATTGCCTTGGCGAAGTTCCCAAGAACAAATCTTCAATATCTTCCACAGCCGCATTAATTTCGAATTCAAGCTCATCAACCGGGTTTTTAAATCTGGACGTTGATTCTTTTCCTTTTGATTCTTCCTGAACGCGCTTTTGCAATTGATCGGCTATTTTCGCGCTTTTTTCTTCAAGCACTTTTCCATACTTCGCAAACATGAGCATTGTAGTCTCATCTTTTGCGGAACCGTCGTATCCAAATGTGTACCAGGTAGAATCGAAGTTTTCTTCTTCGCAACGAACTTTAAAGTCCAGAACGATATGATTTGTCCTGGTATTTATCATATTTGAAATCATGGTCTTTCGAACATTGTGCATTGCCTCTCTTTGCTCTTCATCCCGAACCAAGACATCCTGCATCATCACTTGTGCATAAGCCATTTCAAGCTGCTGCCGCTCGACATACGCTTTGTATAACCTGGCTCTTTCCGAATGAGATATATCTTTATCAAACATTGCAACAATCGTGTTTAACGTTTCTGTGTCTCCGCTCTCCTTGGCTTCCTTTGCAGTTCTCTTCAATTGATCTTGATTAGCGTTGAATAGCCCAAGATATTCGGCGTCTTCCATTAATTCCCTTACATCTGCACCGGATGCAATCTGTTCACCAACATTCTTACTAAGTGACATTATGTGATACGTCTTTGCTTTAACATACTTTGCAAGCTTCTCCTTGTATGCATTTACTTCTTCATCGGTCAACGGACGTTCCTTGCCGTCCTCGCCGCGAACTGTTTCCGGAATTTGCATTGTGGTGGTGTGTGCAACAAGAGCTTCAACCTGCTCCCTGTTAACATTCTTCATATCTTCTGCAAGGCGTTTCATGGCCTCTTCTCTTTCGCCCGTGGCCCATCTGTAGCTTTCTGTAACCATCATTTCTGTTGCAACAAGCGGATTGCATAATCTGAGTATCTTCCATCCGCCAAAGTATTGATCCCAACCTTGACCCAAAGATTCGCTAAAGCCCTGGCTTCTAAGGGTTGCAATAAGCTGCTCCGCATTCATCTCGTCCATCCAATCCTTATCTGTCTTTGTCTTTGACTCTCTCCATTTGTGTCCTTCGTATGCACCATAAATAACAAACGAGACTGGGATTGTCGCTAGTACAACAGGAGTTGCTACCGTACCCCCCACTGCAACAGCACCAATACCTATTACACCTATCATGGCTTCTGCACCAAGATAGACATAGCGCTGATAATAAAGATTTCGAAGCTCTTCGTTATCTGTTTCCTTCTGAATCAAATCATATGTATTTACCATCTCCCAAATTGAATACCCGATCGCAAACACATCAAATGCAACTCCGCCTGCTTGGCAAACTTTTCCAATTTTGGACCACACTCTAAAGAGTTTTGTCATATCTCCTCCTTCGTCTACGAAAGCCAGTACTTTCAAAACCCTTGCCTCGTTCTTCATAGCTTTTGCGATTCTGTGCGCCTGTGCAACGTCATCGATATTCTTAAATGCGACATCAAATTGTGAGAGCACTTTTACCATATCCGCAGGGTCGTCAAGCTTTCCAAGATGCGTTGCCAGAGCTTTTGCAAAATCAGGAGACTGATTAAGCGCGGAAAGCATATTGTCACTTACTCCCGCTGCTTTTAGCGAATCGATAACATCATCTACAGCACCAGCTTGTCTAAGAAGATGCTCTGCATGCGAAAGTGATGCTGCATCCGCCATTGTATCACTCAAATTAAGTAGCCTCGGAATGTCTGTTAGATCATTGTTCTTAAGAATATCATCAACGCCACTGGCATTCTGGCAAAGACGATCAAGCCTTCTGATTGCATCAGCTGCTTCGTCCGCACTTAGCCCATTCAAATGCTTCGATAGCTCGCCGGCCAATTCCGGAGATCTGTTCAGCGCATCAACCAGTTCGTCGCTTGCGCCTGTTCTCTTTAGGAGACCAATGACTTCATCGGATGCACCTGCTTGTTTAAGAAGACTCTCTGCGCGAGTTATCCTTGCCGCACCGTCAACATCCACATCGCTAACATCCAGGACATCTTCAATTTCATCCACATAATTCTTGTCCAAAGTACGCAATACATCTTTGCGTATTTGCTTAAAATCTCCTCTGGTCCAATCATCTCCTCTGAATGCCCGAGAATGCGGCGACTTAATGTTGCTTTCAACTCTGTCCCAGCAAGTCTGCCTGAGAGTTTCCAGATCTTCTATAGTTTCGGCTTTATCTATTCTTAATTTTTTGGCTACTCGCAACAGAGTATTTCTATTGCCATTTTGTATCTTTACAATCCATTCTGGACGCATCTTTAACTCTCTGAAGAGATTATTAATATCTCTTCCATGCGCCCAACTTAAGTTACGAACTAGTCTTGCATCTGTTACGCCTTGCCATATTCTCGCACCAAACCTCACTTGAGCAACACCGGGGGTTATAGTACCAACTCTGCTTCCAAGTCTGCCAAGCCTGGTGCGTCCGGCAATTGGCCCGCCCCCTATTGCAAATCTCTTAACCTTTGCGAGTAATCCGGCATTCAAAGAAAACATTGCAGTACTAACTGTTGCCGTTGAAAATGTTGCACTCCAATTGGAATCTTCTCCGCACCCTGTTAATTCTTTAACCGTATCTATTGGAAGATCCAATAGAGGAACTTTCATGCAATTCTTTAGATTCTCGAAATCAAGTTTACCTCCTTCAAAAGGAACAAAGTACAAGAAGTTACCGGCAATCATGGCTATGGCTTTGCTGTCGCCAAACGGTAAAAGTTCTCCTTTTTCCATGGCTTTCTGTTGTACTTCTTGCAAACGATCCACTGCCAACCAGAAACAATAAGTCGGATCTTCGTCTCCATGGTTTATGTATTTTACTCTCTCCATTATTTGTTCTTTATCTACAATGGACGGATCTATGCACAAGTCCAATGCCTCCTCTCCGTCTTCAAATTTCCAAGTTACCACGCCATCTTTGATTTCTGTTATCACGCCTACTTCATCCAAAGCCTTTTTTAGTTCTTCAAATGCTTTTACCGGCTTATCGCTTTCCGAAAACTTAACGCATCTTTCCTCGATTTGAACTTCCTGGAAATCAGCAAGCTTTATCAAAGCATTTCCGAGTTTTTTGTTCATCTCGACATTTTCAACCGATGAAATCGTAACCAGCGTCTTTTGTTTGTTTTCCAATTGCCTCGCCAATTCACCAAGGCACGCATCTGTTCTGCTAACGGCAATCTCGCTTTCGGTTGCACCAATCATCTCTGGAATCGATTCAAAAATAGAACCTACCAATGTTGCAGCATTTTCAGCTGCCCAACCTGCAATATTATCACCAATAACTCCAACCTTATTTCCATATTCTTTAACTTGTTCAATCTGCTCTGCTCCAACGCCTTCCAGTTCTCCCATCACAATGTCTTTATTTTGATTACATGCAACAGAAAGAGCAGGTAGATTTTCCGGTGCAAATGGTCGTTTTTTGCTTACTTTTAATGCCGCAAAGGCAGTTCCTGCAGTACCTGCCATCATGAGAAAAGCAACTAGAGGATTGTTTCTTGCAAATCTTCCCACTCTTCTTCCGACAAACGATGCAAGTGCCAATCCTCCTTTTCCGGATTTTACAGCTCCAATCCATGCCATACGCAATGCTCCGATTTTCGAAAGAAATAACGTACCTAAACCAACCTCCAGTGCATGTTTTTCTATTTCACGCCATAACTCGCTTAATCCCACTTCTGCATTTTGTTCGTAATTATACAAAGCCCTATCAACCGAAGCGTAACGAACTACACTATCAGGATCTTCTCTCCTCTCGTGTTCATTTTTCATGTGCCTGTAAAAATCTTCGAAATCAGCACTCGATTCTCCCGCACCTGACTCAAAAATTACTTTTAATTCAGCTTCCCACTCCTCAGGCTTTAGAGGATTGAGCTTGCATACCTCCTCTGCCTTTTTGTATTGCTCCTCTGTCATTCCATAATCCTCCCACGGCCTTTCGACATTTTCCTCATTTTCTCCCGCTTCTTCCACCCTATCTCTCTCCTTTCCTGTTAACCTGTCTATCAATTTATCCTTCTTGGCCATTGCAGACTCCCATCCCTTTTTAAGCTTTTCCTGCCCCTTCGCATACATGTTCTCAAGCTTTTTGGCATACATTCCCATGCCAACAAGACAAGCGCCTCCCACAAGAACTCCTCCTATAATTCCAACCCGCGAACCGGTACCAGTCCCCTTCCTGAATGCCTGAGCTAATATGCCAGCAAGTATGGCGCCGCCAACGAGGGTTACAGCATAGCCAACTTTTCGCTTTGTTTCTTTGCTCCAATTTTTTGCCATAGGCAAAATGCCTCCGATATTTTCTGCAAACTTATTCGCTTTATCCATTATTCCCTCCTCTTCTTTTTTCTTCTTCTCTTCTTCTTTTTCTTTCTCTGCCTTTTCTTCGGTTTCCTCGGCCCCCTCGGTTTCCTCCGCTTCTTCTTGATCTTCATTCGCTCGCGGCGTATTTGGTTCTGCATCAGTCGATGGTGCAATCATTTCCCTGGTGGCATCAACCTGTTCACGCAAAGCATCAAGCGAATTACCGGCCGCTCTTTGGGAAAGAAGGGTTAAATTATTGCTGATTTCTTCCAGTTCCGGAACTTCCAGGCTGTCTTTTAAAGATGCAAGCCCTTCTCGGATTCCTCTCAATCCTTCTTCCGCTTGCTCTTTTGCTCCCGTGGAAACAAGTTCAGATACCTCGACAATCTTGTCTTTAATCTCTGCCACGGTCGTGGGAATTTGCCTTTGATTGATGAAGCGTCGCTCTCCTGAAATAAAAATTTTGTGTGTGTTTGAATGGTACATAGCTTAAATTAGGAAGGCATAGTCTCTCCTCCTCTTCTCCATCCTTCTCTGAGTGCCCTAAGGGATGACCTGAGCATCATTGTGACTGTTGAAATTGTTTCTGATGTGAATTCCGTTACCGGTCCTTTTGACACACGAACAACCCGCGCGGGAATCCTAAGCACATTTGCCATCGTACTCCTTGTTGCCTCCTGTTCATGAGCCAGCCTGCGAACCCTGTTATATTCACCCAAATATTCCAACACCTGATCTCTCTCATCCTCTGACAATTTTTTCATAATTGCAGTCATTTCTTCCATACTCATTTTATTGTTCTGCCAAGCCATCAGAGCATCCAAAGCCCCCCGCAGATGATCCGGAGGTTCCGGCATCTCTACTGAAAGATTGTCCGCATCTGGTGTTTCTTTTTGTCTCATTATTAAGGATTCTGAGGCGGATTCTGTTGAGGCGGTGGATTCTGTGGCTGTGGTTGCGGCTGAGGCGGAGGAACATCTGCCCATCCGTCACCTGCTCCGTTAATCTGAAGATCCAAAGCCTTGCTCGGATCAGCTGCATTTATATGCGCTCTAAGCTTGGGGAATGCAGCGTGACTTAAGAGTCCTTCCGGAACTTCCAACACTCCCTGGCTTCTTTTTACCGTAGGTCCGGTTGCAATTTTTACGGAAGCCCATTTGTCCGTACCTGCATCGGGGCAAAGCGAGATTAGGTTGTTCATTCCCTCCTGTCCTATTGGAGAAGGAGCCGACACAACAATCTCTTTGCTCGAAATCTGAACTTCGTCTCCGATCTTTACAGTTTCAATTGCCGCAACTCCGTTTGCAGCTTCCAGAGCTTTCTTTAGATCAGGTGAACTTTTTTTAAGTTCAAAAGTTATCAGGTCGGCTTCAGGATCAATCACATTAAATCCTTCCATTGGAATAGTGACCGTCCATTGTCCGCCGGCCGGCCTTTCTGCTTTATACTCATTTCCTTCCACTTTTACTTCAGCAGTCGGGGCTCCGAACATTGGTCCATCTTTGGCAGCTGTCTTGAAACCTTTTATATTCGTCTCATTAGCTTTTAATCTTTCCTGCTCTTCCTCACTCGCACCAACTTCTTTGTACTTTGCAACAATCATACCGAACATATCGGGAGGCGGTTCTTTTGAATCTGGTTTCTCCGCTTTCTTTGCCAACCACTCTTCGTATTTTGTTTGAAATTCTGCTTCAACTTCAATCATATAGTCATCTCTTAATTCATATCCCCTGTCTCTTGCCTTCCTCTTGGCCGAATTCATTCTTAAAGTAGCTGCAAAACCGGTTGCAATCCCCGCGCCCTCCAACCACTTGGCAATAAACTCCTCGATCATCGCTACAAATGTTGATGAATCGATCATACCGCGAACTGATTCGGGAAGCATTTTGTACAAACCCTCAATTTTTGATTCGAACTTCTCCCCAGCCGTTCGTAACTCATTAATCCCCTTTATCTCATCATCCAAATCTTTGGCACTTATGATCAAGGCACCTTCGGCAGCACCTAGATCTCCCGGAGTTAGACCCTCTATTCCCGTAGCCGGATCAATTTGTACTTCGCCATCGGTAAGAGCATCTAGTAATTCATTTGCCGTAACTGTTCCATCCTCAAGTATTGTCCCAAACAGCGCAAGCTCCATTGCCGTGTATCGATCCTCTGCCTCGGGCGGCAAATTGAGTCTGCTTATTTTTTCACTAAGCGCTTCCATGCTTCCGCCTATTCCCTTAAGACCATCAGTGATTCGTCTCTGAAGAAGGTCCCTTCTAATGTTTTTCGCTTCTTCTTCCTCCGGAGTATCCTTCTTTTCCTTCTTAATCTTGCTTCTGGTAGAAATAGTTCTTCTAAGGTTTTCTAGGCTTCTGCCTATGTTGACCCACCCTTTACGAACCTGCTCACTTGGGTTCTGTTTGGGTCCAGTTGATTGTGCCATAACATTGAGGGGTAAATGTTTGTTTTACGGTTAAATTATAGCACAAATGGGCTATTTACTCAAATCCCTCCACCCCTAACCCCTCCTCCAAAGGAGGAGGGGAAGCTAATACCGAATACTACTAAGATTCCCCCTCTCCATTGGAGAGGGGGCCAGGGGGAGAGGTCTAAGCAGCATTTTTAAAATCTATCCACTCAACAGGCCCATCTGCATCAATATCCGGCAAATT
>CAZDKL010000008.1:20897-50829 GCA_964506185.1 uncultured Candidatus Peribacteria bacterium
GGCCGTCTTCTGATGGACCGTTTGTACTCATATTATGCTGCTAATTCCGTAAGTTCTTCCTCTCCTCTTATCATCCTCTTGCGCAATTTCCCCGTGCTGCTCTTAAGGCGTAAAAATCTATGAGATCTAAAACCTCTATGAACAGTTCTGAATCCGGGCATCAACGTAGCCAACCATTTTCTTACTCCTCCCGGACACCTTATAGCTTTTAATTTGTCCAGTAATGCGTCTAAGTCTGCAGTATCAAGTCCATACTTATCAGCCCGTGCACGAATAGCTTCTACTTCCACATGCAATTCATCTATTGTCTCTGCCTCCCACGTAGCCAAATTGTGCGACCTGACGTTCTCGACTATTGGCAATTTTTCAAACCAACTGGCAGTTCTGTGCTCCAAGGCTTTTTGGTTTAAATCATTGATTAGCTCTTCAACACGCCTAAGTCTATCCCCAACTTCTATAGCCTGATCTCGTTTGCTTTCCGGATCTCTTAGTTGAGCATTGGCACGCTCAATTGCTGACCCTTCCCGAGCTCTTACATCGTCATCCAAATGCTCTTCATAAGAATCAACTTCTGCCATTTCATTTCCTGCAATTGCATCCACCTGACTACCAACATCATCAGTTGCATCATCCAAAGATAATGCTTCACTCAAATCCATTGGTCTGCTGACCTCTGCTTTTTCATTTTCATCTCTTTGATCTTCAAGTGCCATATTATTGAGATTAGTGTTGCTTTCATTATAACACAATTTGGGAATTTTAGGAACCTAGTGTTCCGCTTTGGAGCGGAACGAGTTTTGTGGCTTAGGTATGCGGAAAAGTCTAAGTCATAGAAAGATTTTTTTGAGGGGGTATTGACGACCGGTTGGTAACTGACACAATACTGGCGACCCGCCCACCCTGAGCTCATACCCCGCCCCTGGGCCTGTCAGCCGTAGCCATAGCGTCGCAATTCTAGAGACGCCATCCTACGCGCTTCGCGGCTTCGGATGGCAGCCTTCGCTATGCGAAGGCTGGGGGGAGGGTGCATTAAAGAGGTGCATTTATTTTTATGGTATTCTGTCCCCAACCTATCCCCTACCATCTAACATTCTTCTTATGAACATCCTCCACTTAGAAAAAGGTTTTGTTTATTCCGATCGTCAACTGCTTCAAATCGCCAGGAAAGTGGGAAAAATGGCCACTTACTGCAAGCGTATTAAAGATGAGAGTTCATCAATTAGAATCGATGCTGACGCAAGGAGCACAAAGAAAGGTCGAGATAAGATGAAAGTGTCCATGACCGTGGAGTTGCCCGGGAAGGTTCTGAGGGCTGAGTCCAGAAGACCGGATCCCGTCGAAGCTGTGGACAGATGTATAGAGAAATTGGAGCCTCAGATAAAGAAGTACAAAGAGCTACGAACTGGGAGGAGGTCGAAGAAGTAATTAACAGCAAATAGCTGATTAGCAGATTAGCTGATTAGCTCTATATGCAATAGCAATGAAATTGTGAGCTAATCTGCTAATTGCCAATCTGCTAATCTGCCATTTGTTCTATCTTTAATATACAATACCACCAATGCATAGACTGCTTACCACCATCTTCGCCATCGCAATCCTAATTACAACCACCACTTCAGCCCAACAGCCGGAGAGGCTTACTGATGAACCACTGACTCCGATAATCACAGGACCAGAGGAGATTATGGTTGGCAGAACCCTTGTGCTTGATGCCTCATCAAGCAAAGGGCTTGGTGAAAATACTGAGTATCGCTGGTATATAGAAGGAATCCCCCAACCCGTAAGCCGCACTGTTGAGGTTGTGTATACGCCCGAGAAGACCGGCACTGTTCCAATCCGATTAGTTATCAATACCGTAATAGACGGCGAAGAACTGGAAGCAGAAACTCAAAGGGTTGTAGTTGTTTTCGAACGAAAGATTGCTCTGGTTGCAGACTCGACCATTCCGCAAGATAAGCTGATACTCCATCAGGAAACTGCAGCTAAAGAAGGAGTATATTTAAGAGTAGTACAACCCGTCGGTCCCACATTGCCTGTTAGTACGGAAGAAGCAATATTTAATGCTCTCTCCGAAAAGACCAATGCACTTTTTGGAGCGGAATCCATAGTGCTCTGGACAGACGGCATTACTGGACTTCAGGCATTAATGCGAATGGTAGAATCGGATCCGAGCAAAACTGCCGGAATAGAAAATCAGACAATAATAATGATAACTGATAGGAGCCTTAAGACTTTATCCAGAACTGTTCGCGGACCGTTCTCTGTTCTTGAACCTGACCAAATATTAATAACTAGAAAGGAAGCAATTAATCCTCTCATTGCAGCAAATAATACTGATGCCTTCTTGGAGGATATAGAACAAAGAGATATTGATTTCCTGATCATCGATGAGTCTTCGACCATGATTCGCCCATGGAACTTAATGTCTTCCTTGGTCAACTACATGCTCACACACGGAGTATCAAGCCAAATTGTTATTCTTCTTTTGCTCTTGCCGGTAATTGCGATGATCATTGCTTTTCTTAAGCAAGTTATTGGAATTACAACGTTCGGACTTTATACACCTTCTGTGGTGGCCCTGAGCTTTTTGGCTCTTGGCTGGCAAATAGGACTCCTCTTTATATTGTTTATTCTTATCACAGGATATTTAACCAGAGAGCTTCTAAGAAAATGGCGCCTCTTATATATACCGCGAGTTGCCATCGTGCTGACTGTGGTAAGTATAACCCTGCTGATTCTTTTGGGAATTGGCGCCTCTTTGGATATTACTTTTGGACGAGATACGATTTTTATTCTCCTTATTATGTCCACGCTGGCAGAAAGTTTTCTTACAATGAAAGCGGAAGAAGGATTCATTGGTGCAACAATCGGAATTGGTGAAACAATTCTTGCTGCATTGATTTGTGTTTTTATAGTATCCCGACCTTTCCTCCAGTCATTCCTCCTTGCGTATCCGGAGGTGATCTTGCTGACTATTGTCGTTGATGCGGGGCTTGGAAAATGGACAGGCCTTAGACTGGTTGAATACTTCAGGTTCAAAGAAGTTTTGAGTCATCTCCAAGAAGAATAATCGCCTAAATTTTTATGTTAATTCGTGCATTCGAGTGAGTAGTGTGTAGTGTGTAGACTACTCACTACCCACTACTCACTTATTCGATATTCCAGTACTCTATAGACAACTTCAACTATGCAATTAAGAACTATTTTCCGATCTGGCATTCTAGGCATTAACGCACGCAACCTTTTGTACATCAAACCTTTCAATCCAAAGAAAGCGATGGCCTTTGCTGATGATAAACTTAAAACTAAAGCTTTTCTGATGGCTCGTGGTATCCCAGCCGCAAAGATTTATGCAAGACTTGAAAGCAGACAACAGCTCAGGCAATTCGACTTCAAGCAATTGCCAGATGAGTGCGTGCTTAAACCTAACTTTGGTTTTGGCGGAGAAGGAATAATTGTTTTGAAGGGAAGAAATAAGCAGGGAAGATTCCTGAAAAACGGTAAGATTCCGGTTCCCAACAAAGAACTAGAACAACATATAGAAGATATTATTGACGGGAAGTTTTCCTTAGGAGGACGCCGCGATACTGCATTTTTCGAACAGATTCTCATCCCACACGAGAGCTTATCCCGATTTCGTCCGGCGGGACTTCCCGATATTCGTGTAATTGTCTTTAATTTGGTACCGGTTATGGCGATGATAAGAATTCCGACCAAAGAAAGTGATGGCAAAGCCAATATCCACCTTGGAGGCATCGGAATTGGAATTGATATTTCGAAAGGTGTAACAACTCATGGCGCACAATACCACGGAATAATCAAAGAATTACCACATGGAGGATCTGTATCCGGAGTTGAGTTACCTTATTGGGATGATATTTTAAATATCAGTTCTAAGATTCAGTACCTGACCAACGTTGGATATCTAGCCGTTGATATTACTATTGATCAAAATCTCGGCCCCGCGGTTCTGGAAGTTAACGCTCGCGGAGGACTGATGGTTCAGCTTGCAAATCTTGCGCCGCTTAAATCAAGATTGGAAAGGGTAAAAGGCCTTAAAGTCGGGTCCCCTGAAAAGGGAGTAAGAATGAGCAAAGACTTGTTTGGTGAAAAGAAATCCGAAGAAAAAATCGAAGATGACTCCAAGCCAGTACTTGGTACTCACGAAATTATCGAAGTAACAGGATCAGGAGAAACTATTTCTGTACCTTGTTTGATATCTCCAGGAAAAGAAAGAACGATTTTTGCACCCGAATTGCTGGATAAATTGGTAGAAAAGGGAGCAGCGAAAGTAAAAGATAAAACCGAAGATACTTACAAAGTTAAATTTTCTTTGGGTGGTGAAAAAATCCAAACATTGGTAATAAAAAAGGATGTTCCATCGGATGATGTGCAGGCAATTATTGGAAAACGTGATCTTGGACCATTCCTTATAGATCCTTCTAAGGATTCAGGAGGGAAGCCCATGGAGTCTGCAGTTAAAACTGACTTGAGAGCTATGGATAACACGCTAGCTCAACTGGATCGGGATCTTTTGATTATTAAATACCTTAAACCGATAAACTTATCTGAGGAAAGACAAAGATTAATCGAAGACATGCGTTACAATCCCACTTTTATTTATCCGGAAGTTGCATTGGATCTTAATGAAATTGAAAAAAAGCTGTCTACTCCATTGCAACACAGCTCTCCACTTGGCGAACTGCTGGAAAAGAAGCGACGAGAGCTTTTACAAAGAATTAAACTTCTAAAAACACGTGGAGATGCTGGTAATTTCACAGAAGAATCTAAAAAACTTTTCGGAGAACCCACAGGAAAACTGATTAAGTCTGCTAAGAAGATTTTGGACAGAAGAAGAGCCTGCGATCTTCCGGAGCCTCTAAGTAAACAGCTGAATCCGGACGAAGTAAAAAAGATTTTTGAAGAGGTGCTCGAAAAATACACATTGGAAGATTGGAAAGTATCTATCCGTCCCAAGTTAGTGGCCGATTGCACGGTCGGCGGCAAGAATATATACATTCGAGAGGGTGCAATGTTTGAAAAAACTCATGTTGCATCTCTTATTGCGCATGAAATTGAAACTCATGTATTAACTTCGGAGAATGGAGCACATCAACCCTACGCACTTCTTAGAAGAGGATGTGCAAAGTACATAGACACTCAGGAAGGCCTTGCGATTCACAATCAGAATGGAGTTTTATCTCCGCATCACGAGAAAAAATTCAACGCCCCAAGAAATGTACTCGGAATTGAATTCGGACTAGACCATTCATTCGCAGACACCAGAGCATATCTGTCGGATGAACTCGGTTATTCCCGTGAAAAAGCAATGACTCAGGCAATTGCAATTAAACGAGGCCTTGGAGATACATCAGAACGCGGAGGATTTACCAAAGGAGTCGTATACCTTAGAGGATTTCTCTCAATCGAAAAATTTCTTGCGAACGGTGGAGACTTAAGACGTCTTTATGTAGGCAAAATTGCACTGGAAGATCTAGAGCTTGTTGAAGAGTTGCCGGAACTTAAGGAACCACTGATCATTCCTGAGTTTTTGAGGGAGTAATTAGCGACCTCACCCCAAACCCCTCTCCTACCATCCCCGCCTGCCTGCCAGGAGAGGGGCTTACTTGCCTCAAGCAAGTTCTCCCCCTCTCCTTGTAGGCCTTAATAAATACATTGACAACTAAATAATTCGATTTGATCAATATCTGAGAGGTGTTGAAGGAGAGGGGGCCGGGGGGTGAGGTCGCTATTCCCAACTCACTCTTCCTAAGCTTGGTACAGCCATCATCCAAGTCTGACCTTGTGCAAACACCATTTGCTCTCCATTTATATCTTCAAACTCAAACCACTCGTCTAAATTAGATCTAATCCATTTGCCATGGTAGATACGTCCTGACCTAAATAGTATTACTGGTCCTTTTCCAACTGTATCAATGTCTAGCCTGCCGTACTCCCCCTCTCCTTTAATCGGCATTTCCAGAACAATTACATTTCTTGGTTTAGCTGGACTGACTGCACCTCCATTAACTCTAATATAATTTCCTGATGAACGCTTGAACTCGAATCTAACGTTATGATCCTGATTAAAGAAATTAATTCTAACTAATTTCGCACCTGAGCCACTTCTGGCTCCTCCGGTTTTATAAGGAGGCCAGGCAAAAGTACTAGCATCCGACGGAATCATTCCAATCACAGTATCTTTTCCGGTAAACAAATCATGCGGAGCCGGGATTCCAGGTAATCTGAAATATTCTGGATCCTTTTTAAAGTTATCATCCAGATATAAACCATTAATTGATGTTAGATTCGGATCGCCTTCAACTCTAAGGATTGCTTCCGGACTTCCTCCTGCATGAAGAAATACATTCGAAAGAGGAATAATTGAATCGATGAAATATGGGCGCAAAGATCTTACCGGACCAATCAAATCGGGCATTGTTCTAAGGTCATAGAATGCAACAAATCTGGATATCAATCCTTCCACCATATGCTCCTGAATCATAAGAGCTGAATTGAGTCCTCTATGATGAGGACGTGCATCTTCGTGATTTTCTATAACAACAGCAATCATTTTATTTTCTCTCTTTGAGAATGGAACCATGCTTAAGCGCGAGATTGCATCCTTTATTGGTGATGACATGTCCGGCAAATCAAAACTTATGACCTCTTTTATAGGATTTTTATCTACAGCAATGAACTTTGAGCTAGATGGAATATGAGCAAGCAAAAAAACTCCTGCAACAATGCAGACTATTAGAACAATGAAGAGTAGGAGGCGTTCAAAGATAGACACAAAGAGAATGGTAAATTGTAAGTGGTAAATTGAAAATTATTATTCTTAACTATCAGGAGCATTTTCCACTTTCCACTTTCAATTTTCAATTTATTATGCCTCTTTCTTCTCTTCCCCGCCTCCTTCACCTTCTTTCGCGTCTCCCTCTGCCTTCTCCCCTTCTGTGCCTTCAGCCGCTTCGCCTTCAGCTACTGCGCCTTCAGCTCCCTCTTCTCCTTCTGCAGGAGCAACTTCCACCACCTCTTCTTTCCTTGGTTCCTGAACTGTTGCAATTACCGCTTCAGGATCATCAAGAATTACAACGCCTTCCGGTACTTGAATAATGGATACATGCAAAGCATCTCCAAACTCAACCAAAGTTTCGATGTTCGCAATAAGCTCGTGGGGCAAATTGGTTGGCAGACATTTAACTTTAACCTGATCTTGCGGTACGAAGAAGATTCCTCCCAATTCTTTCACAGCAGGTGCCTCGCCTTCGAACTTAATTGGAACTTCGGCTTCAATCTCTTTCTTCATATCCACTGCATAAAAATCAGCGTGGATTATGTTGTCTGTAACAGGATCAAAATCCAAAGCATGGAACAGCACTGGTACCTTTTTTCCAGCAGCATCCAGATCAACAAGAGTGCTCTTTCCAGCTGTTGCATATGCCTTCAAAATCTCCTTGTGAGAGCAAATTAGAGCCACATTTTCCGTATCATTGCCATAAAGCATACAGGGTACATTTCCTTCTTTTCTAAGCGAATTTGCCTTGATATCGGGTTTTCTGGCCTGGGCTGTAAGCTGGATATTGTCCATAGTTCCAAGGAAGGCTACGGAATATGTACATTGACGTCAATAAAAAACGATAGTTTGTATCGCACAAAGTGGGTAGTGAGTAGTGTGTAGTGTTACTCACTACCCACTACTCACTCATTTAAGAAAAGCCCCACTTCCTAAAATATTTAATTGCACTAACTATATGAATCCTCCCTGTTTTCTTCGTAAACATATGCCTAAACTTGGATCCGCTGAGTCTTTGCTTGCCATCAAGTGCCTCAACTTGCGGGTAATAAAGAACCCTCTTCCCCTTGTTCCAGCATTTTCTGCAAAGATCTGTATCTTCAAGGAAAAGAAAGTATCTGGAATCGAATCCTCCAATCTCTTCAAATAAATCTCTCCTCATGAGCATGAATGCACCTACCACCCAGTCAATGTCGCGTGTTTTATTGGGACTTGAATCATATTGAAGATACTTTTTCATTCTTTCTTTGAAGATGTGCTTAAGGAAAGATCTCTTGATTATCAGATCAATAACTGTCGGATACGTTCTATATGAATCTCTGACTGTTCCATCGGGAAAAACCAGTTTGGGAGCGATTATTCCGATTGATGGATCTGATTTGAGCACTTCGACCAACTTCTCAAGCCCGTCAGGTTCCGGTTGCGTATCCGGATTGAGCATAAGTATATATTCCCCTGTTGCATATCTGGCTCCAAGATTATTGCCGTGTGCAAAGCCGCGATTTTTATCACTTTCCACTATTCTAAGATTTGGAACATCACTCAATCGGTTTCTGATGATTCCAATCGAATCATCATCTGAATGATTGTCGATCAGTATTATCTCCAATTGATCAGCAATGGTTTGCTTCTGCAGATTTCTGACGCAAGCTACCGAATCAAGCGGTGTTTTGTACTGCAAAATGCAGACTGAGATGAGAGGTTTCATGGTATATAATCCTAGCATGGCAGATGACAAGAATGTAAATCTCAAAGACCTAAAAAAACGCGTCGCAAAGGCGCCGGAGAACCCCGGCATATATAAATGGATGGACAAAAACGGAAATGTTATTTACATCGGCAAGGCGAAGAGCCTGAGAAATAGGCTTAAATCCTATATACAGGAACCTGATAAATCAGCCGGCCCGTGGAAGGAGATGATGCACAAACAGATAGCTGACTTTGATGTTACAGTGACTAATTCGGAGCTTGAGGCGCTGATATTGGAGACTAATCTGATTAAGGAGAACAGACCTAAGTACAACGTGCTGATGAAGGATGATAAAAGCTACTTGTATGTTCAGATTTCAAAGGAGACTTATCCGCAGATCGAGATAGTCCGCAAAGGCGTGGCGCCTGACACAATCGGATTCGGACCGTTTACCGGAAAAATGGACATCAGGAAAACTTTGGACATGCTTCATTCCATTTATCCTTACAAAGCATGCAAGAAATCATTGGAAACATTAAACCGCGGAGCTGATCTTAGCGGCGAGCCGTGCCTAGAAGAACAGATCGGAGAGTGTTGCGGGCTTTGCATGGGAAAACTGACGCAGGAAGAATACTTTGACCGTATTCAGAACGTGATTAAGTTTCTTAAGGGTGATCGCAAGCCTGCAATTAGAATACTAACTGAGGAGATGAAGAATGCTGCGACTAAAAAGAAATTTGAGCGGGCTGCAAAGTTGCGCGACGCGCTTACTGCGATTGAAAGAATGGAAGAACAACAACTTGTTTCCGATGCTTCCGATGAAGATTTGGATGTGATAGGAATGTCGGTTCTTAATGGAAAGGCTCAAGTAGTTCTCTTTAAACAGCGTTCAGGGAAAGTAATTGATGAGCTCAGTCTGACTCTTACGGGATTTGCAGAATCGGAAGCTGAGTCTTTAGCTCAATTTATTCCGCAGTATTATTCCGAGTCGCCTGATATACCACCGCTAATAGTTATTGGTGTAAACCTTAATAACACCACCGACGACGAAGCTGCGATTCGTTTATCGCAGCTCCTCGGAGAATGGTTGCGTGAACAATCAGGCCACGCAATCGAACTACGCGCCGCTGAACGTGGAAATAAATCTAAGCTTCTGGCGCTGGCTGAGAAAAATGCAAAAGAAAAACTGAAAGCGCTGGAGACAAAATGGGAAGCTGCAGCCAAAAACACGGAACTGGCTCTATCTGAGCTGAAGATTGAATTGAATCTGTCTGACGTACCCAAACGCATCGAGTGTTATGACATTTCGCACACAAGCGGGACGGAAACTGTCGGAAGCATGTCAGTTGCCAAGAACGGCAAGGCAGCAAATGACCATTACCGCCACTTTACAATTCGAACTCTTAAGGAAGGAGAGATTGATGACTACAAAGCTCTTGCTGAAGTGCTCAGGAGAAGACTTCGATACCTTGTCGTTAACCTTAAGGAAGAAGAAGTTAAGTGGAAAACCAAAGGAATCACTTTTGGAAGAGCAAGAAAAGGAGAACAGGAGAAGATAGCGGAAATAATTAAATCTGAACGCGACTTGAGCGACGAGGATCTGGATTACAAAGATTTTACAGTTGCACGTAAGGACAAAGATATCGTTGCATTTGTTCGATACATAATTAATAAGGAAAAAACCCAAGAACTTAAATCGCTTTGGGTAAATCCTGACTACCGCGGAGATAAACTGGGGCAGTTTCTATCACGCAAAGTTCTATCGAAAGTTAAAAAGGGTAAAGTTTATATAATTATTGATCCGGCACTCAATCTAGAAGAATATTATTCTGAAATTGGGTTCCGTCATATTCATGACGCGCCAAAGATTCTTATGGAGAAGACTAAAAAGTTTGTTGAGGAAAACTCTCTCAGTCACCTTGGTATCTTTTTGATGTATGACACTGCAAAAAATAAAACTGACGTCTCTTTAAGTTCTAAACCAGACCTTCTTGTAATTGATGGAGGCAAAGGGCAAGTCTCGACTGTCACTGAAGTTCTTAAGGAAATGAATCTGGAGATTCCCCTGATAGGAATTGCAAAACGTGAAGAAGAGATATTTATTCCAGGATCTTCTCATCCAATTCCATTTAAAAAAGAATCTCAAGCAATCTTTTTACTGATGAGACTGAGGAACGAAGCACACAGATTCGCAAACAGGCTTAGGGAAAAGAAGGCAGAGAAAAGAATGGTTGCAAGATGATCCTAATTCTATACATCCAGCCACGGCTCTTCATCTTCCAAAGGATCTACTCCTACTCCTGCCATCATCTCTTCGTCCGAAACTGTAAAACGAATACCTCTATTAATGTCTCTGATGTCTCCAAGCAATCTTTCTGCTACTACTTTCTCTACAAAGGTATGATTATTCTTGAGAGGTTCCCATTCTTTATCAATAAACACCTCGCTGACTACATGATTTATTAGATCCCTTATAAAAGTATCTATTCCTTCTAGAACAATTTCCCTCTTTAAATTGGGATGAGGTATCTCGAAGGGAAACTCGTCTGCGTATAGATGTCGTAAATCAAGTTGCGTTAAAGAAGAATCAATTAGATCAATGCGCTCTGAAAGTACTGTCCGTCTTAAATAGTAAGTAGTAATTGCTTCGGCAATGTCATTGACCATACTTTCGAGATTCGTATCTTCCAAAGTTTGTCCTTCTGAAGCTCCATGCAATAGATCATCTGGGGGAAGACCGGAAATTGCCATAAAACCAGGCAGATCTTCTGTTATATGCTCAGAAGCTAATCTTCTAAATCCTGATTCATGCATTCGCCATCTGATACTTTGGCATATACCCATAGCACCACAAGTGTCATCTATTGGACCATCAACGATTTCTGTTATCAGCCGGTCAAAAGCTTCTTTGTTCATGATTAAAGTTATCAAAATAGACTGTTATTGGATTTTTGTCAAGAATTATGAATAGTTTCTATTGGTGCTCCCCTACCTTGTTACCGTTTAATACAAGTGGTGTAGTTCTTTCACAGCTTTCAGTTTCTCGATCGACAGGCCGCACGGACGGCCAAGGAGGAGTGTTTTGTTGACCACGAATACCCGAATAACCGGAGTCAAAGTAAGCCAACACAATCTTGGATCGCTTGGCAGGGATGTAAAAGCCCTGTGCGACGTGGAATTCAACGGTGCATTGGTGATATTGGGCTGTAAGCTCATCACCATGCAAGATGGGCGTCAACTGTTACATTTCCCGAACACCGAAAACCTGAGTGATTGCCCGCGATCCGGATGCGGTGTTCATAACCCCTATTGGAAAAAGAAGTGCCACTCCTGCCAGGATACGCTCCCCGCCCTGCATGAGCGTGCCGAAGTAGAACCGGAAGGGTGGCGGGTAATGAAGCAAACGGAGTTTCATCATCCGCTGAACGGGCATACCCGCGGGAGAATCATTGAAGCAATCAACCTTGCCGTCGACGAGGCAGATGCCCGCGGGCACGACTACGAGTCATGCACGCGATTCTGCGACGGAGATCCGGAAGAAACGTTCGATCCCGATGATATGGACGTGGGTCAAGACGGTGACGACTGGCTAACTGGCAGTCCTTCCGATTTCAGAGCTGACGATTCGACCGATAACGGCTACAACGAAACCGGTCGCATCGCAGATGAAACATCGCTTCTGTTGCCGGACCAAGTTTGGCTCAAGAAGGTGGTGAGCAGCGAAGACAAAACCATCGCCCTCGTCAACCTCAGGCTCGACGACTGTTTCCTGCTCAGGTGCTGCAAGCTCACCGGGAACTTGGCGACGCCGGACGAGTGGAAGTTCGAACCGTGCAAGAGGTCCGCGCCGCGAGTTTGCTTCAATTGCGACCACGCAAACGAGCCTTGGCGGGCTATGTGCGATGAGTGCTACGACAGTTTGTCCGACAGCAATGTTTCGAACGCTTCTCAGCACGCAAGCTTCCGCGAGACAATGCGATGGCTCGGCGACGAAACTCTACCACGCCTACAGCAAATTGTCGTGGGAGCGTACCAGATGGCGTTCGAACGGGATCATTGCGAAGAGTTAGCGACCGTTCGCATCGAAGATGGAACCGGGGAACCGCTGTATTCCGACAATTGGGTTCACTTCCCGGACGCGTTTTCCACACAGATCAAATGCAAACCGGAACGCCGGCGACGTCGCGGAGGCAGAAGCTTCTAAGATTGTCACTGGTAATCCGATAACCAATAAATTTTCTGAACTACACCACCAAAACCCTTGTCTCAAACGAGATGGGGGTTGACGGTGCCCGGGGGACTGTATGTACAATGTACATACACTGTCTGAACCACTGATTACGCAGATTACACAGATTACGCAGATTTTTTATCTCCACTTCCTAATAACCCTATGATCACTCCGCACCTTACTATCCGTTTAGACCCCAGACTCAAAGCCGCTGTTATCAGGCAAGCCAAAAGAGACAGACTAAGTTTATCTGATGCAATGCGACTACTTCTTTTTGCGTATGCAAAAGGAGAAGTGAAGCTTGCGGCATTGCAGGAAGTGAACTAAGTTAAAAGTTAAAAGTGAAGAGTTAAAAGTGTTTTTTAAAAATCACTTTTCATTTTTAACTTTTAACTTTTCACTTTTTACCGTTAACCAACAGTGACCACCTGCGGTTGCTTTGTCTTTGGTTGTGGAACAAATCCACCAGCCGGCGGCTTCTGCTGAGAAGGTTGTCGCCTTTGATACGCGGTAACCACATCAGAAAGTATGCCTGCTACACGTCCTGCATATGGAACATACTTCTTTGTAATACTTTGTCCTCCCAACCCTTCTTTTAAGTGAAGACAAAGCGCTCCGAATTTAAAAATATCCCAGAACTGAGTCTCGGTACTTACTCCCCCAATGTTCTCCAGATGTATTGGTTTGATTTCTCGCTTGAAGACAGATGTTTGATCTACCAGCAAAACTTTATCCGTGGTGATCATTATAAAATCGAACATCCAGTCGATATAGAACTTAACAAGCCTTGGGAGCACTACTGCTCCAAACACAACTCCGATAGTTCCCCAAACCCACGCTTGTGGCCAACTAAGCAATAGCCCAATCAGACCAAAAATTCCCAACATAACTGTAAGAACTATTTCTTTTATGATCGCGAAAACGAAGGAAAGTATATGAAAGCGCGTCGTGAGCACCTCGCTCTCACCGGAATGAAGGAAGCGGGCCTTTATCTTCTCGATATCAGTTTCGAGTGCAAAGATGCGCATAGCTCAAAATCCTATAGTGGAAATGGCTGTTTGGCAAGAATTAAGCTTTTGTTTTTAATCACGATAATCCTCAAAATTCATCGCCGTGTGTATACGCTTGTATAACTGTCCTTTTATCAGCAAGAGAACTTTGCGCTTTGCAAGCTTAGCAATTTCTCTTGTACGCTGATACCGACGGCCGCTTGTTACTACACACATTTCCTCAGATTTATCATGAACAATCCTTCCAAGATCTTCCAGTTTCATCCCTAGAATCATATCCTCTCCAAGATCCCTACCGGGTTCATACCCAAACCGCAGTGCTTCTTCTCTGCGATACGAAAAGTTCGCACCTGTCTGACCGTGATCCGGATGCTCTTCCTCTACAACTCCAATCGAACGCAAAAGACGAAAAGCACTTTGCACAACTGCCGCACCCGCTTTATATCCGCGGAAGAACGGATGAACACGATCGAAACGATATCGCCCATCGACACCAACTACATCAGGATCATCATAATGGCGCATGTGTAAATCTACCCATTGTTCAGGCACTTCCGTGTCGCAGTCAGTACCTATTAGTACCGGTGCTTCCGCCTCCTCCAGCCCGCGTTGTCTGGCATGCGAAACTCCTTTCTGCGGTTCAGATACAACCCTTGCTCCGGCATGTTCTGCAATTCCCACGGTATCATCACCGCTTCCATTATCTACAATAACTACTTCAACTTTGTGCTTGCTTGCCTCCCGTGCCCTGGCGACCGAACTAAGAGTTTGTCCAATATGACGCTCTTCATTCCACGCAGGAATAACAACGCTTGCATCAGGGTGGCTACTGTGTCTGTATCGAAGTGCGCCTTTCTCAATGGCATCGCCACTCATATAGTTGGCACACTATGATTATGTTTGGTTTACTTGTCAATGGGTAGCATTTGTTCTTTCTCAATCTTGCTAAAGCCCTTCAATCTTTTGTTGGATGAGAACCACATGCCAATCGCTCTTTTTTTATCTTACTCCATGTTTTCACTTGAGCTTCACGTCTCATGGCTTCTGCCAATGTATCGAAGGTTTCATAATAAATAATCTTCACGGGTCTATGAGCTCGTGTGTATTTTGCGCCTTTTCCAGCATTGTGAGCAGCTTCTCTGGATTTAATGTCTTTGCATGCACCGGAATAAAGGGATTCATTTGAGCAACGAGCAATATAAAAGTAGAAAGGCATGGTATTTGATTATACAGAATGCCCCTCGATTCGTCGCCTCCACTCTGTTACGGCTCCTCACTCGGGACACTCACCTCGGCGCGACAAATGGTCGAGCCCCGAGCTTATCGAGGGGCGAGATCACGAGCGAGGCGCGCAGCGCCGAGTCGAGTGGTAGCCCGTAGGGGAATCGAACCCCTGTTACAAGGATGAGAACCTTGCGTCCTAACCACTAGACGAACGGGCCTTACGATGAATTATATGGAGTACTTGAGCTTGTGGAAACTAAAAAACCTACCTCTTGATGCATCCTCCCCCCTGGGGTGGGTTAAGCTTCAGGGTGGCGGGGCGGTAGTTACATATGGTGCTTCTCTCAAAATTCTTAGTCAATACCTCCTCAAAATAATCTTTTTACGACTTAGACTTTTTGGCTTTAATACAACCCGTAAGACGTTCCGCTCCAAAGCGGAACAGATACAAAAAGTTGTTCAATTCTTTGACTAAACCCCATTTCGCTTCATAGAATGCCACAATGGAACTTCCCCAGTTAGATGAGGTTGTTGATAATGCAGTGGGACACCCATGGTCCCCGCTTCTTGCTTATAGAGACGAATCAGTTGTTCAAATGTGCAATCATATTATTAAATCTGATCTTCAAGGACCGGCATTTCACGGTTCCAATAGTAAAGAACATGCAAAAATTGGCAGAGCCCTGAATCAACTAGATCCAGAAGCAATATGGTCAGCAGAGCAATGGACGGATCTGCAGTTTCCAGAAGTACTTCAGCCACTATCTAGTGAAAAAATTACTCAACAAGAGATTGATCGACTAGCAACAATGCGCGAGGCTGTGCTTCAATGTGGAAGAAATATTGATGAATTAAATGAAGAATCATTACTTGGGATGTTCGAAGTTTTGAAAGAGAAGGCCAAAACAATGAAATCGAAAACAAAGGAGATTAATCTGCAATCCAGATATTTTCAATTACTACAAATTGTCCGCGGTGCAATAACAAAATTGGGGATAATGGAAAACGAACCGCTAATTGCAATACCGGAAGAGCTTGAAGATGATGAAACAGGAAAAAGAATTGAATGGATGAGATTAAGGCACCAAACTACGAGACTGTATCCATGCTTTGTAGACGCGATAATTGACAGATTAAAAATGAAAAAGGAATTCCCACCAATTGCAATGAACTCGATTTATCAGGCTGTAACGGATGCAATTTTCTCGACATTTGGTGCAGCGAAATTTTCAAAAGTGCCAGTCTTTGTTGTAAGTACCGACTCATCCACCGGAACCAGTAGACGAGCTAGAAACACTAGATCATACAATCAGGCAACTACATACATGCGTAAAAAGAAAACCCCAGGAAGAAATGAAGATTGCCACTGCGGCAGCGAAAGAAAATATAAAAAGTGCTGCATGAGAAGAGATAGATTTGATCAGAATTAATTTATTTGTGACTTCACCCCAAACTCCTTCTGATCTTCGCGGCTTCAACGATATCGTGCATCAGTGCCTCTTTATCGACCGACTGTTCTTTGAGCCTGTGATAAATATTGGATGTAATGTTCCTGTGAATCATGTGATGCGGTTTTTGCGGACCAAGTTCTTTGCCCAAGAACTCTTCGACTCCTGCAACGTCCTCTTTAATATCGCTGAAGACTTGTTCTGACGATGCAGCTAGTTCCAGATTCTCTCTATTGAAGTATTTACCGGCATGTTCCAGATCAGTTCTAAGCGCAGGATAATACTTTTCAAGCACGTCATTCAGTCCATATCTTTTAATAGCCCTCAGTCCCCTTCCTGTGGAAACAATCTCGGGAGGAATTCCAATCGAATAGAATGCTGCGGTGAACTTGATGGCGCGCGGCAGAGTAACATTCCCTATTCCCCTGCTGTAACCAAACAATCCGATGTGCAACAACCTTTCACGGCGTCCCGGAATAAATTCTGCAAGGCGATTAATAAGCGGAGCCAGACTTTCGACCGTAGGTTTCCACGCGTCTGAGAAAGTATTTGCAATTACTTTGAGCGAACTTATGTCGCTCTCATCAACATGTTGTACTTTTCTTTGCGGAACTTCTGATTTCATTGTTTCCAAAGCTCTTCTTACATCTTCCAAAGGATAATCGTATCTGAATGCCGACTGGATTGAATAAGTTCTGACTCCGGAATATTGTTCTATGAATGTATCCGTATATTTTGGATTAACACTTCCTCTGAATGGCAAAGATCCGGTTCCGATTATCGGATACACGGGGAAACCGAGTTCTTCTCCCAATCTATATGACTTACTAAGCGCAGTTTTTATTGCAATTACTGCAGGAACCAATCCGGAGTTGAGCGCCGGGTCGGATCTTGCAAGAAAAATTCTTTGGCCGACTCTGCCCAGATCCATATTGTCTTTGATAAGCGTTTCCCAATAGGGTTTTAAGATTTTCTCTATGCTAAACATAGAATCCACATCTTCAACCAGAGGAGTTAGCTGAAATTCATTAAGAAGAGCTGAATGTATTCTTACTCCATCATGAAAAACCATCCTGTGATACTCGGCTACCTTCTTGAATGTATCTCTGACTCTGATTAATTGCTCAGCTTCGGTAGTAAGCGGCAAAAACATTTCTTTTACCGGCGGAACAGGCACATTAATCTCACGACCAAGGTCAGACAGGCTGAGAAGGTTCATAAATGCTCGAGCCATGCGGTGCATTTTGCCGTTCTCGAACGCGGGAATGCGAAAAGTAAGGTGAAGATCTTTTCCAAGAGGTCGGCTGTCGAACATATCTTTCGCCTGAGAGTAAATTCTTTCCCCTACAGCTTCATCAACATACTTTCCTTCCCAGTCCCACATGTATTCATCCATCGGAAGCTCGCGAAAGAGAGTGATAAGTTCGTCAATCTCATCTTGAGTTGATATAAATGCTGACTCATCTGTTTTCCACCACGGAACACATGCATTGTCCGGGTGTTGCGTTGCCATTGTTGTGGGCGGCCAGATCAAAGGAGAGTTAAACTACAGAAGATACTTGTGAAATGCTACTTAATTTGGAGCAAGTTTGATTTAATTTATCAAACAGAGGCGCGATATGCGCAATTGGCAAAGATGAATATGCAATTCTGAGTAAATTGCCGGTTGCGATTACTCCGCAATCAAAATCACGCAATAATGTTTTCCTTACTTCTTCCGCATCCAGTCCTTCTTTGACCTGAACGCACATAAAATACCCCGCATTGAATGGGAGCGGCTTGTAGTATTCAGATACTTCCGGTCCCGAAAGTACCCGCCTCACTTCTTCGTGCCTTCTTTTGAGAAGTTCATACTTCTCCTTCTTTTCCGACTCATAATTAACCGAATTCAGGCCCTGAAGAACTGCTGTTTGCGATAAATGCGATACATTGGACACGCTTGCGCGCACTGTTCCAGCAGCCTTGTACTCAAGAGCTTCCGCGGCATATGCACTGAAGTTTTTTGAAGCGAAAGTAATGAAACAAACTCGCAGTCCCCACACATATTCCTCTTTCGAGGCCCCGTCTAACTTCACTGCAAGTATGTTTTCGTGGGCGCTAGCAAGCCGGGCAAACAAAGACTCTTTATATATTTCATCCTGATAGACAAGGCCGAAGTACGCATCGTCCAGAATCACGCAAAGCTTGTCACCTGCCTCGGCTCGCCTGACCAGAATCGAAATTATTTCTTCCGCTTCATGTTCAGTCGGTGAATAACCGGAGGGATTGTTTGGAAAATTTAGAATCACAATTTTTTTTGGACCCGGGGTTTCCACGAGAGCTTCTGTAAATGCTCCGGTATCAAAACCTTCGTCAACAAAAGTATTAAACTCTTTAAACTCAGCTCCATATCTTCCATTTAATAAGAGTTTGTAATTGCCCCAGTACTTATCTGTAATTATCAGATTGTCGCCCGGGTTTACAAATAACGTTGCAGCGATATCCAGTCCGTGAGTGATTCCATTTGTAACAACCGGAACGCTTGTCTTGGTTTGAAGAGAAGGATTTTTTTTGAGCATTAGTTCATGCCACTTTTCTCTTAGTTCTTTTTTTCCAAAACTTGAAGCGTATGTAAGAGTGTCTCTCTCGTCATGGGTAAACTGCTGAGATATTGATTGGAGAGCCAACGGTTTTTCTCGTTCATCCAAAGCAATTCCAATTGTTGCATTGATCTTCGCTCCCTCCGCTTCCGCAGTCTGACCTAATATTCCTTTATATGGAAAATACATTCGTCTTCCTCTTTCGGAAAGTGATGCATAAGCAATAGGACACCCCTGTTCCAGAATCTCATTGAGTTCCGTTGCAAGTGGTGCGTATTCCATGGATATAGGTTACTGATATTTTTTTTGATGTCATTATTTTTGTTAACGAAAGTATATGACCCCAAATAAAGGTGATCAGTAAGCGAAATATCGAGTATGTCGAACTATATTTTCCTCTTCCTCTTTCTCCTCTTTACATCTTCGAAGTAGAAATACGGTTGTCCATAGTTGATAGCCTTACCCTTCTTGTCCAACTCCGCTATGGCAAGGAACCATCCCTTGCTTGTATGACCACGAACCAACACTAATGCACCCTCTCCATCCTCAGCTTTCTTTTTGGATATTTCTTCAACCGGTACTAAATCGGGCGCCCCAAATCGCTTTGAGGCTGGAACGTCTTACGGGGCGTCGAGTGTATAAATAGTTTTTACGCGGGGAGGTATTGACGGGGGTTCAGGTGCTGACACAATACTGACGACCCGCCACCCTGAGCCCATACCCCACCCCGGGGGGAGGGCTGCATTTGTTGATATAAATATTGCCCCTGACTATTGACCTAACACATCATCATAATATATAATACCCATACCCCCTATGGGTACTTACTTATGCTCCCCACTCATAAAAAGAAGGCAATCTCGGGGCTCAAGAGGCTTAACGGCCTGAGTGCTAAGCTTGAAGAAATGATTGAAGCTGATGAATATTGCCCGAAGCTTTTGGAGATTGCTCTGGCTATGAAAGGGCATGTTAAATACGTTCAGGGAACAATCTTAGAAAGCCATATGAACACCTGCGCACCCAAGAAATTGGCATCCAAGACCTCCCGTGATAAATTCATTAAGGAGCTTCTTAAGGTCGTAGGACTATCTAATAGATAATCACTTTTAACTATTCACTATTCACTTTTAACTTTCCCGTGCCACTAACAAAACTGACCCTGCTGGCCACTCTAATCTCAACCACCCTTGGAGTTTGTCCGATGCAGGTAAGTATGATGATGCCCATGGGAAACATGGATGAGGTGACAGACCATCAGAGAATGCCATGCGGAGAATGTTACTCTGATAGTGAAAGTTATGCACTTAAGGATGCAGGAAACTTGAAGACGGATCCCATCATTATTTCTGCAACTGTACCAGCTGATTCGATTAAGTTTGCACTTAATAATATCCTGGATAATCCAATTGCATTTATTGATCCCGGAGCCCGTGCCAACGCTCCCCCGCTTGTAGGCACGATCATTTTGCGAACGTAAACCATGGATATTTTTCTGAACTGACGCTTGTTCGCGTCTTTATTTCTTTTACTTATTTTTTCCCTATTTAATTATGAAATATTTAATAGCTCTTGCTCTAATAATTACCCCCATGCTTATGATTTACTCACAGAAGACCCAAGCAAACGAAGCTGCAACCGGTGCAGCAGCTTGCGCGCAAAACGGAGTGGAATGTTCATGCAATTCAAAGGCTCCGCAAAAAGCTTCTTCTGCTGAACCTAAAAAAGGATGTGGTTGCGGAAGCAAGTCCTGCAGTCAATAATTCCGATTGTTGACAGAATGATTTGGAGTGAACCAACCGCGCCATTTCATACCTACAAGCCCCGCGAAAGCGGGGCTTGTGGCATGACCCAATTATATTTATTTTCGTCAATTCTCATTATTTCGCTTATCAAAGGGGTTTCTAGAGATTTGCCCCTTGGAACCTAATCTGTCAGAATCTCAACCACTGTCTTTATTTTTATTAACACTTTTTTCCCCACATAAATTATGTCTTCAAATGGCAATCCATGGTTCGCAGTTTCACTAGCACTAATCGGCATCATAGTCGGGTACGGTGTAGCTACGGGCATGAACAGTTCTGCTCCTTCAGGAAACAATGATAGGGTAGTTGCGGACGATCCAGCACCTGAACCACCCGCTCCTCCTGAAGCAAATATTGACGATATGCCTCCTGTTGGTGATGACGATTACGTCAAAGGTGACAAAGACGCACAAATCACTATTGTTGAATACACAGATTTCGAATGTCCATTCTGCAAAAAAAATCATAACACAATGGAACAGTTAATGACTGACTATGAGGGCAAGGTTAACTGGGTAATCAGGCACTTCCCTCTTTCATTCCACCCCAACGCACAGAAAGCTTCCGAAGCTACAGAATGCGCAGGTGAAATGGGAGGAGCTGACAAGTTCTTCGCAATGGGCGACGTCATCTTCGAAAAGGGAGCTGACAAAACCCAACTTGCTGCTTACGCGAAAGAGATCGGACTTGATGAAGCTAAGTTCACTGAATGTTTGGACAGCAACAAATTCGAACAGAAAGTAAAAGACCAGATGGCAGGCGGATCCGCCGGCGGCGTCCGTGGAACTCCCGGTAACATTGTTGTCAATATGAAGAAAAATAAAGCTGCACTAGTTTCCGGCGCACAGCCAATAGAAAACTTCAAGAAAGTAATTGATGATTTGCTTTAATAATTGACCTTAATCTCATCCTTTGAAATATTGGGGGTCGCGCGTCGTGAGTCACGAGTCTCGTGACCTGTGACCCGTGACCCCCAACATTCTATTTACGTTGCAGAACACTAACAGTCTCTATGTGTGCCGTGTGTGGGAACATGTCTACGGGTTGAACTGAACGTAGCTCGAATCCGTTCTTCAAAAATTCTCCTAAATCGCGTGCAAGTGTTGCCGTGTTGCATGAAACATAAACAATTTTCTCAGGATTGTGAGCAAGGACAGCTGCGCGAGCTTTAGGATGCATTCCCGTACGAGGAGGATCGACGATTATCGTTGTAAACTCA
Source organism: uncultured Candidatus Peribacteria bacterium (assembly GCA_964506185.1). Taxonomy (GTDB): domain Bacteria; phylum Patescibacteriota; class Gracilibacteria; order Peribacterales; family Peribacteraceae; genus UBA2144. Next base: position 42,900 of record CAZDKL010000008.1, read on the forward strand.
TACTTTCCTCCGGGTTTAAGCTGGCCGGACAGAACTTGTTCTGTTCTCCCTTTATAAAAACTGATATTCCCAATTCGGTTTTTGCCTGCACTTTTAAGTGCATCTTCAACCGCTGATGGGTGGCTCTCTACTCCAATAACTTTTTGGCAAAAGCGGGAAAGATATTGTCCGATTGTTCCCATTCCGCAATAAGCATCTAGAACTATGTCACGCGGACCCAAATCAGCACCATCAGCAATAGCCTTATATAGTTTTTCTGCACCGGAAGTATTTGTTTGGAAGAATGAGAACGGAGAGATTTCAAACTCCAAATCAAAAAGTCTCTCCTTTATATATGGCTCACCAACAAGAGAATGAATTTTTGGATGGTCCGGTCTTTCGTTGGCACCTAAGTTTTCTATAACCAATAGAGATTTGAGTCCTGACCTTCCTCCGAACTCCATAAAATGTTGAAACAGAGGTTCCAGTTCACGTTTTCTTGCTTTTACAATAAAACCAATCATATTTTCGCCAGTATTTATGCCGCGCCTGAGAAGGAGGGTTCGCAATAGTCCTTTCTGGGTCTTTGGATTGTAGACAGCAAGTTTTGTTCGCTCCAAAAAGTCGTGCACATCAGAAAGAAGCGACGGCAATTGTTCATCATATAAATGACATTCTCTAATTGGCATTACAGTTGCCCACTCCCCAGGTTGATGGAAACCGACAGTTGGATTTTCATCTATGTATTTGGTCTTTCCCTTGGACTCTGTTTTGCGGATATTGGAAAACCCAAAGTGAAGTTCCAACTTATTTCTATAGTGGAAGACTTGGGGACTTGGGATTATCTTAAGGACTCTTCCGGGGAGCTGTTTTCTTAATTCCTCTCCAACAGGGGTCAAATGCTCCAAAGTCTCTCTGACTATCTCTTCCTTGTACTCAATCTGCTTGTTATAAGGCAGATTTTGCCAAACACATCCCCCACAGTCATGACAATGGCTACACTTGGGCTGAACCTCATCAAAAGACTTTTTTGTTACTCTGCCCACCTTTCCCTCAGCAAAATTACCCTTGTTCTTTTCTATTGTGATTTCGACCTCCTGTCCTGGCAAGGATCCGGGTATAAACACAGGAATGCCCTCAATATGAGCCAATCCTGATCCTCCATGTGTAAGTTTTTCTACCTTAATTGTGTATTTCTGACCTAATTTAGGGTCTAAAGATCCTTTTTTTGGCTTGTTTGAGCCTAAATCACCTATGTCAGGTGACCCAGCCGAATCGCCCCCTGTAGGGGTTATTTGGGCATCATCAGGCATTGACTTTTGCGTTAAAATACCTTATAAAATATGACTTTAACTACTTATATGAGAGCAGTTCTCGTTCACGTTGTCGGCATCTCCCTCCTGCTCGGAAGTACACTTCCACAGGATATTGTAGCACATGCAGAAGCCAAGACAAGTGGGGCTATCCCCCAACTGGCCATAGTCCGCCCAAAGAAGCGAGATCCTAATGTAACGAAAAAGGCAATTCAGGCTGTAAAGAGAAGAACAAGCGCCAAGAAGTTAGATAAGCTGATTATTAAGTTTCCCAGCCCTTCTGTAGGCTTGTTACCTGTTGTTAATCAGGAAGATATACGCATTCATCACCGAAAGATGGCTGACAGCATACTCAGAGCTCTGCCGGCTCAGTGCACTTCTTCTTTAGAGAATTTTTATGTTAGATATGACAACCCCGACCGTAGAGGTTTGGCCGGTAAAAGTTCAATAATTCTGGATGGATCAGTCCCTGATCATGAGTTTATTGCTCTCCTGATCCATGAGTTTGGACATATAACTGACTTAGGCTGCATGGTAGGAAGTAATGTCGCTGTTCCAAGCGGATATAAGGACGGATCAGAAGTTATTTACGCAAATGATCCAAGTGTGAGTTTTTATAGTATCTCTTGGAAGGACGCAAAAACTCAGACGAGAGACTCTTCACCGGAAGACTTCGTATCCGGATATGCAACTTGGGATGCATTCGAAGACTTCGCAGAAACATACGTCTATTACGCACTTCAGAATGAATCATTCAGAATTCGCGCACGCAAAAACCCTGTTCTTGCCGCTAAATATAGATGGATGGCACGCAATGCTTTTGCGGGAGTTCCCAAGATTGCAGAAGGTCAATTCGTTTGGGAAGGAAGAATTCCTTGGGATACCACTAAGCTTTCGTTCAAAAGGGTAGTTAATGACGAGATAGCACTTAAATAAATTTGAAATTTGAAAGTGGAAACTGGAAAATTAAACTACAATGAACCTAATCATGTTATATTGGAAATCCATTTTCCATTTACCATTTACCACTTTCAATTTTTATCGTGCGTCCTAGATTATTGTTAACCATCTGGCTCCTGAGCGACTTAGCACTATTCGTAGCCTCTTACGTAATGGCCTACTTCCTTAGAGTCGGCCTAATCTTTTCGACCGATTTTCCATTTGATCGATTCCTGATGGTTTCAATTTTAGTTGCACCTGTTTGGCTGATAGTTCTTGCAACAACCAGAACCTTTTATATGACTAGAAACCAGATGACTCTGAGGAATGTCGCTTACGTTTCATATGCAGCATTAGTCGGAGTTGCTTTGTTCTCGCTTGCATACTACTTCCGATTTCAACTCTTCTTCTCCCGCTTACTTCTAGTCTATGCATTTGCACTGAGCCTAATGCTGACTCTTGTTTGGCACATCATCTTCCAACAAATCCAGCGAAGAATATTGGTATCTAACCCCCCTGCCTTCCCAACTCTTGTAGTTGGCGTTACTCGTGAATCTAAGGAACTAATCAATACATTGATTAAAAAGAGAAATCCATTAAGACCTGTAGCGATTTTGGATGGACGTGGTGCCAAAGAATCTGAGATCGGAGGAGTGGAAGTTCTTGGGAAATTAAATAAGCTTGAGGAAGTTCTTGAACAGAAAAAAATCACTCACTTGATTCAATGCTCTGATCTTGAGCAGTCACTTAACTTGCTTAGCGCATGCAGAAATAGAAACATTACTTATCTAATGCTCCCATCAGTTCTCGGGATTGTAGAGAGAGATGAGAAGGTTGATTCAATCGAAGGAATGCCCGTGATAATTGTCTGAACCATGATTAAAGGATTTTTAAGATAGACAGGATTAAGGGTAATACCCAGTAATCAAGCTAATCCTATAATCTTGTGAATCAAGGTTCAGAAATCGGCCGGCGCTTTACGCGCCGGCCTCCAAGCGTTCGGCTGTTGAAGTAGCTCTACTCTCTCCGATTGAACCGTGGTATGCCCATCAAAGACATAATCGACATAACCAGGGCTATTGCCGTCGCAGTCCGTGAAATGAGTATCCCCGTATGACTGAACTGTTGTTCAATCGGCATGCCCATGATAAAAGGCAAGGCAACGGCAACGGTAAGACAGCACAAACAGAAACAGAAAAGCAATCTCACTCTCACAGTGTCACTGCTGACCTGCTTCCTCAGCCCATCTTTCGGCATTGCGTTCATTTTAGATTCCCCTATGCAAATGCCCCAATTGAAGGATCATTAACCAAACGTCACCCTTAAGACTAGATTATTTGTCATAAAAATGACAGAAATCGACCAAAAAATAACGACTAAACGAATTAACGAATTAACGAATTAACGTTATTATCGGCCTAATGAGAGCTTTTATACTAGCCGGCGGCTTTGCCACCCGTCTTTGGCCTCTGACTGAGAAGAGAGCTAAGCCACTCCTTCCACTAGCTGGTAAGCCAATTATTACGCATATTGTGGAGAAGATTCCGGAGGATATACCCGTGACCGTGAGTACCAACGCTGCATTTAAGGATGGATTTGAAGAATGGAAGAAAGAACTTGGACGGGAGAATTTGGAGATTTTGATCGAGGATACTATGAGTGACGACCAGAAACTTGGAGCACTGGGTGCAGTAAGTCAGTGGGTACAGTCAGCCGGTATTGATGAGGACGTATTGCTTCTGACTGGAGACAACTACTTCGGATTTCGGATTTCGGATTTTATTGATTCATACTCTGACGGAACTCCCCTCCTCGCTGCATTTGATATTGGAGATGAAGCTAAGGCCAAATCGTTCGGTACTGTAGTTCTCGAAGAACGAAAAACGAAAAACGAAAAACGAAATACTTATAAGATCTCAGCATTTGAAGAGAAGCCCGCCAATCCAAAATCAACATTAGTCAGCACTGGATGTTCAATAATTCCGAAGGAGACTCTTCCCATATTAGTTGAATATGCAAAAGAACATCCTGACAACGTAGGAGGTATTTTTGAAGAGCTAATCTGCCAATCTGCTAATCTGCCAACTGCTCTTCAGGCCTATACATTCTCTGATCCTTGGTTCGACATTGGATCCTTCGAAGCTTATTTGAGCGCTACTCGCGAACTGGTAGGTGAAAAAGTTATCCTGGAAGAAGGAGCTAACATCGAGCACACTAATTGTGAAGGAAGCGTGGTAGTTGGAGCAGGATCAAGCGTAAGTAAAAGTGATCTTAAGGATGTTGTGATATTCGAAGGATCTACGATTGAGGGCTGCAATCTGGAAAATTGCATAATCGATCTTAATTGTGTGCTTAAGGGAACAGATTTGAGAGGAAAAATGATCAGAGAAAATACCAATTTGGTGCGTTGACCTTAATATTTCATACCTCTAGACTTAAACTCCTATGAAAAAACTACTACTCCTACCATCACTATTACTTCTATCCGCCTGTGGCGAACCGACTTTGGTACTGGAAGTCGAATATTCCACAGATGAACCTGAGCTCTTGGCCGTACTAGAAACCGCAACAGAAAATGTTATAGAGAGAATGGCCTTTGCGATCGAAAATCAAATTCCTGATATAGACGTGGCTGAAAAGGGTGACAAATTTAGATTTACAGTTGGATTGATGGAGAAAGCCACTGCTAATCAGTTGGCAGAAAGTCTCTCGAGACCATTGGATGTAGTCTTCGCATTACAAGCAGAAGAAGGAGAAGTCCCAGATATTAAGAATGAGAATTACGGAGACTTTGTGAAAACTGGTTTGGTGAGTGAACACATACAGTGGGTATCTGCGGAAGGTCACGAGAATGATGAGTCCGCAGGAGCAAATGTTGCAATTTCATTGAACGAAAGCGGCGGTAAGATTTGGAGTGATATTGTTATGAACAATGCGGACAGGAAAACAGGCCTATTTGTACGAGGAGGCCTTGTTTCTTTGACAACTGTAAAAGCGGGAGGGACTGGTTCCACCATATATATATCTGGAATCCCCAGTTTCACACTTGCACGCATATTCTCCGAAGATATTGTTGTTGGAACATATGCTAAGTTCATGAAAGTAAAATGAGAAAATCACTCCCTAAATCTCCAATAAATCTCTACAATGCCCGCAATGTTTGAACGTCGTTCCCGCCTTTGGCCTTCTCTATCAATCGTGATTGCGATTTTGGTCGCAATTATTGCTTTGCCTCAAGAAAAACGAACTTGGGTGCCGTCATTTCTTAGGGCTCCTAAACTTCATTATGGCTTGGATTTGATTGGTGGAACTCAATTGGACTTTAGAATTTCCGAAAGGGAGATGAAAGAACAATATGCAAATTTGGAATCTGATATCGAAACCATGGAAAAAGAGGGTGCTCCTCCAGATAAGTTGAATGCTGCTCGATCACAATTGATCGCATTGCAAGATCAGCAACAGACTATTGTTGAAGCCATCCGTACGGTTTTAGAACGACGTATCAATGCGCTTGGTGTTAGCGAAGCCATCATCACTCCTTCATACATTGGAAACGAGAAGCACTTGTTGGTTGAATGCCCAGGTGTTGTAAACACTCAGGAGTGTATAGACACAGTTGGCAAGACTATTAAGCTCGAGTTTAAGGAAGAGTTTACAGAGCCCACCGAAGAGTTTGAAGTAAGCGTAAAAGACCGAGTTTCCAGCGCTTTATCCAGAATCACGGAGAGCGGAGAGACATTGTCAATTGTAGGACAGGATCTAAGCGATGAACTCGGTGTAGGATTTGAGGAAGAACGTGCTTACTTCTATGACGAACTACATACAGGACTCGAAGTTATGTGGGATCGCGGTCCTTCTTCCGGCGTAAAGAAGTTTGAAGGAAGCATCTCTATTCCAGAACAAGTGGAAGGAGAAATTGTATTCAACGACTATCCCGGTATTTTCCTGGCTGAAGTTACAAAAGATAACGAGAAGATCGCACGCGTAATCACCGATCCTGCAATTGCTTTGGAACATATAGCTGATACTAATGATGGAGTTATATTTGGAAGTATCGACGACAGATTATTGGAAGATGAGACTGACCCCATTGAACAGACTCTAAAGGCAATGGTTGTTGGAAGAATGCAGAACGTAAGCATCGATGAAAATCACATGAAAATCGTCTACCTAAGAGCGCTGGATAAAGGATCCGAAGAGATGTCTGCAAGCCATATCCTTATAGCTTACAAAGGAGCTCTTTCTGCTGAAGAAGATGTGACACGCACAAGAGCCGAAGCACAAGAGTTTGTAAAGGAACTGCAAGACAGGATTTCTAAAGGAGAAGATTTCGAAGATTTAGCTAAAGAGTTTTCCGATGGGCCTTCAGGAATAGAGGGAGGAAGCCTTGGAACATTTGGCAGAGGTGCAATGGTTCCAACATTCGAAGAAGCAGCATTTGCTCTCACTGAAGGACAAATTAGCGAGCCCGTAGAAACTCAATTTGGATTCCATTTGATCCGTGCAGACAGCGCACTCGCTAGTAATGCTGATAGGGCCTCTTACGACGTTTTGACTATAAAGGGTGATAACGCAACTGAACTTGCAGTTAAGTTTAAATCCGATATGGAAAACCGAAAAGTGGAGCGCGAGGAAGAGGCAGCATACATTCGAACTCTCTTCTTCTCCCTACTTCCAACAGGCTGGAAGGATACTTCTCTCGATGGAAAACACTTCCAATCAGCAACTGTAACTCTCGACTCGACAACCAATCTGCCAGTCGTTCAGATAATGTTTGATGCGCAGGGTGGGGAGATCTTCCATGAGCTGACTAAGAATAATGTAGGCAAGCGAATCGCGATTTTTGTGGGAGGACAATTAGTCTCTGCGCCAACTGTACAGACAGAGATTGCAGGAGGAATTGCGATAATCACTGGAAGTAGAACTTTCGAAGAAGCAAAGACGCTAGCACAGGATCTTAATACAGGAGCAATCCCCGCTCCAATTTATCTGGCAGGACAAAGGACTGTTGAGGCCACATTGGGAGCTGAAGCCCTTAGAACCTCAGTCAAAGCTGCCTTGATTGGAATTGCAATTCTGATGATGTTCATGATTCTGATGTACAGGCTATTGGGCCTTATGGCTAACTTTGCATTATTTGTTTATGCACTTATCTTTACAGCAGTGCTAAAGCTTCCTTTGTTCCTATTGTCTGACCAGTATATTGTTCTGACTCTCGCAGGAATGGCTGGAATTATCTTAAGCATAGGTATGGCAGTTGATGCAAACATTCTGATCTTTGAACGTATTAAAGAAGAGCTTAGGAAAGGAAAACTTTATAAGACAGCTATAGAGACTGGATTTGAACGCGCATGGCCCAGTATTCGTGATGGTAATGTCTCAACATTTATAACCTGCATAGTCCTATTTACAATTGGAACCTCCATAGTCCGCGGATTCGCTGCAACTCTTGGCATGGGAGTCTTGATCTCTATGTTCTCTGCAATTGTTGTAACCAGATTTTTGCTGAGGCAACTTGCCAAGTCTCCTATCTCGGAGAATATGGAAGTGTTTGGAATTAAAAGAACCGATACTGAGCTTCAGGATTGAGCAACTTAAACAATTCTAACCAATACATAGTTATTTTTGTTATTATTTCATTTTGTTAAATGACTACCCAGCTAGCGCAGAAAATGGGGTTTCAGGCATCTCTAGACATG
>CAZDKL010000009.1:0-50640 GCA_964506185.1 uncultured Candidatus Peribacteria bacterium
CGATTCTCAACTTCCCACTCATTTGCAGTACTCCCATGGCCATGGCCGCCATCGTATCTTTGATTTCTATTTATGTTTGCAAAGCTATTTGACACAATATAATTATACCAGATTTTATGCAATCTGGCTATACTCCAATAATACCTATTCTAGGGGCATAATCTCGAAATTCTCTGTCTACACTTAATGGGGGTATAGAACTCACCTCTCTTGATTTTGTCACATAGTGCCGGTGTGCAGGTTTTGGCTGCCACCATAGATATGCATTTATTTCTCGGAGGATTTTTCTTTTCGGACAAATACCTCTCTCCTTGTACCTTTTTACAAATCTCTGGATCTTCCATCTCCACTGCGTAGTTTTGATAACAATGATCCTGCGGGTCTCCATGTTTTTCTGCACAAGGATCTATTATAACTGCGCCGGACGAAGAATCCGATTCTACTGAACCTGTCTCGGTTAGCGGTTGTTCCGAAACTGGAGGCTTCGATGGTTGAAGCAAGCTGCATGAAGCCAGTAGGATTGAGAGCATCGAAACAGCAATTACGTTCTTCATAGTGAACATGATAGCACATTTCTTTCTGTTCTTTTTTTTGTAACCAAAAAAAATGAACCAAAAAAAAGTTCCGCTCCTGTGATTGCTCGCGGAACAGCCCAAGCCAAATGCTCCACAGCAAAAATGATCCCCCTCCAACCTCCGCAGGAGGTTGTCCACCGTAGACTCCCCGAAGGGGAGCGAAGGTGGACTCTAAACACAAACACCTCCTGACTACGGTTGGCAGACCACAAACCCCTCCACATTTTTGCTACGCTCCGCATTTGGGGGCTGAAACCGCTCACAATCAAGGGAGCGGTTCCCACCCACTATTCTAATAACTAGCCACGAACCGGCAAACACACACCCGAACGAGGAGCCAGTAGTCATTTGTTGAATAGTGCGAGCAGATGGCGAGCGAGGCCTCAGACTCGACTCGTCTCTGCGAGCCAATGTCTGATTATGCATGCGGTGCGACGAGTGAGCTGTGTTTGCCTTGATCTTTTTCTTTGCCTCTTTCTTTTTGTATCAAGATAAAAAGAAAGAGGGGTCTTTTAGTTATAAAAGAAAGAACAATCCTCTTGCGGACCCTGAACTTATCTGTAGAATGTCTACGTGGAAGATCTCCCCTCTCCCATTATTTGGCCATTAGGACCTGGATCCTACTGGCTTGTCTTTTTATATAACTACTCCACCTCTGTCTAATGTGTGGAGTAATGGCCGTCTCCGGGTTTCGAGATATTATCCAAGACCTATATGACGGACTAATTATGCTCCAGCACAGAGGACAAGATGCAGCTGGAATTATCACATACAACAGCCAATTCCATCTTAAGAAAGCAAGCGGACTCGTAAGAGATGTATTTCATGCAAAGTCTATTGAACGTCTGCGCGGAACGATGGGGATAGGACATGTAAGATACCCAACTGCAGGATGTTCGAGTGAGTTTGAAGCTCAGCCGTTCTTTATATCCACACCTTTTGGAATCGGCCTTGCTCATAATGGAAATCTTACAAATTGTCCTGAACTCCGTAAGCGCTTAATCGAAAAAGATTACAGACACCTTAATACGAACTCCGACTCGGAGATTCTTTTAAATGTATTTTCTGTTGCTCTCAGAAATCAAAAGCCAAAGGGCAAGCTAAGCCCTGATGATATTTTTGGAGCTGTAAGCAATGTGTTCCGCCAATGCAAAGGTGCATATTCAGCTGTTGCGCTAATTGGAGGACAAGGCATTGTCGGCTTCCGTGATCCTCACGGCATTCGCCCTCTCCAGCTTGGAAAAAGAAAGTATGGAATGAAGGAGGAATTCATTATTGCATCCGAGAACACTGCATTCAGAGGGCTTGATTTTGAATTTGTACGCGACATTGCCCCCGGCGAAGCTGTATTCATTGATACAAAGAATAAATTGCATACCAAGCAAATTAGAAAGGGCTACTTAAATCCCTGCATTTTCGAATGGGTTTACCTTGCTGCACCGGATTCAACAATTGATGGTGTTAATGTTTATAAAGCAAGAATTCGAATGGGTGAGTACCTTGCCAAGCAAGTTAAAGAATCCGGAGTTAAAATTGATACCGTTGTTCCTGTTCCGGAAACAGGTAGACCAATGGCTGCTGGAATAGCAGATAAACTCAAGATTAGATATCGCGAAGGCTTAATCAGAAACAGATATATCACTAGAACATTCATTATGCCGGGTCAGGACATTCGAAAACGATCACTCCACTTTAAGCTTCACCCAATTGAACTTGAGTTTAAGAATAAGAATGTATTGCTGGTTGATGATTCAATAGTACGCGGTAACACAAGCAAAAAAATTGTTGCGCTTGTGAGAGAGGCTGGTGCAAAGAAAGTTTACTTCGCATCTACTGCTCCTCCAATTGTTTGCCCCGATCCATATGGGATTGACCTACCAACTAAAGAGGAATTGATTGCTTCCAATTTAACTCCAAAAGAAATTTCTAAGCACATAGGTGCCGATTGGGTGTTCTATGGAAAGATTGAGGATCTGCATAAGGCGGTTCAATATGGAAACAAAGATATTAAGAAGTTTTCCGAAGGTTGCTTCACATGCAAATACCCAACTCCCGAAGTTGATGCAAAGCTTCTTAAGTCACACGGTTACACGCGCAACAAAACCAGAGATAGATTCGTACATGACCTTGATGATGATGCTACAAGATCTATGACACTCGTATGAAAGTCCTACTTATATCATCCTCAGCCCGCGGACATTCTATCGCCGACGCTTTGTCACGAAGTCCGCAAAAGCCTGAGATTGTTTCTATTTGTCCCTCGACCAATCCTGGAATTAAGAAACTGTCAATTGAACAGCATGTAATGGATATTATGGATTTTGAAGGCATCTTAAAAATTGCCAAGGATTCTAAACCTGACTTTGCAATTATTGGACCCGAAGATCCAATTGGTGGCGGCCTTGCTGATGAACTTGAGAAGATTGGCATAAAGAGTGTTGCGCCAAAAAAATCTCTTGCACGCATAGAATCCAGCAAAGGATTTACCCGAGATCTACTTAGGAAATTCAACATTGATGCTAACCCCGACTTCAGAGTTTTTAGCTCTACGGACGACTCTTCTCTGAGTACATTTATTGAACAGGATTTGGGTGGCGAGTTTGTTGTTAAGTACGATGCCCTTAAAGGTGGCAAGGGAGTAAAGGTCAGCGGTGAGCATTTAAACTCTGTGGAAGAAGGAGTTGATTACGCAAAAGAGTGCATTGAGGAATGTGGCTCAGTTGTCATTGAAGAGAAGCTGGTTGGTCCTGAATTTTCGTTAATCAGTTTCACATCTGGAAACAGAGTAATAGATACTCCAGCTATCCAAGATCACAAGAGAGCTTTTGAAGGAGACACAGGTCCAAACACCGGAGGTATGGGTACTTACTCTGATGCTGACCACTCACTACCATTCTTAGAGCAATCTGACATTGATCGTGCATCAGAAATTAATAAACTTGTAGCCGATGCTCTTCTAAAAGAATGCGGGGAGGGCTATGTTGGTTTCTTGTATGGAGGATTTATACTGACTATGACTGGAGTCAAGGTAATTGAATATAACTGCAGACTTGGAGATCCGGAAGCACTGAACATTATGCCACTTCTCGAATCTGACTTTGTTGCGCTCTGCCTTGGCATGCTTGATGGAAGCTTGACTGAAGATATGGTCAGATTCACCAAAAAAGCAACAGTGTGTAAGTACATAACTCCTGAAAGTTATCCCGTAAGCAAAGATCAAAAAGGAGAATTGGTTACATTCCCTCCAGTCCCAACCGAAGCTGCCCTTTATTTCGGCGATATTTCTGAAGACGAGTCAGGAGCTCTTCATCTGGGAGGCTCTCGAACTGCGGGGATCGTAGGTCTGGGAGCAACACTTTCAGAAGCACAGCAAGTCGCTCAGACATTCTGTGAACAAGTGACTGGCCCGGTTCGGTTTCGCTCTGACATTGGTTCAGACGCTCTAATTCAGCAAAGAGTTCTTCAAGCGAATAAAATCCGTACAGAGAATCAGCACAATACGGCTCCTGCAGTGTAACTGTAGTATGCGATGGATTTGATCCGGCTTGATCGGAATATAGCAAATGCTTAACCTTAGCTAATTGCTCAGCACTTAGCCTATGTCTCTGTGCTTCCAATATTGCTACAAAATCCGGCAAACTGTCTGATGATATTTTGCCATTAGAAAACCCATCTATCATCTGATCCAGTGTTTGTGGACGCCATTTATATTTTTCTTTCCTATTGCGTTCTGACATAAGAGACAGGCATTCTACATATATGTATAATCTTTTCAATGAAAAGACCTGATTTAACCACAATATTGATTCCATTCGTCTATTTCATAGCCGGAGCAACATCTCTTGCAGGAGTTGCCACTACTTTCTATTACAAGGAAGATTTGCAACTAACTATTGTGCAAGTGCAGATCCTGGCATCACTTGCAATTATTCCATGGAGCATTAAACCGATTTATGGATTTTTGTCTGACCGACAGCCTATTTTTAAATTGAGGAGAAAGCCGTATCTCTTTATAGCAGGACTATGTGGATCAGCTGGATATCTTTCGCTTGCAACATGGGTGACTAGTTTTAATGGAGCCCTCTTTTCAATTCTACTTTCCGGGCTTGGTTTTGCATTAGCTGATGTTATTGTGGATGGAATTGTTGCCGAGAGAAGCAAGAGCCAAAAGGCTGCGGGGAAACTCCAAAGTATTTGCAGGGCAGCAATCATGTTTGGAGCATTGGCAGTCGCATACCTTTCCGGAATTCTTGTGGAAGCAATCGGCGCAAGAAATGTTTTCTTTGTTACGGCAACTCTCCCCTTGTTCACATGCCTACTGGCAATCTTTATCGCAGAGTCAGCTGAGAAAATATCTAAGTTCTCTTTCAAGCAGACTTGGAGAGATTTAAAGAAAGGATTATCCCCTACTCTATTCTGGGCCGTACTCTTTCTATTCATTTGGAGAGCAACACCTTCCAGTGGAGGAGCTCTAAGTTATTACATGATTGATGAACTTAAATTCAGTCCCGAATTTTTCGGCAGGCTTGCTATGATCAGTTACGGAATGGGAATCGTTGGTGTAATAATATTTAGAAAGTTCTTAATCTCGATACCCCTTAGAAAACTTTTCTTCTGGATTATTATCGCTAGTGTAATTTTAAGCTTACCGACTTTAGGACTTGTGTACGGCTGGTACGAATACATTGGAGTTAGTGCGCGGTTCTTCGCAATGGCAGATACACTGATATCTGCTCCGCTTAGTGAGATCGCATTCCTTCCACTACTCGTACTTGCCGCAAGACTTTGTCCCAAGGGAATTGAAGCAACTATGTTTGCATTACTCGCATCAATAATGAACATTGGGCTCGCAGTTTCTGACCTTGGAGGAGCCTGGCTTGTATCAATTTTTGATGTTCATCAGGCAACTGAAACTCTGGCCGCTAATTACACCCACTTAGATAAAGTTCTATGGATTGCAATCCTCTCCTCGTTCCTCCCAATGCCGCTTCTACTTAAACTACCTGACGTTAGAGTCAGTGAAGAAATGATTCCGGAGGCTGCACCTTCTGCAGAACAAAAAGTTGTTGATGTGGGGCAAGAAGACAAGCGAGAAATTGTATAAATAATTTATACTTGTACTAATATTTAAATCACTTCTTTTAGCTTGCCTCAGCCATTTTCTCCTCCTGCTCCTTTTCTTTGAGAGCTTCGATTATTCCACCTAAATTACCTTCCAGTATACCAGGAAGACCCGAGAAATTCTGTCCTATTCGATGGTCAGTAACTCTGTCCTGAGGATAGTTATAGGTTCTTATTTTTTCTGAACGGTCACCTGAGCCGACCTGTCCTGACCTCATATCCCCTCTTTCCTTTGCAAGACGCTCCTGCTCAGCCACATACAATCTGGATCTGAGTATACTCATGGCACGAGCTTTGTTTTTATGCTGACTCTTTTCGTCCTGACAGCTGACTGTAATTCCAGTTGGCTCGTGAGTAATTCTGACTGCCGAATCAGTTGTATTCACAGACTGCCCACCTGGTCCACTTGATCTAAAGACATCTACTCTGATGTCTTCGGGATTAATCTCCACATCAACTTCCTCCGCTTCCGGAAGTATCGCGACTGTGGCAGCAGACGTATGAAGTCTCCCCTTGCTCTCTGTTACAGGAACCCTCTGAACTCTGTGTACGCCTGATTCGAATTTGAGTAGTCCATAAGCTCCGGCTCCTTGTATTTCACAAATAACCTCTTTAATTCCCCCACTGTCCGCATCAGCTTTGTTAAGCACCTGAAGTTTCCATCCTTGCTCTTCGGAAAAACGCAGATACATTCTCATTAGTTCTCCGGCAAAAAGTGCTGCTTCTTCTCCTCCTGTGCCAGCTCTGACTTCAAGGATAACGTTCTTATCATCATCCGGATCTTTTGGAACCAAAAATACTTTCATCTCCTCCTCGATCTGAGTTTTCCTTTTGCTTGCTTCAGCCGCTTCCTCTTCAGCTAAAACTTTTAGCTCAGCATCATCACCGACTTCATCGACAGACGCAATTGCCTTCTCGCATTTTTCATACTCAGCAATCAACTTAATCAAAGGTTCAAGATCCGAAATCCTTTTTCCAATTACAGCAATCTTTTTGGGATTGCTTAAGACATCAGGATCCTGCATTTGTTTATGCAGATCAGCATATTCCTCGGCCAGTGCGCGGGCTTTATCAATCATAACTTTGAAGCATTAGTAATATACCTTTTGTCGATCATCTATATCGAACTCATAACAATGCTCATTTGCCGGATGGTCCCAGAACACATCGTAATCGTAAGTCCTTGGACCATCAAAGACAGCGCAAAGCTTGAAATGCGTATCATCCAAAACCTTATACAAGTACATCTCACCGGTTACAGGATCATCTATATTTAGCCTTCTGTTGCGCGCTCCTTCCACAACGTATGTTAGAAGTTCCGGAAGCGGCTTGATCTGTTCTCTCCCTGCATCATGCGGCATTCCACCATACACAATCTGATACACCTCGCTTGAGATTGCCTTAAGATCTTCCACCCTTCTTTCATCAAACTTGCGGGACCTTTCCTGCATTGGAGATCCAATAATGAATGCCCCCCATACCAAAGCTACTACAACCGTAACTGACGATAATACTAGGAATATTTTACGCATTCTTCTCGCCTCATTAGTTTTTGGTTCAAGCTTAAGGGACAGGAAAAAGAATGCAAAAGTTCCAACAGATAGATACAAAATCACAAGTACCTTAAGAAGGAATCTGACCGAAAGCTCACCTTCAAGTAGATAGAACACAAGCGTGATCATTGTTCCAACAACTGCTGCTGATGCAACCAGTAAGGTCAGATACGTAAGCCATCTTCGAATACCGCTGACTACACGTTCGGGATGTTCCAACATTTCTTTTGTGACATTTTTCTGCATCCAAAGAAGAAGCGGGAACGAAACTATGATCGCCGCCATTGATCTGCGAATGGATTCTAGTTCAAAATCCCCTCTTCTTGTTCCCTCTATCGCAACATCCGGGAATAATCTGTGAATGTATGTGAAGAACAAAAATATCGAACTTATTAAAGTTGTATAAAGAAATCCGAATATAAGTAAATGGAAGAACGCTTCCCGCGCTCCACCCGTATCATGTGGAAACGGAACGGGCATATCCAGCGCTTCTTCGGATAATGCGTGAATAACGTCTTTTTCCTTCCAGCCGTTTGCAATCAGCATCATTCTGATCGTGTTGTGGTCCAGGCCCTTATCGCGGGCATGAGCGATAAAATCTTGTAGTTTTGAGTCAGACATAATAATTGTATTCTATACTCTACAATCCTTGGAGTCACACGTTACTTCGTTATTTAGTTTCTTGGTATTTTGAGTAATTTTATTACGAAATAACGAATTAACGAAATAACGATCTGCTAAAGTAGCAATTAATGAGAGTTCTTTTGGCCATGTCAGGAGGCATAGATTCAAGCGTAATCGCCTATATGCTTAAAGAGCAAGGCCATGACTTGGTCGGCGTCAGATTCAATTTATGGACTGATCCGCTGGCTCCGGCCGAAGCTCAGCTTCTTTCAAATAAATGTTGCGATGCTCAAAGCGCCGCAAGAGCCAAACATGTTTCCGAGCAACTTAACTTCCCTCTTCATAACATTGATTTGAGTGAAACATTTAAACGCGAAGTTGTAGATCATTATTTAGAAGGATGTAAGTCAGGAACAACTCCAAACCCATGTGTGGAATGCAACAAGTGCGTAAGATTCGAGGCATTGCTTGAACTGCTTGAGGACTTCGACTGCGAAAAGCTTGCAACCGGACACTATGCACGTATAAAGAAGAAAGGAGATCACTTCGCTCTTCTTGAAGGAAAAGATAAAAGCAAAGAACAGAGCTATTTCCTTTATAAACTTACACAGGAACATTTATCTAAACTCTTGTTCCCACTTGGGAATCTTAAGAAAGCCCAAGTTTACAAGCTCGCAAAGAAATACAAAGTCCCTCTTGATGAAGAGAGCTATCGCGAAAGTCAGAACCTCTGCTTCTTTCCCGAAAAGACTCCACTTGAGTTTTTAAAAAGGCATCTTAAGAATGATCTTGAATCCGGTCAGATTGTGACAAAGGAAGGGAAATTAGTAGGCGAACACAAAGGGCTTCCCCTCTACACAATCGGTCAAAGAAGAATTGGAATTGGAGGCCTTGAAGTTCCTCTTGAGGTAATCGAAAAGGACAGTAAGAATAATCGGCTAGTTGTTGCTGAGGCTGGGACTGAGAAAGTGAATACAATTTGTGTACAAGATTTAAACTGGATATCCAGTTTTCCGCAAGCTAAAGGGCTCAAGTGCAAGTGTCGAACTAGGTCACTTTCACCTCTTAAGAAAGGTGTCTTTAGTCTTAAGAAAGACCAAGGAATCTTTAAGTTGAGACGCCCTCAGCCTCCACTCTCCCCCGGACAATCGTTGGTTCTATACAAGGGAAATGAGGTTATTGGGGGAGGAACGATAGGTTGATAGATCATGAGGTGAATAGGTGAATAGGTTTAACCTATTCACCTATTAGCAACTATCAACCTATCAACCTAATATTGTCAATCTTGCTTATGCATGTAAAATACTCGCCTTCAAATAGTGCCTTATAACCACTTTTCTGCTATAATGTCGTGATTACTGAACCAAATCGCCAGCATCGAGCACATTACGACGAAGAGGGAAACATCATACTCCCTTCTATGGGTGAAGATGCGCCAAAGGAGCTGAGTGAGGAACCAAATAATGAATGGACATGGCAATATTCTCAAACTTGGGAAACAACCGAGGAGCCTAAGGTTAAAGGACAAAAAAGGAAGAAAGCCAAAAAGCTAGTTGGTGAATCGATGAATAGAATTTGCGATTCACTCTATCAGTGCAGGCAATCAGTACATGGAAAGCTTACCAATGCTGCAAAGGAGGTTGTAAAAGAAGGAAAACATCAATGCAGATGGACTATGCATGGAACAAAGATGTCACTAAAAAATGGAAGAAAGAATTTTCGATCTACAGCAAACCACACTTGGGGATTCTTGACTCAACCTGTCTGGATTCCAAGAAAAAATAAAGCGCCTAAAGAAACCAGCAGAATGAAATTGTTCGTGGTTGATACGGTTAGATTCGGCGGAACGTTTGCAACAATCTTTGTAGCCCTGTTCGTAGCTCTTAACTATCAGAGCTTCATCGAAATTGCAGCAACACGAATTAAACCATTGCAACATGCAAGAGCTGTAAATGCTTTAACTGACTCTGTGAATGCTGCACTAAAGGAAAAACTAATGAAGAGTCCGACTTTGGCAGTTGCAGGTAGTGAAGATGGTAATTTACTAAGCTTCTTACCGGCTATAGGCCCTCCAGAAAACAGATTAATTATTCCAAAGTTGGGCTTGAATATTCCTTTGGCTACACCTTCTTATGATGCACTATTAAGAGAAGACTGGGTACAAGTGGAAAAAGATATTCAGGAAGCACTTACAATGGGAGTCGTTCACTATCCAGGGACCGCAAAACCGGGGCAAGCCGGCAACTTCTTTGTAACAGGACACAGCTCATATTACCCTTGGGCTCAAGGGAAATATAAAACAGTATTTGCGAGACTTCCTGAACTTGTTATCGGCGACGAGTATTGGATTTACTACGGAGGTGATAAACATCGCTACATTGTCAGATCCAAGAAGGAAGTTAAACCATCTGATGTATCAGTACTGGACCAACCGATTGACCGCAGAATTGCAACATTGATGACTTGTACGCCAATTGGTACAACTCTAAGGAGACTCGTAGTCTCGGCAGAAGAAATTGATCCGCATACAGGCATTTCAATGGAAGTAGGAGATCGCGAGTCTAGGCCAAAGACAAGGATAAAGACGGAGATGTTACCTATCTAGCCGTTCGAGGCCCTGAGGCCCTCAGGCCCGAATGGGAAGAATCAAAGGATGCAGAGGAATCAGAGGAGTGGTATTATTCGAACGCTCATTTGTATATACGCCGCTGTGGTGGAATGGTAGACACTAGGGACTTAAAATCCCTTGGACATTAGTCCGTACTGGTTCGAATCCAGTCAGCGGCACCATTCGACTCGCGCCTTCGGCGCTCGCTCATGGTCCTCGCTGCTTCGCAGCTCGGGCCATTTTGCTGAGCGAGTCGAATGACTCTGAGCGAACATAGCGAAGCGTAGTGAGTCGAAGAGCCCAACATATGATAGAATCCATCTCCTATGTCTTGGTATGTTTATATTGCACAAGCAAAAACTGGTCGCTACTACACTGGTATCACAACTAATACAAATCAAAGGATTCAAACACACAATGAAGGAAAAGGAGCAAAGTTTGCAGATGACCAAGGAAATTTATCTTTAATGTACAAATCTTTACCATATGAATCAAAATCAGAAGCACGTAAGCGTGAAATTCAAATTAAAGGTTGGACTAGAGCAAAGAAGGAAAAATTGATTCAAAGAAGGTGGAAGTAGTATTATTAATAATGCCAAAATGTTAGTTTCCAATTTACATCAATAAATTCAACTCATTCATATGCCAAAAAGCGAAACAATCACCATTAATAAAAAAATGCTTCTGGGAATAGCTCCGGCAATACCTATCATTGCAATTCTTTTATCCAAGAATCAGCCAGGCCCGCTTTTATTATTCTTTATAGGAATATCCTGCGGAGTGCTTATAGGCATACATGCCAAGGTGAAAAAGTAGCCTCACCACTGTCTGAACCATGATTCACATGATTTAAGGATTTTCATGATTATAGCAACTTCTACTCAATTGCTTATTGTATGTACATTGTACATACAGCTGAGAATTGACCTTGTGACCCTTAATCAAGTTAATCCTGTAATCAGGAAAATCAAGGTTCAGACAAATGATCACTCAATAATCACAGCTGAAGATGTCGGAGAAGTAAGAACAGTTCCAACAGGATTATCCAGTTTCAGGTTAATCCTTTCTCCTGAATCATTTACATCATCAACAATTAAAGGAATCGTAAATGACTTTCTGGATTCTCCTGGACCAAAGGTAATAGTACCGGATACAGCTTCATAATCCGCATTCACAACTGCTGTCCCTCCATCTGTTTTGTAATCAGTGGAGACTGTACCGCTTGTGCCTCCTACTCTGCTAACTTCAACAGTGGCAACCCCTGATCTCTCGCTTGCAGTATATGTAGATCTGTAGAATTTGAGGGAACCTGATCCAAATGTTCCGACCTCATCATCAATTATTGTTACCAAAGCAGACACATCGGGTGTCGTAGTCCCGACGGGATTACTCAGATCTAAGTTAAAAGTTTTGTTGCCATTAATATTCGTATTGTCCCTTATCTCAATACTAATTGTCTTTTCTGTCTCGCCGTCGGCAAATGTAAGAGTTCCATTAGAAGGAGTGTAATTCATACTTGTTGCAGTACCGTGATTTGTGGCGTAGTCGATCTTCACTTCTCCCGCAGGGTCACCGGTTCGAATGACTTTCACATCTAACGAACCTCCATTGTCCGGAGCGGAATATGCCAAAGCAGAAAATGCAACGGCCTTTGCCGCAACAGCTGCGGATTCCTCATCGTCTTTGATCGTTAGAACTGCTGTATTGGGAGTTGTGAGTTGCGCACCCCCAGTTGGATCGCTGATTGCAATATTTATCGTCTCATCACCTTCGGCATCTTCATCATCTTTTAATCTAATCATAAACGTAGAACTTGTCTCATTTTCGGAAAATCGAATCGATCCAGTTACAAGTTCATAGTCCTCACCTGCCGTCGCAGTCCCATCAGTCAATGTATAGTCGACTGTTACAACTCCTGTCTTACCCCCTGTTCTAACCACGCTGATCATGGCTGAACCAGCGTCTTCATCAACGGTAAACTTATCAATAGTAAATCTGATTAACCCCGCTTCATTACCTGTTCTAAATGAAGTGGTAGTTGTTGTCGAAGTCGTAGATGAAGTGGAAGTGGTACTTGAATCAGTCGTTGATGAAGAAGTATCTGACGAGCTTGAAGTAGATGCCGCAAGAGAACTTGAGCTGCTTGCAGCAGACTCCTGTCCCGGCGACACGTAAAGCATCAATTCATCTCTGAGTCTTTTCATAAGAACCGCAACCTGACCGCGGGTAACATTATCATTAGGACCAAACTTTCCGTTCCCATATCCATTGATGATCCCAGCTGTGTTCAACTCTCCAACAGCTTCATCGTAATATGATCCGTACTCCACATCAGAGAAAATACTGGACCCGAGCGTTGTTGCGATTGCTCCGGTAGTAGTTACTCCAAAAAGAAGACCGGCAAGAAATATTCCTGTTGAGTTAATAGATTTTCCCATGGTAATAAGGGGTAGAAATGCGTAAACAATTCTAAAGCTACTTAAACTTTAGGTAAACCCCCAAATTATTATCTAAACTGCAGCGTGGCCACCATCTACAAGGTTTTCTATTACTCTTGCTTGGTTTTTTCGAACATCTTCCAATCTCATGCAGCCAATTTCATCTACTTCATCTGGTCTTGCAAATAGAACTTCGGATCCTCCCATTGGAACACTCCACTGGTATCTTGAATCCCCAACTCTATTGAATCTCACAAGTGGATACTCTGTTGCCTTTCCCGTTAAATCTAGCCCAGGAATTTTTACTCTAATGATTCCAGTCTGCTCATTACCATCAACTCTAAGTAAATCGGAATCATTCAAATTGGGCTTACCTTGTATGCCAAATTGTGCCTGCAGACTTGCAACACTTATTCCATACACGTCTCTTAACCACTGCATTGCATCTTCCGGGTTTTTTGAAGTCTTGAGCTCAGAATCTCCATTTAATGCTGCAACCAATGCCTTTTCATCAACTGGTCGTTCTGGTGTTTCTCTGTTTGTTTTCATACCCATATTATACCTGATTTGCCCATTTTCGTCAAAAATGCTATAATACCTTTGAAAATGCATACAATTGCCCAAATAGTACTTAGCCCCTTTGCCTCGAGGCGTTCTAAAGCGCAATCGAAAGCTGTCGGGTGGCTGGCATTGATTGTAATGGTGCTCGCAGGGTCCACGTTTACATCTTTTGGAAAACAGTTAACAACTGTATTTTCTCCGCTTTCAATGATATTTGTAAGCGAGGGACTGATGTTTGTATTTGCTATCATTTCATTCGGATTAATACCATCATTCAGAAAACTATTCTCCCTTAAATCGAAGTACATCGTTCCGCTTTTATGCATTGGTATTGTGAACGGAATTACCGCTCCATTCTTGTGGTTTTTCGGACTGCAGTACACAAACGCTGTTAACGCAGAAATATTTGGCAAGTCGGAAATGCTTTTCTTGATTCTTCTTTCCGGTATTTTCCTGCATCAAAAGTTTAGAAGTGAACACCTAGTCGGCGGATGCATAATCCTTCTAGGACTTTTGATTGTTACCATGCAAGGCTTTTCGAATGGATTCTCTTTCCAGTTAGGAGACGCGATAATTCTGTTTGCAGCGCTTCTATACGCTTCGGGAGGATTGGTAGTTAGGATGAAGCTGCATCACATGGATCCAGAGATTTTGATTATAGTTAGATCACTTTGTGCCATTGGATTCTTCTTCGCACTATCACCATTTATTGAGCATCCATTTATTTCGGAAGCTCGTGAATTTCCATTTGAACTAATTCCTGCATTAATCGGATTCGGACTTATCGCACGCTTCCTTACCATGTTCTCTTTCTACGAAGCTATCGAGCGTGTGCCAATTGCAACATTCTCTACCTTTGCAACTCTAACAACTGCTGGGTCTGCATTCTTTGCATACATTTACTTAGGTGAACTATTGCATTGGTATCAATTGGTCGGTGCATCACTGATAATTCTTGGTGCCATCTTTGTTCACTTGAACGGATTGCATCATAAAGAAAAGCATATGGAGCATCAGTTGAAGACGCATCATCGTCATCACATTTAACGACCTCACCCCCTAACCCCCTCTCCTCTGTGGAGGAGAGGGGGAACTATTCCAAATGCGAAGCTCCCCTCTCCTGCTTGCAGGAGAGGGGTCGGGGGTGAGGTCATTAGTAAACTTTCAATGCTACAGACACCATCTTCGCCATACTTGCTCTATTAACCGGATCCCAAGGACCAAATATACCTGTTGGGTTTCCTTCGCTGTCTGAGTATCCGGAAACGACTCCATCTTTAGCTGCAGTTTCTACAGCTGATGCAAACTCCATAGTTGCTGGAACATCAGTGAACTTGTTGCCGGAGGCTTCGCGGAACCTCACATCAAATGCCTGAAGAAGAGTCACTACCACCTCCGTTCTGGTTGCAGGTCGCTTAACATCTACTGTGCCATCTGAGTAAATTGCCCACCCCTCCTGCTCAGCGCATTGGATGTATGGTTCCGACCAGCTACCTTTTGCTGAGCCATTTAATAATTCATTATTGCACTCCAAAGAATTAATCGGCTTCGCGGAACTAAATGCGATCTTCGCAAGCTGTTCAATCGTGACAGGATCGGAGGGGCCGAACTTGCCAGTAGAATTACCATCAGCATCTTTGTAACCAGAGATTATCCCCTTCCCTGCAACTTCCTGAACCGCCTCCGCAAACCATGCTGACCACGGAACATCATTTAATTCCACTTTATTCTTACCTTCCATAAATACTACAAATCCTTCTTTCATAGCTGATGACTTCATCTTATCCTCAGCACTTACAGGGAACATTTCACTGCTTTCTACCGATTTACTCTCCTCAAGCATCACCTGATTTTGTTTCGACAAGTACTTAAGATCCGGCTTCAAGTACTTAAGTTCAACCAAATCCTCCAATATTGCAGCAATCGTGATCGAAGGAATCAGAATGATTATTAGCACTGTAATGGTTCTTAATCGCAGCATTTCGCCTATCATACCACACCCTTAGTTTTATCTTGCACTTCGTTTAAAGTTACATTAGGCTACCCCGGACATGACCTCACCGAATGCGCAGGCTTCCCAGAAGCCCGATAAGGGCCTAGGGGGCTCTTTTTTCGCGCATAAGCGCGCCCTCTGTAGCTCCGGAGGAGCGAAGGAGGGTAATATGACAATTCTCTTACTTGGCTCTGGTGCCTTAAAAATTGGAGAAGCAGGCGAATTCGACTATTCCGGAAGTCAGGCAATAAAAGCTTTTAAAGAGGAAGGGGCCAAAGTCATTTTAGTTAATCCAAACATCGCTACCAATCAAACTAGCTGGGGATTAGCTGATTGCGTTTACTTTTTGCCAGTTACCCCAGAGTTTGTTGAAAGGATTATTGAAAAGGAGAAACCAGATGCAATATCACTCAGTTTCGGAGGACAAACAGCCCTAAACTGCGGAGTCGCTCTCGAAGACTCCGGCGTTCTAAAGAAACATAACCTTCAAGTTCTTGGTACTCCGGTAGAAAGTATTAAGAATACTGAGGATAGAGCAAAGTTTAATAAGCAACTTACTGATATTGATATTCACATGCCAGCTTCGTTTGCGGTCGAAAGCGAGAAGGAGGCAATGACTGCCGCGAGCAAAATTGGATTCCCTGTAATTGTACGAGGGGCTTTCGCACTGGGAGGAAAAGGAAGTGGTCGCGCTAAAGATGAAAGAGAACTGGAAGAACTTATTAAAATCGCATTCGTGGAATCGCCTCAAATTTTGGTTGAGGAGGATTTGACGGGATGGAAAGAAATTGAATATGAAGTCGTCAGAGACAAGGCAGACAACTGCATTACGGTTTGCAATATGGAGAATGTCGATCCACTTGGAATACATACCGGTGAATCGATCGTAATAGCACCCAGTCAGACTTTGGATAACACTGATTATCAGAAATTAAGATCGATCTCGTTAAAAGTAATCAGGTATCTGGGAATTATTGGAGAATGCAATATTCAATTTGCATATGATACCAAGTCACGCGAGTACAGAGTGATTGAAGTTAATGCCAGACTGAGTCGAAGTTCAGCGCTCGCATCCAAAGCAACCGGTTATCCACTCGCATTTATTGCAGCTAAGCTGGCGCTCGGTTACACATTGCCTGAGCTTACTAACGCTATAACCAAAGTAACCTGCGCAGACTTCGAGCCTTCGCTTGATTATGTTGCAATAAAAATACCGCGATGGGATCTGCAGAAGTTTCGTCTTGTTTCAGATCAGGTAACAAGTGAAATGAAATCAGTTGGAGAAGTAATGGCCCTCGGAAGAACTTTTGAGGAAGCACTTCAGAAAGCAGTCCGAATGCTCAACATTGGCGCAGAAGGTTTATTTTCCTCTCAATTTGAATTCAAAGATTTAGAAGAAGAATCTACCAGACCAACGCCAAGAAGAATTTTTGCAATAGCAGAAGCTCTGAAGAAGGAAATGAAATCCGAAGATATTCACGAAAGAACCGAAATGGATATGTGGTTCCTGGAGAGAATTAATGCATGTGCAAAAATCGCTAACAAACTAAGTAAAGTTAAAGTAGTCGATCCGGAACTTCTTTTAGAGGCGAAAAAGTCCGGATTCTCTGATCGAGCAATTGCACAATTGAATAAGAACGATCCGGAAAAGATTAGATCAAATCGCATTGAAAACGGCATCACACCAGTAATTAAACAAGTTGATACATTAGCTGGTGAGTTTCCAGCTCAAACAAATTATCTATATATGACCTATCACGGGACAGAACATGATGTGGATTTTTCAGAGAAATCGGAAGCCAAGAGAGCAATTGTCATAGGCGGAGGACCTTATTCAATAGGTTCATCAGTGGAATTCGACTGGTGCTGCGTTCAAGCTGCGCACGAACTACAGAGACAAGGATACGAAGTGGCAATGATCAATTCGAATCCGGAGACTGTGAGTACAGACTATGATGAATGCGATCAGCTATTCTTCGAAGAGCTTAGCGATGAAAGAGTAAGAGACATTGCAGATATATTCACTCCTGAAGGTATCGTAGTTTCGATGGGCGGGCAGATTCCAAATTCGCTTGCTCCAAAACTTGCTAAAGCTCAACTCCCAATAATGGGGACTGCGCCAGAGAATATCGATCAAGCCGAAGACAGACACAAGTTCAGTTCTCTTCTTGATGAATTGAATGTAGATCAGCCTGAGTGGAAAGAATTTTCCGATTTAAGTGCTGCCAGAGATTTTGCAGCGCAGGTGGGATATCCGGTAATTGTCAGACCTAGTTATGTATTATCCGGAGCTTCCATGGCCGTAGTCCATTCAGATAAAGATCTGGAATCCTATGTGTCGGAAGCTGCCTTTATAAATAAGGAATCTCCGATAGTAGTTTCTAAATTTGAACTTGGAGCAAAAGAAATTGAGTTTGATGGTGTCGCTCAAGGTGGAAAAGTTTTGCTTTACGCAATTTCTGAACATATCGAAAATGCAGGTGTGCATTCAGGAGATGCGACAATAGTGCTACCTCCTCAGCGAGTTAACTTGGAAACTTTAAGGAGGGTAAAAGGAATTGCGAAAAAGATTGCAAAAGGCCTCTCGATTTCTGGCCCGTTCAATATACAATTCCTTGCTCGAAGTAACAGGTTAAAAGTTATTGAATGCAATTTGAGAGCTAGTCGTAGTTTTCCGTTTGCCAGCAAAGTTACTGGTGAGAACTTCATTACTCTTGCGACAAAAGCATTGCTAGGCGAAGCTCCTCTTGAAAAGAGATACCAGACTGTTGATCTGGATCATGTGGGAGTAAAAGCGGCCCAGTTCAGTTTCAGCAGACTAAAAGGTGCAGATCCCCGCCTTGGAGTAGAGATGGCAAGTACAGGAGAAGTAGCATGCTTTGGAAACGACGTTGAAGAAGCATTGATGTCCGCACTGATTGCAGTTGGTTTCAAGATTCCAAGAAAAAATATTCTGCTTACCATCGGAAGTGTGGAAGACAAAGTGGATATGCTAAGTGCAGTGAAAGATCTGATAAAAAGAGGTTATGCATTCTACGCAACCAAGAACACTCATGCATTTTTGGAATCGCGTGGAATCCCATCAGTCCTGCTTCACAAGATATCTGAACAAAGGAGTCCTAACATAAAAGAGTATATGGAAAAGAAGCGTCTCGATCTGGTTATAAACATTCCAACTCATTCCAGCGGAGATGAACAGACAGATGGATATTTCATCAGAAGAATCGCCACTGATCAGGGAATACCACTTATTACTAACGTACAGCTCGCAAAGCGTGTTTGTGAATCTTTGGGCCAAATAGAGGAAATAGACAAATTACCGCTTATGAAGTGGCCTGAATTGCTTGAAGAGAAGTAGAGGTTTTTATTTGCGGAAATGCGTCATTCTCACTACAATTCGCCCGTTACCCCAAATTTTCTATGCCAGCAACTGCCAAAAAGAAGGATGATGATACAGGTGAAGAGATACTTGTAACAAAAGAAGGCCTTAAGAAGCTTAAAGATGAACTAGAACACCTAAAAAAGGTCAGAAGACAGGAAGTAGCTCAACGCCTAAAGGAAGCCATATCTTATGGCGATCTATCTGAAAACGCCGAATATGAGGAAGCCAAGAATGAACAGGCCTTTATAGAAGGAAGAGTTTTGGAGCTTGAGCAAAAAATCAAAAATGCGAAAATCATCTCTGATAAGAAAGCCAGCGCAAGACTGGGTAAAGCAGTCGCAATCGGTTCAACTGTTACTGTTAGAAATAAGACAGATAGGGATGAGCCCGAGCAATTTACAATAGTTGGGTCAACCGAAGCAGATCCAATGGAGCACAGGATCAGCAATGAATCCCCAATTGGCAAAGCTCTTCTTGACTCAAAAAAAGGAGACAACTTGGAAGTTCTTACGCCATCAGGAATCATTAGATACGAAGTATTGAAGGTTTCTTAAGAGGAATCAGAAGAGTTAGATGAATCAGAAGAATCAGAGGATTCTCTTTGATAATCTTCCTCTGCATCTTCTGCTTCCTCTGATTCCTCTTTTTGGTATAATTAGTGCATATGCCATCCGCCCAAGCAGCATCATTGGTGATTCCTGACGAAACGAAACAGAAATATCCGGATCTTATTAAGTTGATTCTGGCTTCGGAAAGCATGAACGATGAGGAGAGACAATACTGGATAAATATCCTTCCAGTAATGACGCCTGATCAGGTGGGATCACTTAGGGATATTTTGGAAACAGAGAAGAAGCAATTAGCTGAAATTGACAAAAAGTATGCAAAGGAAATAGAAACTGTCGGTAAGGACAAACTGGTCAAAAAAACAGATGAAAAAAGAAAGAAGCGCAGAGAAGAAAGGGCACACAAAGAAAAAACAGAGCAATCGAAAGAGATGGAAAAAGCTGAGAAATTATTGGAGGATATTGAAGACTAAAACAACCATCGACAATCAACACGCTACGCTTTCAACAATCAACTTTTTTAAGATAGTTGATTGTCGATAGTCGACAGTCCCGCGAATGCGGGACGTGTTGTTAGTTGTTGGCAAACGCCATCAAACACCTGTCAATCACAGCTTTTAATTCGTCTGAGTTGTCGGCCGTGCCTCTAAAAATTCCAGTCTTCAAATCCTTATCCATTTGCGCCACAAGATCAACTATTCGCGTAAGCGATTCCTGAGATAGGCTTCTTGCACATGGAAGAAGTGCTCTGGCAGTTGGAAAAGGTACTCCTGCTTCCTTGCAAACAGCAGCAGGATGTACATTACCTTCTTGGACTGTTGTCCAAATGAGTGCAAGCTGTGTAATAGACCACACAAATATTCCCCACAATCCTGCCGGATCATCTCCGCGAGCAATCAGAGATTCGGAAAATTTAATCCCCTCTTCAAACTTTCCTGAACCAAGAAGATCCAACAGATGCCACACCTCTCTCTCACCGGCCGTCACTGCCAAATCCAAAACGTGCTGCGAAGTAATCGGTTTAAAATTGGAGTACAGTGATAGCTTATTTAATTCCTGCGTCAACATATCTTGATCATCACCTGAGATTTCTATTAGTATATTTTTGGCCTCCGGAGTAATAGTAGTCTTGTGTTCTTCACAAACCGAATCAATCCACTTTAGAAGTTGATTTCTATTCAAAAGACCAAAGATCTTGTGTTGAGAAATTTTTTCAATTTCTTTCATGCCAGCAGGTAATTTGGCCTTTTTGGAAGGATCGCAGAAGACCACAAAAAGTAAAACAACCTGTGGGTGGATTTGGTCTATAAGGCTCTTGGATTCATCCTTACTGCACTTAATTGGCCCATCTATGATGACAAGACGATTTTCGGATATGAATGGAGCTACGGCTATTTCATCTAAAATATCTCGAATTACAGTCTTTTTTCCATCAAATTTAAGTAAGTTTTCCTCGCCGTGCTTTTCCCTGAAATTAGCTATCCACCTCATTTTTTCTTCCCTCAGAGCAAATTTATTTGGACCGGAGAAGAGGTAAATATTTGACATAATTGAATTGTACTTTATTGATTAGAATGCGTAATTGTCAGACTGTTACATTGTTACATTGTACGCAAGCAAAATCTAACTTAGTGCCATTTTAGAAGCAATGTAGCAATGTAACAATATTTGCTGTAGTCAACTTCTGACAATAGAGCCAAAGCCGGATTTAAGCTATAATAATAGGAAATGAACAAAAAAATCCTATCCCTTTTCTCGCGAAAGAACCGACGTGTGTTTGCTCTCGGAGTTGCATGTATCGCAAGTTCATTCGCGATTGGCATTCAGTCTGTTGGCGAAGTCCAACCGGTAACTCTAATTGAGGCCGGTGCGATTGGCTACTCAGGCGACTTAAACGGGGATGGAAGCGTAACGGTGAAGGATGCAATACGCATCCTCGAAATCTCCCAAGGATATGCAGTTGCATCTCCAAGGGAATTGATGGCAGATCCCAATAGGGACGGCTATCTCACCGTTGATGATGCAATGCGCATATTATCCGAGCTTCCAAATCTCTAATTTTCTTAAGTCCGATGCTACTTCGCTTTATTCCTAGTAGGCCCGCTGTACGTACATACTTCCTGTTGTGTATAGGACTTGTATTATTCTTTTCAGCACAGACAGTCCATGCCGCTTCCGGAGATATAACTCTGGTAATTCAACCTCACTGCGAACAAAGGGAACTTAATGAAGATTGGCCTTTGGGACAAATTCCTAAAATTGAAGGAATGGTAAATCTGGGTCCCGGAAACTGCTATGACTATCAGGTTGAAGATCCTCAAACATTGAAAACACCAGTGCATAGAAAAGGAGATACTGTTGATATCGACATTGCAGTTAAGAATCCTAATGGAGCAAAAATACAAAGAGTACGTGCATGGCTTTCATATGATCCAACCGTACTAAGGGGGGAAGACCTGGAAGTTAACGACAAAGATTTTCCAAAGGCATCTCCAGGAGAAGAAGACTTTGACGCAAAAAAAGGTTACGTAATGGTAGATGTCACTGCCAAAGAGAAGGAGGAACCTAATGGTAATCGCATAATGGTTGCAAACGTAAAATTTGAAGTTATTGATACTCCAGATGCTGGAACCATTATAAGTTTCTACGACATCCAAAAAGGAGGTCACACCGATGTTTGGAGATTAGACGACGGAGCTTCTAAAGGTAAATCTGCGCTCAAGTCCGATCCTGGTTCTCTGCATGTAATATTCCGAGTTGGAAGCTCGGAAGCTTGTGAAAAAGATGAGGATTGCACCACTGGCAAATGTGTTGCAGGAGTATGCTCTACTCCCGATGGACTTGAAGATGGTGCTGCATGCCAAATTGACAGCCAATGCGCCAGCGGACACTGTAATGACGGAGTTTGCGGACCTGACGAAGGAGGTGATCTTCTGCCAAACGGCAGCGCATGCACCGAAAACAGTGCGTGTAAAAGCGGCAAGTGCGAGAATGGAGTTTGTGCCGCCAATGAACCTTCGGTACTGCTTGCGAATGGAAGCAGGTGTATGGAAAGCACAGAATGCCAAAGTGGTAATTGCGAGAATGGAGTTTGCAAATCCAAAAGCAACTTGCCGGTAGGTAGCAACTGCACTAATGACCTGGAATGCGCTTCTCAAAAATGCCTGGGCGGCTTCTGTGCAAATAAGGATGAAGAGACCCAGCCCCCTGTCACGACTCCTGTCTCAACAGCATTTGCATTACTACAAGTGCAAAACCTTCGAGTAACTTCAAAAGATTCTTCTGCATTTTTGGGTTGGGATCCTCTAAATTCATCTCAGCTAAAAGCTTACAACATCTACTACGGAACCACTCCCGGACAATACATTCAAAGGAAAACTATCGATGGCAAAATGCAGAGCCTTGCAATTCATAATCTGCCTGAAGGTACAACTTACTACTTCGCAATCCGTGCTGTAAGTATTACAAACGAAGAAAGTGCTTTTTCCAACGAGGTATCCGTAACGATCGGAAGTCCCACTAGCTCAACAGCACCTCTTGTTATTGAACCTGCATCACCAGTGGTTGCTTCTGTGCAAACCAGTGGAACAGTTCAGGGAGATACCGGAATCCCATCTCCTTTGGTCCTGCTCGTATTTTCATCTGCAGTAATTGGAACAGTATTTGCCTCCCGCAGACAATTCGCTGCTTCTGCATCAAAACCTAAATAATGAACTCGATTCATCCCCATTGGCAATCAACAGAAGATGAACAACCTGTGCCGGTTAGATCAGCATCCAAAAAAGCTACCCCTTCTGTTGCCGGGGCTGCTTCGATTTCTCGCAAGCCGGCAGCAATCATGGGAATTGTGCTTGTATCCGCCCTTTCACTTACATACTTTCACAGCACATCTTCCCTCACAGGACAGATATCAGATGGAGCCCCTGTTGTTAAAATAACGGACAAAGGAATGGAACCCAAGTTAATTAACGCAGCTCTAGGAGACGTAATCAAGTGGACAAATGAAGATTCAACACCTCACATTCTTACATCCGTAACCTTGTGTAATGACAATCGTGAATGTCTTTCTACTCCTACAATATTTCCCGGTGATGAAGCTACGTTCACAATCCCGATGGACATTACTCCAGGTACTTACTCCTACAATTCTGTTATTGCCGAACATGTAAAAGGTGAAATCGACATATCCGGAGCAGCTGCCATCACGACCGGAGGAGCTAATCAGGAATCAGCATACAGAGCCCCTGAGGTTCCGCCTCCTGTAAAGGATCCAATGCCTTCATTCCCAAATGACTTTGGATTTGTACCGAACAAGCCAAAGACTTTTGCACCCCCGCCTGCCGTAACTACAACAGCCGGAGGAATCCCTGTAAATCCAAACAGCGGAAAGAGTTTTGCTTTGCCTACAACAAACGCAGTTCAACCGGCAGCTCACACAGGAGCACCTCCCGTCGTTACAGGCCACAAGCCTATTTCACAACCTCAGACAGGAGCAGGGACTTGGGTTGTTGTGGTTATGTTTGTTCTGAGTATTGCCGGATTGGTGATGAAGACGAAGAGGGCTTAGTTGCCTTTTGATGTATAAATAGTATGGTGACTGTTCCGCTTTGGAGCGGAACGTCTTTTAGCTTTTATATAAGCTCAAAAGTGTACTTAAGAAAAAGATTTTTTTGAGATGGTATTGACTCCCATTTTTTGGATGCCACCATAGAACTGCTGCCCGCCCACCCTCGCCTTTACCCTCCCCGGGGGGCGGGAACCATCTCCTAACGATTTATTCTCATAATTCCATGACCTTCCAGAAAGCCATAAACCTAATATTACTAATCATCGCCCTTGCCTTCATAGCCTGGGTGGCACTGTTCAAGGTCCACGCACCGGATTTCTGGTGGCATGTAAAAGCAGGTCAGATTATGAGGGATATAGGATGGATAACTACCGATCCCTTTGCATTTACAAGAGAAGGAGCTCCGTATCTTGCTTCCCAAAGCTGGCTTTCGGAAATCATAATGTCGATTGTCTACGATCTCTCTAATATCACAGGAATAATTTTCTTCAGAATATTACTGACATTATTGGCGCTTGGAACACTGTTGATGATCGATAAAAAACGAATATTCCCGAATGCATTTATTGTAATGGCCGCAGTAATAGCTCTAAGGAGCACGCTTCTGGATCGTCCCCAGATGTTTACCTTCGTAATGCTCTCAATTACGTTATTTCTGACCTTCAAATTACTGGATTTACCTTCTGCTAGCTCTAAAATCCGTTCTACTAATTTGTGCAAGTATCTGGGCTTATTGCTCCTCTCTTTTATCTTATGGATCAACTTTCACGGAGGAGCAGCATTTGTAACGTTTGCATTTCTGGGAGCGATACTGCTTCAGGACTTTTGGGAAAGGCGTAAGCTGATTCTATTTTTGATCATACCTGTCTTTCTGGTTGCAGCACTTGTCTCTCCCCTGACTACCGATAACTACATCTATCTAAAAAACTTATATACCGATAAGACTGCTCAATTCATCTTGGAATGGAGACCGCTTGATGCTGTTACTTACTGGAAGTACGCATTCGTCTTTTGGTTGCTTCCGGTTCTTAGTTTCTCGCTTGCAATGAGAAAGCCGATAGCATCGGGAATCATTTTCTTCGCATTTGCCCATCTTTCAATCGGCGCCTCTCGGCACATTCCACTTTTGGTACTTGTCGCAACGGGCTTAACGATTTATCAACTAAAACACAGCGATATATGGAATGGCTGGATGGATAAGATTGTAAGCAACAAGTTGCATGCTCTTTCGGCTTCCATTGTTCTTATTCTGATACTGTTCTTCGCAAACCAGCCCGTACAAACATGGTTTGATAAGTATGACTTCAACAGCTTCGGAACATTTGAGCCCGCAAGCGGAGCATACGCATTTGTGGAAGCTAATGAGCCGACCGGCAATATGTTCAATTCATATAATCTGGGAGCTTATCTTCTTCATCGCGGATATCCTGATAGGAAGGTTTTTGTTGACGGCAGAAATGTGGATTATGGCTACGAGTTTTTGGACAAAACATTCAAAGCAGCGGACGACGAGACAGTATGGAAAGAACTTGAGGACAAATATAACCTCACTTATGCATTCATAGATTACAAACCAAAAAAGAATCCAGATTCTCCTTATGCTTACAGACATTTAAATAGTGATCCGAATTGGTCATTGGTATATATAAACGATTGGGTAGCTCTTTACTACAAAAACATTCCTGAGCACAGAAGCATCATAGACAAATACACCTATGAAATTATCGACTCTAATAATTTTGGCAGAGGAACTGTGTTGGAAGAAGTGGAGCAGTCCGAAGTCAGATTGCTAGTTGATGAGCTGATACGACAGTCTGCTTCTAATCCGCAGAGCATTACTTCATCTTTGATGCTTGCCGAAATATTTATCGCTTCCGGAATATTAGATAACGCAAAGCTGGTGCTTGAGGATGCAATCAAAAGACAACCAAAGCGTTATAAGCCTTATGAATTGATGGCAAGCGTGTACGAAAAGATGGGTGACAAAGGAATGTCGGATCTGATGTATAACAAAGCCAAGAAGTTAGCTAAATGATTTTTGTAACCTAAGGTTCCCACCCGCAAAACACCAATAATAAAAAAGGCAAACACACCTGTTTGAGCGAGGAGCCAGTGTTAACTAGCTCGTAAGCGCGAGCAGATGTTGAGCGTCCGCCTCAGGCGGACGACTCATCTCTGCGAGCTAAGTCTATGATTACGAGATTAGCGCGACGAGCGAGTTTGTGTTTGCCTTTGATTTTTTCTTTGTCTCCTTTCTTTTGTATCGATACAAAAGAAAGGAGAAGTCTTTTGGTTACAAAAGAAGAAACAAAGGTATACAATCCCCTCCAATGCCAACATATATTGGACTCACAGGCACAATGGGCTCAGGAAAGGGAGAAGTAGCTAAAATCCTTATAGCCAGAGGTTTTAAGTACATATCTTTGTCTGACATGGTTCGTGATGAGGCGACGAGGAGAGGCTTGGAACACAGCCGTGAGAATCTGCAAACAATCGGAAATATGCTTAGAAATGATTATGGAGCAGGAGCGCTTGGTAAAAGAGTCCGTGAAGAAGTAAGCAAAGAACCAAATTCCGATTGGGTGATTGACGGGATTAGAAATCCGGGAGAAAGTGCAGAGCTTTCCGAGCTTGATGGTTTCTCTATGATTGGAATTGGAGTTGATCCGGAGATTGTTGTCAGGCGTGTGATGGAGAGGCATCGTGGAGGAGAAGTCCTCAAACGCGAAGCAATCCTCGAAAAACTGAATAAAGAGAAAGGCGAAGGCGAATCTCCGGAAGGCCAGCAAGTTAAGAAATGTTTGGAAGAAGCTGATTACTTCTTGATAAATGAAGGAACCCTGGATGAGCTGGAAAAGAAGGTTACTCACTTCTTAAGATTACAAACTGACGAGGACAGACCAACTTTTGATGAGATCTTCATGGAGATTGCTTACATCTGGGGCAAGCGTTCTACGTGCCTCAGGAGAAACGTTGGCGCCGTGATTGCAAAGGACAAACAACAACTAACTGCCGGTTATAACGGAGCGCCTAAGGGAGTCCCCCACTGTGCTCAACTTGGAGGTTGCCTGAGAGCAAAGCTTAATATCCCTTCCGGCCAGCGCCACGAGATTTGCAGAGGGACGCATGCGGAGCAGAATGCGATTACACAAGCCGCCAAGTTTGGAATTAATATCGAAGGCGCGACTCTTTACTGCAACTGCTTCCCGTGCGTGATTTGTACCAAGATGATCATAAATGCAGGAATAGTAACAGTAGTTTATGACTCTGATTATGACGATCCTCTCTCCAAAGAAATACTTGGGCAGCAGACAGGGCTGACCTTAAGGAGGTATGAGGGAAGAAGAGTCAAAATCTGAGAATTAAATTGACTACTATTATCTTAAGAGTAGCATTCCCGCCTGACAATTTAACTAATAATAATTATGTCTAAAAAGAAAGCTCTAGATCTTGCAGGATTACGGAATGCCTACGAACAATACGAAGCATTGGATGATGAAACCAGAGCAACTCATGGTGGCGTTCTAGTTTATCAAACCTTTGCAGAAATATGGGCAGAGATTGAAACTCTTATTGCATCACCCGATACTCTAGGAAGAGCCAAGTCGCTTATAAATGAGGCAAAACAGAAAATTAAAGCAATAATGAATAGAGCAGGTGGCAAAGGAAGGGCAAGAGCAAAAGACAAACCTAAAGAACAAGTAGCACCTACAGGTAGCTGGAGTGAAGGACGAGGCTGTGGCAGAGCAAGCTCTGATGAGCCACCGGAAAGCCCAATGGGTCGTCGCCAAGCAGATGATGGAACAACAATAGGAGACGGAAGCGGCTTATTTGGCGGTGAACGCCTACTCGGAGACGAGGATGAAAAAGAGTCAGATCCTTGGAGGTGATAACTTACGTTTTCACCTTTTCTAAGCCAAATACAGCCTATTTGCCTATATTGCCGAATATGGCATAATCTGCTATAATATTTGTATGAGTCCAGGAACCCCACCAGAGGATGATCCTATCGAAGATGACCCAGTAGATGAGGAAGATCCTATTGATGCTGAGGTTGTAGAGCCCATAGATGTAGTTGACGTCTATCCCTCGAGCATTGATGGAATTATGCATTCTGAAGAATTTGTTGATACGTATATTACCAAAGTGCCCCATGCATGGGTTGGACAAAAGAAGATGGACGCAGAAGGCAATGAACATGTGATCAAAAGAAGCGACAAAATTATCAGGAATCCGGCTTATCCGGATGTCTTTATGATGAACTCAAGAGAGAATGCAGAAAGATTTTTGAAAAACGGCTTAGTCTGGAATCAGGACGCAGATCAAATGGTCAGATTTGGAATAGAATTGAAGGGGCCATGCGCCGATCGTCATATTGTAAGCAACATGGTTGATCAAGATGAAAGGCCCTTACTTAGCAGGCTATTTCATGATCCCGGAAGCTTACTTAGCAAAAAAAGAAGAAAAGAAAGAAAACCTTCAACTAATCCAACAGAAATAAGGAGAAGACAAGGACTTGAAAGTGCCAGAACAGCTCAAGCAATAGTTGACGGATATCCGGATGCTTTGGATAGAGCCAAAGCAATTGTTGATGCAATAAAGAATTTACCCGACGAATATAAAACAAGATACGGAAAGAATGAACCTTCCCCGGATATTGATGGAGTAATGTGCTCAAAAAATCAGGCGATTATTATTGAGAAGAAAGATAAGGATGCTTGGTCAGGCGGCCGTACAAGGAATCCCGCCAAGTTCCTTAGGGATAATGAGACAAATAGAGCAAGATTTATCAGGAACGGATATAGGATGCCGGCAGTATAGAATTTAGCGCCCAATCTCAACATCATTATTTTTCAAGATCATTTCGAAGCGCACGCGCGCCAATTCGTTATTTGTCGTATCAATTAATTTCCAATCTTCAACAGTCGTCCCGCCCGGATAAATAGTCGCGGCAACTTCTGCAAGAGCCTGCCCGATATCTTCCGGAAGGTTTTCTGCAATTTGATTACTCTCAAACACAATGTGAAAACGCATTGTTCCATCGGTGTTCAGATCGCGTATGCCAATCAAATCAGCAGCACGAATATTCCTCATACGCTCTGCAACCTCCTCATGTATCTGATACCACCCATCAGGCTCTTGCGCCTTTGCATGCCTCTCACTCACATACCTCTTCCGCAATCGATAGAACTTCCCCTCGCTTCCCACATCGACCCACCATGTATGATTCTCGGGATCTTCTACATGTGCTGTAATCCCCTCTTTTTCTTTGGTAGTGTCTTCTTCCCCACAGCCCGTAAGACTAAGGATAATCGCAGCTGCACCGTACTTAAGAACATCCCTCCGCGGAGGAGGAGCTTGCCTTGGTGCCTGTGGCATATCCTCGCAACCCATATAAAAGGCCCCTTATTGTAGCGGAGGATGGGGAGTGAGGGAATGTGTGGTGGGCAGTGGGGGCAAGGTTCGAAGCTCGAAGTAGACTTTGATTACTATCTATTTGGTTTTGAAATACCTCTGTCTTACAGAGGATGTAATGAGGATGGTTTTAGATTCACAAGGGAGAGCTATGCCAAAAGGAAAACATGCTTGCTAGATACATCTATCTTTAACTAAATCCTAATGCTAGCTCAGACAGTAAATATATGTTATAATAACTTGATGAATAATGCATATACACAACACTCCAGTGCTGAACAAGGCGGAGATCATCAAGGTGATGATACGAATAATGAGACTGTAAAAGAACTTTCAGAAACCGACAAAATTGGCGGAGAAGTAAACATACTGCTTAGCCAACAGGCAACTGCTGAAGACAAAAAAGCTAAACTTATTCTCAGATTTGTTGAAGATACTGATGCACTTGTAGAACTAATGGAGATAGAAACACCTGATGAATTTGATGATTTAGATGATAGAATTAGAAATCACTTGTATGAAATATTTGACAAAGAATGGGCATATCAAGATTTAGACAAATGTTTTGCCGAGATGTGGAAAATACTAATGGGGAGCAGAGTAGGAGAAGAAGAAAAAGAACTCTTTCAAAGAAACGTTCATAGTGCTTGGATGAGTTATATTTCAAAAAAAGACTCTCCTACAATTAACTTTAACAGAGTAAATGAAAGTACATTGAACAGAGGATTTTGGGGGTTATACAGCTACGTTTTGAGAGAAGAGGAAACAAGAGTGTTTCTACCAGTTATCATAGAAAAGCTTCAAGAGCATCCGCATTTAGGGATAACAAGTGTGGAACAAATAATAGATATGGAATCAAGAAGCCGTGAACTTTTACCTGGTGGAAATATGGTTATCACACCTGAGGTAGCACATACTTTATCAGTACATGGATTTTTGAATAAAATTCTAAAAAATAAAGATATGGTAATTCTTGAAAGAGAGTTTAAACCAAGCGACTTCAATGATATCCCTAGTCCGTATGATAAATTTATCAAACCAGATACTGAAACTGTAACTGTATCAATGTTTACTGACCATAATATGCTCTGGAAGTTTAAGGACTCTGAAGAAGAATATGTGATAAGACCGCATATAATGAAAGTACCGAGAGAAACTGTATTAGAAAGAGTGGGGTCCCTTCCTAGTTGTATTCCAGAAACTGAAGTATCTTTTAGAGGTAATTGGGCTTACTTTAAGATGAAATATGTTAATGGAAATTTTGCGAATCCAAATGATGCAACAGAACGAACACTTGTTTTGGATACAATTGAGACACTACAAGAAATTGAGTGGTTTCTTTGCAATGACCCAAATGCAAATAATTTCATTATTAGCGACATTGATACTGAAAATCCTATCGCATTTTGGGTAGATCAGCAGATATATTCTTCCTTAGTAAATGACATTGTATATACTCAATCGCAGAGAGCAGAAGCACCAGCTACGTGTTCTCCTGAGCACAATGTATTGGGTGATTATTATAGAAATAGTACCAATACTTGATAATATTCGCCATGCAGACATCTAAGCATTTCAGCCCTTAAACAAGCCGAATTGTCGGAGTAGATTGTAATTAGATATTACTTCACAAACTTTTTGGGAGCCAAACGCTTGTGACGAAAATGAGTTCCTGAACCGGACTTAAGATAATTTTCATATTCAGCAGTCTGTTTTCTGGTTGGAAAAGCTGTAAAGTTGATTAGCCTCCATGGTTTATATTTACCTGTCGAGTGAATTTCTCCCCGATTGTGACGAGAAACACGATCCTTAAGATTGTTTGTTATTCCAATATATTGATAGCCTTTCTTGTTTTCTAAGATATAAGTGTAGTGCCACATAAGTGGCTCATTATATCACAAAGCCAACCTTCGCTGCTGGTGGCTCGCCATCCGTAGCCGCAGCGACTCTGTTGTTCATTAAACAACCGAGGCCAGCAGGCTACGGTTGGCATCCTACGCTGCGCGTAGGATGGTGGGCAGTGGGGACAAGGTTCGAAGCTCGAGGTGGATGTGAGTTACTATGTTTTTGCGTTTGAAGTGTCTCTATCGTATAGAGGATGTAATAGTGTGGGATTTAGGTTTACTAAAGAATCCTACGCAAAAAGAAGCGTCACGATAGAATAGTTGTTAAATCATTGTGCTTATAATAAAATTTGCATTAGATTTATTACCCTTCGACAATATGACCAAAAGAAATTCAACATGTGTAACGTTTATATTATTTTTTTGTATCCCAGCACTAACCGAAGCATCTTTTCCTGATGTATCCAATAGTCATTCGAATTACGAAGCAATAAATTATGTTCAATCTGAAGAGATAGTAAGCGGATACCCGGATGGAACCTATCAGCCGAATAAAACGATTAACCGTGCGGAGTTCACAAAGATTCTCATTGGTAGTGCTTTTGAAGCAAAATGGATAAATGAGTGCAAAATGGGATCTAATCTTCTAAATAGCTTTATCTCAGATATTCCTGCAAATGCGTGGTTCACACAATATGTATGCCAAGCTCTGGATGCAGAAATTGTAAGGGGATATCCAGATGGAACTTTCCGTCCCGAAAAAGAAATAAATTTTGCAGAAGCATCCAAAATACTCGCTGAAACATACAGGCTCGATTTTGAGAGATACACAGAAAGTTGGTACAAAGGATATGTGGAAGTATTAGGAATTAATGGTGCAATACCAACAAGCATTTCTGGATTTACCGCATCTGTCACACGTGGTGAGATGGCAGAAATGATTTACCGATTGCGAACTGAAAATCACTCCAAACCGACACGCACCTATCATGAAATGACTACGCAGCCTGCAGAGGATGTGCTCCCTTCTACCACAAACAATGATCAAGATACAATCTCCTCTGCAACAAGTAACGATAACGAAGTTTTACTAGATTCAATCCCTTCCGAGTATAGTGATGATGGTGGTGCACACAACATGGGTCGCCCATATTATGCTCAAGTAGTTTTTAGTTCGGATGGGTCAAGAGTCGCATATGCAAGGGAGAATGGATCATCCGAAGGTGAAGGCTGGAGGGTAGTAGTTGACGGAAATCCGGGAAAAGTACATCCAGAATCTTTCTCTTCATCAAATCCTCCTGTTTTCAGTGATGATGGTTCACGTATTGCCTACACCGCAAAAAATAAAAATGCTAAACGGTTTGTTGTTGTTGACGGAACAGAAGGGCCACTATTTTCTTTTCAAGATCATCCCGAGTTCCCTGTAAAATCTGTTAGGTTCACATCAAATACAAATAAGATTGTTTATCCGGTAATTTCTAGAAATAATTCGGGAGAAGTAACCGATACTATTGTTATAGATAATCAACAATACAATCTTAAATATCCTATGATCAATGTACGAATACCTCCTATAAAGATTTTGCCCAATGGAGATATTGCGTATATAGGAGTAGCTGAACAGACAAGAGAAGATTATATTGATTATCTTTGTGATGGAATTGTATCTGCCAGTGAATGCGAGGAGCTCTACACGCTTTTGGATGCTATAACAGGTTTATGCGACGAGGGAGATCCTGCGGAGGGATGTATGACTGCAATTCAGGAATGGTGGGTAGCGCATGATCAAACAGAGGTTATTTACAAAGCTTTCGATTCTTTTTATGACCTTAAGCCTCCTACTGCCAATTCAGTGATATTTATCGATCAGGATGCGCGAGTTAAACATATAGGCAAGAGATTCATGGGCCGAGCGTTTGCTCCTTCTTTCCTGACAGTATCTTCCGATGGACAGACTTATGCATATAACGCTGCGAATGGAATGATTGTGGAGGAACGAAATGGATTTATCAGAGAAATTATAACCACGGGTTCAGAGGGTTCTGTATTAATAGATATTGCAGGTAGGAATATTGCATACGTAGTTGCACCTCTAAAGAGTTCTTACGGAGTGAAACAACATGTGGTTTTTGGAAGCAAAAAATTCAAGGAATATGACAGCATATCATCTAATCTGACATACAATCCTCGTAATGAGACTATTGCATACTCAGCTAAAATCGGGAACCAATATTTTATTGTTAATGGAGAAAATGAGGGCAAAAAGTACAAGCATGTTGGTAGTCTGGTAATTAGTGATGACGGGAAACACATTGCATATATAGCTTATGATGGAAACAAGTGGTTTGTAGTACTTGATGGTAACGAAGGACAAAAGTATGACAAAATATTTGGTGAACCCATATTCGATTCAAATAATAGAGAAGTTAGTTTCGGTGTTCTACGAGGACAGGATCTGTTGTGGGTTACAGAAAAAGTTAATTAAGATCGAGGAGTAGGATTTAGTCCTAGATATGTAGAACTGAGTTTGATAGAGTATTCTCGATATGAGTGAAAAGCTTTCATTTGTCATTGGTTTGAATAGTTTATTTTTGGGTGGGATTCTTTTGCCTTTGTTACTTATGGCATATGTTGCCAAAAAGAGAGGCAGATGGGCAGATGCACTGGTAGGTTTAACTGCCATAGTAATAATTCCAGTTAGTGCCTATTTTATTCTTCTCGAAACAGAATATAGACCAGGAGGTTGTTCAGACTGGTGTGGAATGCTAAATCTTTTTCTTATTATCGCATATGACGGTTTTCTATTTTTGCTGGGGTTAATAATCATTTTAAAAAGTGGATTTAGGGAGCATAAAGAACTTAGCAAGAAAGACTCCAAGCCACATTCAAAAGAAGCTAGTGAGAATACTGCTGGGGAAATGCTAGATAAGATTATGGAGAAGGATGACTAGTATATGGTGGGCCGGGCCGCCTACGTCTGTCTTCGCCTTCGGCTTCGACGAGACTACGGCGAGCCACGGATACTACTAGTGAATTCTCAAACGATTTATGATGTTATTGAATTCTGGTGGGCCGGGAGGGATTCCAAACTAATTCGACAAAGACGAATTACTTTGCTTTTTTTTTGGGATTTTTGACTCCATTATTCATTAAGAGAAATAATCCAGTAGGCTTAAAGATAACCTTCTTTAAAGTCATATTGTCCTGACTTTCCGATACTTGAATTTCTTCAAACAGAATTGGAGTGAATCTTCTTAATAGGTCTTTTAACTCACCTGCCTTCTTTAAGTCTTCGTAATAGTTTACTTCTCCTCTAACTCCTTTGAGGTAACGCAAATTTGCATCAGGCTCTTCAGGAAATACTTTACCAATCATGACTTCATCAAACAGTATTTGCACCAAGTCCTTCTGAGAAGCCAAGTCTTGCATTCGACCGAAAGAACCTGCCAAGTCCGAAAGAATATTCCGTAACTCTTGAAAGTCATAATACTTCAAGGCATGTTTAGATTTTGTCCTTGCTTTGTCATCTAATTCTAGACGCCTCTTTGTGGCACCTAATGCCCATTGGAATCCTTGTTTTAAAGCCTCATTAATTGCTATTAGCTCTTGCCTTTCCGAATATGTGAGATTGTCTGTATTAGCAGGCTTTATTAGTTCTTTAGCTGTGATTTTAATAATAGACCTTAACTCTGACTCGATAGCAGGCACATCTTTAATCTTCATCTCCTTCAATAATTCAATAATTTGACTTTCTACTTCGTCAGCACGGAAAGATTTAACACCTGCTTTACACAAGCCACTTTTGCACCCTTTACACTGATAGCGACGCTTGTAAGAGCCATCTCTTTGTTTTTCTGGTACACCATGCATTTCCATACCGCAGTCTGCATGACGAATCATTCCCTGAAATAGATATACACGACCTGTTTGTGACTGCCTGCTATTCTTCATTCCTTTTACAGAGGACTTTCCAACACCATTCTGCTTAATCCTGTCTTGCACCTGATTAAAAATGGCAATGTCAATAAGAGGTTCTAGCTCTCCTACATTACCCTTTTCGTCCAATGTTTTAAGTGGTAGATGTGGTGGCTTATTCTGCCTTCCTACATACGCCTGCTTTGATAAGATATTCTGAACGGTATAAAACGTAAATGGTTTTGTTGCCTCACTTTTTTCCTCATACCAAGTGCCATCCTCTCTTTGCTTATTTACCTTTTTTATAAATGGTCGTGCATACTCTCTGTTATTTAGTTCGTCAGCCAGAGCTTTGAATCCCTTTCCGCCAATTAGATAGAGCTTATAACACTCTTTTATAATTTCTTTCGCATCTTCGTTATACCTAATGTGTTTTTTAAATTCGTCACACCATTCGATGCCATATGACAAAGGACCAACCCATCCAGCATTTCTTCTCTTACCTTCATACCCCTCTGAAACATTTTTAGATAAAGTTCTTCTGTACTTCTCAGCTGCTATTCGCCCCTGCATACGTTGTTCCCATACATAATCTGGTATTCCACTTTGCAAGTATTCTCTTGGGTTATAATCAATTCGTGCATCTATTGCAAAAATACCATGATTAGTCTCTAAGTCCCTTTCAAATTCTCGTGTTTCGTCAAAGTTTCTAAACAAGCGACTTGTTTCTGCAACGACAATAAATCTGATTTTATTTCGCTTAACATATTCAATCATTCGCATAAATTCAGGACGACCTGTTGCACTTCCGCCACTCTTCCACTCTTCAAAGTTTTCAACTACTTCAAAATTCTGCAATCTACAATAATCACTAATAATCAACCTTTGTTCTCCAGGTCTAAAACCGTGCATTCCTTGTTTTTGACTTGATTCGCGGATGTAGCCCACCACCTTGATTACTTGCCGTTTTTTCTCGGTGTTACTCATGCATTTCGGAGAACATAAATACGGTCATCTACTTCGTAATACCCATTCTTCTTTGCAAGAGTTTTTATTTCTTTCTCCACCTTCGGTCTAGTTTCTGTGTGGGCATAGTGCCTGTGAAACCATTGTGCGATTCTTGTTGGTTGGTCTGTAACATTCTCAATCT
Source organism: uncultured Candidatus Peribacteria bacterium (assembly GCA_964506185.1). GTDB lineage: Bacteria > Patescibacteriota > Gracilibacteria > Peribacterales > Peribacteraceae > UBA2144. The sequence goes on from CAZDKL010000009.1 coordinate 36,313, forward strand.
CATACTCAACGCCTGCAATTACATGAAAAGATTTAGTATTCGTCATATATAAAAGTTATATAGCTTTTATTGTATGGGAATTATGACATTGGACAAAGTCAGCTTAATATTTCCCTCTGAATCACTTCTTGGAGCCTAGGCAAATCTTTGTCTACTAGCTCTCTGAAACGCTTTTCTACGAGTCTATAAATCTCTTCTGCGCCTTCATCCTGATACTTATTGGCTTCCCCTTTCTTAACAATGGGTTTTTGGTAAGCTAAATGATACTTGGGATAAAGATGACCATTGAAACTAATCGAATTAAAAACTTCTTTGTTTTCCATGTAGACCTTGTATAGCAACTCTCTGGCTTCTTTGTTAGAGTAATCTCCTATTTTGAAATCGAAATTTATTCTGTCATCTAGAACATGAAATTCGAATAGAAAAAGTTCATTCTTTGCTAGCTCTTCATCAGAACTAAATATGCCTTTTTTGCGAAGATTAGGTAGCGCATCATGTAACCATTGAGGCTGAAATCTAATGTAGGATGCACTTGTTTTAAAAGGCATGAGGCTTTCCTCCTTCTCAACAAGTTCTAAGAGATTATTTGGTACTTTGTTACTTGGTTGAACATATTTAAAGACTAAATCGAATGCTCCTTTGTGTGATTTATAGAGTTTCTGTGCCATCTTTTCAATTTCTTCATTCATATTCAAAAGGGATTGTAGCGTAGTTTCGTACTGTTGTAGAACAAACTGCACTTTGTCATCCATAGATTTAGTCTTAAGTAGTTTCTGAATTAATTGTAGGACATATTCGTAATTAACGCATACATAAACGTCTTGCATTTCATTACTAATGTCTTGCTGTTCCAGTGACAGGAATATGAAGACCTGTTTGTAATCTGAGTATTCGTTCTGGGCAATTTCATAGTATTTCTTTAGCTGACCTTCACGTTCTCCGCTGTAGATTTTATTTTCTATGACTATGCAGAGCTTGTTACTTGGAGAAGTGAGAATCAAATCTATATTTTTGTACTCTCTGCGGATTTCGATGTCACTAAGGTCAAGTGCTGTGTAGTCAAACACGGATATGTCTCCAAGGTCTTCGTAATCGTGGTTGATGAAATACGTCTTGATGAATTCTTTGAGCGGATAATCTCCGAACCCATGCGTTTCGTTGGGATTAAATAACCAGGCAAGAAAGTTGCTGTGTTGAAGCTCCTTGCTTTGAATGCCTAGTATAGACATAAGGTTTACTTCTTCCTGAACTAGATTTTGTATGTTGGTAAAGTCTTCATCCAGTATCAGCCTCTTAAGTTGCAATTGAATATCATCTGCCATACGCGATTAGGTTAGCCTTCCATTGATACTCATACAACTTATAAAAGTTACTATAATCCTATTGCATTTACCCCATAAGTGGCTTGCTGAGTTGTAAAACCTTCAAACTCCAACTGTTCCATTAATCCGCTTCTTGAAAAGCCTGAAATGTCTAAGTATGACTTAGCTTTTCTTTCAGCTTGTATATTCCAATCAGCACCAACGTTATTTACCGCATAAACAGAATCTTCATTAGAGAATCCTTCAAACTCCAACTGTTCCATTAATCCGCTTCTTGAAAAGCCTGAAATGTCTAAGTATGACTTAGCTTTCCTAATAGCATTTTTTTGAGACAATGTCTCGGTCTGCTTTTCTTCAACTGTTTCACTTTGTTTTTCATCAGAAGTGGGAGCTACTTCTGGCTCTTCATTGTTAGCAGTTTTAGGTTGTTCTTCTCTTGGCTTTGTTTTTACTTTTTGTTGTTCAGTATTTGAGGCGGGTTGTTTTTGCTCTTGTTTAATCTGTGGCTGATTATTTTGTTGCTCCACAGTGTTTGAAGTGTCAGTAGTCAATCCTATAGTAAAAAACCCAATGATAATGACAAGAGTCTTAATTCCGCCAGAAAGATGAAACTTCCATTTTCTATCGACTAATTTATTTATAGGCGGAAGAAGAACTGCTGACATGACTAGCATTGTAATTCCTAGAATTGGCTCAGAGAAAACTGAAACAACACCTGCTAAGGCAAAAAGAAGCCCGAACATCCAACTAAAGATTAATCCCACAGTGATTTTTTTGCTTGGTATAGTTATTTCATTTGTCATAATTCTATATAGATTAATGAATTAAAAAACGCCAATAATCCTTCCCAAGTTAATTATAGCAAATTTATTCAAAGTACTTTTATAACTTTTACAACTATTAAAACTTTTGCTTGTATAAGCCAAAAAGTGGACATAACCTTCTTGCCGGACATAGGTAAAATCTTACAAAATCAAGTTGTGAGCGGTGTTAGTATTATTTTGGGATAATGGAGTGGGGCGGATACTAAAACCGCGTAGAGGGGAAGTATGCCACGATTAAACTCTCGACTTCTTTACCATAACCTAACCTTTCTTATGCCGAAGTGACTCAACGTTCTTAACAATGTCCTGCACAATTTCATCTTTAGCCCAAATCCAGTGTTGCGACCAGACACGATATACTGTCCAGCCCAATCTTTCCAATATGTCCTGCCTTAATCTGTCTCTATCTCGTGCAGACTTGGTAGAATGGTATGTTGCCCCATCACACTCAACAGCCAAAACATACGTATTCGGGTTGTCTGGATGAACAATAACTAAGTCAATCCTGTACCCTGATACTCCATGTTGAGATTCAACTGTATAACCATGTGCCTGCAATGCACGTTTTACCTCCGTTTCAAACATGCTTTCCTCTTCACCGTCTGCGGAACCGCCATTACGAATTATATTAGCTTCAAGTGCAGAAACGCCGTTTTCTGCATACTCCAAATATTTCTGCAACATAATTGCACCTTTATTATGTTGTGAAGGTGATATGTCCACTGAATGGATAGAGCTTACACAATACATTTTTTCGCTAGAACGAGTTACAGCCACGTTCAGACGGCGATGACCTCCAGTGTGATTTATAGGACCAAACCGATTAAATACGTTACCATTTTTGTCTTTTCCATAACCTACTGAAAGGATGATTGTGTTTCTTTCATCTCCTTGCACAGATTCCAAATTTTTAATGAAGAAGCCATGAAGTTCTGTACTGTTTTCGTCGAGAATATCAGCAACCTCTGGATGCATTTTGAGTTGCGTAGCCAATGCATCTCTAATTGCCACTTCCTGAGCTTTGCTTAGGGCAATAACACCCAAAGATTTTCCGTTCCCATATTCTTTTACATGTTCAACACACATAGTTGCAACTTTTGTGGCTTCAATGTCATTACGACGAGTCCCGCCACTGTCATAAACACCATCCTCAACATATACAAATTCAACGCTGTTATCTTTGGTTACAGGTGCAGGAAATGTTACCAATCGGCTGTCATAAATAAAATGGTTAGAGAAAGCAATTAGCTTTTCGTATTTACTTCTATAGTGATACATCAACAACATGTCACCATGGGGCAGTACAGTTGTTGCTGCTTGAATAAGACTCTCATACCCAGCCCTTTCTCCAATGGTTTCACCTAATTCATCTTGTTTGGCTTCCTCTTCTTCCTCAATGGAAGAATCAAAGAAAGAAGTTGGAGGCAACTGGTTCGGGTCGCCAATAACTACAACCTGCTTTGAACGAGCAATGGCACCAAAGGCATGTTCCACTCGTATTTGAGATGCTTCATCAAAGATAACTACGTCAAACTGCAATTGCCCGTAAGGCAAAAAGGAACTAAGTGTCAGAGGGCTCATAAGCCAGCAAGGCTTGAGTTGTTGTACAAGTGGGGCAGTATAGCTCAGAGCTTTTCTGATAGGAGGGTGTCGTTTCTTTTGGCTTTCACAAAGAAGCTTTTGAGCTTCACGTGGCATAGAATCCATCGCTTGTTTCATATGAGGCTTGCATTCTTGTAAAACACGACGAGCATTGTATTTGAGAGCGTTCTCTTCAAAGGCTTTAAAATCTTTTATGTATTTGTTATGTTGTTTAGGGTCAAACGATTTCAATACGTTGTCGGCACGATATAGCTTTTCCAACCAAGCATTCCAAAGTGTTTTAGCATAGCAAGAAACCAATTCCTCGCTTTGAATATATTGCTCATCTACTTCATCTAAAATGCCATCAATATTGCTTTCCCGAATTTGTTCTACAGAACGCTTGTATCTAGTCCATTCCTCAAGTTGCTCTTTGTTATTAATCATACCTTCTGTGATTTTCTGAACTTCATCGAATGAGCAAGAATCTAAAATGCTCATACCTTCTTCACTTTCAAAAAGCCCTTGGATTGTTTGTTGTACTTTATCTAATTTAGATAAGGATTTTATAACAGTTGAACTTAGATTTTTGAGTTCATTTATTACGTCTTGAAATTGTCTTGTTTCAATCTTCTGTTCTATGCTTGGAAAAACTTTAATAAGTAACTCGGCATAATCTTGAAATTTTAAAATCGTTTCTGGTTCATCCAATATAATTCTACTACATGGGACAGCCTCGCCGAATTCGTCTTTAAAGTTAAGCTTGTCGATACTTTGCTTTAATTGATATAGTCGAGCAACTTTATTCGCATCAGTTATTAACTCCTGAACAGTAGAAGGAGGCTTGCCATTCTCAATTATTGAATTGATATTTGTTTGCAATGCAATTATATCTTTTGCCTGTTTATCAGACTCCATTAATAAGTTTATGTTTTCTTCCAAGGATTGTTCTATTGCATTCTGTGGATAGGAAACAATTCCTTGTGATACTGAAACCATATTTTCAAGTAGTTTAAATAGAGGGGCAATCTCCACAAGCAATGATTTCTTTCTACATTTTTCTATGAGCTTCTGAAATTCCAAAGGCATTTCAGTCAGATTTTTTTCTGACAAAACTGTAATAACTGCTGAAACTGCTGACAATAGTTGTTCAACATCAGACCTCTTAATAGTCTTATTAAGATTTTTTTTGCTAAATGCAGTTATTCTTTTTTGCAGATATTTTTTACTACGTTCTAATTCTGACAAGGCGATTGCCAACTCCTTTATGTCCTTATGCTTTTTAGGAGCTTCAAGCGAACAATAAGAAATAACTGTGGCACAATCCTGTCTATAATTTGAAGAAAAACTACGCAACCATGTTTTGTATGTCGCTCTGAATCTTTGTTCTATTTCCTGTAGTTGAATCTTCGGTATATCTTCTTCCATCACCCCATATTTCTGCAATAAATCTTCACGCTGTCCTATTTCTTTTATCAGCGAATTCACTTCACTAAGCTCTTCTTGTATTTGTTTCATCGTAGGCAAGTTGTGCCAGTTTTCTATTTGCTTCAAAATATTCACATGACTCAATATTTCAGCAAAATCAATGCATTCTTGATATGATTGATGTGACAACCTAATTTTTGTTGTATCAGTAATTTCAAATGCACACTTAGTTATCATATCCAATACATCTGGCAATTCAGTTGAAGTTTCATGCCAAATATGTAAATCCTCAAGTTTAATGTCGGGTTTGATTTGTGGATAGTTGTTACCTGCTTCCTGATTCCAATATTCAGGAATAGCAAATATCTTCTCTGACTCAGCAATGCACTTCTGATATTCTGCAATAGAATTACTCAGGTTTTCACATTTATTAAGAAAGCTCTGTATTGTCTCTGGACTTATTCCATTTTTTAAGAAACCAGAAAGTTGTTTACTTTCGAATAACTCCGGATAATCGAATATTTGACGTAGAGTTGCTATGGAATCAATCTGTGCCCATTCGGGCTGACTTTCAAGTTTATTTGCAATTGAAGCGATACTTCTGACTATCTCTTGATACTGTTTCAATGCCAGATACACTCTGTCAACAAAATCAGGTGTAAATGCTGTTCTTTCGACACTTCGCCAAGGGTGCCCCAGTTTGTAATGATGAACATGTAATACTTCGGCAAGCTGAATTAGCAGATTACAGTTGGCAACATATTCCTCGTAGGTCAGGGTAGAAACGTCCTCTGGTTGCCATTCCAAAGTTTTATTGCTTTCCGATTGGTGTTTGGATAATTCTCCATGCACCCAATATACAGTCCTGTTAAGAGGTTTTTGTACTTCAAGCAGAGCTTTAGCATAATCGCTTAATTCTTTTATTCTTTGCGAACGACCATTTAATACTGCATCCATTGTCTCCTGTTCACCTCTTTCGTTTTTCATATTTACAGTGTCCCTGTAACTCAGCACCACATTCTTGGCGAATATTTTCTTGTCACTCTTATGGTCATACAATGGCAAACAAATCCTTTCAAGACCAACCTCTCTCAATCGGTTATACACAACTTTAAGTGCAGCCTGCTTCTCACAAACAAGTAATACAGTTTTTCCTTCTGATACCAAGGAGGAAATATTATTTGCTATGGTTTGACTCTTACCAGTTCCTGGCGGTCCAGTAACTACAAGGTGATTTCCCGATTTAACCCGATGTATAACTTCAAGTTGACTGGAATCGGCATCCAGTACAGTGAAATCGTTTTCCTTTTGTAAACATACATCAATTGCGTCCAGTCCTTCACCCAAATTCGCATTTGAAGGTTTTGGAAGGGCTTCGCCTTCACATAATGCATTAATAAATTCATGTCCTAGCATTGCTTCCTCATTGCCACAAAGGTCTTCATAGATTTGCTGTCCATGAAATGAGAACATGCGAAGCCAAACTCCATCTTCAATTTCACATTCAATATCTACACCCTTAAATGCTTTCTCAACCTTCTTTAATATACTGTCTAACTGTTCCAGCAACTGTTCTGGTTCTTCGGGCAATTCTAGACTTTCAGTCTCATACTCACGCTCCAACATTAAACTTAATACAGGATTAAATTTCGGGTCATACTGACTTGTATCTAAGTTAAGTTGTGTATGTTTCTCTGGTCTCTTTTTTGTTTCCAATGATACTGGTAGTAATATTAGCGGTGACTCATAATCAAATTCATCATCTTTGTTTTTTGAACCACGTTTTCCTGCTAAGGGTTGTTTCCAACGGACATTACCTAAAGCAATAAACAAAGTATGCAATCCGTGTTCCTCAAACTTTCTCTTATTTTCAAGCCTAAAACGTTCCAGAGCCCTAATAAGTTTTTCTCCTTTTGGTGAACACTTTGGATTTCTATCCTGCAACTCTTCTATTTCTCTTTCCATTTCATCAGTAAATTCTTCAGGGAACATTCCCTCTTGCTGACCACCACCTTTAGATTGACGCTTTATTGTTTCTAATTTTTCTAAACGCAAGATGTCTCTATGTTGAAAGTCAATAGCCAAAGATTCAATGCCTTGCTCCACATATTCCATCTTGAATGCTGCAAAATCACCAGAAAATTTTATAGAGTGTGCCCTCTTAGGATACCTAAGTAATCGGTTCCGTCTGGTAAAATCGATTGCCTGGTCTTGAAACCTTTTAAAAACGTCTATAGCTTGCATATTTCGTAGAGGGTTTGTTACTTGGATTGTAAAGGATACACGAGGATTTAACCAACAGCTAAATTAAGGCTAAAAAGCACCATTCAACATGCCAATCAACAATTGTGTCGATATTGCTAAGAATTCTAATGCTGTGAAGCCTCCCATATCACCGTCAGCATATGAGGAATTCAGATAACGAATAAAATACAGCATGTCTTTCTCGCCGATTATTTTCTCATTCAATTGGTTTTGACCTCCAACTACATAGTCTCCAAATTTCATTGGATTCGTGTCAGGACTTAATTCCCTTAACTTAAAAATCAAACTTTTCACTTCTCTCAAAGAATTTTCATTATTTCCTTTTAAACCCGCTTCCACTGTTGCTATATATTGCAATGAGAAAGTTACCGTTGCCGCATCTATAGCTTCTTCTTTGGAAAAACCGCGAGACTCATACGTACCTGTTAAAATGTCTGCATCCTGTCTGCTGTAACTTACACGTTCAGCGGCTTCATATAATTTGTTCTTGGGACTTTGTGCAACAGGCAGTTGTTGTTTTACGACTGGCTGTTTCACCTGTTTTGGCTTTTCCTCGATAATTGGAGCCTCTTCTCTGAATATTACTTTTCCATCACCTGAGTCCTCACCTCTAAACTGACCATAAATAAAAATTAGAAAAATAAAGAAAAGACCGACAGATACATTTCTCCATAGATTATTGTCGGAACCTGTAAGCCATTTCTTTGGATAATTCTGGATGGAGACTGGTAATTTTTTACACAGGATTTTTAGATGTTTATGTACACGCTTGAAGAGCAAATATGCGATTCTTTTTTCCTGACCTTCATAATAGGCATTCATTACGCAATAAATGTGCAGTAAAAGTCCTGGAATCAGAAAAATACCGTACCCGATAATTACAATTACAAACCATAACAATCCAATGGAAAATTTACTGCTGTATAGTTGCCCCATGCCTGGAAGCAACAGACTTAGAAATGCTGCGATATATGGGTTATGGTTCTTTTCTATATGCTCTTCTTGTTCTAAGAACTCGTGGCAGTGCTTACATTTAGTCGCTTCTTTTAGAATAAGTTCGCTACAAAAAGGACATTTCTTTGTGTGCTCCATTTGATTGGTATTTTCTTTTGAAGAATCCATTTTATTGTTGGAAATAGGCAAAAACCGCCTTTCCCAAAAGGGATTCTCCACAAGCGGGTCGCCTCCCGTTCCGCGCTTGTCAGCGCATTCCCGAGAGCCGCGAGGGAGAACCCCTTACGACCGGGAAGCGCCAATAATGACAAGCTAATTGTAATAATCTGAACTGGAGGCGACACCTCAATTATATATGATTTTTGACATTTGTTATAGGTTAGCCAGCGTTTCTGTTGCCTTTTGAATAATCGCTACATTCGCCCTTACTCTAGCCTCGAAAGAACACGACCTAATGCCTGTTTCTGGACAAAAACACATTGGAACTCCTGCTTCCGCGAATCGAGCTTCAAGCGAAGTGTCGAACTTGTCATATATAACCCCGTCTTCTACTGACATTCCCTCTAACGAATCTTTACTGACCACTGGTAAATATTCTTCTGCTGATTTTAATAGACCTTGGTAGAATTTTTTGTGTTCTCTATTAAATCCAAATCCGTAAACATGCCTCGATATCCAATCTTCGTGGAGACTGATGACACAATCTATTCTCTGACCGTAAGAATGAAGCAGGCACAGAGTTTGTTCTGGCTGATAGTAATAGTGTCTACTTCGGTTTAAATCTTTGTCTTCCCAATTTTTCCTAGCCCTCATGTGAACTGCCGTTGGATTCAGGCAGGGGTATATAATCAGCTTTACAGAATAATCAGATTCGTATTCCCTAAGAAACTCCACAACTGCTGAAACAGGTGCAGGCTCCGTTCCTGAATGGACTCCTGAAATGACTAGGAGGGTCTTGGAATATTCAGGCGGTTCAATTTTTAACCGTAATAAAGGATACTGTCTGTTTTTGCCGACTTTGCCTACTTCTGAATAATCAAAGCCTCTCTGTTGGCAGATTTCTCTGATGTCTCTGACAAGTTTTCTATACGTATAATGCATTATAACTCTGGTTAATAAGGAATCCCCTCGACCCTTTCCTGAAGGTTGTCTAGTCGGTGCTTCGTATAGATTGCCGTCGTGTTTACATTCTGATGCCCTAAAATCTGGGCAAGCCCCACTATATCGCTTGGATTAGCTTGCAAATAGGCATAACTAAATGTGTGTCTCAGGGAATGACTGTGGCAATGGGTCTTAAGCCCAGCTTTTTCGGCATAACGTATAACCAACTGCTGAACTCCTGCTGTGCTTAATTCTCCTCTTTGCCCGAAGAACAATTTGTCAGTCGGCTTAGTCGTCTCTATATATTCAGTCAGTAATGCCCTAAGTTTCGCGTTAAGAGGGACTTGCCTCGTCCTTCTGGCTTTCGAGCTTCGCACATCTACATAGCCCTTACGCTCTGAAATATGAACGTCCTGAACTTGTAAATTAGCCACTTCTGAAACTCTTAAGCCTGCTCCAATCATCAATTGAACTATTAGCATGTCTCGCAAGTTTCCCCTCAACTCAATTTCTTTTAGTAATTTTCTGGCTTCCGGTTGTGTAAGCCCTCTGGGGGCTAAATTCTGCTGAACCAAGTGTTTAACTTGTTCCGCTGGGTTCTTGTCAATAAGTCCTTCTAGCTTCGCTGTTTTAAGGAACTGCTTAATGGTAGCGAGCTTGCGATTTATAGTTGCTACTGACAATCCTTTACTCTGACAAAAGCTTCTAAAGTCTATGATGTCCATTGAAGAACATCTTTTTAGGTTGAACTGCTCGCCGTTTACTTTTTCAAACCATTTGAAATAACTCTTGAGGTCGTTCGCTATTGCGCTTCGAGTATTGTCTGAATAATCTCTGTTGAATAGAGCCTGTAATGCTTGCTCTTCGTTGCTTGTAACATTATGTAATGACTTTGGAATAGGATAATGACCTGATTTCAGGACGATTTCGTGCCGATTATGTGGCTTAGGTGTATGCATAATATTAATTAAAATGTCAGTTAGAACTCTTCAACTGGAAGATTTGGAAACATCTCTGACACGACCTTTTTGCATACCTGAAAATCTTTTCCTTGGAACTTGGGGTTTTTATGCCAGACCAGAAGTGCTTTTCTGAAAGCCTCTTGGACTTTCTTCTTGGCATACTTTTCCCTGTCGTCTGCTGATTGACTTAGGGGTGTCCGCATTTTTGCGGTGGAGTCCTCCGCATTTTTACTTAGACCCCCCTGTGGTTTCTTGGTCTGTGTATTTTTGTTTTGGAAAATAGGATGTGGATTAGACATTATTAGAATGGGTAAATAAATAAGAATAAAGAGCCTGTGATGTGGATTCAGTCATAGAGGTAATGGGTTAAAAGTTATAATGCATTATAAGTTTGACCTTCTGCGCTTAAGCCAAGTCCTTCTATATTCAGATGAAAGCTTTTTGAAGTGCTGTTTGCCAAGCTCGGCGGCGTGGGCTTTTCTATAAGATGCTTCCTGTTTGTCCTGAATCCTTAATAAGTCCGACTCATATTCAAGCCTGTCAATTTTTGCCTTGCATTTTCTCATCTGGTCTAACAGTTGGTTTTCCTTTTCGGTGCGCTTAGGAGTTTCTGACATAGCATGAATAGACGCTTTGCTTTCGGAAAAGTGCGTCTTTGACTAATATTTATAAATAATTATAAATGTCGGTTTGATATTTCACAAGGAGTTTTTGGCTTACTTATGCCGTTTCCTGCTCATCCAAAAAAGAATCTATATATTCAATTAATTCTTGCCTTGCTTCTTCATTTTCAGTTACTTCTTGTCTACATCTGTCGAAGACTTCCATTTGAGTTTCACCTCTGCTGAACCTGTCAGAACCTTTCTTACTGGCGTTCCAGCCCATGTTGTCTATTAATTTCTGATTAATATTGGACATGGCTTTAATGCTGTACTGAAATTCATAAGGAGCAAGCGTACTTTTCCTTTTCTTCTCTCTTAAGTCTATGGCAAGTTCTTCGTAAAGTCCCTGATGTCTGGCAAGTGCCGCTTGTCTAAGTCCAAAGTCGTAAGCCTTAGCTTCCGCCGCTGACATGGGCTTGCCCTTAAAATATTCTGAAATAATTCGCCATATGCTTCTCTCTGTAGCCAAAGGTCCCCATGACTTAATCTCTGACTGCTTATTAATATTGTGGCGAATAGTCTCTGGTCTGAATCCTGCTAAGTACATTGAAATAATAACTCTATTGCGTTCAGCATTGTCCTGAAGCTTTACTCCTGGAGTTCTGCCTCGTGACAATTGCATAGTAGTCTCTGACATGACAAATGGCTTACTGAAAAGAAATGAATACCCCCATTATAAAAAACTTTCTGACAAAAGAACGCACTTCGACTTGTCAGAAGTGCTTTTAAATTATTACAAGTTTTAGAAGTTGTAAAAGTTTCATTGTTCCTCTTACCTAAATTTATACTGCATTACATATACTTTTAAGTATGTTAATTACTTAAGAATAACAGGAATACTTATATTCCTTTTGCATATTACACCTTTTCCTTTGTCTATAAGGGAAAGTCTTAATTAGATTCCTACGAATCTTCCCCGTAAGTTTTTGGCTTTGGAAGCAATAAACACCTTTTAGTAATAGGGTCGTAGTCAAACCAATAATGATAACGAGTTGCCCTTCTTTCTTCGGCTTCTCTTTGTTTTTGAGTCTCAGGTTTGTAATGCTTACTTCGTCTTTTGATAGTACTGATGTTTACTGAAGAAGATGTAAAATCCAACACTTTAAAATGAGGAAATACCTCATCAATCCTGTCCATCATCTCCAACATAGCGTCTACTTTCTCTTCGTTCTTTCTGTCATTTTCTTTTGGTCCTAGGTTCGGGAGCTTGGATGCATTGCCGTAATAAGCGATTTCAACCTTGAAGTGTTTCGAGCCTTGCAATATTGCTTTGTATATACGAATAACATACAAGTTCCTCCTACGCTTCACCAAAAAGCAGTGATGCATGTAAATAACCTTGTCTGGCAATAAGACGTATTTCTTTAAATCTTTAGGATAAATAACCTTGGTACGCCTTTTGCCTTGTTTCCCCTCAAACACTGTACACTTACCATTCAACCTCATAACATCCGAAGCCACCTTTGGCAAAGTAACACTCTTTGGGTCAATAAACGTGAACAGGCTGTGGAGTACTTCAATAAACTGCTTAGCATTTTCCTCTTTTATATAACGGTATACTTCTAAGCAGGTAATACGATTATACTCACGCATCTTCCCTCGCACTCTGCATCTTACAGTACGATGCTTATGAGCCTTCCATTTCTTTATGGGTTTTCCTTTTGGAGTCACGCCCCTAGAGTACCAAAAGTTATAAAAGTTATAAAACTTTCTAGAATGTTCTTTCATTTATACGATAGAATATTGAATATGAATAATGAGTACTTTGGTATAAAAATACCAGTGTGGGAAAAAGCAGTAGAAAGAATTAGACAAATTCTCCAAGAACGAGCAAGAGAGGAACGTACAATTTATTATTCTGAACTAGCACCATTGATTTCTGACATTGTTATTATTGAACCATATGAGTATGCATTCCATTATATGTTAGGAGAAATTTCAGATATGGAAAATAAAGAAGGACGTGGGATGCTTAGTGTTATAGTTATTGATAAAGATAAGGGAGTTCCGGGGTATGGATTTTTTAAACTTGCAAAGAAGTTTGGAAGAGATATTAGAGACAAAGATTTACTTTTGTCTGAAGAGACAAAAAAGATTTTTTCTGTGTGGTCAAATTGAGCCTATAAAACTATGTCTTCAAAAACTAGTAAAGTTTGTCTAACTTCCAATGTTCAGGAGCCTGGCTTATGTTTCTTTCCTCGAACAAGTTTTGAAATTCAAACTTCCGTGATGCATACACATATTGGTGAGACATTAATACACGTAATTCATTAATTATAGGTACACTCTCGCCTTCCAGTCCAATACGCCCTTTTTCTCCTCCTTTAGTTCCTACAAAGCATAGAGTTGGACTGAGAGGAAAAGTTACTTCTAATGAATTGTGTCCCCAGCCTGGCTTCATTAGGATTCCTCCTCTTTCATCATTAACAACACCAACAACAGGGTCATCTGACGTTACAAATCTGTGATTGTCTGTTGGCACCCAAAATTTCCAATCCATTTTCATTAACAGTGGCAATGCCTCAATTGAACCCCACATTGCAACAATTCCTGCACTATGGCTGAGCCGTATATTTTCAACTTTCGGACCTTCGAGCATAACTTCTCTTGCTTCCTCATAGCTAACATCTTTCATTTGCTCAGGACGAGATGTCTTTGCTTTTTCATAAATTTGACGAAAATCCTCATCTGAACACTTGGAAACTGCCTCATGGTATGTTTCGACTTCCATTTTTTTATAGTCCACATCTGCAATGCCGAAACTTCTTGGAGTTCGATTGGTCATTAACAAAACAAAGATGCCGAATAATGACCGCTCTTCTGCATCTAAAACATCAGCCGACTCAGCGGCTAGTACCTTTCTATAAACTGGAGCTATAACATTTTCTGCATCTGAAAGAATGTCTTCATTCTTTACATCATGCTCACCATCAACCTTTTTACGAGTTGAATATAGGTGCTTCTTCTTTCCGATTTCGGATACTGGAAGTTTCTGAGGCTCTTCGTCCTTCTCATGTACCCAAACCAAAGGGTTGTCATTTGTTCCAATGCCAAAGCTCTTAAGATAAAATCTTGGTAGAAAATGGTGACCTTTTTTCTTGCCCATTGTAATTAGTAAATTGCTTATTAAAGCCAAAAAATGCTGGTGGGCCGGGAGGGATTCGAACCCCCGAAGTCAGAGACATCTGGTTTACAGCCAGACCCGTTTGACCGCTTCGGTACCGACCCA
>CAZDKL010000010.1:0-46136 GCA_964506185.1 uncultured Candidatus Peribacteria bacterium
CATTTAAGACAATATGTGCCATCACTCAGAGTCTTTAAGTTCTGACATTCTCCGGAAGGACACTTATGACACCATGGTCCATCTTCTTTCAGCTCAGTTCCACCCGGACATTCTTCTTTGGGCTTTTCTTTGCATGTGAAGCATTTGCCGCCAGCTTGATTTGTGTACGAGTAAATACATTCTCCTTTTGTGCACTCTTTTCTACAATCATTTTCCAGCAACGTGGGAAGATCGCAGATGTTCTTTGGCGGAGGTTCATCATCATCAGGTTCATCAACTCCTCCAGTACAAACAAAACACTCAACACCACTTGGCATTTTCTTCAGCATTCCACATCCTCCAAATCTCTTCTTGAAACAGTTTTCATCGCACAGTGCTTCAGGGAATGATCCATTGGGGCAAGGCTCTTCCTCAACTCCTCCAGTACAAACAAAGCATTCTGTACCATTGGAAAGCTTCTTCAGCATTCCACAGCCTTTAAATCCTTTCTTGAAGCAATTTGCATCACATTCGCTTTCGGGGAAACTTGCAGGGGGACAATTCTCGGGCTCGTCGGTATCACCTGTACTGAGCCCAGTCGAAGTATCATCAGCTTCATCATCATCGGGATCAACCAATATCAAATCTCCTGCTTGATGGATGCACTTCTTGAGGCACTCCTCAAATTCAGCTAACAACTTCTTAAATTCTGCCATCATATCTGCAAGCTTCTTTCGATCTGCATCAATCTCATCACTAAGTTTCTTTACAATTTCAGACAACCTATCAACCTCTTTCTGTTTCTTTGCTACTTCTTTTTCCAGTTTTTCTTTCATTTTCTTTTTTAGCATTTCGCGATCTTTGTCACTCAGGCCTTCTTCCCATTTCTCTTCAAGTTCTTTCGCACTCAGCTTGCCGTTTCTATACTGACTCCAGAGATTCCTGTTATGTTCACGCATTACCTCAAGGTCAGTTGTATCAATTCTTCTCCCTCCAGATTCTGCCCAGCCGGTTGGGTTAGTAAATCTATCCAGAGCATCTTTGGCTCTCTGTAATTCTTTTTGAGCCTGAGTTAGCTTTCGCTTCTCGTTTTCAAGCTTATTAACTTTATTAGCCACATCTTTCTCCTTGTTCTTCATCTCAGCCTCCATGGCATCTAACTTCTTAGCCAACTCTTCACAAGCAGCGCAAACCGGCTGAGGAGGAATTGGCGGCAGCTCGGGCAATTCTATTTCCACAAAAACATCAAAGAAGCTATCTGCAGGGAAATCAGGATTCAGTATGTCAGGTGGAACTGTAGGGATTTGTCCTGTAGAAGGAGGTAGAGGCAAGCCTACCGGAGGGAAATCAGGGAAAGGAGATACTCCCTTCAAGTCCATTTCAATAATCTCAGTCTCGATCGGCTTTGGTCCTGTTCTAAAGATTCCTCCGAAGAAATCCTTAAACCAACCAAACAGTCCTTCGTCATCTTCCGGCAGGAAGCCATAATCATCAATCAAATTAACTTTTTGTTTCTCTTGGCACCTCTTAAGGCAGTCTTCGTATTGTTGCCAAAGTTTTGCCAGCTCTTCTTTAAGCTTTGCAATTTTTTCATCCAACTCTTTCAGTTTTCCTCCCAATATTTTTTCTCTTGCCTCAAGTCCCTTCAGTTTGTTTTCAAGTTCCTTAACTTCTTTTTCCAATTGCTTCTGTATCTTTCTCTTAAGCCTTTCCTTCTCCTTATCAGTCAGTCCCTGTTCCCATGCATCAGACAGTTGCTGAGCTGTTAGATTCCCATTTTGGTACTGTTCCCATAATGCGCGGTTATGAGCGCGTCCGATTTCTAAATCAGTAGAAGTAATTCGATTTCCATTAGACTCGGCCCAGCTCTTTGGGTTGCTGAAATCATCAAGACGCTTCTTTGCATTTTCCAAAGCCTCCTTCGTATCTTTAATGTCATCTCTAACATCTTTTGCATCTCTTAAAACACCTTCAGCTTCTTCTATCAGATCTCCAAGCTCAGCTTCTTTCTCTCGAATCAGATCAAGAAGAGCTTCACAATCCATGCACTCCTCAGTCAGAGGCGGATCAGGCAGATTAGGAAAATCAATTTCGTAAGTGATGTCGAAAAAGCTATCGACATTAAAATTGCCATCTTGTGCAATGGCAATTCCTGAAGAAGCAACGGCTAGAATCGTTGACAGTAGAGTTAGGTATAGTTTTCTCATGAGATGAAGGGGGAAGTACTCAGAGGACTATGTACTCTATATACCGATCCATAAGAAAAATAGACCTCAAATAATAAGATTTGGTTATGTCAATGAAAGTTCTCAGATCTCTACATTCCCAATGCCTCCATCAGATCTCTCTCGTGCTCTTCCTCATCGGCCAAAATCTGCTTTAGAACAGTTTCCAAAGCATAAAGCTCAAGTTCCTGAGCCTGTTTTATGCGCTCCTTATATCTCCTTATAGCGAGCCTCTCTCCTTCCAGATCCTGTTCAAGCATCTTTTTTGGCGCAGTATCCGTATGTCTCTCAGCAACATCCATCGTTGGAGTTCCTCCTAAGTAATCAATCTGCTCAGCTAATAAATTAGCGTGTCCGATTTCTTCATTAACGTGCACAAGCAGTTCAGCTGTAATCACCTGAAATTCACCTCCAGTCATGGTGGCAGCATGCTGAACGTATTGAATTGCAGCGGCGAATTCGTATGCAAGATCGCCATTCAGTTCAGATATCAGTTCATCTTTGGTCATAATTGGTTAGGGAATGAAGTAGGTTCAGTAGCTAAAATAACTGAGTTAAATTGCGAATAAAAGCTAAAATGTGCCAATATCTGATAATTGACGGTTTTTACAAAAAAATGTATAATATAAATACTATGAGAAATGTTCCAAATTCAGATGACTTCTTGCATCCAGAAGATAGAAGGCGTAGTTATGAGCTTGGTTGGAGAGAGGGGCCGCAGGAAGAAAAAGGAGGATCAAGAAGGCAAGAAGAAGAGCCGAGAAGTCGTGTAACAAGAAGAATGATCCAAAAGGCTCTTCCTGAAATGCATGATTATGGTGATAGAGTTTTTGCGTTGTATTCATCATTGCATAATAGAAGAACAGGTGTTCCTGATATTGAGCAGCCAGCGGAGGAAGCACCAAGAGGGGAAGTGGATGAAATACAGGAATGGGTCAATGATCGTCTTCGAGGAGGAGATGCTAAGCCAACATTTTTGGAAGGAGGAGTAGTTGCTACTGTGAAGAGATTGTTTGCTGGAAAGAAGGAGCCTCAAAGACCATGGGTTGAGAGGCAGCTACAATCGGGGACGCCGCCTAAGGGGGATCCCAAGCTTTTAACAAGAAAAGCTTTTGATGATTGGAAGAAGCTGGGAAAAACAGCTTCACGGGATAGGTGCGTGCAACACGCAACTAGAATTATGGAAATTATCAGAGAGGATTTGGGTCCTGCCATAAGAAAAGGCGACAGAGATGCTGAAGATAAACATCGAAGGGAAATATTGCAACTTGTTAGAGATGTAGATAAGCACAATCCGATTAGTCCTTATATGATTGAATTAATAGACAGAGTGACTGATCAAGTGATGGACGAATTGCCGGGCCAGGATGGTGGATCATATGATGCAAGAGTGATGCGTTTCTGATCTATTTGATCATTACATTAAATTTCTTTTCATCAATAACTTCAACACCAAGCTCTTTTGCTTTATCAAATTTACTGCCAGGATCATCTCCGGCTAGTACATAGTCAGTCTTCTTACTTACAGAAGAGCTGACTTTGCCTCCGCGTTCTTTGATCATTGTCTTGGCATCCTCACGGCTTAGAGTAGGAAGGGTCCCCGTCAAAACAAAAATCTTGTCTTTGAATATCTGTGGAGCATGGCTTCCCTTTGGCATGATTGCAATTACTCCTCCATTTTCCATCTTGTGAATAAGCGCACGATTATCCTCATCATCAACCCACTCCTTAAGTGACTCAGCAACAACCGGTCCTATGCCATCAATTTCGGCAAGTTCCTCCATTTCGATTTTTTGAAGAGCAATAAGCAAGTCAGCAAGAGAGATTCCATTTACTATGATTTTCTTTTTGGATTCAAAGAGCGATGACTGGGCTCCCAGATTCTCATCAACTTCAATGGTTCTTTCACGGCTTGGCCACTTGATGCGTTTAGCAATAATCTCAGCTGTCTCACGTCCAATGTGCCTGATGCCTAGTGCAAACAGGAAGCGATCAAGTTCAATAATTTTTGAATTTTCAATCGAGCTGAGTGCATTCTCTGTCTTCTTTTCCTTAAACAGCGGTAGTGATATCAGGTCTTCACTTGTTAAGAAGAAGATATCAGCCGGATCAGAAATTATCTCATTCTCGATCAGAGCTTCAATTGTCTCCTTGCCCAGTCCTTCCATATTGAATGCATAACGGGAAACCAAATGCTCAATCCTCTCCTGTCTAACACCTCCACACTTGGGATTAGGACAGCGGTTCACCACTTCGCCTTCCGGCCTTTCCAGTTCACCTGAGCAACTTGGGCAATGGGTTGGGAAATGGAAGGGGATTGATTTCTTCGGTCTCAGGTTATTCATAACCTCCACAACCTCCGGAATGATATCGCCGGCTTTCTGCAATATCACAGTATCTCCAATCCTTGCATCCAGCCTCTCAATCTCATCAGCATTATGAAGCGTAGCTCTGGTTACGGTAGTTCCTGCAAGTTGTGTCGGAGTCAGAATTGCCACAGGCGTGATAGCACCGGTTCTTCCGACTTGCATCTGAATATCCAGTATCTCAGCTGTCTTCTGCTCAGCAGGAAACTTATATGCTCTTGCCCAACGCGGTGCCTTGGCTGTTGACCCTAAGTCATGCTGCATTCTTCTGTCGTTTACTTTCAAAACCAGACCGTCGATGTCATATGCAAGAGAGCTCCTTTTCTTTTCAAATGATTTAAGAAGATCTTCAGCTTTTCGGATGTCACTTACTACTTTAAATTCTTTGTTGATGGGCAGTCCGGCTTGCTTAAAGAACTTAAGAACTTCATCCTGCGCAGAAATTCCAAGCTCATCGCATGTTTTGGATGCAAGATGATAGCAAAAGATTTCCAAGTTTCTTGATGCTGCAATCTGGGGATCCAGCTGCCTGACTGATCCTGCAGCTGCGTTTCTGGGATTAGCGAATTTCTCAGATTCAGATAATTTCTTGTTAATCTTCTTCAGGGTATCTTTAGAAATAAATACTTCTCCGGAAATTTCCAGAATCTTGGGTGCGTCAGAATACTTTGACAGATCAAGTGACAAAGGAAGTGCTTTTATTGTCCTTACAGTGTGTGTGACATCCTCGCCTTCAATTCCATTTCCTCTCGAAAGTCCTCTGATTAATTGATGACGTCCATTGGAATCTTTTTCATATATCAGAGTGATATTTAATCCATCAATCTTGAGCTCGCAAAGAAACTCGAAACTAACACTTTCTTTACCCAAAGCTCTCCTCATCTGATCTATCCAGTCTTCAAGTTCTTCATGAGCAAAAACATCAGACAATGATTCTTTGGGAGTTATATGTTTTCTTTTGGGGAGTCTGCCGTCCAGAGGAGCTCCAACTCTTTGAGTGGGGGAATCTGGAGTTATCAGTTCAGGATATTCTTTTTCCAGCTTAATTAGTTCCTGCTTAAGCGCATCTCTTACGTCCTCGGAAACATCTGATTTGTCATCGATAAAATATGCCTTATTCAGCCTCCAGATTTCGGATTTAAGCTTTATTATGCGTTGTTCGGCATCTTTCTTATTCATGGTTATAGATTACCTTTCTTCTTTCTCTTTGTCTCGTCTCCCGTGGCGGGCGACCCCTCCACTTTTTAATGAAATATAAATTTCATATATTGCAAGATTAATTATTTGCATTCTTTTTTTTCTTTAGGAAGATACGCCCGAATTCCCTCTTATTTTCATATGCTAACAATGACTGACACGCGATCACAAATTCAGAAGATAGACCAACAGCTAGTTAAATTACTCTCCGACAGGAAGCAGATTTGCGAGGATGCCAGAAGACATGGTGAAGGAGCTCTAATCAGGGAAATTGAGATGGAGCAAACATCGGATATTGTAGAGGAGGGAGCGGAGCAGGAGATGGATGAAATTCAGCTAGAGAGGCTTGCCGCGGTTGTAGCAAAGCTTTGTAAGGGAGGAGAAGAATAGAAGAATCAGAAGAAGCAAAAGAATCAGAAGAAGTGATCCTCTGAATCTTCTGATTCATCTGATTCCTTCGGAATATCGATAAATTGCATAATGGCTCTATATGATCTATAATACTAGTAATGACACAAAATCCAGATCAGGTGTTCTCTGATGCCGAAAAGGCTGGAGCTTCCGATGTGCATATTGCCGTGGATCATCCTGTTATATTCAGGATTGATGGGGCTTTGACTGAACAGGGCGAGGAAAAGAATACAAAGGAGTCAGTTAAGTCATTTGTAGAAACAGTACTAAATGCAGAAGACTTTAAAAAGCTTCAGGAAGATTGGGAAATCGATGTTTCCTATCAAGTAAAGGATGGATTAAGGCTTCGAGTTAACTGTCACTATGAGAAAGGGAATCTGGGCCTTGTCGCTCGAATTATTCCAACGACAATTCCAACTTTGGAAGAAATCGGTTTCACCGAACATATGCAGGGAATGTGTTCGCTTAATGAAGGTCTTGTGTTATTTACTGGTCCAACTGGTGCTGGTAAATCAACATCACTCGCAGCAATGATCCAGCACATAAATGAAAACCACTCAAAGAACATTGTGACTATGGAGGATCCGATTGAATTCATTTTCTCTCCCGGTAAGTCGATAATTAGACAGAGACAATTCGGTGAAGACTTCCACTCTTTCCCAGAGGCTCTTAAACGAGTACTCAGGCAAGACCCCAATATTATTATGGTTGGAGAAATGAGGGATATTGAAACCGTAAGCGCAGCTCTCACTCTTGCAGAAACCGGTCATTTGATATTTGCGACTCTTCATACTCCAAATTCAGCTCAGGCAGTTAACAGAGTTATCGATATGTTCCCGGCACATCAGCAACCTCAAATCAGGTCTCAATTATCACTTTCACTCAAAGCCGTGGTGGCCCAAAGACTCCTTCCAAAAGAAGGAGGTGGAAGAGTAGCCCTCAGAGAATGTCTGGTTAATACACCGGCGACTGCAAATATAATCAGAGAAAATCGATTACAGGAATTAAGCTCGGTTCTTCAGTCAGGTAAGAAGGATGGAATGTGCACATTTCAACAGGATGCCGAAAGATTGGCAGATGAAGGACATATCAGTAAAGACGCAGTGGAAGGCATTGAATAAAGGCTAATTTAAGGCCTAAAACCCGAATAAATAAGTAGATCGGATATTTATGTGTACTGCTCTATAAGTATATTGGAGAAAATACTTTACAAACTGTCAAAAGCGAGTATCGTCAGGGTTTGTCTGGATACATTCCCATCAACAATACAGGCATATTTAGTGGAAAGCGGCTTCTCGGTGGCAGAGATGTTAATACTTACACATCTGATAGAAGACGGTGCTTTGACTGTTCGCATACTTTCTGCAAAGACTGGAAAGAGCACCGGTGTTATAGATCGGGCTATTAAAAAACTTAAAGGGCGGGGGTTGATCAGACGTGAGGTGATTAATGGCGTACCAAAGTATACGGTTGGTACAGTTTCCTCTATTAGACAATGGATGCGCAACGACGCCTTAGAGAGAAAAGAAATGATCAACAGAAGAGAGCATGATTTTGAGATATTTTTGTCTTCTATGAAAGAAGAACTTTGCAGGCCAGAGCTTGAGCACTTTGAAGGAGAATCTGCAATCGACGATATGTACATGCAAATTCTGGTTATGTCTTTGAACCAAAAAGAGGTAATGCATTATTTGCCCATAGCGTGTACTGGAGAAGATTATAAAGGGACAAAATCCAGAAGGGTGTTTGATAAAAAAAGAAAAAGTAATGGGATATTTTCACGTGTAATAACTCAAGATACTGTCGAAGGCAGGAAAATAAAATCCAAAGATCATCTTAGAAATAGGACAACTTTATTAGTTCCATCGATAAGATTTCCGGTAACTTTTGAAAAAATAATTACAAAAGATGCAATAGCCTGTTTTAGTTGTACGGAAAATAAAGCGACTATTCTTCATTATCCGGAGCTTGCTGAAGAAGAAAGAAAAACATTTATTACTTTGTGGAATCATTTGGAGATAACAAATATAAAATCATCTGCCACTTACTCTGCGCAAATTAACAAATCAGGTAGATTCCAGAAAATCGTAAAAGGATTGATGGGAGATACAAAGAGAGTATCTATATTAGCTTTATGCGTATTTTTAAGTGTTTTGGTTGGATATGGATTGTAAACCGAATGTATTAGGGAATGGCGGTGATTTTGAATTTAATAGAAGTATTAAATCAGAAAACCGAAACCCGAAACAAAACCCAAACCCGAAAAATCATAAGTATGATCTTGAAGAACGAACTCTTAAGTTTACACTTGATGTACGCAAATACACGAAACAAATATCACGTACTATGATAAATAAAGATGCTTGCGAACAACTAATACGCTCATCTGGTTCTGTTGGTGCGAACTATATAGAAGCAAATGAGAGCTTGGGAAAGAAAGACTTTAGAATGAGAATTAAAATATTGAGAAAAGAGGCTAAAGAATGCACATATTGGCTTTGTATAATCCTACAAACCAGTGCAATTATGAGTGATGAAGGCCAGAGACTTCTTGAAGAATCAAAAGAATTAGAACTAATATTCGGTGCAATATTGAGAAATTCCAAATAATGTTAAGAATGAATAATTTGGAAATTGATATTTCTAATTTGTTTAGTATTTCGTTATTCGAATTTAAAATGCTCGTCGAATGATGAATATGTTCGTATTCTAATATGGCGAGAAAACAGCATCTGTGGTAAAATACTTGAGTGAAAACAGAAACAAAGCAAAAACCAGAATCAGGCGGGTTAATCGGATTTATCTCTCGCCAGCGCGGAGTAATTGTTCTTGTAACATGCTTCTCTTTAACGTTAGTGATGATTTCTGTGCTTTTCACGATCACAAAAGGATTGATTATAGAAGGATATCAAGAGCGAGCTTCAGCCATTGCCCATTTGGCAGCTTCGCAATTGAAAGATGCACAAGATGAAAATCAACTTAATACAATTAAAAATTCAAATCCAATTATTAGCAGTATTAGCATTATTGACGCGAGCAGTATGGGCAATAAGTTGTCGATATTCGAAGTGGATGATGATCAAGGTCTGCGTGTTATTGCATATGCTCCAATATCTAATTCCGAAGATGCTGGTGCTTTCTTGGCTCTCGAGATCAAGGTAGAGAATTTTGGAGAAATAGCGAAAGATAAATTCATGCCATTCTTTGTGAGTGCTCTTGTATTCTCTTTGTTGATAACAATTTTAGTGATGGTACTGGCAGGGGCTCTGGAAATTGGAACAGAATTAAAGCGAGATATTGAAAAGCAAAAGCAAGAAATGATGAGTGTAGTAAGTCATCAGCTTGCAACTCCGGTTTCTTCTATGAAGTGGTACACAGAGATGCTATTAGATGGGGACATAGGAAAGCTTTCATCGGAACAGAAGACACATGTTAAAACCATTGAATCGGTTGCTGAAAATTTAACGGAAACAGTCGGACTTCTTATGGATGCAACAAAACTTAAAGCAGGCAGTTATCGGGCAGAAAGAAGGCCAATCGATTTGGACGATTTGTTCAGAGATGTATTTCACGTTATTGATCCTAAGGCACAGATAAAAGGAGTTGTGTTCACAAAGAAAATACAATCAGATCTGCCCGAAACAATGCTGGATAAGAGACTGGTTCGAATGACTCTAATGAATCTACTTAGTAATGCAATAAAATATACGCCAGCAGGGTCCAAAGTTCACATTGAAGTCGAAATTAGCGATAACAAACTTAAATATGTTGTAAGGGATGAGGGGTGCGGAATACCTGAGGATGAACATGATTTAATATTCTCACAACTGTATAGAGCCAGTAATGCCTCCAATATTCATGGAAATGGATTGGGTCTTTATGTCGCAAAAGGAGCTGTCGAAGAACTTGGAGGTAAAATCAATTTTGTAAGCAAAGAAAACGAAGGAACCGAATTCCATGTTGAAATTCCGTTATCGTAAATATTCTAATTATTGCCCATCTTCTTCATCTTCCACCAGGCAGTAAGAAGTGAGATTCCAAGTACCAAAAAAGCAACTGAAACTAAAAACTCAAGAAGCTCAGGAACCGAAAGTATTGCAACTCCCATGATTACGCAGAACAAACCGCTCCATAAAAGATTTTCACTAAAGCGGGTGTAAATCGGCGGCCTATGTTTAAACAAATGAAACATGAATACATTGTAAACTCTAATTATGTTTTACACAAAACTTCTAAATTTGGTCCAAAGTGCTCCGTTTGCCATATTTTGAATAATCCCCAAGGCACTTCTGTCCATAGAAACATATTATCTTTCCATTTGGACGAAGAAATTTTGTGGCATGTAGTCATATATTCTAAATTGTGTTTTCCAGCATTTGTAACAATATGTTCGATCATGTGCTCCTGTTCTTCTGATGCGAATCGCTCGAAAGGTACTGATAAATAGTAAAACGGTAAATCTGTACCAAGTATGCCATCTGTATTTTCATTCAAGTAATTGCTTGCTATCTGATATGTATTTGATTTCAGAGCGAGTTGAGCGAAGCGTCCATTCAAGACAATAATGAATATTAATACAATTATTTTTGTTGTCCTTGAAGACTCTTTAAAACTAATAGCGCCAATAAGCGCAAGGAAAGGTAGTGTGATTATAAAGAATCTCGAAGCGGTTCCTCCATACATCCCAAAAATTAAGAATATTGCGGCAACAAAGACTATTGCGGGAGCGAATTTATTTATCACGTCAGCCTTTTTATTCTTGATCATTTTTACGATGCTTAGAATCGCAAAGAAACCAAGTATCAATTCACTGCCCAGCATTGTAATACCTAGCTTAACAAATCCATATCCGTCCCATGCATTCCCATAATTATGTCCCAGATCTAATCCCACATTATTTGCAGTGTTAAATACAAATGGGTATCCAAGTATTATCGCGAGCGATATGCAAACAGCCAGGGTAATAGCAGCTTTTATCCAGGTTCGTTTATCATTTGTCGTTTGAACCCATAGCGGGAACAGAAAAGCAAAAACCCCGTTTTGCAAAGTTCCGAAGGCAACCAAAGCACTTGCGTATGACGCGAACAGTTTCCACTTGTCAGATTTATTATTCTTGAATTCTTCGGCAAACATAAAACTCAGAAGCGCCCAGAAGGCAACGGGAATGTGCGGACGTATCGCAGTAGAAAAAACAATAAACAGAATACTTGAAGCCATAAGGATTGCGGCATGCGGTTTGCTGGTAAACATCTTTGATAATCTAAAAAGAACAAAGATGATTCCGATTGCAAAGATTAAAGTGAATAAGCGCCCGACAACGTAAAGTTGTTGATAAAGCGGCATGTCCTTCAAGACAGGAAGCATAAATATCGGTTCAGTGACTTTTCGGGCAACAGAAAAACTAACAGTATAAAAGAGGGGATACTTACGCATTTCGAGCATGAAGTCTCCGGTTGTTCCGCTATCAAACGATTTTAATAAACTATCGGAATACTTAATCACATGTATATCCGTTTGAGGAGTAGATTCAATATCGTGGAAGAAGAAGGCTAAGGCAGCAATAGACGCCATTGCAAACGCCAGCACGGTCAGAGCTCTTAATGATTTATCCACACTATAAGTTTACATCATTGCTTGTGTACCTTCGCCATAAAGTATGTCTTCTTGAGGATGCCTATACAGAGGGGATTGAAGACGTTTCTGATCGAAAATATGGCCGAGGATTCCAACTGACCTACCTAAGGCGAAAAGTCCATTCAAGTAACCTGCATCGAAGAAGTTTTCCCGTACGTCAGGCGGAAGTTGAGGCAGAAGGATATCGACAAGGCTCACTCCTATAAATCCATCGACATTCAATATCAAATTAGACCGCTTGGCTGTTGTGATAAGTTCAACCTCCCGTGCGAACTTAGTCACCGGCATATTTGGAAAGTTTCTTTCGGCAAATTCAGATAACTCAGCAACTCTTGTATCCGGATTGTGTATGCTTTTGATCTTGTGTCCGATGCCCGGAATTCGTTCTCCCTTAGTTTTCATTTCGTCTACAAAATCCTGAGGAGTCATTCCTTTGTTATGAGCTGAGTGGAATGCTTGTGCAGCTCCATCCACTGCTCCTCCAAATCGGGGTCCAATCGTCAGCAATCCAGAACAAAGTGCGCTCATCGTATCCTTTCCCGCGCTTGCGGAGACTATTGCGTTGTGAGCTCCGGAAACTGCGGGACCATGGTCAGCCACAGCTGTCAGGATCATTTCTAAGTACTCAAGTGTCTGAGGCGTCAGATCAGTTTTCCACCAAAGCTTGGCGATTGCCTTGGGCAGGGATCCTTCCTTTATAAACTCAGATATGGCTTTGTTCCCATATTTAGCCTCTTCACCGCGATCGTCGCTAATGGTGCATTGCAGGTGGGTATGGGATCTGTCAGCCGGGATTTGTGGTACTTGCGGTTCCATTGGATCGGAGACTATACCTTCGGTTTTAAGCTTTAAATAGGCATTTCGTATAGTTTCTGCGAGCCCTTCAAAACTTTCCGGCACCTGAACTCCCGCAGATCTGAGCAGCTCATTCTTAGCTGCAGCAGTCTCGGCCTTACTTTCTGCCCATGCTCCGGCATGGCCGAATTGAACATCTTTCGGGAAACATTCAGCTGAAGTTCCGGATACCCAAGCAACTATCGGTTTAGTCAGTTCTCCTTTGCGGATGGCTTCAACGATCAGCTCTTCATCCTTCCCTCCGATTTCGGAAGTAACAACAATCAATTTTACGTCAGGATTACTTTCAAACCTTGGAAGGTGGTCAAACAGAATCGATCCGGGATTTCTATCTCCTCCGATTGCAATTCCCTCAACAATTCCAGATGAGTTCTCTGCAATCATTCTATACATCTCGTTGCTCATGCCTCCGGATTTGCCAACATAGCCAACACAACCCTTGCGATGCAGTTTGCTTTTTAGCAAATGCTTATTGCTGCTCCCAGTATCTCCCACGCGAAAAGCACCTGCAGTAACTGCGCCGACCGTAGCCGGTCCGATTAGGATAGTTCCTTTCTGCTTGGCTTTGGCCACCCATTCTCTGCTGTCCCGTTCAGGTACTCCTTCCGCAATGGTTGCAATTACTCTGTAATCCAAATCAATTCCTTCCTTAACCACGGCTCCGGCAGACCTTAGAGATGCAAAGTTAACAATTACGTCAGATTGGGGGAACTGTGATTTAGCTTCAGATAAATTTCGCACTACCGGAAGCAGGAACTCATCTTTTCCGAAGAATACTTTTAAAGGCGCTCCGGAATTGGGATCAACAACAACCGCGACACTGGGTTTTCTCCCTGCAAGGAAATCAAAGTCGAGCATTCTTTGGATAGAAACTATTTTTCTTCCGTAGACTACAGCCGTTGTTTCGCGAGTGAAGAGGGTGGTCATTTGTAAAGTTAAAAGTTAAGAGTGAAAAGTTAAAAGTGTTTTTTAATTAAGCTGGGGAGGGAGGGTATGAAGTTGGAGTTACTGAATCAGCAATCTTAAATGCAACATTGAATTCGGGAGGGGAACTTTTCACTTTTAACTCTTCACTTTTAACTTCTCTATTCATTTCTTCTTTGAATTCACTTTCAGTTCCCAGCTCCAGAGCTTTCACTGCCATACCAACAACTTCAGTCATAGGCAACTCGGCACCATGTGTAACACAGAAGATGCCTAACTCATCACACGTTGCTTGAAGTGCCTTGAGGCCTTCTTCGTCATTGGGCCCAGCACGTCTGACAAATATCTTAAGATTCTTAATACTGCTCTGATGTTTCTTGAGAGCTTTGATCACGCCTGCGAATGTCTTCTTGATGTCAGTAAAGTTTGCAATTCCTCCTCCAATAATCATGACTTGCTCTTTGTCAGCATTTTTTTCCACAAGTGTAAGTATCTCGCTTGTATATGCTTCCATTTCATCAGTAGTTGGATTTCCCGACCACTCGCCGTAATTTGCAAGTTCCTTAGGATCAGCTTGAGAAGTAATTGCATCAGCATAAATTATCGATGCTCCACCACCTGCAACCATAGTCCAAATTCTTCCATTTGGATTAAGAAGTACAAACTTAAGAGAGCTTCCGCTCTTTTCGTCCATTTCTTTAATCCGAAGTTCTTCTGGTGTAATTACTGTTCCAAAACCAAGAGGCACTTCCATCTTTCTCCAATTATTGGTTTGTCGAAAATTAGCTGCAGTATCAGCGCGGGCTACAGTATCCAGCAAATAAACCTTGCCACCAACTTCAGTAATAGGATTAAACTCAAGATAGGGGAGATCAAGATCCCTGAATAATTTAAACAAACCACTAATAGTAGGTTGAAGATTTTGCGGGATTACATTCATAAGGTCAGGTTCACTTGCTAGAGGCACTCGAATTGTAGTAATTGCTTCACCTTGTTCTTCAATATCAACTCCTCCCTTATCAGAGAAGTGGATTACGTCATGCTCACGTTCGCAAGTGAAGGCAAGATAGTATTCAGAGCTATGCTCAATAAAAGGTTCAATTAAAAAATTATTTAACCTGCCAACTCTCTCGCCAATCATCACATCTTTTCCTCGATAATTTGAAATCCATCTGACTGCTTCTTCCCAATTTTCAGCTATTTTCACATATCCAAGTTTCCCGCGCTTGCCGAACATTTCGTCCACTTTAACCACTATTTTGCCGTTTCTTAGCCATGGTTGTGTATTCGGAAGCATGGCCAGATCGGTCTTTGGATCAACGGCTGCAAAGCGAATTTCAGGCTTACCGGGCATATCAACTGGCCAATTGATCGCAATTAGTGCTTTTGCCTGTGCTTCCCTGATAGGTTTTTGAGCCACTTTAAGAAGTTATAGCGTAAGAAGGTAAAATTGGTAATTTAAGCCATATAGTCTCAAATGCTTTTCCTTCTTTCCCTCTCCACCTTGAGGGGGAGAGGGCTGGGTGAGGGGGCCTATGTGCAATTATTTGAGACATATTGATCGTTCAAGAGGGGGCGTATTTTTACACAAAAATAGCCTTTAGGCTACGAAAAAGGATAGTATTCACGGAATCAGATTATTTCCTCAAAGACTCAAAAATAAACAACAATCCAATTAAAAACAAAGGCCCGATTATAAGCAGAAATGCCAGCTTAATGTTGAATTGCCCCCATCCAGCTACCGCATATGCAGCTCCGAGCCCAATGAATAAATGGCCTCCAATAACCGGCAAAAACCACGAAATAATCGTTGTTACCATCACCACATAGCTTGGAAACAAGTTCATAAAAAGATCACTTATCGTTTTTGCGTCAATTGCGAATATGGATACAAAAGCGATAAACAAAATGGATAGATAGACTGGAATCCATTTAAGAAGATCGCGTTTTCTTTTGCGGAGAGGGGTCATTCGGGTTCTATTGTACTACTTTCCCAGATCAAATTCATTATGGTTGTACCTGGCGATTCTATTCGTTTTTTGTCTCATTAACCCACCCTCAAGCCTGTCCTGAGCTTGCCGAAGGAGGGTGGGTATGGAAACGGGTGGGTGGGATGCCGGTTGGTCGTTATTAGAGTAGTTCTAAGGTCAATATAAAATCAATACTGCTAAATAAAATAAAACCACACACATCAACTTTTCCGCTTGCCTTAGGGACCTTTCCGGTTCCGCTTCCGAGCGGAACACAAACTTTGCTTGCTGGAAAAATCAGCCCTAATGATGTATAATATTGATGAAATACCAACATAAATCTATGAAATCAAAAAACCGACTCAAAACTCTTACTTACGTTGCTCTTGGCTTACTAGTTGTACAAGGGGCGGCACTGGTTTATGCAACAGGTGCTCTCAATGCTTACTTAAGTACATTCAGTATGTATGGTGAAAGCATTACTGATCCTCTTATATACGTAGAGATCACTCCAAGGAACAAGCGAATTGATATTGGAGAGTCTTTGAAACTAAGTCTTGAAGGTGTTTATACTTCCAAGACGATGCCAATTAACGGAGATTGGTTCAAGGTTAGTGGTACTGAGGAAGATAGAATCGATGGATGCCGAAATACTGAAACATGCGAAGTTGAATACGACGAGTCCGGACTGAAGCTTGTGAAGGCAAGCACGATGGCAGATGAAGAGCTCGTGGACTTTGTAAGAGTTAGGGTTGAGGAATAACAGGACCGTTAAAAGTTTTTACAGTATTAGAATCCAAATTGAATAAGTAAAGAACCGGACGGTGGTCATTACTATTTTCAATATCTTCGTTTATTCCGGTTACAAAGAAAACATCATCAGAGATCCATCCTCCTTTGTGCCAATCGCATGGAGTGCCGCAAAAAAGAACCCGTTTATAATTGTGATCTTTATCAATCAGAAGAATTTCTTTATCAGGAGATTCTTCCGAGGCAGACACTACCAACAAGTTGGATTCATCAGGTGAAGTATATTTGGTTTCAAGAGTGTCTATGAAATCTATTAGGGGAGATCCTTCTTCAATTTTTCCTGAATAATCAACGGATATTGGAGTAGTCTCTGACAGTTTCATATTGTCCATGTTCAGTTCATCCGGCAGATCAGTGATATCAGCTTTGTCACTCAGCTTAGCATCAAACATTAGCGGTACCCTCAGCTCATCATCATTTTCCGGAAGGTCAGATGGATTATCTCGCTTAAGAACTAAATACCCTGTAGTCGCGTTCCCAAAATCAACCTTCATCTCAGCACTAAACTTAACAAATTCTTCTGTCATCCATTCTCCCTGAGCTGTTGTGTAATGTTGGGCCAATATGTTCCCGTCAGTATCTTCGAGAACGAGTGGGAAGCTTCCTTCAAAGAACCAATAGCCACGTGCGTGCCCTTCGATATCAAATGAGGGTTCAATTACACTATTTGGTCTCGGCTTATCAATGCGTATCAAATCTGTTTTATCGAGTTCATTTCCAATTTCTTCAGTAAAAGTTCTTCCATCAGCCGTTCTGCATTGCTGGGGGTAACTCTCCATTATTGGATTTCCTGCGTCGGCACATTCCTTGAAGTTAGTGATTTTAGTTTCTTTTCCGCATGCAGTTATAGTTAGAATCAATAATGTGCAAAGAAGTATTTTTTTCATAGGATAATTACAGTAAAGATTCAATAAATCTCCATACAGTTCTTCGTCCAACGTACCAGAGAATTAACAGTATGGAAAAGGCGGCAAATATAATTCTTACAATTTTCATAAGTTATTTAGTAATATTCGCAAGTACGTGAGGTTTAATCATCTTCTCTTCCTGAGAAACTTGAGCGAACATCGTGGTTAGAGCTTGGCAAAGATATTTTATAGTGTCAGCTCGATCGGGAAACCATGCTTCCATCCATTCGCTGCGATCGCAATAGCTTAAATCGCCTGTGGGAGTTCGAATTGCTCCTTCTGTAATCAGGTTCATAATCGAAATAGTGCTTGAATCAACTTCAATTTTTCCGGGCAAAGAAACTCCCAAGTGGACTTTGCATCCCATCTTTTCAAATTCCTCCTTGGTTTCTTCAATCCCTCTTGTAAAAAACAGATGGCAGTCTTTACCCTCAAGATCAAGTAGTTCCATCACACTGTGCATGGTGAACCCTGTAAATAGCACGTCATCAACCAAGGCAATTGAATCAAAATCGTCAGCTTTTGCGATTTGATCTTCTATAGATTCGTTCGTTTTGCTGACAAGAATATGTCCGTTGTCGTTCTCCTTTTCAATTCTTGTAATGTCCAGTCTTTGGATGTTTGGAAATGCGCTCCATCTTCCATGCAGAAGCTGGGCAATTTCTTCTCCCTTATGTCCGAATCCGAAAGTAATGTCGAATGGTTCGGGAGTAGATTGCGAGATTAGCCCCGCAAGCTCCTCTTCAAGATTCCCAACTTTTGTATGCGGTTGAACTTCTATGTGCTTAATAAAAAGCTGTGCAGTTTCGTATTCAAGAGAGTTTTTACCAAACCGTGTTTTGACGAATGGTGTCAGATTATCATGAACGTAGAGTAACTTTGGAGTAGGTAGTTTTATCATTCACTTGAGGTTACTTTATATTCTCTAAGTTGAGCAGGTGGTACACTTTCCCAAGGGCGCTGATAAGTAAATGCCAAACTGGATTCTCCTTCTTTAATAGCTTTGAGAGTAAAACTGTGTTCGCCTCCTGAACCGATTAAATTAGGCTTATTGTAAGCGGTAAATCTATCATTAACCAATTCCAGATGTTCAGTATCGTATTGGACTGCCCAGCCGAAACCGGTACTCGGATTACCTTTTAGATTTATGGTAAAAGTTTCATCAACTTTTATGGAAATGTTTGAAGCTTCTGTGTCTGCACAACTAACTTCAATATGTGTTGAGGCATTTTCTTCTCGTTTAATTTTAAGAATATTGCATATAAAGTTGCCTTTTCGAGCTCGATAAACTTCGCGTTCGGAAGAATCAGAGACGGAGTTGTGAGGATCGGTAACAAAACCATTTTCTTTAAGAAAATCTTTGGCAGACCAATGAAACTCGCTTGCGTCTTCTGAGTCCATGTTTGATCCGTATCCAAATCCTTTGCCTAAGTATCTTTCTTCGGAATCAGCTGTGTTCCAAATAACATCTACTTCATTAAAGTTAAGGGAACCAAGATCCAGCGACTCGGCATATTCACTCATAAATGCAAAAAGATTTATATCTCTTGAATCCACAAAATCAAAGTCGTCACGTATAACTTCCCAATTATCCAGAGAAATGCTGGCGATACTTCTGCCTGATAATACTTCAAATTCGTAAGCTACAAACCAGCACCCAGGACAGGCGGAAGGAGAACTCTTAATCAGTTTAAGATTAAATCCGTTTTGACTCGTGAATTCTACTGTGGATTCTATGAACTCTTTGGCAATAGCTTCGGCTTTTAGATTGTTTTCCGCTCGCTGCTGAGGCTCTTTTGTGCAAGAGATTAGCAGTAAAAGCGGAAGTATCAGGACAATTTTGTTCATGTAAATGGGGTAAATAGGGATATGTAGTCTAGCGGAGAATAGGGCAAAATTTAACGCAACTTTTCACCAGCCTCCGCCCCTTCGGCCTCGAGCTCAGGGCCGAGAGGCAAGGCTACGGCCGGCGAAATCGAATACTACGTTATTGCACAGTGCAAGCTATGGAAGAGGTTGGGTTAAAAAAGCAAAAAACCATGCAATACATGCAATAACATATAAAACAATAATCAACTGCATCAATTTTCTGTATTTTGGCTTGAGATTGCCGATTGCATTCAATGAGTAATAAGTAAAAGGTATAAATATGAGCGCGACATACCTAAATACATATAATCCGCCGATATTATTAACATGCACAAGTGCTATTTGTGCTGCTGTTAACATCACAAACAAAGACCAGAGCGGCACATTTTCTCTGATCGAATATAATAAGTCGTGCATGAATGAGTAAATAAATAATGGAATAAATAACAGACTTAAAGCAATCAATGTACTGGTCATAATCAAAAGCTCATAATTAGTAATAATTAATTTGTCCACGTAAGCTGTTTTTAAGAGAACTTCCCAATAGTATTGCCTGTCGTATTTATTGTCTAAGTAATGAAAATAAGGGTTTCTTACTATTTCAAGCGGGCGAAATGTGAATAAATTGGAGGGTTCATTATTAATTCTCATGGAGGGGTTGTTTAAATGTATGTTGCCTACGATATTTTGTTCTTCTCTAATATCGTATCTGATAATCAAATACCATCCGGAGATTATTATTATTATTATCATGCCCTTCAACATTAGACTTGCCATTTTTTTCCATGGGATGCCCTTTTTCATTATTATGGACAGCATTGCCACTGCTATTAGTGGAATAGTATTTAATTTCGTAATCATTCCCAATCCCAAAAACACAAATGCCAAGTATATAAATTTATTTTTTCCATTTTTCCACCATTCCATTAGGCATGCGAAAAAGAGCAAGCCAAGCTGGAAAAGCAATACATCGTTGTTGACAATGGTACTGAGACTCGAAAAATATGGAAATACTGCAAATATCGCGAGAAATGCGTAACGTTTCCACTTATCTTTTTTCTTTTCAAAAAGTATTCTGGAGATCCAGATCGCTGTTAACAGGCAAGTAATGGAAATCAAGAATGACATCAATTTTACCGAGTTTGCAATAGACGACGGATCGAGGCCCAGGATTCTTGACGGATAGGAAAATATGCAAGCAAGAAAATGATAGAGTGGGGGGTGATAAAATGACCAACCATCGTGTGCTGCAGGTATGGACCAGTTTTCGCATATGTATGATATGTAATCCAAATGCCCCTTGACATCAAGTGAGCGTAGCCAGTAGGGAGTTATGTAATAATAGAAAATCCTAAGAAGCAAGCCTATGCTAAATATTGCGGTGATCCATAAGCGCTCAGATTGTTTCAGGTATTTGGACATTTGGTGATCAAATGATACCAAAAAGCACCGAAAAACTTCAGATAACTTTATTAATTATGGCTAACAACATATATAATAGAAGTAAGATCATCAGATCTTTCACACTCCTCGGCCCGCCTGCGCAAGCTTCGGCGGACGGGTAGCTCAGATATCATCCTTGTTCTTTCTGCTCATTTTACTCATCACTCCTCGGTAGCTCAATGGTAGAGCAATCGGCTGTTAACCGATTGGTTGCTGGTTCGAATCCAGCCCGAGGAGCCAAATCTTTGCTATTAAAACTCTTCTCTTAGGGGAATTCCCCTTTAGTTTAATTAAATTCTCGTTCAGCAGGGTAGCCAAAGCCTTGGAAGGAACAGCCTTTGAAATACCCCCTTTTTGAATTTCAAAGTGATTCCAGAAGATTTTAAGGTACATCTTTTTCACGTTTGGATTCGCCCTCATGTACGCATTAGGAACGTCCTTAGCGAGCTTTACAAGCCCTTCAAACATCTCTGTGCGGTCATCTCTGGTATTGCTAAGTTCTGCTATTCGTTCTTCTACAGTCGTAATTTCGCTTTCCGTTGCTTCGTGGTTTCTTTCATAAAAGGCTTCGTCTACATCTCCTGACAACCATTTTTGTTCAAGGTTCTGTCTGATAGTCTCATACTTGGTCAGAGTACGGCGCAGGTCGTGCTTCTCCTCGTCCAAGCCCCCGTGTGTCTCATCAAGAATCAGTTTTGCTTTTTCCAAAATGTCATCAATTACATCTTCGCTAAGTTCAAACAAACCAAAGAATGCTTCTACTTCCTGATGTAACTTGGTTAGGTCTATGCAGTTACCGCCTTTCTTCGAGTGGTATTTCGGGTCGCTTGTATGAATGTGATAGGGATATTGATGACGATGATATCCTATATGCCAAGGAAACAGACAAGGTATTTAGTTTTTGGGCAAATAGGTCTTAATTTTTGTATTTAATGCCGAAGATAAAGGAGAGAAGTTTCTCAGATATTTATTGTTATGAACCCGATAATTAAGTATTGTCTCGTGCTATGCCTGAGATAGATGTACCAGATTATTATAGGCTTGCTGCTGAAAACCTAGATTATGTCTTAGGGCTGGGTGAACAACTAAGCGATGCATTATTGAAGCCTGAAAATGTAATTGGTATATTGGGTGCAATAAACAATGAAAAGAGGTCAGAGAGACTAAAAGGTCTATTGTGTAGAAGCGAATACCACGATGCTTTGGCAGTTATGGCATCTGCTCATGGCATGGAAGAAGATGATTGGTTTAATGAAGTTGTGCTCGAATTGCAGAACAGGCATAAAGTTAGAAATCAATGCGGACATATATTTGAGTCGGTAGCATTTCTTCGTAGAGAGTTGGAATTGGCAAAAAAGATTGTTGAATTATTAGAAAAATTTAAATCTAAGTACAATAAGACTATATAAAGGTTGGAATCCTATTCATTCTTACAATTTTCATCACCGCTTCCAGAAGTACTGTTACTCTCTCGCACTCTGAAACATCATAAAGGAGTGTTTTAAGACTGTCGGTGTCTGAGAGCCATTAAAACTCCACATTCCCAGGCGTACGCGCGAATGGAATCACGTCACGTATGTTTTCCATGCCTGTTGCATAGACAACAGTACGCTCAAAGCCCAGACCGAAGCCTGCGTGAGGAGTAGTTCCATATCTCCTCAGATCTCTGTACCAGGAGTAGCTTTCCTTATCCAAGCCGGCTTCTTCTATCCGTGCGTCCAAAACATCAAGTCTTTCCTCTCGTTGTGATCCTCCGATGATTTCTCCTATGCCTGGGGCAAGCACGTCCATTGCGGCAACGGTCTTATCGTCATCATTTAACCGCATGTAAAATGCCTTAATCTCTTTTGGATAATTCATCACAACCACGGGGCTTTCGAAATGCTTCTCGGTCAGATATCTCTCATGCTCGGTCTGAAGATCAATTCCATATTTAACAGGGAATTGGAATTTTCCTTTTTTGGCGGGATTTGATTTTTCCAGAATCTTAATTGCCTCTTCATACTCTATCCTTACAAATTCTGATTCAACAAACTTCTTAAGACGCTCAACGCATCCTTCGTCAATGTGCGCTGCAAAGAATTCCATATCGTCAGGTCTTTCTTCCAGCAGAACCTTAAAGATGTACTTAAGAAGGCCCTCTGCAAGATCAGCATTATCACTTAAGTCAGCAAAAGCAATTTCCGGTTCTATCATCCAAAACTCAGCTAAGTGTCGAGTTGTATTGGAATTCTCAGCTCGAAAAGTGGGTCCGAATGTATAAACTTTGCTCATGGACTGCGCGAAGCATTCAACATTAAGTTGCCCCGATACTGTTAGGAATGCTTCCTTACCAAAAAAGTCAGATGAAAAATCTATCGATCCTTCATCATTCTTTGGAAGTTTAAGAAGATCAAGAGTTGAAACTCTGAACATGTCACCAGCTCCTTCGCAATCACTAGCAGTTACTATCGGAGTGTTAATCCACAGGAAACCTTCATTTGAAAAATAATCATGAATCGCTTTTGCCAGTGTGTGTCTTACTCGTGCAACAGCTCCGAAAGTATTTGTGCGAGGTCGAAGATGTGCGATCTCGCGAAGGTACTCGAAGCTATGGTGCTTGGGTTGCAATGGATAATGATCAGGTTCTTCTATCATGCCGATCACTTCAATGCTTTCAGCTACAAGTTCGCACGATTGGCCTTTGCCTTCGGACGGAACTAATTTTCCCTTAGCAATAATTGAGCAGCCAGTTGTAAGGTGAATTATTTCTTCTTCGTAATTAGGCAAATCACTCTTGGCAACAATTTGTAGCGGGTCAAAGCAGGAGCCATCAGAAAGATGTATGAATGAGAGCCCTGCTTTAGAGTCTCTTCTGGTGCGTATCCACCCTTTTACTGTTATTTCTGAATTTAGGAGGCTTTTATCCGAAATGGCTTTTTCAATATTCATAGGAAAAGTAACAGTATTTTAGGCTCAAAATTACAGCTTGAAAATAGTAAACGGGGCAATTGTACGATTTTAAGAAATATAGTATAATAGCAGTAACTATACCAAAATGAACCTCAATTTATTAATCAGAACCAGCCCTATTCTTTCTGAAGAGCTAAAAGCGAAGCTCATTATGCTTCTGCCTTTACTGAATGATGAACAGGAAAAAGAGCTCTCGAAACTCTTAGATGAACAGGACGAGCTTGTGATTCAAATGCTGGAGGAGATGGCAAATCAGGCAATTGAGGAGCAAGACTTCAAGACATTACAGGACATTAATTTGGCTCTAGCTCCCCATGCAAAATATTTAGCAGATCATCCAGAAGAAAACACACAAAATAAAAATGGGTAACCTTGAACTTTGGGCTGACCAAGGACTAAGCTTTACTGTGTAGCGTGATGGATGATGAAGTTGCCCAGGAGGAGGATCGCCGAGTTTGTCATTTAAAGCTATGGACAGGTCAGATAAGCCGGGGTTGTTCACAACCGCGAGTCTTCCTGATGCTGCAATTTCGCCTACCCAATCAAATGGTTTTATTCCGGCAGGAGTAACAATCCCGACAATTCTTTGCGATGCATTCAATAATGCTTGCATTTCGGCTTTACTCTGTACGGTACCTGCTACAACGCGCATTCTGCATTCTTCGGAAACAGTATCAATTACTTCAGCCAATCTCTCCGGTGTCATTTCCGGAACATCCGGACGATTTAGTATTTCCAGGTCATGAATTCTGATCCCTTTCAGTTCGTCGACTATGGGCTTAATATGTTCCATTGCATCTGCCACAGTTCTCGCTTCACCTGTTGAAACCATGGTCAAAACGCCATTTCTTTTTATAGAATCGGAAAAATCTATTGCTTCAAGTTGTGGTTGATCTGTTGTCATAGGAGGCCGGCTCTACCCCTCTGATTTTAGGATTGCAAGGAGGTATTGCGTCATTTGTAGTACAATGGTCCTGTGAAATCCCTTAAACCCTGGTTTCGCATCGCAGGCATATTTATTGCAGGTAGCTTGTTCTACTTTTTTTGTCTCGCTTATTTACAACCAACTTTTCACGATGCTCAATATCGAAAACTGGGAACGACTAAAGTGAATGGTGTTGATTATGTGGGAAAGTACAATGTTTCTAGTATTGAATCAAAAAAAATGGATGAGTCGACTACTGAGATAAATAAAAGCTACTCGCTATTAGAGATTTCGATGAAAATGCAAGAAAAAGCTATACATCCCAGAATTTATTCAATAAAAGTAAACAATTGCCTTATAGGAATAGATGTTAACGCAGAAGAGCAAGAAATTGTGGATGAGAGTTGTATATATCCCTTTCCGCATCATATTAAATTTCCCCACAATTCCCAAGAGGGAGAAAATTTTGTAGTAATAATAGCAAAAAATAATAAAGGCAATGGATCTGTATATATCACTGCATCTTATAAAGATCCGATAGTCTTTAGTCTTCATGCTATATATCTCTTATTTCTATGCCTCGTAGTGTTCTTGATTCTTTCAAGAGTGCGAAAAAAAGAAATTCGAATTTTATTTTCAATTGTTTTTGGGGGTACGATCCTTAGATATATATATTTTATTACCACCCCTTTTCGTGTAAGAGAATTCGATACCTTTAGTCATTATAATTATATTCAATATTTATATCAGAATTGGCTCTTGATACCACCAGCTAATGATGGTTGGCAATATTCTCAGCCTCCTCTTTACTATTGGCTTGCTTCATTATTTTCTTTGCCTGCAAAAATATTTGGAACGGAAATTATGGCAATTACAAACTTAAGGATTTTCTCTTTTGTCATCTCCTTTTGTGCATTGCTCACGTCAGTATGGATTTCAAAAATGCTGTTTAAAGAAAGATGGAAGAAATGTGTGTTTGTTTCAATGTTTGCAGTATTGCCTGGGATAGTTTTTCTATCAACCAGAGTCTCGAATGATACGATGTTTCTTTTGATTGGAATGTTATTTTTTGCCTTTTTATTAAGATGGTGGAAAGAAGGAAGGCAAAAAGATTTATATATTTGCTTCATATTCTTAGGGCTATGCTTATTAACAAAGAATAATGGTATAGCTTTGATCCCCGTTGTCTTGGTAACAATTCTTCTTAAGAAGGATATTTCACGAAAACTAGTTCTAAAATATTTTGTGATATGTATGGTTACAATTAGCCTTTTGGCGGGTTGGCTTTATGCGATAAGAATAATGCAACAAGGTGAGTTTAAGGTAGTCGGGAATGTACGTATGGTAAATCCTGCGCATAGAAGGAACATAACGATTTCGAATTTTACTACATATAAACTAACCGAAGTATTGAGTAATCCTTTCCATAATACAATGAACAGTAGCAAAGGTAGAAAATATTATTGGGAAGAACTAATAAAAACGGTGTTTACTTCTGGCTGGAATAAAGGTGAAAGAGTTTTGAGTACTGTGAGAGCAATTCATACAATCAACTTTGTGTTATTGCTTGTTGTAATATTGGCTTTAACAAAAGATATGCTTCTTTCTGTTAGGAAAAATGTTCCACTATGGGCTTTGCTTCTATTTCTGATAATGGCTCAAATCGGTATTGTGACGAAGGAAAGATTTCTTGGATTACAAAAATTTCGTTATGTTTCTTTATTAGCTATACCTGTTACGTATTACTTCGTAGCTGGCTTAGATATGCTGAATCCTAGAATCAGACGTCTACTACTGTGGTTATTTTGGATTTTTGTTATTCTTTGTGTATTGCTTACTTTTTTTGTAATTGCTTCTAGTGAATTATGATCCCCAAAGTGAATAAACTAAGCATTGCAGGCATGTTCATCGCAGGTAGCTTGATCTATCTGTTATGTCTCGCATATCTGCAACCAAGTTTTTCCGATGCTCAATATCGATTGATAGATGAAACTAATGTAAATGGTGTTGATATTGTTAAGGGGTATCCAGCTCTTGAATTTGAATCCAATAAATTGAGTGAACTGCCTTTTAGATTTGGTAATCAAAATTCTCTGTATGAGGTTTCAATGAAAATGCATGCAAGAGCCATACACCCTAGAACATTTTCAATTTTAGCTGACGATTGTCTTTTAGAGATAGATATTAACGCAGAAGAGCAAGAAATTGTGGATAAAAGTTGTTCTTATCCCTTCCCGCACAATATAAAATTTTCCAACAATTTCCATGAGGGAGAAAATTTTGTTGTAGTAATAGGAAAGAATAATGGTGGCAAAGGAGCTGTATATATAAATGCATCATATAAAGATCCAATTATCTTTAGTGTTCATATTTTCTACACACTATTCCTCAGCCTAATTGCATATCTCATTGCTATAAAAATTCGCAATAAGGAAAACAAGATTCTCTTCGGTATTGTTTTTGCAGGGGCGTTGCTTAGGTGTGCCTATTTAATCGGTACCCCTTTTCTTGTAAGAGAATACGATGCCTTTGGTCATTTTCAATATATACAATATGTACATCAGCATTGGCTATCAATACCACCAGCAAATTCGGGTTGGGAATATTCACAACCTCCATTTTACTATTGGCTTGCTTCGTTATTTTCTCTGCCTGCAAAAATTTTTGGAACGGAAATGATGGTAATTATGCACTTAAGGATATTTGCATTAATTTTGTCGGTTTCTTCATTGGTTGTGTCAGTGTGGTTAGCAAAAATGTTATTTGTAAAAAAGGATTCTCTGTGGAAAAGGAGTACATTTGTATCAGTATTTGCAGTGCTTCCTGGATTGGTTTTTATGACTTCTCGAGTTTCGAATGATCCAATGGTTTTTCTTCTGGGAATGCTATTTTTTGCTTTTTTGTGGAGATGGTGGAAAAAAGACAGGAAAAATGATTTATACGTGTGCTTCTTTTTCTTGGGGCTATGTTTACTGACTAAAAATAATGGAATCGCTTTGATCCCAGTCGCTTTAGTAGCAATCTTACTAAAGAGGAATATTTCACGAAAACTAGTTCTTAAATACTTTGTGATATGTGCGATGGTAATAAGCCTTATGGTAGGTTGGCTTTATGCAATGCGCATTGCACAACAAGGTGAGTTTAAGGTAATCGGGAATGTGCATATGGTTAATAAGAAAATGCAGATTGATATTAAACCTTCGAATTTTACTACGTTCAAATTGTCCGAGATACTGCACAAGCCCCACAATAATCCCTGGAATGATAGTGCTAGACGGAGATACTATTGGGAAGTATTGATTAAATCTGTATTTACCGGTGAATTTAATATGGGCGAAAGAGTCCATAGTACTGCAAGAGTAATTCACACAGTCAACTTTGTCTTATTGCTTATTGTGGTATTAGCTTTCGCGAAAGATATTCTTCTTTCTGTTAGGAAAAATGTTCCATTATGGGCTTTGCTAATATTTCTGATAATGGCTCAAATTGGAATTGTATCCAAAGAGAGATTCAACGGACTGCAAAAATTCCGTTATGTTACTTTGCTTGCCATACCTGTTACTTATTATTTTGTAGCTGGCCTAAGTATGCTGAATCCAATTTTCAGACGCTTGATATTGTGGCTATTTTGGGTATTCATCGTTCTTTGCGTAATTCATATATTTTTCGTAATTGCTTCCAATTAAATTTGGTAGATCCTACTTGTCTTTAATAATAACTTTGGCAATAAACATTCCGATAAAACCAATTCCTAATCCAATTAATGTATATGCAGGAATTTGACCTTTTAGAAAGCCAACTCCAATTCCGATAAGTAAACCAGCGGGGATTAGAAGTCCGGCAATGTCGCTTCTATTGCATTTTTTTTGATCTGACATGAAAATGAGAGGAAAGAAATTAATTTTTCGGAGGCATAAGCAGAACAATCTCCCTTCCAACAAACTGGTCCTTTCTTCTGTAAAAAAGCGAGAATTTCTTTGGGTCCTCTGGTTCAATTTCTGGTGGCAAAGCAGGCCTATACTTTAATTTATCGATAGTCTTCCATACTTTTTCAAGTCTTACCCAACCTCCCTTTTGTTTCCAGGCAGGCCAAGCGCACACTATTGGAACTCCGGGGAGTGACTTAGCAGCATTTTCCAAGAAGTTGCACTGAAGCTTTTCATTCTGAGTTTTTAACTTATTCACATCTTTTTGTGATGGTCGAGTGGACATAGGGGGCCCGAGAGTAGTTTCGGTAACTATTACATCGGGTGGTTCTTTTAGATCAAAAGGTTTTAAAGCATCATGTTTGAATACTTCTGATGGAACATCTTTTTTGAATATTTCCTCTTCTTTCCTAACCCAATCAATATTTTTTTTGCAACCGTTGACTGCTTTTGTAGAAATGTCAGAAGCAAGAACAGGGAAGCCTCTGATTAATGCTTCCATGGGAATAACTCCTGTTCCGCAGAATGGATCTAATATTGTAAGTACTTCATCAGATTTATCGGGAGCAGTTTCTCTTACCAAGAAGTCTCCAAAATTTATCATTACCTGAGCGAGCTTCGGCGGGAGCAATCCGACGGTTGTGTCACGCACGGGCTTTTCCATATCACGTGAGCTGTACCAATCGATGTCTTGAGCGGCAATTGTTTTCCCAACCCAAAGAATTTTGTCCTCTTCTCCACCAACGTACATCAACACAAGTTCGCATCCGTCTTTACCATCTACAAGTTCAGCTTCATGTAAAACAGCCGTTGCTGCGGGCTTTTTTTCACTTCCTACATATCTGCATCCTCGTCCTTCATCTTTGCATCTTTTCTTACATCTTCTGTACAAAGTCCCAATCATTGGACGCGGTATGCGCGTTGTTCTTAGGCTAAATGTAATTTTGCCACGTTTGCTTTTTATTTCATTAAGTAAAACTTGTGGTATATCGTCCAGAGTAAGGGATTCTTCTGTTACACGCTCTGCAATAAGTGTTGTTCCACCCAATTCATCCAGAAAACTCTGGTCGATTTTTTCTGATGTACTAAAAAGAGCAATTCTATCAACAATAACTTCTCCGAGTGAAAAATCTTCAAGGGCCGCAGAAAGCTCGGCTATGGAGATTTGAGGTTGGTGACCTAGGAAAGCAGCGTATTGCATGCGGGTAGCTTACTACTTTTTAGTTAACTAGTTAACTAGTTTACTAGTTACAAGTTAGATCCATACAACTAGTCAACTTGCAACTAGTTAACTTTTGCGTTAATCGGTCTTTTTGTGACATTTTGCTAGTAACAAAGTTGTTGTCATAACTACAACCGGTGCCAAATGAATCAATCCTCTGGCAAAACCAGTTTGATACATTGCTTCGACGAAAAGATATGTGAAGTTATATAGGAATATCTGCACCAGGAAAACAAGCAAGAAAAACCCAGTAAGGATTAAGATTGGAAATCTAAATGCCTCTTTCCTTTTAACAATCAAGAGAAGAATTAGGAGTGGGAATAGCAATATCCAGTTCCCTTCGAGGAATGTATTTATAGCCATGCTCTTATTGACACTTGGGTGCCAACTCAACTTTAAGTTTTCTAGAAGTGATTGTGCGTTGCCAAATGTCAGATTATTAGCCCATTTAAATGCAGTCCATGGAAGGA
Source organism: uncultured Candidatus Peribacteria bacterium (assembly GCA_964506185.1). Lineage (GTDB taxonomy): Bacteria > Patescibacteriota > Gracilibacteria > Peribacterales > Peribacteraceae > UBA2144. The sequence continues at coordinate 30,087 of CAZDKL010000010.1, forward strand.
CAATTGATATTAGAAATACAATGTACATGGCAAATATTTGGATCGATTGCTTCAACGATGCAATCTGATTCTTTTTCATTAAGAATAATGACGCCAATAGGATGAAAAGAATTCCTGGAACGTACATCATCATGGCTTCATTTTTGGTAAATACGAGCAGCGCAGTTGCCAGTGCTCCAATTCTAAAGAATGCATTTCGTTCTCTTGAATCTTGAGCATTTAAAGCGTGAAAGAGCATACTTATGGATGCAAAGATATGAGCTGACAGGAAAACGTCAGAATATGGATTGGTTCCATGCATCAAATAAAGAGGCAAGCTCGAAAGGATATAAGTTCCTATCAAAGCCATCAGAAAGCTTGAGTGTCTTCGTATAGCGAAAAATATCAAAGCAAGAGCAGATATGAACCAAAGCAAGTGCAAACTGTTTACTAGTCCTTCACTCCATTTTCCTGCGAAACTTGCCAAGCTTGCTTTTGCCAATGGGACTGCTGGGGGATATGAGCTGTGTGGATTTAGCTCAAGTTCACCTAGTTCATTAGGTAATTCAATTTGGATCTGCTTTTCGACAAAATAAACTTTGCTCCTCAAATTCCAGTTATCAATAGTGTCATCTAGATATGGAGGCGTTAACATCAGGAATGTAATTCCAGCAGTGAGGATCTTAATAAGAGTCCATGTAGCTAGAATGATGATTAGAATTCGAATTGAGGAACTGATTTGGTTTTTGCTATGTAGGGGCACAGCGTGCTGTGCTCGTACTGTAGAAAACCAAATCAATCCCAGCAAAATAGTTAATCCAATTTGCACAATCAAATATCCCTTAAGAGTCAGAGCCATTCCAGTAGTGATATGAACGACGAATGTAACGAATACTGTCAGTGTTAGCCCCAGAAGAAAACCTAGTACCCACCGTTCAATCTTAAACAGAACCGGTGTTTTCCATTCCAATGCTCTCAGGACTAACCAGCCTGAGATAGTTGGAAGCGCAAGTGCCGGTATTAACCAAAGAATTGTCATTGTTTGCATTTAAGAAGGTAAGCAAAATCTCTGTACTCTTTTTCCAGACTACACGGTCCATCGTGGACGACTCCTTTAGATGTAGTTAATTGTCCTGAATCATTGATAACAGCATCAGTTGTTCCGAATATAAGTCCATATTTAGCTTCGTTGAATTTTGGACCTGACTGAATAGGTCTTGTCGGATAAGTAAGATACCGCATAGCAGAGAAGTATATAGTTTTGCCGGGCCCTATGAAGAAATATGATCCACTTGAAGTTAAAGTTGGAAGAGCATCGGAGACTGTGTCATGAAAACTGCGGTGTTTTCTTAAATTCTTTTCACCCGGTTTCTGAAGGACATGATCCTTCCAGTCTGTTAATGCATACGATAGGATTTCGGATCCCATTCTAAGATCCATAACTACCCAAATTACACCAACGACACTCAAAAACATTACAAGTGCTTTTGCCTGTGATTGATTGTGCTTAACAATATTTTTTCCAGCCCTAAGTCCAAAGATTGCAAGGATAATGTATACAACCCACATCCCGGAAGCTCCCAGAGGCGGGTCCATCAAATACATATCTGCTCTGGCAATGGGATTGAAGTTCAAAAATGGTCCCCAGAGGAAGTTGATTGCTTGCGGAGAGTAAACATCAAATTTCCAAAGGCTGAGCACTCCATGAATTATTTTTTCTAAGGGGTTATATGAAACAAATTCAATTTTTTCGATAAGCACTTGCGCTCCTTTGGGGACTCCAATTCCAAATTCAGGAGTTCTGGAATTCCAGATTGGCAAAGTGCTCAGATCAATATCTATTACTTGCGGCGTATCGGATTTTTCCAAAACAAAGGGGAGTTGGTTGTATCCCTTCACAGAAATGCTTGGCTCTTGCCACAAGAGTACTGCTTCCATGTCTTGGGCTGTTTGAATTGTGATAATAACTGCATCAATTTTCTTCTTAAATTCCGTCTTGGTTGTCATGTATCCGTCTTGATCAGCAATTATCACTACTCCTTCCTGATATGGCTTTACATTAGAAAAGTTTCTCACTTCCCATCTGCCTGGCGGAGTTTGTCCATTTTTAAAATCCCACTCGATTGTGCTTTTTGCTGAGGCAGTTAGTGGTAGAAAGCTCAGCAAGAGGCCAATGACTAGATGGCGGAACATGTGGGTATTGTAGAGTAATTGTTATAAATATATCTTCTTTCTTTGCCTTGATGCAAAGAAAGAAGCAAAGAAAGATCAAGGCAAACGCAAACTCGCTCGTCGCGTAAGAATTCACAATCTTAGGCATAGCTCGCAGAGATGAGTCGTCCGCTAAAGCGGACGCTCACCATCTGCTCGCGTCATAGGACAAAGACCATTGGCTCCTCGCTCAAACAGGTGCGTTTGCCTTTTATGCCTTCTCCGCCATTTCAATATTATCATCTCCTCCTTCAACAACTGCCTTGATTCGTCTTACGCCTGATGATGAACTCTCTTCTTTCTTAATTTTAAATTTTCCAATCATGCCGGTACGGGCAACATGTGGTCCTCCGCAAATCTCACAGCTAAAGTTTTCAATTGTGAAAACCTTAACTTCATTCCCGTATCTGTCATCAAAAACTCCAATTGCCCCTTCTTTTTTGGCACCCTCTACGTCAGTCAGGTGATAACTGATTGGGAGATCAGCTTCAATCGCATCATTGACCAGTTTCTCAACTTCTTCAATCTGCTCCTTGGTCATTTTTTCCGGATGAGAGAAATCAAATCTAAGCCTTTCAGCTGTTATATTAGATCCTTTCTGATAAACATGATCTCCAAGAACCTTCCTCAGTGCTGCGTTCAATAAATGAGTTGAAGTATGAAGCTTAGTAGTCTCAGCTGACTGGTCCGCAAGTCCTCCGCTGAATCTTTGCTCTGCACCGGCGCGACTTAGCTCCTGATGTTTCTCGAAAGAAATCTTAAATCCTTCTTCATCAACTTTTAGGCCTTCCTCTTCAGCTAATTCTTTAGTCAGCTCCAACGGGAAACCGTACGTGTCATACAAATGGAAGGCGGTCACACCATCAATCTCAGTTGCAGACTTTGCAACTGCTTTTTCAAATTGTTTCATTCCTTCCTTAAGAGTCTTTCCAAATTGAAGCTCCTCACCACTCAGAGCATCACGAATTTCTTTTTCTTTATCCTTAAGGTTCCCATAAACATGCGAGTACTGCTTGATAACCTCGTCCGCTATCGTCGGGGTGAATGTTCCATCGTGCTCAATTTTCAAATATCTACCTGATCGGATTGCTCTCCTTATAAGTCGTCTGAGGACATAACCCTGATCAACGTTCGAAGGGAGGATTCCATCTGCAATTATAAATGCTGCAGCTCTGATGTGATCAGCAATTATTCTTTGGTGCTTTAAGCCCTCAGAGTCAGCCAATGACATAACTCTATCCATGATCGGTTGAATCCGATCAGTTTCGTATACATTTCCGCGCTCTTGCATCACGGTGGCGACACGTTCGAGTCCCATGCCTGTATCAACATTTTTTTGCTTAAGAGGCTCAAAGCTACCATCATCCTTTTTGTTATATTGCATAAACACGTCGTTCCAAACTTCCAGCCAGCCATAAGGGTGTGTTTCGGGATTTCCTTTCGGATCATCTTCATTCATCCATACAAACATTTCTGTGTCTGGTCCGCATGGCCCCGTCTGCCCAGCTGGTCCCCACCAGTTATCTTCTTTGGGCAGAAAACCAATTCGTTCTTCGGGAATTCCCACTCCCATCCAAAGTTTTGCTGCCTCTTCATCCTTTGGCGCATCATCATCTCCGCAAAAACATGTCACAGCCAATCTCTCAACTGGTATCTCCAGCACCTCAGTCAAATATTCAAAACTCATTTTAATTGCCCCTTCCTTAAAGTAATCACCAAGGCTCCAGTTTCCAAGCATTTCGAACATCGTCAAATGAGACTCATCACCGACTTCATCAATATCTTGAGTTCTTATGCACTTCTGACTGTCTGTGATTCTCTTGCCTCCCGGATGTGGTTCACCCAAAAGATAGGGGACTAGCGGGTGCATTCCGGCTGTTGTGAATAGAACTGTAGGGTCATTTTCTGGGATCAGTGGCGCACTGGGTATAACTGTGTGACCCTTCGATTCGAAGAAGCTTAAGTAGGATTGCCGGATTTCGTCGGTGGATACTGGTTTCATGTGTATAACATAACATTCAACAATCAACAGTCAACAATCAACAGTCAACAATCAACAAAAATGCTGGTGGTGTAAATGTGACTATGATAGGTTCGGGAGCTATGGTTGCATTCAGATTCAGACAATTTAAGGTTTATCATGATGCAAAGAAGTTTAGAAAACTATGTCTCAAACTTGTAGATAAGCTAAAATTACAACATGCGTATGATCTAGCTGATCAGATTAAAAGAGCTAGCCTTTCTGTGGTTTTGAATATTGCAGAAGGATCTTCAAAGAGGTCAGATATTGATTTTGCAAGGTTTCTTGAAACTTCAAGTGGCTCCGTAAATGAAGTAGTTGCAGCATTTGATTTGGCTAATGATGAAGATTTGATATCTCATAATGAGTATTTACAAATAGAAAAAGAAACAAATCAGATTTTAGATGCAGGATGCATAGAAAAGTTTGTGTTCCATCAGAGGATGGTGGTAATGCAGATAAAAAGCGAAAAGTTAATCCAATTTCCAAAAGACGAGAGGCCTGGACAAGGCTTGGAAGGAGAAAGAAAAAAGCAGTACGGCTTACGGAAGAATTGGGTTTAAGGACAAACAAAATCGAGCAATGTATTGAGATACTCGAGGACTTCGATAAAGAAGTAGAATCACTTCGCTGGAAAATTTCCGAGAGTGGAGATAAAGCAGAAGTTGAAGAAAGCAGAGAAAGGCTTCACGAGATATTGGAATTACTTCAGGAAACTCCGGCAAGTTTGCACAGCAAAGTTAAGTACATAAAACAGAAGTACACTGAATATCAACAAGCTAAGAGAGAACTTAGCGAAGGGAACCTCCGATTAGTTGTTTCCATTGCAAAGAAATACAGAAACAGAGGGCTTGGTTTTCTGGATCTGATTCAGGAAGGAAATTCCGGTCTTATGCGTGCAGTTGATAAGTTCGAGTACAGAAGGGGATTTAAGTTTTGCACTTACGCGACATGGTGGATAAGGCAGGCGATAACAAGAGCAGTTGCAGATCAATCGAGGACGATCAGGATTCCGGTTCATATGGTAGAGACTATGAGTCGAGTGAGGAATGTGCAAAGACAATTGTTACAAGAAAAAGGACGCGAGCCGACTTTGGAAGAAGTTGCAAAGAGAGCTGAAACGACAGTTGATGAAGCAAGAAAAGTGCTTGCAATGGGCAGGTATCCAATAAGTTTGGAACGTCCCATCGGGCATGGTGAAGACTGCCAATTTGCAGATATGATGCCGGACGAAAGAGAAGCACAACCTGCAGAGGAAGCGAGCCATGATATGTTAAAAGCTCGAGTTAAAGAAGTATTAGCAGGTCTATCTTTTCGTGAGAGGAGTATTATTGAACTTAGATACGGGCTTGGAGACGGATACAGTTACACGCTTGAGGAAGTCGGACACATTTTCAAAGTTACACGCGAACGCGTGAGGCAGATTGAAGCGAAGGCAGTCAGAAAACTACAACAGCCGGGTAGAAGCAGGAAACTTGAGGGATTTGTTGATTGGCAAACTATACTTAGAATCTCCGGCGATGCGGATCCTGTTCAAGCTGATGCAGATTCTGTAAGTCCGTTATCTTCCGGTGCTAATCCAAGGGGAGGAAAGGGAGGTAGGCCGCCGGCAGATTTTTATCCCCCCAAAATACTTAATGCAGTTGCTGAATTAGGCGGAAAGATTGATTCACCGTCCATTGAAAGCATTGGTGTTTATGTTGGTTGCAATCATAATACCGTTAGCGGTAATTTGGATAAACTGGTAGCAAGAGGACTTGTAGATGCTGATACAAGAAAGATAACACCTCTCGGAGAAAGAGAGTTGCAGCGTCTTGGGGAACTTAAAAAACCTACTCCGGAAGCAGAGCCTGCCGGAGTTCAAGTTGTAAAAGATAAAGCAGGTGGAGGAAGGAGAGAGGAAATGTTCTTCTTATTGTGTGAATCGCCTGTAGATAAAGGTAGAAATAAGAATTCGGTCCAAAGGCGAATAGAATCTTCTCATGATACAGTTGATTTGGGGATAAAACACTTTATGGAAGGAGGTGTTATGGAATTGGATGATAGCAGTGGAACAAAAAACTATTTCCCAACAGCGGATGGTTGGGATACTTACAGATGGATGAAAGTTGAAGCAGATGCGGAAACAGCATTGGCGGTTGCGGATCGCGGAGGCAATGCGGATGCGGAGCAACCATCAGCTCCAAATGCCAACAGAAGATGGGATGTATTTGATTACTTCTATTGCAATCCTGAACCATTGCCGCCGGATGTCGCGGTGGCTAATGTGGTTGCAGCCTTGAATATAGAAACAACTACAGCAACAGGCCATTTGAAGGGATTGGTCAGAGATGGATATTTAACTATCAGAAGAGAATCAGGAAACAGAGTGTACTACGATCCGTGCCAGCTTGGCCGTGATGAAAGAGACAGGCGTCTAATGCTTGATGCAGAGACGGAAGAAGATGAGTTTGACATAGGCAACATTGATCAAGATGAGCTGGCAATAATAGCGATATTGGCAGAAGAGCCTGCGAATACAGATCGCACTTATGGTTGGCTTTCTGTCAAAACCGAAATGGCTCCGTCGACGATTGCAAAACGCGTCAGAAGATTAAAGCAAGTGGGACTTATATCGGAAGGGACAAAAAAGGGAACAGTGCACAGAAGCAATCTTACAGCACAGGGATTTCTGGCTTACCATGAGAAAAAGAGAAGAGATGCAAAAAGAGAAGAGCAGGATGCAAAACTTAAATCTCATGCAACTGAATCGGATGTTGGGCCTGCAGAGCCATCAGAAGCAGGATCTGAAACACATTATTATTGTGCGAGGTTGCCTGTAAGTAGTCCTGAGGATTTGGTGTTCAATTGTCTTTATGGAAATGCGCTTAGTGTTGGCGGAATCACATTAAGAGAAGTAACCAGAGAGCTGGTAGTGGCGCCGAGATTTGCGCAAGATCAATTAGACAGTTTGGTTGAAAGAGGTTGGGCAAAGATTAATAGTGATGAACCAGGACTTCCAAAGTATGTCAGAACAGATTTGGGAGGGAAGGAAGCAGGCAGAAGAGAGAAATATGTCGCGGCTGCGCCTGTTGAGAAACCGGAGCCTGCTACGGTTCAGGATGAAGCTGATGAAGCAGATGAACCCGCGTCACATGCACCACCTGAACCTGAGCCTGCCTCTGAAAGCCCAGATGCAAAGGAGAAAAGTAAAGTTGGCTTGGAATTTGAAGATATTTTGATTAAGTTTATTTACACTTCTGAATCATGTACTGATAGCTTTTCAGCAGATATTGTTACTGTTTCTATGGGTGTGCATTTGACTACTGCCAGGGATCATTTGGACATGTTGGCGAAAAGGGGTTTTTTGTATCCAAGTGAAGGTCAAGGCGGAAGAGTCCGTTATGCAAGAACCGAACTTGGAGAAGCAGACTTTAGAAGACGGCGAAATCTCCGTGCCGAAGTGGATGCCTCAGCTGCAAAACAGATTCATGTTCCTGAGCATTTATTGAAAATGATTGATGTTTTGGCAAAGCACCCCCTTGAAACCGATAGAGGTATTCGATGGCTAGCAGACACGCTTGATTTGGAACCAGCAGTCGCCGGTGCGCACTATGGTCAACTGGAAGAGAAATCCATGGTCGACGATGAAGATGGGGATGGATATAAATGCAGGCAACTGTCATCCCTAGGTTGGCTTGTTTACCATGCGCAGGCGAAACAAATTTAATAAGTTAGTGCCTTTTCAATCTTTTTTAGAACACTATTCAAATGATTTACAGTTTGACCATTGCCAAATCTTATAACTTTTAAACCTTCTGACTTAAGATATTCTTCTCTTTCAATATCATAAGCTTCGGCACCAGGTTTAAAATGAGATATACCATCTATTTCGATTATCAGTCTTTTTTCAACACAAAGAAAATCAACAATGTAAGGACCTACAGGAACTTGTCTTCGAAATTTTAATCCATGAAATCGTTTTGCTCGTAGAGCTCTCCATAGTTTAAGTTCACCGGGAGTTTGTCGCTTTCTAAGGTTTTGTGCGAATGATGTTTTTGGCTTGTGTAGGTTGTATGTAAAGTATTTGAGCATAAGGCGACGATGATAGCACAAACCCCCTCCCCCTGTCCCCCTCCCCTTGGGAGGGGGAACTAGGTTTAGCAATTAAAATCTATGTAGCACTTGTGACAACTTTCCCCTCCCTTAGGGAGGGGTTAGGGGAGGGGGGTTAGGTTGTCGTTTTCATTTATAAAACTTCCCAAGTTCAGCAATCGCGATCGGAAGGTACTGCGAGAAGGGGACTCGTTCATGAATCGTAATGTTCGCCACCTCTTCGTAAAGTGGATTTCTTTTTGCTAGAAGCTCAGATGCAATTGCCTCGGGATCTTTATCCGCAAATTCGTGACGTTCCTTTTTGGCCTCAGCAATATGTTTTTTAACTTTATCTTTTCCAGCTTTTATCCAGATTACTGCTGATCTGTTTTTGAGTGCTGAGCGAACTCCTGGCGATTCAACTGCGCCCCCTCCGGTTACTATCAGATTACCGGGCTTAAGTGATTCGAGAATAAGCTTGGTTTCTATTTTCCTAAATTCTGTTTCTCCATTCTTAGCAATATAATCTTTGATAACTCCATGATGCTTAATAAATTCCTGATCAATATCAATTCGATTCAGATTAATTTTATTTGCAAGGCGTTTGCCAAAGTTAGATTTGCCGACTGCGTTCATACCGACCAATGCGACGCACCGGTCAGTACTACTTTTGTTGCCTCTAAAAAACTTCTGCATTAATTTCATGACTACAAGTAGTTTACTCTTTAATTCACTTCACACACAAAACCAAATCTCTTATCTAGCCTCTTATTCACTCTGTCAATCATCTTCTGAATTCCGGAGAATCTTCTTTCAACTCTTGGACAAACTCGAGTCTTCATCTTCTGCATCTCTTTGCTTAGTTCGTTTCCTGTTACAACTAATGCAGGTGGAAGTTCAGATTGCGGCTCTTCTTCAACTCCTTCTGGCTCGAGTGAAGATCCAGTGCCCGTCAGAATGGAACCGCTTCCACCTCCTGAATTATCAGATGTGCCTCCAGATTCTTCTGGCGCTGCCGATCTTCGATATTGTGCTATGGCGCCAAGAGACATGAGCTTTTTGCGTCGACTTTTTGCAGGATTGTTTGCATGTCCACCACTTGCTCCATCTCCAAATATACCCATATCCGAAAATGCAGTAGTTGTGCATGTTACGGTATTGGCAGACGTATCTACAGTACATCCGGTAAGCTCATACCAATCAGATCCATCGTATCGGTATATCTTAAGTGTTGATTCCTCATAACCGCTTATGTCATCATCAGTATATGACATTTCAATAGAAATGCTTTCACTGAAAGACGTTACTGCCGTGGAAGTATTCTGAAGCGCTGCAAAGTTGTACATGCGTCCCAGATGAGTTTTTCCGGATGGAGTGGATGCGGTGGCCAGAACTTCATCTGCGGACAGTTTCTTCATCTGGTAATTTAAGTTGCTTGCATGGGCATCAGCAGGGATGGTCATAGTCACACCCGTATTTGTTCCTGTAAGCTCGATTGTTCCTCCGGCAGCTGCAACAACTGTATTACCTGATGAAGATTGAACGGAAGCTCCACCTGTACATGCCGTAGTCATCAATGTATTGGCCCCAGTTCCCATCCTTCCCGAAGCATCTCTGGAAACTGATCTAAAAGAGTATTGGGTACATCCTACAAGCGAAGATATCGCCGATGAATGCGAAGAAACTCTTACTCCTGTATTGGATTCGGCATTAGAAGCAGTATATGAACCGCTTCCAAAACCAAACAAAACCTGTGAAGAACCAGCTTCATTAGAATCCCACGTAATAGTGCAGGCGTTAGCCGTACAGGATGATCCGAATCCGCTTACGCCAGGATTAGTGTTGTCAGCCGTTCTGAAGTTCCATGTAGTCTCGTCTGATACCCCTACGTAATTATTTCCACTTGCATCCGGAGCAAAATTGGAATCAATTTTAACGTAATAATTAGTCCACTCTGCAAAATTTGATGTTGGATTAATGGTCAGAGTATCAGTTCCTGATCCTGTGACTGCTCCTGTGGCAGCACATATCTGCTCCACAATGGAATTATCCGAGCTTTTATATATTGTCAGGTAACCTGTTCCTGTTGTGCCGATGTTTTCATTAAAAGCCATAACCAGGTTAGCGGATGTTCCAAGATCTGTTCCTTCATCAGTTGGTGTAAGAGTAGATACGGTAGGGGCGGCTGCATCGGATGCATACTCATGTATAGAGTCGCTGGTTGGTCCAATAACGAATAACTTAGAGCCATCCGATGAAGATGCAAAATGGGCAAGCTCAGAAGTTTCTTCGTCTCCATAATATACGCTCACACTGTCATATGTTGCCGTGGACACGTTCCAGGCAGAGGAGAGTGAATACTGAAAAATCTTTTTATTATAAAAACCTATCATATACATCTTTGTTCCGTCGGAGTTCATTACTATATCTTTTGGCGAAACGTCTTCGACGGGATCGTAATAAATCTCATCATATGTTGCAGTTGTTATATCCCATGCTGAAGAAAGCGAGTATTGGTATATTTTCCCACCTGCTTTTCCATTTACGTACAATTTTGTACCGTTGGGATCTAGGTATATACCATAGAGATTTAGACTGGGGTTAGCTAAATAAGGTGATCGGTCGATATACGAGATACTGCTAATATCCCATGCCGGGGAAAGAGAGTATTCATAAATCCTTTTGCTATGGCTCATCAGGTACAGTTTTGTCCCGTCGGGTTTAAAATGTATATCCATAGGATCACTGCATTGGTTTCTTACATCGTTTGAAGTTTTTTCTAGTGTAGCGGTTGATATGTCCCATGGAGTGGAAAGTGAATACTGCTTAATATCATCAGGTCCGGGATCAAGAACATAAAATTTTGTACCATCAGAATTGAATTCCATTGCATACGGCATACTTGTTTCGCTGTCTATGTCTAGGCTGGTGCTGGAGTAAACATATCCATCTATACTCCATGCAAATGCGGTGTTAGCGATCAATACAAATACGGATGCTGTAACCAGCAAGAATATGGCCTTAAAAAGTCTGTGGCAGGACATCATCGCAGTAGCAACGGCTTAATTGCTAGTTCGAGGATAATTCTATATGAGTTTTGGAACTATACAAAGCTAATTAACTTGAGCTCAATAGTAGTTCATTTTCTACATTCTCTCCGGCATCTCCACATGCAATAGATCAGACGCGTTTCTTATTACTTGCTGGCAGGCCTTGACCAAGGCGATTCTGAATGATTTCAGCGGCTCAGATGCCTTGTTGACGTCTTGCGATTGGTAGAAAGTGTTTACGAGCTGAGTTAATTGATCGAGTGTGTTTGCTATCTTGTGTGGAGAGTTGCTTCTCATGGCTTCAGAAACTGTATTTGGGAACATGGAAAGTACTATCAGGATTTTCTTTTCGACTTGAGAGATGTCAGATGGTACTTCATATTTATCTGAGTAGTCCTCAGCCTTCTTCAAGATACTTCCAAGTCGGCAGTAAGTGTATTGAATATACGGGCATCCGCCGGCCTCGAGGGAAGCAGCGGCATCGGGATTGAATTCAATATCTTTTTCTCGGTCTTGTCTTAAGTCATTAAACACAACTGTTCCAATTCCAACTTTGTTTGCGACTTCTTTTTCTTCATCAGTCAGGTCAGATTTTTCACCAACTTCTTCCTTTCGCTTTTTAATAAGTTCTTCAGCAGCCTCTACAGTTTCATCCAGAATGTCATTCAAAAGAATTACTTTACCTTCTCGCGTCTTCATTTTCTTTCCGCCCATGTTTAGATGTCCGAATGCGACATGCAGAGCTTTTCCAATTTTACAAATACCAAGTTGATCAGCGATGTTATAAAGCATCATCATATGAGGTTTCTGTTCTTTTCCGACAACATACAAAAGTTTTTCCGCTCCCAAATCCTTTGATCTGAATTTAATTGTCGCAATATCTCTGGTCAGATAAAGCGTTCCGCCACTTGGTTTAATTATAATTTCATCCTTCCACACCATATCTTCAGCCTTATCATCCTCGTTTACTCTTGTCTTCATTACATTTGGATTTTCTTTGCCGGTCACAGGATCAGTCAGCGTCTGACCGGGAAATACAACTGCACCTTCTTCATTTTTCTTAAAAACTTCTTTCTTTAAACCCGCTTCCACTTCACTCTCCATCTTATCCTCGTAAAAGCTCTCTCCCATCATTCCGTCAAAGGGAACGCGAATTCGGTCATATACCTTATAAAAGCACTCCATGCTCCATTCGCGAATCTTGAACCAGAGTTCCATCAGTTCCTCATCACCTTGCTCCAATCTCAGAGATAATTCCCGTGCTTCGTCCATAGCCTGAGGATCCTTTGCCGACTCTTCACCAAACTTTCTGTAAATGCGCATTAGGGTTCCTGAGGGGTCAGTCTCAAGTTCTTTCTTAAACTCATCTCCGCGCTCATTCATCTCTTTGTTGTATTGATAGATGACTTTTCCAAATGTAGTTCCCGTGTCACCTAAGTGATTAATTCCGAAACTTACATATCCTCCCGCTTCATAAATCTTATAAAGAGAATAGCCAATTATTGTTGAACGCAAGTGTCCTGCGGTCATGTCCTTCGCAATATTTGGAGCTGAGTAATCCAGAACGACGACTTTGGAATCTCCTTCGTTAAACGAACCGTAATCGTCAGAAAGTTTTTGAACTTCATTCAAAACACCGGCTGAATAACCGGAGTGATTGAGTTTAATGTTAACAAACGCCCCACCTTTAAGTGGGATAACTTCAGCATCACTTACTGCATCAAGTTTAGAAATCTCATCAGCCAAGTCTTTGGCAACTTCCTCCGGTTCCTTGCCGGCTTCGCGAGCAACGCTTCCGACGTTGAATGCAAGATCAACATCTTCAACTCCTTTAAGTTTTGCGGGAGGTTGAGAGATCTTTATAGTTTGTGGGTTAAGATTGAGCTTCTTCGCAATCTCCTCAATATCATTCTCAAGTTTAATAAATGAATAATCAGATAAAGAGGGGAGGGATTTCTTCTTTGAATCAGAAATCTTCTTCTTTAGATCAGATTTTACTTGTTCATCAAGTTTTCTGTTAAATTCGGCCAATTTGTCTTTGCCTGAGGACATGTGAAAGCAAATATAGCATTTGATCGGGTATTTTGCATTATTTTCGTATCTTCTTTCTATTATCTTGATTACTTTGTTCTTTCTTTTTAAACAAAAAGAAAGAACCAAAGAAAAGTTCCGCTCCCGGTGATGCTCGCGGAACAGCCCAAGCCAAATGCTCCGCTGCAAAAATGACCCCCGCCACATACTCCTCCACATTTTTGCGGACGCTTCGCATTTGGGGGCTGAAACCGCTCGCATCAAGGTCGCGGGTTTCCCACCCGCATAACCTAAAGATTAAACAGTGCGTTTGCCGAATTTATTCCACGTCGAAGACGCGGTGCAGGGCACCGCGTCTCGATTCGCCGACCGTTGAAATTGGTCAGCCGTTCTGCTTGATAGACACTCGCGGAACTTTCTTGGCCATCTCGGCCTCGTAATCGGCCAACAGGCTTCGATACTCGGTCTCGATGATCTTGAGTTCTTCCATGTCTTCGCACGTCATCAGTTCCCAGTAGATCCGGTCGAGTCGACTGTGAATCTTACTGAGCTTCCGAAGATGCTCATACTGGACCGACATTCCGGACTCTTCTGATGCGAGCCACTCCTCAGCCTTGTCCGCACCGTGGCGCGGATTCGTCTGGAAGTAGACCTTGTACAGCTCTCCTACTGTATCGGACGTAATCCTTTTGTAGGAATCACCGACATGATAGCCGGCGTTTTGGCGGTTTTCGGTCCTGAGGCGCGTCATGCTCTCCAGTCGTCGCAGATAGTCGGCCTCGTCGTGCGAGCCCAGCAATGGGCGGACGATTTGGAAGCAGTGGCCTGTCAGATCCCGACCGGTAAAGAAACCGTCGAGGTACTCACCGTAGACTTCCTTGCGGACTTCCGTCATCAAGTTTGCCCTGGTTTTCCCGAATTCGATCGTACTGCGACACCAGCTTACGCCGAGGCACGCAGTAGATCCCAGAACTACAACAACCAACAGAACAGTAAACAGCTTTCTCATAACCAGTTCCTTGTGTTGCGGCCTTTCGGCCAGTCCAAAAAAAAGTGTAATTGTGGGCAGAACGTCTGCTCTCCAGAATCGCTCAAAAGAGGATCCGGAAGTGCAGGAGACTACCCACGCCTATGATGCAAATGAACCCATCTATTATTATATAAGAGTATAATTATTAGTCAATATGTCAAAACAGGCCCATGGTGTACACCACGGGCCTGTCTTTTCAAGCGTTCGTCTGCGGGCTGTCTGTGCCCTATCCGCCGCTCTGGGCGGCACAGGGGCTGACGTGCGTAGCCGGCGCCTCGGGCGGATCCGTCGCGACGGGCCCTTCGGCCGCCGCGGGCTTCGGCGTCTTCGACTCGCAGATCTCGATCGCCGCCGAGAGGCTTTCCGCGAGCCGATCCGCTTCGTCGTCCCCGCCTCGCATGGACTTCGGGAACATGAACTCGAGCAGTACCGGCGTCCCTTGCGGCAGAACTTTCGCCGCTTCCGCCATGACGTCCGCGTACGGGATCTGTTGTTCGGCGTGATCGAGCGGACCGCGGTTGTCGTCGTTGTCGTCCGTCGGTTTGCCGCGCCGTCCTGCGACGTGCAGACCAGCGGTGTTCTCGGCGCACGCTTGAACCACATCGACCAAAGGAAATCCTCCCATGTCGACGTGATAAAAGTCGATCGCCTGTTGTAGTCGCGCACTTCCGACCGGCTCGATGACTTTGGCCTGAAGCTCGCGCGGATCCCGGCACAGATAGTTCTTGTGGCCGTACCACCCATCTCCCTTGGTGTTCAACGCCTCGGTCACCATGGTGCGACCCATGGCGTCCGCGATGTTTACCACGCTGGGATCCTGATCGTCGCCTTCGGTGAGGCCTGTGACGATCGCTCGGAACTGATCGTCGCGATTCTTGCCGGTGCTCTTCCCGGCGAAGATGATCACCTGGGGAATCTCGGCGACACTCGCGTCCGTCAGGGATTGGATGATCGTCTTCTGGACTTCGGGCTTCTGCGACGGCTTGGCCATTCCGGGGAAGAAAGGTGCTTCCCACATGCCGCCCTTGCCCAGACCCGGCAGCACGCAATTCATCTCGATACTCTGGCACATGGCCCACCTGTTCTGCGGCACCAGATCTAGACCGCAACCCACGTTCCAGCAGATTTGGACCATCTGCGCGGTGCGGGTTTTCTCGCTTTCCAGGCACCAGTAAGCCGCGAAGTATCGGAAGTAACGTTGCACAGCGTTCTCGGAACTCGTCATCTCAGTCTCTCCTTCAGGTTCGTGAAATCGGTCATCCTAGAAACATCGGTCAAAAACGTACGGTGTTTGTTTATGTGCTGCCCCATTGTTTTACCTCCTTATGGGTTCTTGAGTTGTTGAACTGGAAATGTACGCCTTATATCAGTTAACTGAAACGATCAGATTATCTCCCGCATTGCTTGAAAAGAACGTGATCGAAATCAAAAAATTGAGAGCTCTCGATCGGTATAACGATAAGGAATTTGGGGGGTATGTCAATTATATGAAGGAGAATTAGGATTAGGGATAGGATTAGGGAAATATTGGGGAGTATTGCTTTGACAGTACATAGGATCACCAGTAAGAATGAACTGAAAATCGTATCTTCGAAGGCGATTTTCAACATTCCTTCGAGAATCCGCCTGCGTAAGCTGGCGGAGGAAGAGTTTCC
>CAZDKL010000011.1:0-46073 GCA_964506185.1 uncultured Candidatus Peribacteria bacterium
GCATGTCTAGAGATGCCTGAAACCCCATTTTCTGCGCTAGCTGGGTAGTCATTTATAGAAATCTGTCAAAAAGGGGGGACCATTTTGAAGCATTTTCAACGCAAGCAGAGGCACCATGCGATGCCAAAGAATTAAAGAGACGCCTAGCACGCGTCGGAATTGAAAGCGTGAAAAAAGCATACAATCTAATGCAACAAATTGATCAAGGAAATGTAAAAATGATCCGAAGGCAACATGGGAGGCATGCAATCGAAGCCATCGAAAGAAATCGTGCCTCAATATTGGCAGTAATGATTCCCGAGCCAAGTGCCTCTATTCCAACAAAAGAAGGTGCAACTAGAGTGGATCGTTCTGAGTCTATGCCTCCACAACCACATACACCCTCGCCCATCGCAGATACTGCCTCGGCATCGAGTGCTCGGCATCGAGATGAGCTAAGTCGAAGTATCGAAGGTGCTGAGCCGAGTCGAAGTACACCCCCCACACCATCTCCTGCTGACAAAGCAGAACCACCTCAATCCAAATCAAAAGGACATGACAGAACCGATGCTGAGAGATTGCAGATAATGATAGAAGCTGATGAAGCAAAGGCAACAGGTGTTCACGGTGCAGTAGGAAAAGTATTGAAGAAATACGGTGCCTCACATGCAAACCTCACTATGTGGCGAAAAAATCGTGAAGCAATTGAAGCAAGAGCTGCTGGTGGAGAAAATAGGACTCCCGTACCTTCTTCAGGAAGAAAAGAGCAAGGACACCGGACAATCCCCGATGATTTCAAACGGGCTGCTGTTATTGTATGTGCGTTTGCAGAAGTCAACGGTGATCGTGGTGCGCGTGCAGCCATATATAGAGCATTTAGTTTATATCCATCACAACTAAGAACATGGAACGAGCAATTTGGTTCAATAGAATTCGACAAGCGGACAGGAAAGAATTTTCCCGTCGCTTTGTGCCAAGCTGTTACAACAATATATTCCCATTCTGACCAGCTAGGAAAACATGGTTGCAGAGCTGCATTACTAAAGGCACTTGGAGTTAATAGTACTTCGTTACCATACACATGGGCAAAAAAGCACGGCCCAATTGCGTCACCTGAAGAAAAGAAGCAAGATGCCGGCCCTAAAAACGAAGCACAAACTCAATACGAAGCATTGACCAAAATGAAGCAGACTATTAATGGAATAGAGATACTATTACCTCAAACTCCTGCTCCGGATTTACTTCGCCCACATATTCAGCAAATACAAACTGCCGTTGAACAGATTCTTCAGATGCATGTTCAAAATGATGGAATAACTACCTCTCCTCTACCACCCAAATCAGAAATTGTAACACCAAGTGATCCAATAGATCCTGCTCAAGCATTGAATAGAATTGGCGAACTTACACAAAGCATGACAGAGCTTGCTAATAAAACCCCTGCACCGACCCTTCTTTTGCCTCGCATAGAAACTCTTCGTAGTGCAGTTAATCAACTACTTGGCTTATTGCAACCAGCTTCACCCATACCTGCACAAGCACCTTCACCAGAACCCACACTTGCATCCGTATCCGAATCCGTCGAAGACACTGAGTCGAGTCGAAGTGCTCCCGAGCTTGCACCCCCACCCATCACAGATACTGATCCAAGTCGAAGTACTGAAGACGCTAAGCCGAGTCGAAGTGTCGCAGATGCTGAACCAAGTCGAAGTACATCCCCACCCATCACAGACACTGAGCCAAGTCGCAGTGCATTCCCACCTAGAGCCAAAGCTAATCCAGTCGTTCCAGAACCAATAGCCGAAGCAGTAAAAGAAATAGATGCAAAATGGCCAAGTTCAAAACAAGAACGGCACATTTCCACATCGTTAGTTGGTCAAGAAGCACGACATGAAGCATTTATTACAGATGCACGCAGACAACTTAAACTTGCAATTTGGGCCGAAGAACATTTATGCGCACATAGAAATATTCCAGACCATCTTACTTTCGGTGCCCCAAGGCATGATATTCCACCTGGACATCGTGATAATGCACACGAAATTGCAAAAGCACTTAGAAGTACCGTTGCCAGATGCGCAAGTCAATTCTTACCTCAGGGGCGAAAATATGGCCAACTCAGATGGCAATTAACTCAAGTTGGCATGGAAGCACTCCCCGATGAGCTAATGCGTTTTAAATTCGGAGATGCTAATTCGGATCCCGAAACTTTTGTTGCAAACAGATTACGACCAATATTCGAAGATTCAATTAGCTACGGATAAAATTGACTATATATAAATACCATCAAACCTAATATTTAATACATGATCCTAATTGACTGTGCACGTTCGTACACCTAAGATGGTATCACTATGCCCATCGCCACACTTACTCCGCATCAGCGGACAGTTCTTAATTACATTAAGGAGTTCCAAACCAAGAGAGGATACTCCCCTTCTTTGTCTGATCTAGCTCTTGCTTTCGGCGTTCGATCCAAGAATGCCGTAGCCAAAGTTGTGAATGCTTTGGTACGAGAAGGGCAAATAGAGAAAGACCCTAAGGGAAGAATAAAGATTATTGATCTGATACCTATGGAGGACAGGCCGGAGCCAATGCTTCTGCCTCTGTTCGGTCCAATATCCGCAGGATTCGCAGCCCCCGTCGAGGAGCAAGCAGAAGAAATGGTTACTCTTGATGATTATATTGTCGGCGGCAAGAAATCATCCACGTTTTTACTTAGAGTTAAGGGCGACAGCATGATCGAAGCCGGTATTTTTGAAGGAGATTTGGTTGTTGTCGAACGTGGTATTGAACCTAAGCCGAACGATATTGTTGTTGCAGTTCTGGACGGCGAGTTTACTCTTAAAAGACTTAAGAAAAGTAAGGGTAAATTCTATCTGCAAGCAGAAAATTCCGCTTATCCGGATATGTATGCATTAGATGAACTAACGGTAGCGGGAGTTGTAAGAGGAACTATCAGAAAATACTAACTTGGAATTTAGAATTTAGAATTTGGAATCTGGAATATGGAATATGCACAAAAACGATTGCCGGCAAAATCATTTACTGATCTGGAAGTATGGCATGAAGGCCATAAGCTCGTCCTAATGATATATAAAATAACACGCAAATTTCCAAAAGAGGAATTATATGGACTAACTAGTCAACTTCGCAGAGCTTCTGTATCAATTACCTCAAACATTGCAGAAGGCTTCGGAAGAAAATCATGGAAGGATAAAACTGCATTTTATGTGCACTCAGCTGGCTCAATTACAGAAGTGCAAAATCAAATAATCATTGCCCGAGATATTAAAATCATAACTAATGAAGAATTTAAAATGATCTTCGATCAATCAGTTTCTGTCAGCAAATTACTTAACGCATTAATAAGCAAATCTAGAACCAAAATATAGATTCATTCCAAATTCCAAATTCTATATTCCAGATTCAATTAAATGTTTTGCCACATCGATGCCGACGCCTTCTTCGCCTCTGTATTAGAGCGTAAAGACCCTAAGCTTAAAGGTCAGCCGATTCTAGCTCTTGGCATGGGTGGAGGTTTTGTAATCGCTGCAAGTTATCCGGCCAAAGCAAAAGGAGTTAAAACCGGCATGCGACTCGTTGAAGCAAGAAAATTTTGCCCGAATGCAGTGCCAGTTGTTTCTGATTTTCTGGAATCGTGTGTAGTTTCCAAAGATATTGAAGCAATACTTGAGACTTATTGTCCGCGAATAGAAAAGACTTCCATTGATGAGTGGTATTTGGACCTTGTGTCTTGTGTTGGAGGTGTTCCTGAGAAATTAGATGAGTGGGCAAAGCAAATCCAGACAGAAATTAAATCAAAAATCGATGTTTCCGTCTCAATCGGCATCGCCCCGACTAAGTTGCTTGCAAAAATGGCAGGTGAATACAGAAAACCCTCCGGTATAACAATTGTCTCTTCTCACAATTATTTAGCACATAACAAAGCACATCATTCCAGATTCCAGATTCCAGATTCTACATTCTTAAAATCTCTTCCCGCTCCCGCAATTCCGGGCATCGGCTCTAAGCGTTCTCTGCACGCTGAATCTTTTAAGTGGCGAACCGCATGGGACATTGCAAACGCACCTAAAGACTTGATCAAGAAACTTTTTGGAAGGCCTGGGCTCGAGATGCAAGATGAACTCTTGGGTAAACCAGTTTTCGATGTTGATGATGAACCGGGTCCACCAAAGTCCATATCAAGATGCAGAAGCTTTCGCGCAACTAAAAATGAGGATCAACTGTTCGGCCATGTACTTCAGCACTTAACTTACTGCACACTTAAAATGAGATCGCATAATCTGGCATGCAAAGAAGTTATGGTGTGGTTGAGGAATGACGAATACAGACATTTCGGTCATCCCCGCAAGCTTCCACAGCTGATGGATACAGAAGAGCAAATTCTCCCGTATGCCCGCTGGTGCTTCAAAAAAGCTCACGAAGAGACAAAGGCCTATACGCAGGTTGGAATCGCTCTAATGGGCCTTAAACCGCCGGGAAACACGCAATATTCGCTATTTGAAACACCTGAGAGTGATAAAAAGTCTCAAAGTGTGCAGAACTGCCTGGATAAGATTAGAAAGCGCTATGGTCGGGATTCTGTATTCAGAGGAAGAGGCCTGGCAATTCCCCGTAAAAGAAAATCAGCTACACCCAGTTTTTATGGAGGAATAAAGGAAATGTAGGATTCAATATACTTTACTTCCGCAGACTGTTGACAGAAAAGTATATAAGAGGAACATGTCCGCAAATGAATGCAGTTGCAGAAACTGAGCAACAGCCTCAGTCCGAAAGCATAGTACGAAGAACTAGTGCTCCCACACTTTCTGAACTTAGAATAGAGGATAGTGAGCATACTGTATTCATGTCTTTTTATACAACTCTGCACAGATGCAGAGCAAGTGGTCAGCATCAGGAATTCGGTAGAGCTATAGCTAATCTTGAAGATGAAGTGAGAGCAAGAGTATTAGTTCTTATGAGAAATAGAATTGCCGACCCATCCATAGCAGTCACAGAATTTATTTGTCGGGCAGTGCCCGAACTTGCTGAAGATGACAGAGACTCTATGCGTTCGGCTCTCGAAAAACTGATGGCGAATGATAAGCTTTTTGCTAACTATCACCCTCCGCAGGACACAAAAGCACCTCGAGCTGCAGCACAACAGGCACTAGCAAGCATAGATTGTCCTACTAAAACTGCCGCACCGGAAATTGACACGACAGCAGTGCCCTCTGCAAAAAGAAAAAAGTCCGGTTGGAGGTTATGGTAGTCATTTACTGTATGTACACTGTATGTACATTGTACATACAACGCTTATTTTAGAGTTTTCAGACTCTCTTCTATCTTGCTAAGTTTGTCTTTGGCATTTTTGAGCTTATCCTTCTCCGTCTCAACGACTTCCGCAGGCGCATTTGCAACAAACTTCTTGTTATTAAGCTTAGATTCAATCCCTTTCATGAACGATTCTAATTTCTCTTTCTCTTTGCTAAGTTTTTCGCGCTCCTTATCGAAGTCTATTACTCCTTCAAGAGGAATATGAACTTCAATATCCTTCAAAAATGTACTCGCAGCGTTCTCATGCTTGGCGGAAGCTGAGTCGATTGTTAACTCGCTGAGTTTTGCGAGTCTCTCTATATGCTCTCCCTGTGATTCAATTAATTCCTGATGCTTCTTTGTGTGAATTATTGCCTTTAATTTAAGTCCCGGCTCTACACCTTGATCCGCACGCATACTTCTGATGGCAGTAATTACATCAATAATGATCTGGAAGTCTCTTTCCGCATCTTTATCTTTCTTATTTTCATCCGAATGCACCGGCCAAGGTTGGGAGATGAGCATTCCTTCTGACTTTTCGTACTTGAATGTCTCCCAAAGTTCCTCCGTTACAAACGGGCAGTAAGGATGAAGCAAAACTAGAAATGTTCTAAGTGTTCCAACAAGCATATTAATATTCGTCTCTCCTTTGCTTAACTCCAGATACCAATCGCAGAAATAATCCCATATAAAGCTATATAGCTTCTCCCCTACTTCGCTTAAACGATATTCATCAAGTCCTTTGGTAACATCTTTAATTAAATCATCTAATGCTGATTGCAATGCCCGATCCGCCAATGACAACTCCGCACCCGAACCCGAACCCGATACCCGATGCGGATCCACCCCCTCATCCTCACACTTCATTAGAATGAACCGTGATGCATTCCATAGTTTATTGATGAAGTTCCTGTATCCTCCGATCTTTTCTTCATAAAGCTGGAAGTCGTTACCGGGCATTTGTCCTACGATCATCGAAAGTCTAAGTGCGTCAGCACCATACTTAGGAATTATCTCCAATGGATCAATGCAAGTCTCAGGGTCCGACTTACTCATCTTCTTTCCATCACGAGTTCGAACTAAGCCATGCAAGTAAACCGTATCAAATGGTATCTGCCCTGTTGCGAACGTTGTCATCAGAATCATTCTGGCTACCCAGAAGAAAAGTATGTCGTAAGCAGTCTCCATCACCTGTGTTGGATGGAACTTTTGGAAGTCAGGACTTTTATCCAACAAATCCTGAAGAGAAAGCGACGTATCTTTCGCAACTTCCGGATCAACAAGTGTGCTCCACGTCCAAAGACCGGAGCTAAACCATGTATCAAGCGTGTCTGAGTCTTGCCTTGTCGCACCGTCGCATTCCGGACATTTCGATAATGGCTTAGTGCTTACATAAATACCTCTTGCCTCTCCCAAGGCATCGCACTTTTCACTTTTCACTTTACACTTTTCACTTCCCTGTTGCTCATAGGAAACAAAACACTTATCACAATAATAGACAGGCACTCTATGTCCCCACCATATTTGGCGAGATACACACCAGTCTTGTAGGTTATCAATCCACTGGAAGTATGTTTTCTCGAAACGATCAGGAATTATCTTTATGTCGCCTGAATGAACCACATCCTGCATTACTTCTTTTAGACTCATCTGCTTACCTTTCCAGTCAACAACCTGTTTATTCACATCAATAAACCACTGTTCCTTTGGAATTGGTTCAACAGGCTGCTTTGATCGATATGAAATTGAAAGGGGTTGTTCATATTTTTCTGCCGATATCAGTCTCCTCTCCTTCTTTAAGCCTTCAGCGAACTTTTCTCTGCACTCCTCAACGCCAAGTCCTGCAAACTCCCCTGCGTTGACAGTCATCTTGCCATCTTCACCTATTACTTGCTTAGGTTCTGATGCGACATCTGCCTTATGCCTCTGCCAAATCTCGAAATCGATCTTGCTGTGGCATGGCGTGCATCCAATTGCACCAGTTCCAAACTCTCTGTCCACATTGTGATCTGCAATAACGCTAACTTTTATGCTGACGTTACCCGGCCAATCAACATCAAACGTCTTTCCGATCAGATGCGAATACCTTTCATCATCCGGATGAACGATTATTGCGTTATCACCAAGCTTTGTTTCGGGTCGGCTGGTTGCAACATTCAGAGGTTCGCCTCCCGTTTGCTCAGCTGAGAGATATTCAAACGTCCAAAGAACACCTTCGCGTTCCTGATAAACAATTTCATCGTCGCTGATTGTTGTTTGAAGTGCAACGTCCCAGTTAACAACTCTGTTCCCGCGATAAATAAGTCCGTCTTCATACATTTTTTTGAAGACTTCGTTCACACAACGACTAAGTGAGTCGTCCATCGTGTATCTTTCGCGCGACCAGTCGCAACTTGCACCCATTTTTCGTACTTGTGAACGAATCGTGTCCTGACTCCCCTCCACAAACTCCGCAATCTTCTTTAGAAGTTCCTCTCTACCAAACTTGGCCCTAGGATCTGCAATTCCTTCTGCCTGAAGATTCTTAATTACAACTGATTCAGTCGCAATCGCCGCATGGTCTGTTCCGGGAAGCCACAAAGCCTCTTTTCCTTTCATTCTGTTAAAGCGAATGAAGATGTCCTCAAGTGCAAGCATTACCGCATGCCCAAGGTGAAGCTGTCCTGTTGCATTCGGTGGCGGCATGCTGACTGTAAATGGCTCTTTATCGCTGCTCGCATCAGCTATGAATGCACCCGATTCCTCCCACATTTTGTATATGCGGTCTTCAACGGCCTTAGGATCGTACGCTTTGTCGAGCACTTGTGCTGAGGAAACGAAGTATTATGGAGAGTTTACAAGAAAAAGCTGATTCTTCCAGAAAATTTTGGTGATACTCCCTGTCAGCCGTAGTCCCGCGTATGCGCGGGCGAAGGCTGAGATTTCGAAATAAATCAAGCTTAAGGTGTTTGACCGAGGACAATATGTGGTTAGAATGCTACTAATTGGTTTGTGGTTGTCCATGTGTTTGGGTGACCTGTCCCCCTCGTTTGTAGCCATTCTCAAACGCCCACAGGGCAAGGAGAAAACTATGAACCGGGCAACGCAGAACTGTGCAGCGACGTACCATGCCAACCGGAATCCGATGGCGGCCAACGAAGTCGATCCGCGAAAGACGAACAGCGGCACCGGCACGAGCATGACGCCGAACTTCGCGGGTATCGCCAGCGGCACCGATTGAAACGCCCTCTGCACGTGGTAGCGCGGGAACGAGTCCGTTAAATCGGACGCCAATTCACAGGCCGGTGGCTCACGCTGCCGGCCTTGGTTTAATGTTGTCTGAATTGACCTCACCCCAAACCCCTCTCCTCCCGCCCCACTTACCTACTAGGAGAGGGGCTTACTTGGGTCAACCCCGTTCTCCCCCTCTCCTTGCAGGCTTTAATTAGATACATTTAAAAAACCAAAACCTAGATATATTCAATATCTAAAAAGGCAAGGTAGGAGGGGGGGGCCGGGGGGTGAGGTCATATAAAAAATGACCGCCATTGCGGGCGGTCACTCAAAGATAGAAAGAACGAAAGATTCAATTAAGAATCCGATACTTTATACAGATGCAACAAAAGAATTGCAAGAAAGTGTAAGGAATTTCACTGGACAAGAGACCGGTTAAAGTATAGAATTCTTTGCCTAATGGTAGGATTGAATACGAAATCAATGGGTTCGGATGGGGCCAACGCCTACTCGTATGGAAGCAGCGAATATATGGTCGGTGACGAGCTTATGTTTCTTGATCCTAAGGAGCATGTAGGCGGAAGACTTAGTTCAACTATTGCTCTGGTAAGAAATGATTTGGGGCAAGGAATTCAGGGGAAAGATATGCTTGATGACCTCCTCTGTATTCCGAGAAACTTAGTGCAAGCCGGTTATCATGTGTTTCAATCAGGCTGGCCTATAGCTGCAGACCTTGTAGCATCGAGCGATCAACAATATCGCGTTGCCCCAAGAAGAGGCCCCATGCACGGAACTGCAAACTCCGTTAAAAAAATTGTTGAAAGTGAAGGTGTTTTCAGAAAGGCAAGCGCGTTGCTTTCTGAACCTTTGGATGGACCTGTAGATGATGTCTGGAATGCAACAACGAATGGATCTGAATGGATAATTGAACCAATAAGCACTCCTCAATCTCAAACTAAACTAGCAGCATAACAATGGAATCTGAATCACACGCACTTGCACTCCCCGAGCCAAATTCTCTTGTTACCATTGGTGCATGGGTGGCAGTTGGTCTGGTTGCTTTCGCAGTGCTTAAGAAGATGTACAACAGCTTAGTTAAAAGTTAATAGTTAATAGTTAAAAGTGTTTTTTATAATCGATTCTCTTTGATTAACTTTTAACTCTTCACTCTTCACTTTTAACTATTCACTAATTCTTACAATTATATTCTCCAAACCAATATTTCTACGCTATCATCCCCCCGTGCCCCGCTATGATTTCCAGTGCCGGCTGTGTTCATACACATTCGAGAAAGAGCTTTCGTTTGGTTCTGATGAAGCTCCTGCTTGTCCTGAATGCAAAGGAGGTACCGACCGCCTGATCGCTCCACCTGCGATTCATTTTAAGGGTGCAGGATTTTATAATTCGGATAATAGAAAGAAGGAACCTGCGAATAAATCAAAGGAATCTGCATCTGAAGAATCCAAGAAATCCAACGACAGTCCCGCAGCCGCGATTCCCGAATCGCGGACTGCGCCGAAGGCGCAGAATGGCAATAAGAAGTCGATGGATTCTAGGAATAAATAAGACTGTTCCGCTTAGGGGTGGCCTGCCAGCCGAAGGCGTAGCGACTTCATTTATAGGCATGGCCCGCCTACGCGCTTCGCGGCTTCGGCGGACAGCCTACGCTACGCGTAGGCTGGAACGTCCTGCTTGGCTGACGCAAGCTCAAAAGTCATAACGCCTGGAAGTATTTTTTTAGAAGGTATTGACATCAATTTTTGGGAGATCACCATATATAACTGACAGCCCACCCACCCTGTCCTATACCCACCCCATTTTTATGTGGCCCACCTTCGCTTTTTTGGCCTGTCAGCCGTAGCCCCCGCCATTGTTCATATTTGTGATTAGAACAACCAAAAAGGCTACGGTGGGTTGCCTTCGCGGGGCGAAGGCTGAGGGGAGGGTGCATCTTCATACTAAATTACGCAAAATATCGGTCCCATATAGCCATAACCAGCTAATTCCCCATATTCCTTTATTTCCCAAAATATGTTATAATTATACGGAATGGAGGCGAATACCCAAAATCCAAAAAAACGAAGGCATAACTGGCTTTTCTTCGTCCAAGTAACGAAGCTCTCCTACAGAGCTCTGTTTCTCCTTTGGTTGGGGTTGGCCCTCGCATTCGCATTAGCATATTTCTTGCTGGAGACATTTATCCCCTCTCATGCTCCAACCCAGCTAGATAACTTGCCTGCCTTATATCGGTTCCTGAATGCTCTCTATTATTCGATTATCACAGCAACTTCCACAGGATACGGAGATATTACTCCTGTTGGTTTTTCAAAGGCACTGGCAAGCGTCCAAAGCATTACAGCTTTGTTCGTCTTTGCAGTTTTCGTAACAAAACTTGTATCACAAAGACAGGACATGGCGCTCAAGGAAGTCCACAGACTTACTTATGAGGATATCTTCCACAACATGCGCGGAGATCTGTTTAATGTTAGAAAAGATTTGGATGCCATCATGGTAGAAGCAAAAGATAAAGGCAATTTATCCGAGGAGTCCTGGGAGAATCTAATGATCGGATACCAGCAATGCCAAAGCTTGTTTGCGGAAATTCCGGAGTTCTATGATGGAGGAAACACTTACTACACTCTTGATCCAAAACGAGAGGAGCTTCTTCTAGAGGCAGTGCACCGAACTATTCACAGGATAAACAAAGCTCTCGATGTTCTAAGCAAGGCCGGTGTTGAATGGTCCGAACATGAACCAAGCATGACAGAACTTGTGGAGCTTATGAACGTTACTGATCGCATTACTCCCCTCTGGCAAAAGCGAAGTCCATACCAAAAGAAAGAAGCCTTTGAAGATATTATTAAAGTGAAGAACCAGACACACAATTGGGTGGAGAAATCGTTGCCAACGAGTGAGTAGTTTGTAGTGAGTAGTGGTAAACAGATTATTCTGATGTTTACTACACACTACTCACTACCCACTTTTCATAAATACAATAAACTATCTCCTAGGAGGCCTTCCTCCCCCACGCCTTGGTGGTCCTCCTCTTCCTCTTGGCGGTCCGCTTCTTTCGGCCCCTGGAGGCGGTTCTGTCATTTGCTTAACAGACATTCTGGTTTTACCGTCATGAGCATCGTATTCAACACACTTGGCTTTAACTTCGTCACCAACATTTAGAATATCTTCAACATTCTCCGTCCTCTTCCATTGAAGCTCTGAAATATGAATCATCGCATCTTTGCCCTTTAGGAATTCTACGATCGCACCTACACCATCAATGATTCTTACAACTTTACAGTCATAAACTGTTCCTACTTCCGGCTTCGCAACTATTCCCTCTATCCATTCTCTGGCTTTTTGCATCGTATCGCCATCGGGGGCGGTAACAAACACAAGTCCGCTATCTTCTATATCAATCTCTACTCCCAGATCTCCTGTAATCTTCTGGATTGTCTCTCCTCCCTTGCCGATAACTAGTCTGATATCGTCCGGATCAATCGTGATTGTCTCGATTCTCGGTGCCCTGGGACTAAGTTCCTTGCGAACCTCAGGAATTGAAGCAAGCATGGATTTTAGAATCTCCAATCTTCCAACTTTAGCGCGCTCCAATGCCTCTTCGAACACTTGGTCAGGCAATCCTTTGACCTTGATATCCATCTGGATAGCTGTAACTCCTTTTTCTGTACCTGTAACTTTAAAGTCCATGTCACCACCAAAGTCTTCTTCGTCCTGTAGGTCCGAAAGAACAACATATTTTCCTTTTTCTTCGTCTGAAATTAGTCCCAATGCAATTCCGGATACTGGAGCACTTATTGGAACTCCTGCAGCCATAAGAGCAAGTGTTGAACCGCAAGTTGCCGCCATGGAAGAAGATCCATTGCTGGCAAGAATTTCTGTTACAGTTCGAATTGTGTACGGGAAATCTTTTTCTGATGGAAGTACGGGCTCAAGTCCTCTTTGTGCCAAGCTTCCATGCCCCACTTCGCGGTTTCCAACGAAAAGCCTGTTAGAGGTCTCTCCGACAGAGAATGGTGGGAAGTTGTAATGGTGGAAATATCTAAGTTCTACTTCGCCTTCCATTCCTTCTACCAACTGCTTGTCTCCAGGTGCTCCAAGTGTGCAAGTCGTAAGACCTTGTGTCTCGCCTCTCTCGAATAATGCTGAACCATGAACAAAGTCAGGAAGAATATCGACCATTGCATTGATGTCGCGAATTTCATCGACCTTTCGACTGCTCATTCTAGTCCCCTCCTCAAGAATCAGGCGCCTGACCTCTGATTTAATGATCTTATCTGCAATTCCAAATGCATTGGCGTACAACTTCTCGAGTTCTTCATCCCCTTCCGGTGGTACTTTGCCGAATTTTTCTTCTAGCTTCTCGACTGCGCCATCTAGGAACTCGGTCATGATTGCTCTGCGCTCCAGTTTCTCCAG
The DNA here is from genome assembly GCA_964506185.1 of uncultured Candidatus Peribacteria bacterium. Lineage (GTDB taxonomy): Bacteria > Patescibacteriota > Gracilibacteria > Peribacterales > Peribacteraceae > UBA2144. The sequence continues at coordinate 12,946 of CAZDKL010000011.1, forward strand.
CTTGTCCTTAATAGCCTTGTTAACAGTTGGAAGCATCCATTCTTTTAGATACTCGTAAGCTTCCTCGTTCACGTAAGCTTCTGGTGCTTCGAATTTTTCCTTACCGATCTCTTTTTGAATGTCCGCAAAGAACTTTGCAATCTTCTGAGCCCACTTCTTTCCAAACTCAATTGCTTTCTGTATTTCTGCTTCCGGCAACTGGTTTGCACCGGCTTCGATCATAACAATGCGATCAAGCGAAGCTGTAACGAACATATCCAGATCTGACTTGGTTCTGGCTTCTCTGGAAGGATTCAAAACCAGTTCACCTCCAATCAATCCGACCCTGACTGTTCCAAGAGGACCCTCAGCTGGAGCATCACTTATTGCGACTGCTAAATTAGCCGCATTTGCCGATGTGATATCGTGTTCGTTCTCGAAATCGTAGCTTAAGACGGTACAAAACATCTGCAGATCGTTGTGGATCGTCTTTGGGAACATCGGCCTTAGTCCACGGTCGATAACACGTGCGAGTAAAACATAGCTGTCCGCCGGTCTTCCTTCGCGTTTTCTGAATCTGGAACCCGCGATCTTTCCTCCTGCATAAAACTTCTCTTGATAAACGACTTGAAGAGGTAGGAAGTCGACTCCGTCACGTGCGCGTTTGCTCACTGTGAAGTTGCCCATAGAAACAGTGCCGCCCATCTGGCAGAGTACGGTTGCATTGGCCTGTTCTGCGATCGCTCCGGCCTTTACGGTTAATGACTGATCGCCCAGTTCCAAAGTGTATTCGCTCTGACCTTTGAGAGCGGAAGTCTTTGCTGACATAATAGAAATAGGAAAGGAATAATGGATCCCTTCCTCCGATGAGCTTTCCAATTTCTCCTGCTATGTGGATTCACGCTCGAATCAGCTAGAAACTAACTCAAGTGTAAACCCTAAACAGAAGATAAAGCTGAGGAAGGAAGGAACTGGAGCTAGTATAGCTAATTTGACTTAAATTTAAAGTAAAAAAGCCTCCCGCGCCGTAGGCGCGGGGGCAAGTGCTCGTTGCGGCTCAAAGACCGCGGTGACCCTAAAGGGCCTTGACTGGGGACTGTTGGACCTGAATCGGAGCCGATTGCGCCGGGCTGACGGCAGTCTGGTTCGGCACAACTCCGGTTTGGACCGCGTATCCCTGACGGGTAGCAGTCATCGCCTCCTCGTCCGGCTTGATCGCCGTCTGATCCGGCTTGTCCGGATCCACAAGGCTGTGCTGGACTTCCGACTGTTGAATGACAGCCGACTGCTGTTGCTGGACCGCGCCGGAGTCGTTATCCGGCTTTTCGGTTGCGCTGCCGCATCCACTAACGAAGGGAAGCAAACAGAGCAAAGCCACAGTCCAAAGACCAACAGCAACGTACGAAATCGGGACGCGTCTCATGGGGATATCCCCCTTTCCAAAGAGTAATGAAACGTGTTGTGTGCGTTCCTGCCGGCGCCGTTACATGGCGCACGTGTCTGGCCAAAATAGAAAGAACGCACCCTTACGAGCTAATATAATACTATGTTTTAAGTATATGTCAAGTATTCCAAACATGCTGGACTTAGCTTGTATTAGCCGAATTCACTAAATCGCAGCCCCGCTTCCGCGGGGCTGCAGTAGACTGCAGATCTTGCCCTTACTCCCACATACCAGACCAAACCTGGCTTGTAGTCTTCCTACTTTTGACCCCATTTGAGGTTACCCTTCTTTTAGCCTCATCATCATTCAGCTTCTTTCCCGTCCACGGATCGAATTGCCAGTGCTTGGGAAAAGGATCGCCCGGAAAATGCTCCTTCCTGCCTGTTCCAATTCTCTCCTGCCAAATACACTCATAACGATCATCCAAATCAAACCACAATCTGGTTAGCTCAATGTAATGGCAAAAACGCTCCTTTGACTTAACGTACGCTAAGTCAGAAAGCTGCTTGCCACTTGCAGGATGATAAGTCATCCCCTCTCCACGATTGAGTTGCTTGGCAGTGTAATGTCTGACAAATGTACTCATAACTCTCTCCTTCGTTAACGTTGTTGTAAAAAGATCTGCAACCAAAAGCTCCACTCACATGAGCAAAGCACTCTACCTACTTGGAATTAATAAACAGGGCGCTCCGCTCTTATGCAGCGGCTTGCCAGTTCCCTGTCATGAGCCCCTCCATCGTATCCCCAAACAACATAAATCCGTTGGTTGTAAGAAGCGAATCCGGATGGAACTGAGTACTTGCGAAATGCGAATTCCTCATGGCGTGCACTTCCCCGCTCTCTCGATCGTATGCCATTTCAACATCAGGCAGATCTTCATACTGGGCTGCAAACGAATTGTAGAACCCAACTCTCTGTCTTTCTCCATAATAAGTAATCGTCTTTTGAACACCCTGCGAAGGATCATCTTTCTTCCTTAGATCCATGCCCAATTCCCTGCAAAGCATCTGATGCCCGAGGCATTCTGCAAAGAACTTCTTGCCACTGGACTTAAGTTCGCTAACTATGCCGCTAAGCTTCTTCATCTTCGGATCATCCATATTATTTGGATCACCCGGACCCGGACCTACGATAACAAGATCCGATTGTTTATCTGCTCCAACTTCGTATAAGGAGTAATGAACGACTTGAGCTTCGGCTCCCAAACTTCTGCACATGTGCTTTAGCGTGTACGCAAAATCATCTTCATTATTAATGATTGTGATCTTCTTGCCGACCAATGCCTCCCTTGTATTATCAATATCTGACTGATCTTCCATTAAATACCTATTAAAGAGCTTATTTCTCTCAGCAAGAATTTGCTGCACTTCATCATCACGAAGTAGTTCTGCAACAGAAGGCTTGGGTTTTGAACCATTTTTATTCGTAAGGCATTTTAGCATTGCTCCTGCTTTTGCTTGTGTTTCCTTAACTTCGTCTGCAGGGACAGAGTCTTTGACTAACGTAGCTCCGGTTGGGATTCTAATTTCACCATCGTCAGCCTTGATAGTAGCAGTTCTTATTGTAATTCCGCTGTCTAAAACATCTTCTCCATCACCATCGCGTCCCATCATTACAATCGCACTTGCGTAGTACCCACGCGACTCTTGTTCATACTTGTAGATAATTTCACTGATTGCATGTCCCATCGGACTTCCTGTAACAGTCGGTGCAAACATAGATCTTCGAAGTAGATCAATGATGTCTTTCTTACTCATGCCCTCGAGCAAGTATTCTGAATGCGCAACATTGCTCATCTCCCTAATATGCGGTCCTGTTGACTGCCCTCCTTCTTCGCACATCCTACTCATCATCTTGAATTCCTCATCCCAGACCATTGCAAGCTCCATTATCTCTTTATTGTCCCGCAGGAATGTAATTAATTGTTCTCTTGTGACTGGCTCCCCATTCTTTCTAACAGTTCCGCTTATTGGAACCATTTGAACTTTCTTCTTTTGAACTGATAAATGCTTCTCCGGCGAAGCACCGACTATGTAGCGTTCTCCATCATAAAATACATAAGTCATGTAGCTTCCATACTCAGTTTCAAGGATTGTTCTAAGGACACTAAGTACAACTTCACGTGAAATACTAAGAATCCTTCCTTTATATACATTTGGAATTACAAAGTTCGCGCCTTCACCATTTCCAATTTCATCTTCCAGCACTTTCCTGATCAATTCCTCATATTCATCAAGCGGAATACTGGGTTCAAGCTCACCACCTCCCTCAAGCTCAAGATCTTTCCTTGGAATTCTGTCGCAAACTTCAGCCACGGACATTCTGGTTTGGCTTTGTATCTGAAGAGTTGTGATTTTTTCGCCATTTTCATGAGCCCTATATCCTTTTTCCTTAACCTGACTGAATGGAAGTACACTAATGGTATCGAATTCTGTTTCACCACTATCTGTCTTTCCTGTTTTTCTGGGAATTTGCTCAAGCAGATCATGTTGACTCGCCTCACCTTCCAAAAGCATCACTTCATCTTCATCCTCGCACATAACCATTGCGAATGGCTGGTCGCCTTCTATTATTCTATCCAAAGCCTCTGATGGAGATGAAGATAAAGACATGTTAATTCAAGCAAAAACACTTAAGGGCACACAGATTTTTGTATAGTGCGTGATTCCTAATACTAACGCCACCAGATACCTCTTAATAAACTTAAGGATTTGTTATAAACAACCGGTTCTAACGAGGTAATAATCATGTACTGTTATAACAGTACACTACTAAGGCATTTAATCAAGTATTTTTGTGTGTTTTTCCACTATTTAGCAGCTTTCCTTAGGAAATGCTTAAATCCACCTCCTCCATACTGAAGCATTCTGGATCCGCGAGTAATTTTACTTATAGAAATCCCCAGATCTTCCGAAATCTTCCTCTGTGGTATACCTGCAGACAACTTCTGTACCAATTGCCACCTCTCGGCAATAGAAGCCAGCTCCTGGGGAGTTAGAATATCCTTAAGCAACTTCTCGGCTTCACGTTCAGATTCTACTAAAGCGAAAAGTTTGTACAGATCTGCCAAATGAGAAGGAGGAATAGACATTCAAACAGGAAGCCTACCTTATATGAATTACTTCTTCAACTTATTCGCTTCAATAACATTCTGATACTCATTCGGATCATGCATTTTTAAGTATGTAAGGAGCCTTCTTCTTTGTGCAACCTTGCCCAACAGTCCCCTTCTTGCTGATTGATCCTTCTTATGGTCCTTCAAATGCTTTGTAAGTTCCAATATTTCCTTTGTTAGGATCGCTATCTGTACTTGAGGCGAACCAGTGTCTTTGTCATGCATTCTGTGTTTCGAAATCACTCTCTTTTTGGTCGTTCTCTTTAACATATCTTATGGGGGGCAAGGCAAAAAAATTCGCGCCGGGCTCTCCGGAGGATCAAACCTCTCGGGGAGCGAGGACAGTTACAAATTTTAGGAGTAATTAATCGAAATGCAAGTGTTTTGGAGAGTTTTATGGCAATTGGCAATTAGCAGATTGGCAGATTAGCTAATCTGCCAAATGCTAATCTGCTAATTGCTGCTCGTTTTGCTAACTATTGACGGTGGACTTCCTTCCACCCTGTGCTAACATACAATCCTCTCTCCCCCCTAAAACAAATGACCGGTGTCTACATACTCCTTGGGCTCGTTCTAATAACATCTGCTTTTGCAGCGTGGATCTCTTTCAGTACCAAAACTGACGGCGATCCTAGGCTTAAAGCTGAACTTGATAGAAGAATGGAAGAAATTGGAGAACTTAAAAAGGCAATGAAACAGATGCAATCGGAGAAGGACGAGATGTCCGGCAAGGGAAAACAACTATATGACAATTACAAAAATCTTGAAGCTGACCTCAAGGCGCTTACTAAGGAGAGGGACGGACTAGAGAAGCAGCTTGCCAAACACGAAGCTCACGAAGAACAGCTGGAACAGAAACATGATGATAAAATGGCCAGACTTGAATCAGCGGAGAAAGCTTTACTTGATGAAAAGTCGAGAATTAGACGCGAAGACGAAGAGCGACTGGAAGAAGAGGAGGCTGAGCGAGACAGGATGTGGGCCGAACATGAGATAAGTGTTGTTTCGATGCTGACTGATCTTTGCAAAAAGCCTCAATACGCATTTACTTCTTACGACAACACAACACTTCCGGAGGAAGAAGGCTTCAAGGGAAACTTTAAACCAGATTTTGTGATTTCTTTCTTGGAACAGTTTGTTGTTTTTGATGCAAAAGTTTCCAAGTCAGAGAATATTTCTAAGTATATTCAGGACAACGTGAAATCAACTGCAAAAAAAGTTAAAGGCAAAGACAATATCTACCCGACTGTCTTTTTTGTGATCCCATCTGAAGCAATGAGTGAGTTAAAGCAAACTGCTTACTATGAAGAGGGTCTAACCTTTTATGCTGTATCACCGGAATCACTTGCTCCAATCCTTGCAATCTTTAAAAAACTCGAAACTTATGAGTTTGCACAGGAAATGGACCCGCAGGAACGCGAAAATATAATTGATTTACTGGCACATCTGGACTTCCACATCTCAACACGCAATGCTGTGGACTTTCATTTGATGCAGCACGGCCTTGCAACTATCTCTAAAGCGAATGATCTGGATCCGGAACTAACTAAGGAGGTCGCAGTTAAAAAAGCAAAGATCAGACACTTAAATCTAACAGGATCTGATCACAAACAGCTGACTGATAATCCGGAATTGGTTAAAGAGAAGCTTTTGGAGCTTACAGAGCCTAGGCCGAAAATCTCAAAATCAGAATTGTAATAAGAGCAGGCAAACGCACTGTTTGAGCTCGAGAGCACAGTTTTACTAGTTCTTTTGCGCAAGAACGAATTGGATGAGGTTCTCCATCCACAGGCCTCTAACTCTGAGTGCATCCAATTCGTTCTGCACACCATTGAAGCTCTAATTGTGCTTTCGAGCGAGTTTGCGTTTGCCTTGATTTTTTTCTTTGCATCTTTCTTTTTGTATCCAAGACAAAAAGAAAGAGGAAGAAGAAACAGATATTTAATCGAAAAAATTCCACCGCTGGGTTGCGACAATTGATAAGATATGCCCGTGCCAAAATCAGACCCCATCTTCTCGCCCCTAAATGATCCTCAAAGAAAGGCGGTCGAGCATACTAACGGACCTATTCTGATTCTTGCAGGTGCTGGTAGCGGAAAGACGAGGGCATTGACTCACAGGATTGCAAGACTGATGCAGGATGGAGTTAAACCATGGCAGATTTTGGGAGTGACTTTCACAAACAAAGCAGCAAACGAGATGAAGGAACGAATTAAAAACCTTCTGCACATTACTCAGGGTGAGGATTTAAGTGAGGTTGGCAAGAAGTCGGCTAAGTTGCCTGTGATGGGAACGTTTCACTCGATATGTGCACGCATACTCAGGCGTGATTATGAACATCTGGGACGCGATAGGAACTTTGTTATATATGATCAGAGCGATCAGGAGAGATTAATGAAGGAAGCAATGAGAGAAATGGGTATTGACCCTAAAGAACTTAAAGCCCGAGCAGTACTCGGGTACGTTGGAAGGTTTAAATGCGAAGCGGTTTACCCTAAGGAAGCTCAAAAAGACGCAACTTCGGATCGAATGCAAAAAATCATTGATTGCTACGGGAAATATCAGACCAAACTGAAGGAGGCGAATGCATTGGACTTCGATGATCTGATACTTGAGGCAGTCAGATTGTTTCATGAAGTACCCGAAGTATTAGACAGATACCAAGAGACGTGGAGATATCTGCATGTCGATGAGTATCAGGATACAAACCACGCGCAGTACTTGTTTGTGACACTGCTTGCGAAGAAATATAGGAACTTGTGTGTCATCGGAGACCCTGACCAGTCCATATATGCGTTCAGAGGTGCTGACATCAGGAATATCTTAGAGTTTGAACGGGACTACAAAGAAGCTGAACATATCAAACTTGAGCAGAATTACCGATCAACTCAGTTGGTTCTTACTGCTGCTGACGGCGTTATTGAACCAAATCCAAACAGACCCAAGAAAAAGATGTGGACCGAGCAGAAGGAAGGACCGAAAGTTATTGTGCATGAGGTGGGAGATCAGAAAGCAGAAGCTGCTGAAGCTATTAAGAAAGCAGAAGAACTTAAGAAGGAAGGATTGGACCTGAATGATCAGGTTATTTTGTACAGGACTAACGCTCAATCCAGACTTTTCGAAGAAGCTTGCATGCGCGCGGGCCTCCCCTACCGCATTGTCGGTGGAGTTAAGTTCTATCAGCGTAAAGAAGTGAAGGATGTTCTGGCATATTTGTATTTGATATTGAATCCGTATGACACAATTTCATTACTGAGGATAATTAATGTGCCTTCACGCAAGATTGGCAAGACTACGATTGCAAAGCTACAGGCATTTGGAGCAAACGAAGGAATGCCTCTGTGGGATTGCCTGTGCAACGTTGAGAAAATCCCTGACTTGAATGAAGCAACTGCGAACAGACTCTATAAATTTGTGGAATTAATAGAAAAACTTAAGGAAGTCAGTCAGCACGAAAACGTTTCACATCTAACTAGTCAGCTTTTGGAGTCAGTGGACATGGAAGGGTGGCTAAGAGATGATACCGAAGAAGGTGAAACACGCTGGGAGAACGTTAAAGAGCTTACAACCGTAATGAAGAAGTACGACACTCTGGATCCGGAGACATCTCTGACCAGTTTCCTTGAAGAAGTCGCGCTTGTTTCCGAAGTTGATAAGCTAAATGATGCAACTGATGATGCATTGACTCTGATGACGCTCCACTTATGCAAGGGTCTGGAGTTTGAACACGTTATGATAGTCGGATGTGAGGAAGGACTGTTCCCACATGCCAATAGTTCATTCGACCGTGAACAGTTAGAAGAAGAAAGAAGATTGATGTATGTGGGAATGACTAGAGCCAAGAAGCATTTGGACATCATGTTCGCACGCGAGAGGATGCTTTGGGGCGAAACACAGGCAAACGCACCTAGTAGATTCTTAGATGACCTTCCGGAGGATGTAATCGAGAGAAGATCTGACGATATGTTATCTGTGTTTGCATGGGTTTCGGAGAAAGGAAGGCAGAAGGCAGTCAAAGGAGAAGTAGAAGAAATAAAAAACCGCCAACATCTTAATGTGGAGTTTAATCAGGACGTAGGTGCAGATGAACTCGATGTTAATCAGGACATCGGACACGATCTTGAAGAAGACATGCGCATAGAACACCCAGTATTCGGCACCGGAGTCATTACCAAAAAGCGTGGAGATATTGTGGATGTACGGTTTGACAACGGTGAACGTAAGAGTTTTGCTTTGAGTATTGCCCCGCTTCGTCCCATCTGAAGTCACTTTCTGAAGCCACTTTAGGGAGGGGCCGCCCGCCACGGGGGGTGCGAGGGGCAAGCGGGTGGGGATTGGCGGGCGTTGATTTTTTCTTTGCTTCTTTCTTTTGTATTAAGACAAAAGAAAGAAGAAGAAGAAGAAGAATTAGATTACCAACTATAGTACGTACCTCTAACTACAGGAGAACTGTACGGAACCCACTGGAATGTACTTGTTCCATCTGTCCATGTTATGTCGCCTGCTGACCCCATGCTTCCGGGACTGCTTATAACCACCTGCAAACTGGGGCGCTGTGCGCCATCTGGAATGGCAACATCTCCGTATAGAATCAAAGTTCTTGGTGACCCCTTGAAAGTACCGAAGTTTGCAGGGATTGATGAACATGTGACGGACGTTCCGGCTGTAGCACAACTCAAACGATCGGTTGATCCCGGTGTACTCATCTCCACATTCGATACCGTGACACCATCGCCGAGCCCAAGAGTGAACACAATATCGGTTACGCGTAAATCAGAGGTTCCTCCCGCAGTTACTCCTGCAAATTGGAATGAACCTATCGGAATATCCGTACCGGAAACAAGAAGTTCTTGTGCTGAACCTGGATTAGTAATGCCTCCAACTACAGATTGCCCTGTTTCATGCTCCGGAAAATCGCCCGAGGAACCTTGAGTGTATGAACGATTACTCCAAACACCACTTCCCTCAACACTAATGCCCTGTACTTCAATGTCTTCACCACTTACTCCCCCACTTTTGTATCCACTTATGATGCCGCGAACATAAATATGGCGCTCTTGCGACTTTGGAACTATCCAAGATCCATGTTTCATATTTAAAACAAAGTGTCGGTTGCCAACTGAAGCGTCTTTATTTGCACGACCTAAGTATCTTCCATTTTGATCATAGATTTTCACAGCTTCAATCGAAGTAATTGAACTTGCTACAGTAAAAATAACCGTAATCTTCGTCACATCTAGAGCTTCCCCATCTAAAAATATCTCAACTGCCGCGAGTGCAGGAGAATCCTGACCGAGAAGAATCATATTAGGCTTCCTTGTAGCATCCGGATCGGAATCATATATAAAAGAATCAGAGGATGAAGAGGAATCAGAAGAAGCAAAGGATTCTTCATTATTAGTACTAACAAAATCATCTGTCTGAGACTCCTCTGATTCTTCTGAATCTTCTGATTCTTCTGCTTCTTTATCATAAATTCCAGCCTCAGCATCCAGAAGCTCTTGGAGAGTTCCTTCAGCAAAAGCCACGAACCGTGCAACTAGGCGACTGACCTGTCCACGCGTAAGTTTGTGTCCCGGAACTAAGTTCAAATCTAAATTACGACCCTTTGCAGCACGCAGGTAAGGCTCGTACCATTCTTCTCTACATCCAACACACAAGTCCGGTTGAATATCATAAATATTTATCAGAACTTTTAGTGCTTCTTCATATTGAACTGACCTTGATGGTTCGAAAAACCAAAACTCAGGATCAACTCCCTCCCTCGCATTGCCGTGGACGATCCCATACTGCTTTGCTCTGCACACCGGCTCTGCAAACCATGCATCATCGGCTATGTCGGGAAAGCATGAGAGATTAATTACTTCATCAATAAATGAATGCCCCTGTAAGTTCTGGTGCAAGAGCATCGTAATCTTCATAAACTCCGCTCGGTTTAAAAGTCGCGTGTACCTGAATGTTCCATCCGGATTGCCTTCCAGTATTCCTTCTTCCGTAAGAGCTCCAACTGACACTGCCGTCGCACGATCGGGGGCTGAGTCTGTATAAGGAAGCTCCGTATCATATGAAAGTGCAAAAGCTACTGATGGTATCAGGCCGATGGTGAGAGCAAGAAGTTTCATGAGACCGGAAGTATACCAGCCTCACTATTCTGATGCACCTCTTGCTACTTCTAAAGCCCAGGCAGGCCATTCTCTTGAAATATTGTAATACTGCATACAATCCGCAATAGATATCTGCTCATGCAACAATCTGATAGCTTTCCTTCTGGTTCTACCATCCAACGCTTCCATTCCTCTCAGGACACTCCATAACGTACTGTGTGTGCTTCCGTTTACTCTAAGAGGTTCTGCATTTGGATCATTGAAATATGTAGCTACCGCATCTGTCAGGTTCAGACTTACTCTCATGCTTTCCGCAGATGGAGGCTCATAGGCCGCTAGTGATCCCCATTGATTCATATATTAAGAGTTAGGAATTATTTGCCTAACAGACTCATTTCCTAAAGCCACTCCTGAGTTCACAGTTGCAGATACATGTTTAACACCGTTAGTCCGCTTTTCGGGATGAGGAGGACAATATATTGTCCCATCGCATAAACGCTTAGGGTGCAACAAATTCTGCCAATCTGCTTCAGTCGCAATTCTCATTGGCTGATCTTCTGGTGGCTGACCTGTGTTGTTTGATCCAAGAGTATTCATAACACTCGATTGGGTATTGTTCCTCCAGTCATTGCATCCCAATCGGGCAACTGATTTTTAGTTCTTTCAGCTAATTCCTCAGTAGCTTGCGCTACTGTTGCTTCAACATCTGCTAAATATTCATCCAATCCTTCTCCATCATCCGCACCCAATTCATGAGTAGCATCTGGCTGCTTAACTGTAAGTTGATCTAGTCCTGTATCTGACATAATTGAAATTGGTAAATAATACAAAAAAACACCTCCACCACTTGGGGAAGGCGCCTAATTTAAGTTCTAATTACTTTTACATCAGGCAGACTTCCCCGCGCTAAACGCGAAGAAAGTGAACCCGAAGAAAAATGTCTGAGAAGTCATTCGTGAGAGAACTTTACCTATGTGTAATTTAATGTCAAGATTTAATGCAATTAGCTTGTTAGCAGATTAGCAGATTAGCTAATCTGCTAATTGCCAATCTGCTAATTGCTCTCTGTGTCTACCCTCTCCGATCAAGTCCGGCAGTTCTGCTCAAGCCACTCTCTGAAGTTAAACAAGAAGCTTGGACAGCATTTTCTAATCGACCAATCGATTCTGGATCAGATTATCGAATCAGCTGATATTGAAGAAGCTGATCATATAGTCGAAATCGGACCCGGAATTGGAATATTGACCAGGGAATTACTAAAAAAGACCAACAAAGTAACCGCAATCGAGATAGATAAACGAATGATTCCGTTAATTGGTGAATATACCAACAAGGAGCTGACCATAATCAATGAAAATGCTCTTCAAACTCCATTTCCAAGCAAAAGATACAAGATTGTGGCGAACATTCCCTATCACATAACCTCCCCGCTTCTCAGACATGCATTTATGGAATCAGAGCAGGCACCAGAGTCTTTGACACTCCTGATCCAGAGAGAAGTCGCTGAGAAGATTTGCGATGAGAAGAGTGCCGGAATGCTTACAATCCTTGTAAACCTCTTTGGTAAGCCAAAAATCGTTACCAAAGTCCCACCTGAGGCGTTTTTACCTCCTCCAAAGGTAGACTCCGCAGTTATGCATATAGACTGTTTTTCTGAACCTTTGGCAGAAAAGCCAATTCTAGAAGAAATTTTTAAACTTACGAAAATCGCATTTAGCCAAAAACGGAAGATGCTAAGGAAAACATTGGGAGTGTTCCGCTCCGGAGCGGAACGTCTTTCTGCGCTAGGAATAGACGAAAAACGCAGACCCCAAGAACTTTCTACTTCTGAGTGGGTTGAATTGGCAACCAAATGGCATGAAGATGATATGAATGAAACCTGAACGAATTTCATATCTCTTCCTCGGCTTATTTCTAACTTCCATTTTCTCCCTGAGATGGTGGCAGGAATCAGCTTATCCCCTGCTCTTGTGGTTGATCATTTTATGTGTTTTTCTGAATCTAATAATCTTCAGGCGCACAAGACAACTGATCATCCCCATCACACTAGGGATTCTAATTGCACTTCTAACCGTCCAACGCACAACCCACTCATCTTCTCCATACACAATTGATAGTTACGCTGACGGATCTAAAGTTATTCTTACAGGAATTATTTCTGACGAACCAGATCGACGCCCACTTCAGACAAAATTCACTGTTGAAGTTAGTTCTCTGACTAACTCATCAGGAACAACCATTCCCGTAACGGGAAAAGTGCTCGCAACTGATCGCGCGCAATTCCCGGAATACTATTATGGTGACGAGGTACAAATCAGAGGTCGGCTTGAGCGCCCCGGAGTGATTGATAGATTTCATTACGACAACTACTTAAGTCGTTTTGGAATTTATAGTGTCATGTACTGGGCTAAGTTCGAAAAAAAATCCGAAGGACATGGTAATAAAGTCTTCGCTGAGCTTTTCGCCATCAAGAAAACTTTCGAAAACCAGATAAATAGGATCTACGCAGAACCACATGCATCATTTTTGGCAGGACTTCTGACCGGATCACGCAAAGGAATACCCGAACACCTGATGGGAAGCTTCAATACAACCGGTCTGACTCATATCATCGCCATTTCCGGTTACAACATTACGATAATCATTACAGTTATAAGTGGAATGCTCTTCTTCTTACCTCTTAAGTGGAGGTTTGTACCCGCTGTGACTGCCATTATCGCTTTCACAATCTTTGTGGGAGCAAGTGCAGCGGTTGTCAGAGCAAGTATCATGGGAATACTTGGGTTGATTGCACTCCAAACTGAGAGACTGAAGCACACTCGACTCGCAGTTCTATGGACATTGTTCTTTATGCTAGTTTGGAACCCTAAATACCTTTGGTACGACGCAGGTTTTCAGCTCAGCTTCCTTGCGGTAATAGGACTGATGGAAATTTCTCCGCATATTGAAAAATATTTTGCGAAAATCCCTCCAAACTTTGGAATCAGAGAGGCTCTTATGATGACAATCTCAGCACAAATCTCTGCAGTACCTCTGATTGTCCTTCTTTTTGGACGATTATCTCTAATTGCACCTATTGCAAACGTCCTCGCAACTCCTGCAATCCCCTTCGCAATGCTATTTGGGTTTGTTGGGACGGTTATAAGCTTCATTAATTTTCCTATCGGACAATTCTTCGCATACATTGGGTGGGCCTTCCTGCAATGGATGGTTCTGACTGCAAGTTACTTAAGCAATATTCCATTTGCTTCGATTGAAATTCCAAGAATTGGAGCAGGTTTTATCGTTACCTATTATATAATATTAACAACTTGGGTTTTCAGAAGATCTTACCACTCATAAACATAAATCCTATCCGTCCCTCCAAAATGAGAAGGTACTTCCAACTCCTTTATAGGAGTTTTGTCCCAAAACTGAAAAGCATGTGATAACACTTTGGTCCCTGGTTTTAATTCAGCATCAAACTTCTTACTTAGCTTCACCATAAGACTTGTAATCATATAAAGAAATACGCAATCTGCATCAGAAACGTCCGCCTTGAACGCATCACCAAAACGCAAATCTACATCTGATCTTAAGAAAGTTTTTCTCATACGTCCTAGAAACCAAACTACCGGAACTATCTCGTAGCCTATGGCTTTTATTCCGGGATATTTCTTCTTGGCTCTAATAAGCATCCTCCCATCCCCTGCTCCAAGATCATAAACAACTTCACTCCCCTTAAGTCCAGCTGCCTCAATCATCGCCATATTGGTTTTTTTTGGAGTCGGTACGAATGGAACTTTCGCCCAAATGGTTCCAATAACAGTTGTAACAAACGCGACAACCATTAGCAGAGAGAGGCCGTAGGCGATGTAGAGTATGATAATAGGATTTATCCAGATAATTACACAAATTTGCCAACGTTAACTAGTTTACTAGTTAACTAGTTAACTAGTTAACTAATCTGTGACCAACACAACCCAGGATAAACTACATCCTACTTAGTATCTATAGTAGTATCCAGATTTCGGTACGTAAATCCTGTCATCGTAGTTTGGATAGTACCAACTATCATCCCAGTAGTAGGAACTTCTGGAAGGGCGTCTATTATTACCGTAGTAAGTATTGTTGTAGCGATACCTGTTATCGTAACGACTGTCGTAATAATATCGATTGTTGTTATTTCGATAATTGTAATTGCAGTTGCTATTACTTCTGTAATTGTATTGATTGCGCAGTCCTAAACCATACCCGCAGTTGCTCCCGTAGTTATAACCGTAATTACTTCCGTATCCATAAGAACCTCCGTAGCAAGTGTAATTGGTACACGCACCGGAGCTATCGTATGAATGACATACGCGATCTCCGCAGTAAGGTGAAGCCGCAGAAGCTGCAAGAGGAATTGTTGTTAGAAACGTCGCTAGGCCGGTGATTAAGCTTAATTTACTCATAGGAGGGAAAAGGTAGTCCTGACCGTATTCAGTATCAAGCAGGGTGAATAGACAGGGGCCTTTGGTGGGTGTGTGATGGAATTATTAGGATATTTTTCGAGAGTTTGTAAATACGAAGAAGCCATTTGAAGAGGAATCCGAGGAATCCGAAGATTCCGATGATTTTCTCCTTGGTTTCTTTGGTTTCTTCGGCTTCCTTGGTATCCTTTCATCCAATACCCCCTCAATTTTATGTCAAATAAGCCCTGTTCACTGCGTCTTCACATCCTCTTTGGCCTCTTCGTGGGCCTTCTCGTTGGAATGAACCTACTCGGCAACAAAA
The DNA here is from genome assembly GCA_964506185.1 of uncultured Candidatus Peribacteria bacterium. GTDB lineage: Bacteria > Patescibacteriota > Gracilibacteria > Peribacterales > Peribacteraceae > UBA2144. Next base: position 28,343 of record CAZDKL010000011.1, read on the forward strand.
TTACAACGCTTTTTGGAATTTCTGTATCGGTAGGAATCTTTATGGTGCCACTAACCTTCCTTATCACCGACATTATTGAGGAAGTTTACGGCAAAGAAGTTGTTAAGCACTTTATTATCGCAGGAGTCCTAACGATTATTTTGATGTTCCTCTTCACAGGCCTTTGCATATGGCTTCCGCCCAACGCAAGGTTCTCTTATAACGAGGAGTACAAGATTGTGTTTGGATCTTCGATGCGCATTATGGTTGCAAGCGTGACTGCATTCGCTCTCGCACAGATGCATGACATGTGGTCGTTCGCTTATTGGAAGAAAAAGACAAAGGGCAAGTTTTTGTGGCTGAGGAATAACCTCTCCACATGGATTTCGCAGGCAATCGACACATTTGTATTCATGATGATCGCGTTTTATCAGATGACGGACAAGTTCACACTCGCCTTCATCATCCAACTTGCAATCCCCTACTACTTGTTCAAAGTTTCGTTCGCACTTTTGGATACTCCGCTTGTTTACCTGGGAGTTGCGTGGCTGAAGGAAGGAGATAAGGTATCATCTAAATAGATGGAAGTTCTTGTTCCAATTCTTATATTCATCGGTGGAATAGTTGGCGGACTTTATGGTTCGATGGTCGGCTCTGCAGGCCTTATTGGCGTGCCGCTTCTCATTCTAACAGGGCTGCCGATACATAGTGCCATGGCAAGCGTTAGACCGGCTGCAGCAATTCTCGAGCTTGCTAGCGCAGTAAGATTTTATAAAGAGAAAAAGATAACAAAAGAATTATTTAAAAGAGGTGTGCTACTTGGAATACTTGCAGCCATAGGCGCCTTTGCTGGCGTTAGGCTAGTTGTTTCTACAAATGAACAAAATCTAAGGCTGATTGTGTCATTTGTGATCATGTTTATGTTTGTTTTGCTTCTAAACAAAAACAAATGGGGCATGAAAGAAAAAACTATTGATTCAAAACATATACTACCTCTTACGCTGGCAACACTAATCATCGGAATTTATGGAGGATATTTTGGTTTTGCATTCGGAACAGTAATTACGCTTCCTCTCTTAATTGTAGGTTTTACATACTTGCAAAGCGCAGTAATAGGCCGTTTAGCAGGATTCATGATGTCAGGAACCGCAACTGTAATGTTTATGCAAGAGGGCTTAATTTATTTTCCTCATGCAATAGCACTCGCTATCGGTTATGCAATTGGAGGCTGGGTCGGCGCAGGCATAGGATCAAAGAAAGGCAATCCATATATTAAGAAACTTCTAACGATGATTATCGTCATCTCTGTTATTAAACTACTAATCGACTTTGCAACTGCAATCTAGCCGAATAACTTCGCCGAAATAGTCAGGTAGGAGAATATTCCGAAGAATATGAATGTCGCTCCCATGACTAAGTTTCTCCACATAGCGGGGCGGAGAGCTTTTGAGAGGAACTTATTATTGAGGACCAAGAGAAGTCCGCAATAAACGAACATTGCGAATGCGTTTAGAACAGCGCCAAGCACAATCAGAGTTAGAGGCTGATTGAAACCAATGCTGAAGACTGTGATGCCGAATAGAATCTGAATCCATAGGATCGTGTAATAGACTTTGGAGACTTTAAATTCTTCTCCTCTTGTAAGAAGCAGGAAATTTTCCGTCATGATCCTGCTTGTGGAATCGAGTACAGTCAGTTGAGTCGCGCAAAGCATGATTCCTGTAACGATGAGGAATGTAATTCCGAGTTGCGGGAATGTTTGCATCGCAATCGCGTGGGCTTCTGTAACAACAAACATTATTCCTTCAGTATCTCCTCCCTGTCCGTAGGTGGTTACATACGCAAGAAGCGCCAAAGTAAGCATTGTAATCAGACCAAGGCACCAAAAGACTATAAAGTGCTCTGCGTTTACAACTTTCCACCATTTTTTGTAGTTAGCTAAGTTCTTTGGAGTCTCCGGAAATGTATTTCCCGTGATCTTGAACTTCTGCTTTCCTTCTTTGCGGAATAATCCCGAGATTTTATCCGCATATTTGCCCATACCATATCCCTTGTCTCTAACGTAACAGGACTGAGCCAAGTTCAAGTTCCCTCCGGCGCCTGAATACGCAAGTGCCCCAAGAAATGCAGAGAGTGCTATACCCATTGGTAGGAATGTGAAGCCCTCTCCCTGTCCAATAACCCCCTGAGCAAGCACTACAAAGTCCGATGCATCTGCGAGGTAGAAAGTTAAGATGAAAATAAACGGAACTCCTATCCCAATCAGTATCATCTGCATTCTTTCTACAGTTTTATATATCGTTTTGCCAAAAGTGAGTATTGCTCCTATTAAAAGGAAGATAACAATACCAACTAACTGCACATTTTCTATGTTAAACGCGCTCCCAAGAAGTGTCGCGCCTCCAAGACCTATGCCCGGCCATCCGAATCCCATGAAAGTTGAGAGGATGAACCATGCCGGAAGAAGCTTTGCCATTCTTGCAAAACCCACAAAGACGCTTTCCCCAAATATAAGTGCATATCGCTCCACCTCCATATTAATAAAGAACTGCATCGTGAGTCCTATTACTATTGCCCAAGCTATTCCAAGTCCGTAATTGCTGGCCATATAGGGCCACAGAATAACTTCTCCAGATCCAAGACCAAGACCAAGGATAATGAAACTAGGTCCGATTAATTTCCTTAAAGAAAGTGGTTTGGGAAGATCTTGCTCCCCGAGAGGTAATTTTGGCATGCAGATATGATAAAGCATTTCTTCTTACTAATAAATGACGCAAATACTTGAGTTTATAGTCCACATTTACAATAATCACCCTCCATGCTTAAATTTCGTGATGAATTGACCGTTATTCAGGAAGAGCTCGCCGAGCTTGTAGATTCTGATTGTGAAGCAAAATGCTTGCCTCCCCATACCATGGTAGATTGTTGGGCACTTTCTCTTGAAGAAAAAGGAAGAGTCAGGGAATTACTAAAGCGTCACGGATGCCCCGGAATTATTTTGGAACGAATCGGTTTTACTCAGTGTCTTTAATTACCCTCACAATCCTATCTCCTGCAAACCCAACAGAAATCATCAGCACTCCAAACAGAATCATTCCCAGTCCCCAGCCCCATCCAAACCCGAACCCGCTTCCAATCCCGGCTAAAATCCCCACAATCCCGACACTTCCAAAGAACTGCATCGGTCTATCACCGTAATGCTTTATAAACCAAAGACATAGCAAATCCGAAAAGCACCTCAGAGCCTTTGTAGATTTAAATTTGCTCTCTCCATAAACACGTGCCGAGTGTGCTATTGGAACTTCGCTGACTTTAAATCCGTTGATACCGATAAGATCCGGCAAGTAACAATGCCACTCTCCAAAAAGAGGTATATTTTCGATACATTCCCTTTTGAATAACTTAAGTCCGCACGCGGAATTATGAACTGATTTGAATCCCATCATTCTTCTTAATTTATTTCCAATAAAAGACACTGCTCTGACTGCCATTGATGCATCTCTCTTTTGAATCCAGCCAAAAACCGCATCATTTCCTTCTCTTAAATGAGCATTAAGTCGGATGATATCCATTGGATCAACTTCTCCATCGCCGTCTGCGATTGCAATCAAGGACCCAGAGGAATTTTTTAACCCTTCGCTAATCGATTTTGAAACCAAAGTCTTCTTAACTCCTTCCTGTATCCTCAACTCGATCACCTTTGCGCCTTCCAATTGCTTAAGTACCTCCAACGAATTATCTGATGATCCATTTTCCACGTAAATAATCTCCGTTTCACCCGGAAGCAACTTAGATACCTCCAGAATTTTCTTATGCAAAGGTTTCAGATTCCCCGCTTCATCACGAACGGGAATAATTATAGACACGCATATAGTCTTTTCTTTTATAAGATCGCCAATTTGCTTTCGCTCTTCGAGACAAGTTGTCATATGTATTAATAGACTACTTCCACCTATGACTTTCCGCCAGATTTAAAGAGCTGAAAACCAGAAACCAATAAGCCACATTCGAAAAGCTAATTATTTACACAAACAACCATTTCTGCATATAATATCCATACCCCTCCCCTTATCGTATGAAAATCTTTTCAAAAGCGCTCTTACTGAGCTTACTTGTCTTTCCTCCAAGCATTGCTCTGGCAGTGTTTGTGTCTCCAGGAAACCTTGTACTTTCCTCTTTCTATAGCGGAAAGCCAACGGAATTCAATTCCGAGCTTTATTTGCGCTCAAATCAAACCGAAGATATTCAAATAGTCGCCAACATGCACGGTGCTTTTGAGGGGAAGGAGATACATAATATGAAGATGCAAATGTCCGGTAATATTCAGATCACAAACGAAGAGGATTCTATGCATGGAAGTGCGAGAGTTGTAATTCAAGATGGCAATTTTTATATCCGTCTGGAAGATGCCAGTTTTTACTTCCAAGACGAATATGGACAGGAGATTTCAGTCCTTGAACAGTCGTTGGAACCCTTGTTAGATCAATGGTACTCGATGCCTGTGAACGAGTTATTTGAAGAGATAGGCAGTTACGACGGTGGTACCTTAGATTCATTCAATACAGTATTCGAAAGTGCGCAAGCTGAATCAGAAAATTCCGCGGATGTTGTATCAGGGCTGTTTGATCGTATTTTCGCTATGGATAGATCCAGTTTCTATGGAGGAAGAACATACACTCTCACACTCAAACCTGACTTCCTTTATCGTGCAATTTCTTTCTTTGAACAAATTGCAAATAGTAATGTCTATGGCCCCAGAGAATCATATGGTGGTGCTTACGGTGAAGTAGAAATTCTGCAGGAAATGCTCGAGGAAGACGTAGTTTCCAAATTAAAAATTGATACTAACAATAATGATGAAATGAGATCTGGCCGCTACTACGTCTCTATAAATATGCCAGATAATGGAATGCAGTTTGCATTAAATGGCGCAATGCAGCATCGCTCAAACCCTGTTTATTTAGATGTTCCTACAAGTGCCGCTTCAATGGAAGAGGCATTGCTGGAATTGTTTGGCACTTCTTCTGTTGTGGATGACGATGATGACGAAGATGGAGCAGATGATGAGCACATCATGGAAGTCGAAGATGAAGAACTAGAAGAGCTAGAGGAAGATGTTATGTCAGATGAATTTGAGGAATCAGAAGAAGAACTAGATGATGAAGAAGATGAAGAGGAAGAGGAAGATGAAGAAGAAGATGAGGCAGAAGAGGAAGATGAGGCAGAAGAGGATGAAGAAGAAGATGAAGAAGAAGATGAGGAAGATGAAGATGATGATGAAGATGAAGGAGAAGATGAAGATGAGGGCGAAATAGAGTATGAAGTCGAATATGAGGAAGAAGATGTATACGAAGAGTATGACGAAGTAGAAATGCAACCTACGGTTTCTGCGAATTGCAGAACTGCAAATCCAGTACTAAAAGCCCGCATGCAAAGATCAGGGCAATGCAGAGTAGATCGAGTGTCTAGGAGGGTGCTTAAGGGAGAATAGGGTGGATGTCACGCCACCTTCCCTTATAACGAGACTGCTGAGTGTCCTGTAGCGATACGACTAAATTCGCAAATATAGAGCCATTTTTGCACTCTCTTTTCCAATATTAGTTTATACTGGTGTGGGTTAATTGGTTTTATGCTTGCAATAGTTTTGCAGTTAGCATTAGTAGCGAACTTGCCTGGTACTATTTTTTCAATGTGTCTTTTTTTGTAAATCTCATATTGGTTATTTCCTTTGGTTCGAAACAATATCATTGGAACATTGTTATAGTATTCGTCTGTCACTCTCTTCTTAACTTTCTCGTACCTGCCATGCAATCTGTATTTGCCTGAGTTGTAAATAATACCATCAATATTTAATTCTATTGCACTATTAAACCAAGTAACCTCTTTATCTCTGTGTCTTAAAATTTTTTCTAGATTTAAATACGTATAAAGAAATGTGTTTGCAAAAAGGATGATGAATAATACCCAAATAATCAGGAAGAGCTTTTTATTGTGTTTTGATGAGCCAATAAACCAATCCATTCCAACTGCTATTAGCATTATGGTCATAACAATTAGGTGACTGTAGTACCTAAAAGACATATAACCCCAATCGAAGCGATTGCCGAAGGTGAGGTAATTAACTAGAAATACTACAATGAGTAGTGAGCACACAAGAATGAAAGCAGGTTTGGCCTTTTTAAAGAGAACAAAGGCCCCAAGGATGCTGAATGGAATAGAAAGCAGGTATTTATTAAACCCAAACGATTGTCCTCCATAAGGCATTGCGATTAACAAATGCTTAAAGTATGGAAAAAAATCAGCTCTTCCAACAATTGCATCACTTATGAAAATCGAATATCGCCCAATGATCCACCAAACTCCAATTAATCCGGAAAAACACATCACTACTATAAGTAAAGAAAGGGCTTTTTTATTTTCTATGACATAGAGATCGCATTTCTTTTTTCTATACAGCAAATGGGAGATTAAAGCGGTTATACAAAGGCATACAATTATTTGAGCTGTAAGTAAATGTGTCATAGTACACAGGAAAATCAATACTCCAAGCCATCCAAGGTGTTTTCCTGTTTTTAGGTGCTTAAGGAACATGGCATAAGTACAAAGTACTAGGACCATAAAAAGGCTGTATGGTCGGATCTTTGTTGCAAAAACTATCATGAATTCCGAAACTGTAAACAGCATAGATGCAAGTACTGCACATCTAAGTCCGCGCATTTGATACGCTAAGGCCATTGCCGCTAATGGAATCAGGCAGCCAATTAAAATCGAAAAATACCGAAATGCATTTATTGTCTGATCTCCAGTTAACGAAACAAACGTCCTTAAAATAAGTGGATAAAAAGGAGCATCTGCTGTTGTTTCGTAGTAATGATTTAGAACTTGGTCAAAAATCACTATTTCATCAATACAAACTCCAATACCCGCATAATCATGAACTCGCAGGATGTATGAGAAAAATACAATTAGAAAGCACCAAATAACTATCAGTAGCTCTCGGCTTAGCCGTAGCTTTTGGCGGCAAAGGCTTTGTATTTTCATGAGCTAAAATGTTGGAAACTTTGGCTTTCGTCGGAGATAATTACATTCTGTAAATCTGGTTGTTGCATATTGATTCTGGTAGCCCCAAGGAGAATCGAACTCCTGTTACCAGGATGAAAACCTGGCGTCCTAACCACTAGACGATGGGGCCTAGGACGCCAGTAATTATACTAAAACAACGATTGATTGAAAGGAAAGAAGACTTATTTCCTCATCTTCTCTTTTTTCATCGTCTTTTTCTGCTCTTTTACTTCTTCCCACACTTGCTCAAACTCTTCATCGCTGAGGTTGCAACCATGGGATTTAAAGACTTCCTGCATGATCTGACTCTTTTCGGCCTTATCGAAACCGCGTTTGCCGTACTTGCCGAATTTTCCGTGCTTCATTCCTCCGGAAAGGAGAACTGAGCCAACAAAGCCGATCACAATAAACCAGACCCATAGCTTTTTAAGCCTGTCTTTAGACAAGTTCTTTATAGCCCAAAAGGCGAAGAAAATTATTCCAAGCGTTAGAAGAACGCCGAAGATTCCATGCAGTTGCATAAACGAAGCTCCATGAAATCCTTTTGAAAATGGACACATATATTTAATTGGAAGGAAGTATCCAGTGAACTGTACCATGAATCAGTCAAATCTAAAAAACCCCGCCAGAGGCGGGGTTTTCTTTGTGACTTAAGTTAAGAGAACCTTATTACTCTTTACTAGCCATGAAACACTCTTTACAGAGAACAGGTTTGCCACCTTCTTCCTCTGGACGAGGCTTGAAGGGAACCTGGCACTCGTTTCCGCACTTTGCACAAACGGCATCGTGCATCTGTCGGTTCGCCATGCGGTCTGCTTTCTTGGCAGCACGGCAATCCTTACAGCGTTGAGGAGCGCTTAGGTCCTTGGAGGCGTAAAACTCCTGTTCACCCTCTGTGAAGGTGAAGTCGTTGCCACAATCGCGGCAGGTGATCGTCTGATCAGCCATATAACGTATAAGAAGGAAATAAATTGACAGTTACCTTCTCACACGATCTTAGAATCAGATTGTACTTTCGAAGGTTCTGCTTATGGGAATTCTGGCGGATTTGGTGCTATTGTCAAGAAATATTGGGCAATAATGGCCAAAAGCCCACATCCTAGACCAGATGAGAGAGAACGAATCTCCTTGTCTCCCTCCCACCTCTCAATTATGGGTGAGGGGGTAAAGGGGGAGAGGGTAGGGTGAGGGGCAGTATTTGAAAGGACGACCACATCTATTGATCGTCCTTGTGCCTGAAAATGAGTATTTATGCTGTTTATTTAGTGTATGTACAATGTACATACAGTGGGCTAGCAGTGACCTCCGCCACAGAAGCCACAATTACAGTGTCCTCCAGACATGATTAATTAGTAGGTTAAGAAATAAGTGCTGTTATCCTAATATCCATCGCTGATGATGTCTGTGAACTAAATTACCGAACAAGATACATCTGCCATGGAAACGGCATTCTTCTATCAACTATTTCAAAACCCGCATCAACTAGAAGTCCTGAGAATTTGGCTCTACTCCAATTATTCACATGACCAGGCGTATTTCCAAGCCTCATCATATGTCTTCCACTTACAAAATTTGCAATCCTGAACCAAGGCTCATTCGGAACACTTGTTATTAGATATCCCCTGCATCTTCTCCTAAGAGAAGCTAAAGCTGAAGCAGTATCCGGGGTGTGCTCAAGCATTTCCGTACACGTAATAACATCATATGATCCCCCTTCCGTTTCGGGATCTAGCAGATCACCCTGCCTAAGAGATAGACCTGGAAAATGTTTTCGTCCGCATGCTAATGACTCCTCGCTAATGTCCAATCCTTCGCATCTTACATCAGGAAAGTTCTCATGAATCTGATTTAACACGTATCCTTCCGCACAACCGATATCCAAAATGCTTTTTCCATTTGTTTTTCGGTAAAGTTCAATAACGTCTCTGACGAACCCCTTCACAAATCTCTTTCTGAAGATATTCGGGTTCGTATATTTGGATAAATGGTCAGGACTCATGATTCTATCGTACTAGAATTCGTGTTTTCGCCCAACATCATCGCGATGATATTTTCCAAATTCGTGAATTTGAACACATATATCATTATTAATTACTGGCCCATCTATACATAACCTGATTCCAAGTGGATCAACCACGCAATTCCCACAAAGCCCGTATCCGCACTTCATATAGCGCTCTAAGCTGAGCTGGGACGGGATTTTTTTGTCTGAAGAAATGCCTGAGACTGCCTTAAGCATCATTTCCGGACCGCAAGCCAGAAGTTCGTCGAACGATTCCCCTCCTTCAATCATCTCGCTGAGCTCAGACACATTGTATCCCTTATAACCTTCTGACCCATCATCGGTTGCAACATGCAATGTCGCTCCTTTTAGAGAACTGAGTTCATCAATATAAAGCAGATGTTCTTTTGAACGGGCACCGACAAAGATGTGAACATCGCATCCGTCTTTTACCGCTTCATGAGCTGTGAAATACATGGGCGCCGCACCGTATCCTCCTGCAAGCAGAGCAAGCTTCTGATCTTTCTTCCACTGATAATGCGTTCCAAAAGGACCCCTGAGTCCCACCAGGTCCCCTGCCTTCTTCTTCGCAAGCTCTTTGGTCATATCTCCTACTGCAAAGAATGTAATCTTGAGCTCAGAACCGGAGTCGTAAGCAATGCTCATAGGGACCTCATCAACTCCCGGAAGCCAAATCATTCCAAATTGACCGGGCTTAGCTCCCAAACTCATATCAAAAGTAAAAGTCTGCACATCAGCTGTTTCTTGCCTGACTGAAGCGATGCGGTAGGTGGTGGGGAGGCGGTTCTGCATGTATGAATATTGTATAAGTTAAAAGTGAAAAGTTAAAAGTGAAAAGTTACTAAAGAGAATCGAATATAAAAGCACTTTTAACTCTTAACTCTTAACTTTTAACTATCCCTTCATGCTTCCCACTAACTCCGCAATCTCTGATATTCCCTCTTCTTCACACCATTCCTGCATTTCGTCACAGACTTTTTTGAATACATCCTGCCCGCGCTCGCCTATTGCAGTTCCGATTCCAATAAGCGTAGCTCCCGCAATCATAAATTCAAGCGCATCCTCACCCGTGTGCACTCCTCCCGTTCCGATTATGGGAAGTTTCCCGCCAGTTGCCTTATAAACATCGTGTATGCATCTGACTGCAATTGGTTTTAAGCCCGGTCCGGAGAGTCCTCCAACCTTGTTCGCAAGTATTGGCTGACGACTTTTAAGATCGATAGCCATTCCTGGCCCAAAAGTATTAACTGCAGTGAATCCATCAGCTCCTGCCTCCGCACAAGCAGCTGCAACAGCTCCAATGTCATCAACATTTGGTGAAAGCTTGATGAATATTGGAACTTTACCACTGACTTTCTTAACTTCTTCCGTGACACGTTTCGCATCAGGTACGCTACATGCAAAAGGTTTACCGCATTCGTCTTCAACATTAGGGCAACTGATGTTTACTTCCAGAAAATCTGGTCCTAATCCACATACAATTTCCGAAATCGCAACGAAGTCCTCAACTTTTCCTGCAACAACATTTGCAATCAATGGAACTGGTTTATCTTTTAGATATTCGCTGATCTCTTCGCGCGCTTTTTCCGGACCTGCGTCGGGAAGTCCGACTGCATTGAGTGTCCAATGCTCATTTGCAATCACTGTTGGATTCGGATGGCCTTTGTGTTCTCTGATCCAGAGTGATTTTGTTGTCACTCCTCCTGCTCCATTCTCTGCAACGCGCTTCCAGCTTGAAGCCGTAATGCCCCAGATGCCTGAAGCAAGGACGGTAGGGTTGGGAAATGTGACGCCTAGGATGTTCTGCTTTAGATTCACTTTATCTGTATTCTAGCTAAAGAGCAGTTAAATACGAAATACGAAATATGAAACAAATCTGAAGCACTAAATATCAAATTAGAAACGTAATCCGATTTCGATATTCGGATTTCGTGCTTGTTTCGGGTTTCGGGTTTAGGATTTCTTATCCTACAACTGCCTCCATGAAAGCGTTGAATAATGGCTGAGGCCTGTGTGGGCGGCTCTTGAATTCCGGATGGAACTGCGATCCAAGCATGAATGGATGGGATTTTAGCTCAACAATCTCCATTAGCTTAGTTTCCGGCCATTCACCTGAAAAGATGAGGCCCTTTTCTTCCAATTTCTTTCTGAGATTGTTATTGAATTCGTATCTGTGACGGTGACGCTCAGAGATTGTATCGTCATCTCCTAGCTGACCCGAGTCTTTGTAAGCCTGATACGCTTTGGTTCCTTTCTTGAGCTTGCATTGATAAGCTCCTAATCTGAGGGTTCCACCCTTGGCTCTTCCTTTGTGCTGTCCTGGAAGGAAGTTAACGACATATTTTGACTTTGGAACTTTACTCTCTTCATCAAACTCCTCACTTGTAAGCTGTGGATCTTTTAGTTTCGCCCTCGCAAATTCAATCGCCATTATTTGTGAACCTAAACATAAGCCTAAATATGGAACCTTGTTTGTCCGCGCATGCTTTGCAGCTGCAATCTTTCCTTCGATTCCTCTGAGTCCAAATCCTCCAGGCACAATTATTCCATCACAACCCTTCAGATCATCCCAAGTCTCCTTATCTTTTTGCTCCAGCTTCTCTGAGTCTATCCAAACTATCTCCGCCTTGCGCTTGTTGTGCACTGCAGCAGTCTTGGTTGCCTCGATGACTGACATGTACGCATCCTCTAAGTGAGTGTACTTTCCAACTAATGCAATTTTGACTTCCTTGATCGCTTTTTCGTGCCTTTCTCTGCCTTTTTTCCATTCGGACATGTCGGGGTCAAGTTTTCCAAGACCTAACTTTTCTCCGATGATCTGAGCAACTTTGTATTTCTGGAAATTTTCCGGAACATCGTAAATTGAACTGACTGTTTGAGCAGGAACAACAGCTTCGCGAGCGACTCCGCAGAATTTACTGATCTTATCGAGAAGATCTTTTGGAATCTTGTAGTCAGCACGTGCCATAAGCATGTCAGGTTGCAGTGCAATGCGCCTTAGCTCTCTGACTGAAAGCTGTGTTGGCTTTGTTTTCAACTCTTTGGAGCCTTTTAAGTACGGAAGTAGTGTCAGATGAACATGGAAAACTCTCTCCGGACCCAAGTCTGACTTAAATTGTCTGAGTGCTTCCATAAATGGCTCGCCTTCTATATCCCCCACTGTTCCTCCGATCTCCACCATCATTACATCCGCTCCGCTTTCCTCCGCAGCTTTGATCATTGCGTCTTTAATAGCATCAGTTATATGAGGAACAATTTGGATTGTACCTCCGAGGAAATCTCCTCTGCGCTCCCGTGCCAGCACTCCGGAATAAACCTGTCCCGTTGTCACAGTACTCAGCTGACTCATTGGAGTATCTATGAATCTTTCGTAATGACCTAAATCTAAATCAGTTTCCGCTCCATCATCCGTGACGAATACTTCCCCATGCTGAAATGGACTCATCGTACCCGGATCAACATTCAGGTACGGATCAAGCTTCATTACAAAGACCTTAAGACCACATGCTTTTAGGATTGCTCCCATTGATGCAGTTGCTATTCCTTTGCCTAAACTTGAACAAACTCCGCCTGTCGTAATGATGTAGCGGGGAGAGGTTGTCAGCTGGTTTTTGGTTTTTTTACTACTAGCCTTATTTGTGCCTTTAGGTGGAATCATTTTAAAAATGGGCAATCCCTATGTTCTGGCCTTCGACTTGGCTCAGGCCAGGGAGGACCCGCCCGCTGGGCAGTTTACAGAAATAAATCCAAGAATCAAGCCAATATTTCGTACCTAAAAAAGGATTGTGAATGAATTGACATTAAACAGTATATTCATTATAAAATGCATAATGCGACGTGTGGAAGATTTTCAAAGGCTCGTAGAAAACGAAACTAAGGGTTGTAATCCTCCTGTGCAAGAACTAGCACAACAGCTACTTTCAGAATGGCTTGAACAAACTGAAGGACAAGGACAATTCTGCAGATATATCTTGACTCAAATTAGAGATGTCTTGGATAACGGTGATCGTCAGCCAGCTCGTAAAGCTCTTCACCGTATACAGCAAGAGATTGCTCTGCATACAAGAAACAATGTATTAGCTGAGGAATCACACAGACAAAGTGCAGAAAGAGTCAAACAGGAAATGCTCAGCGCCTATGAAGTTGTAGGCAGTGAGGGAAGAGGGGTAGTATGCATGGGATCTGCACGTGATGCGCCTGACTCAAAGAACTTCCAAAGAGCCGTTGAACTCAGCAGAGAAACTAGCATCCTTCTAGGAAGTACAATATGGAATGGTGGCGGCCCTGGGATCATGGAGGCAGCTAGTGTTGGTGGTATTGAAGCTGGAGGCAATGTTGCTGCTGTAAAAATAGGAGGTCTAAATACTGCTAATGCTGCATTTGAACAAGAAGTATCACCTGTTCTTGCAAATTCAAGAGTGGCAATATGCCAATACTTCCTTGCCAGAAAAGTAGGACTTGTAGATGCGGGTGTTCGTCAAAATCAGGAAAACCGCACAGCATTCGTTTTTTTCCCGGGAGGATTTGGAACAATGGATGAAGGATTTGAATTACTTTGCTTACAACAACAAGGCAAGCTCGGCACCAACTATCCGGTACCAATCATTTTTGTTAATTACGATGGTGCATACAATTGGTTAATTGATGTACAAGATCGCTTTGCAGAACAAGGATCTATTGCAGAAGAAGACAAATGTGCAATATGTAGTCCAGAAGTATTAGCTCAACTGGAACGATTAGAAGGAAGACATGAAAGAGTTGATGAATATGAAGAAAATGATCCTGACAAACCTGTAGATTCTGTAATTTGTGCCAATAACAGAGAGGCACTGGATTTCTTGGCAGCATTCTATGGAATATCCGCTGATGAACGACAATATGCTGATAAACTAAGAAACTGGGATGGCGAAAAAGAAGTATCGAGGCAACAGGGAACAGATCTTCAGCTACAATTGTTTTAATTGATTATTTCAATTGCTTCCCCTTAACCCACAGTGCCTCTACTCCCGATGAGTCCTGACCTCCATCGGCTATCCGTGCAGCTGTGAATTCAGGATTTCCATGATGATCATGAGGCTCATAAAATCCGTCATTTCCACTCATTTTTACAGCCACAAACTCTGCCATATTGCCTTCCCTAATACTTGTATCTCGCGTATCAATCCCAAGTGATTCCAGGCCACTTAAAGTGCCAAATTTTAGTACTTCTTGATAAGAAGGACGATTGTCCGCAGGATGCCTACCGTGCTCTTTTAGCATTTCTGCAAACATACTTGAAGTCCTACCGGCTCCCCTATCTGTACCCAAAGTAATGCGAACTCCCCTCTGTTCCCAATCGCGAAGCGGGAATGGAACAAATGCACCACCAACAAAGTGACTTCCCAATTGAGCATTGGAGCTTGGACATGCTCGTACATATACCTTGCACCCTCTTGTAACACATTCTGCAATATCATCCATCTCCCTTGGAGTAGTATGAATGGAATGCGCCAAACCCACGCGTGAACCTGAATCAAAAACACCATCATTGATTAACGTTTCTACTACACTTGATGTTCCATATATACCACTGTGAATAGCTTTCTCACAGCCCTCACCATCCTGTTCATCCAGATGCGTCTCGTACAACGCGCCATAACGTCGTGCTAATTCTGCCAATCTCCTGCGTGTTTCTGAACTAACAGCAATAGGAAACCTATCAATGACAGCAACTCTTGATGCGTCAAACTCATCAAGCAGAGCTTCTGTTGCAGATAATGCATCATCACCTCTCACCTCAAGACCTTGGTGAATACCATCCATATTTTGATCCATCGCAACAAATCCAGCTACAACTCTTAATCCGTGTTCATCACCGCGAAGAATAGCTTCGCGCGCAGCATCCAAAGAGCTTGTTGTGTATTGAAGTGTCGCACCAACACCATGCTTAATGAATTCTCTATATTTCCCAACTAGCATGGCTCTGGCTCTTTCAATTTGACCCTTGGCAACAGATTCGCCACGCTTAAGAGTTTCGGGTAACCAACCAGTAAAACCTCTGTCTGGATCGCCGACTATTAACTGTCCCGGTATACCTGGAGGCTGGAAAGAATGATCATGCGTATTCGCAGTAACAGGCATCAAAACCTGATGCGACGGACGAAGGGGCTCACCATCTAGATCTACTGGTCCACCGACATGCAAACCAAACTCACCGCTCAGCTGAGATGTTCTTGTCCTGAGATCATCAATAGAATCGGCAACAACAATCTTACCTGTATCATCAACCAGCACGACAGCATCATCAATCATATCCAGGATCTCGCCTGATTCATTGGGCCTTAAAACAGTTCCACGATATGGTTTCATGCTTTTACAAAAGAAAGAGAGAAATCTATGCTCAGTAGTCTACTTAAGCAAGTAGAAAGTCTTGATTATTTTCTATAGAACTAAAACAACCCAGTAGCTGAATACAGCCCAACCGTAAGCACGCTGACGATCGTCATTAGCTTAACCAAGATGTTGATGGAAGGTCCGGAAGTATCCTTGAAAGGATCCCCTACCGTATCTCCGACAACCGCTGCTTTGTGCGGATCGGAGCCTTTTCCACCTAAGTTACCGGCTTCAATGTACTTCTTGGCATTATCCCAAGCTCCTCCGGAATTTGCCATGGAGATGGCGAGGAGTACTCCTGTAACAAGTGCACCTGCAAGTAATCCCCCTAAAGCTTCCGCTCCTAGAACCAATCCGATGACGACAGGCGAAGCTACTGCCATAAGACCAGGCAACATCATCTCTTTGATAGCGGCACTGGTTGCAATGCTTACACAACGCGCTGAGTCAGCTTCTGCCTCTCCTTCCATAAGTCCTTTGATGGTTCTGAACTGTCGACGCACTTCTTCGATCATTTTGAATGCCGCTCGTCCGACCGCCTTCATTGTCATTGCGGAGAATAGGAATGGAAGTGTTCCTCCTAAGAGAAGTCCGATCAAAGTTAATGGATTCATCAGATTAATTGATTCCAGACCCGCAGCTGTAGAGAATGCGGCAAACAATGCGAGAGCTGTTAGAGCTGCTGATCCAATTGCGAATCCTTTTCCGATTGCAGCCGTGGTGTTTCCTGCTGAGTCTAGTGCATCTGTTCTGGTTCTGACCTGTTTTGGAAGTCCGGACATTTCTGCAATTCCTCCTGCGTTATCCGCGACAGGACCGTATGCATCTACTGCAAGAGTGATTCCGAGAGTTGAAAGCATTCCAACTGCGCTTATTGCAATTCCATAAAGTCCTGCGGAAAAGTATGCAATTCCGATTGCAATAGCAATGAACAACACTGGCAGGAACGTCGAAACATATCCAAGAGCAAGTCCGTCTATGATTGTAGTTGCCGCACCTGTTTTGGAAGCATCAGCCAAACCTTTTACCGGCTTGTACTTGTCTGAAGTGTAATACTCCGTAAGCATTCCAATTATCACTCCTACAACTAATCCTGATACCAATGCGAAGAAGACTCCCATGTAAATAGCTTCGGGGAGCATCTGCTTGCTAAGGAAGTAAGCCCCAATAATCATCAATCCTGATGAAAGGAAGATTCCATTTTTGAGTGCGCCATGGACATTCTCTCCTCCCTTCTTGGTTCTGACTACGAATGTACCAATAATGCTTACAATTATTCCAAAACCTGAGATAAAGAGTGGAAACAAAATTGCAGATTCCATTGTGGAGCCCCATGCAGTTGCAGCAGTTACTCCAATAAGCATTGCAGCAACTAATGATCCCACATAACTTTCGAAAAGATCTGCTCCCATGCCCGCGACATCACCGACGTTATCACCAACATTGTCTGCAATCACTGCAGGATTTCTTGGGTCATCCTCTGGAATTCCTGCTTCAACCTTTCCAACCAAGTCTGCCCCTACATCAGCCGCTTTTGTATATATTCCTCCTCCGACTCGTCCGAATAACGCAACTGACGATGCTCCAAAGCTGAATCCTGCAATTACCTGAAGTGCATCGGGGAGAAATAGACCGAATTTCTGAGTTAGAACCAACATAGTTCCAATCAGTCCCAGAAGTCCCAAACCTACTACAGAGAGACCCATAGTAGCTCCGCTCAAGAATGCGATTCTGAGAGCTGAGGAGAGACCGGTTCGTGCGGCTTGGGTAGTCCTGACGTTTGCTGAAGTTGCAGTCCTCATTCCAATGAAACCTGCAAGTACACTGCAAAATGCTCCGAACGCGAAGCTTAATGCTGTGTAAGGCCTTGTCCACGCTCCACTTTGAGCATTCTGAAGACCGGTATCCAGGAATACGTATAGGAGTGCTCCAACAATCAGAACAAATACAACGATAACGCTGTATTCACGTTTAAGGAAAGCCATTGAGCCCTGGCGAATACTCTTTGCAATCGCTTCCATTTTTTCTGTCCCTTTGCCTTGAGTTCCAATAACGATTCTGAATATCGACGCCACGATTAACGCCAACACAGCTGTTATTAGAATAACAAAAAGAGAATTCGAGAAAGCATCCGAGAATGGCAAGTAAGATGAAGAAAGAATTGATTCTATCATGAATATATGAGGGGAAATGTTCCGAAGGATTATAAATGAATAATGAAGAATGAATAATGAATATTTTGGGCATGTGGACAATTTTCTGGGCTGAAATAGACACTTTTTCCCTTGGTTAAGC